>CAZYWZ010000049.1:0-48690 GCA_964651705.1 uncultured Verrucomicrobiales bacterium
GTTCGATGCGGCCGCGTGCCCCAAGGCGCAGCCTACATCGCGACCCAATTTTCGATTCAGCGCTGGCGGACAGGGTCCGGAAGATTCCTGGGCGAATCGTGGCGGGCTTGAATGGCGGGCCGGGTGGGTGCAATTTGCTGCCGTGGGCGCCGGATTGGCGCGAATGCGATGCCTGACGCGACAAGACGGTCGGTGTGGTGGAGGAGGCTCGCCTGGGCGGGGCTCGCCGGCATCGTGTTGCTGGTTGGCTACCTGGGTTTCCGGGCATTCCAGCTGCGGCACGCGGAGACGGCCCACGCGCTCTGGTGGGCTGGGGACATCGTGATCCGCTATCTGCGCGCGAGCGGGGGGGAGTGGCCTCGGTCGTGGGAGGATCTGGAGTGGGTGGTCCGGCCCGCGGACCTGAGGCCGCAGACAGTGATGTGGCGGGTCGGGGGCGCCAGTGGACGGGAGTTTCGCCACCGGTTGCCGATCGAGCGGTTGCGCGAGGTGGTGTGGGTGGATTGGGATGCCGACGCGTCGCGTCTGGCGCGGGAACCGGCTAGTCCGGGACGGCCTCCGTTCCTCGTGGTTCGACCGCTTCGGGGTGACCACGTGTATTTCGCCGGTGCGGAACCGAACGAGATGATACGCGATTATCTGGCCCGCGTCGTCGGCGGCCACCAAAGCGTTCGCAAGTCTTTAAGGAGGTAGAGGTGGACGAGGAATTTGGGATGCCGCCAGGCTCGGAGATCCGCGGGGGCAAGGTCGGTTCGCGAGTGATCTTCCGGTGGCCCGCGCCGGCCAACTGGCTGGAGCGGGTGGGCCCGGATCGGCTGTTCTGGATCGGCGTGGGGATCTGTGGTCCCGGCGCGGCGGCCCTGTTTTTCGTCGAGCCGATCTACGCGGTGGCGTGCCTGTTTGTGATCCTGTTCTGGGCGGGCGCATGCGGGGGGCGCTGGCGCCCGAGCGGGTTCGAGGAGGTGGCCATGGACAACGAGGCCATGGATATCCGGCGGGGCACCTCCCGCGGGGGCACGATCCCGCCCCTGAGCGAGCCGGCGAGGTGCCATGTCGCGCGCGTTGGGCGCCAAAAGTTACAGATGCCGAGGCTCGACGACACCCCGAGGGGACGCCGCCTCATTCTCTCCAGCGACAAGGCCACGTTCGCCCTCGGCGCCGGCCTGGGCCGCGAGGACCTCTCCCGCCTCCATCTCTTCATCCGGGAGTGGCTCCAGGTGTAACGATTTTCCTTACACCGGCGCGAAAGATTTCGCGGTTTCCGTATTGCGTTCACGCGCGCTATCACGATACTCCCGTGTTCCTTCGAAAAATTAGAAAAACTGATTGACAGGAAGCCTCGGGCAAGCCTATGTGATGGCCCGCTCGCGGGCGACGCGAGATATCGAGAGACATGATGGCAGGAGAGACGAAAGAGAGCGACGGCGCGCTGCTGGCGGGATTTCCCGCGGCGGGTTATCCGGAGTGGCGTGCCGCGGCAGAGGAGTCGCTGGGGGGTGCCCCGTTCGAGAAGCGATTGGTGACCCGGCTGGCGGAGGGGATCGAGCTGCAGCCGATCTACCGGGCCGAAGATATCGATGGGCTCGAGTTTCCGCGATCCCTTCCGGGATTTGCGCCCTTCGTGCGCGGGGCGCGGGCCTCTGGGCATCTGGGCGTCGGCTGGGAGATCTCCCAAGAGCTGACCTATCCGGAGCCGGTGGAATTCAACATGGCGGCGCGGCATGATGTGGACCGCGGGTTGAGCGGCATCAACATGGTGCTGGATCGGGCGACGCGGAACGGGCACGACCCGGACTGGGCGAAGCCGGGCGATGTCGGGGTGTGGGGGATGTCGGTTGCGACGCTCGAAGACCTGCACAAGGCGCTGGACGGCATAGACTTGGAAAAGGTCTCGCTATTTGTCCGCTCGGGTTCATCGGCGCTGCCGTTTGCGGCGTTGCTGGTGGCGCTGGCGCGGAAGCGGGGCAAGGCATTGGAAAAGCTGCGGGGGTGCATCGAGATGGACCCGATCGGCGTGGCGGCCAACGAGGGGGCGTTGCCGCACTCGTTCGATCAGGCGTACAGCGAGATGCGGGAGCTGTTGGTGTGGGCTGCGCAGAACGCTCCCGGGATGGAGACCATCTGCGTCCATGGGAGGCCCTGGTTCGAGGGCGGGGGGCACGCGGTGCACGGGCTGGGGTTCACCCTGGCGACGGGGGCAGAGTATTTGCGGGAGATGACGCGGCGTGGGCTGACGGTGGATCAGGTGGCGACGCACATGCGGCTCGCGCTGACGGTGGGGTCGCGGTTCTTCGTGGAGATAGCGAAGCTGCGGGCCGCGCGGATGCTCTGGGCGCGCCTTGTGGAGGTGCTGGGCGGATCGGAGGAGGCGCAGCGGCTGCGCATCCACGTGCGCACGGCGCAGTGGAACAAGACCGTGTTCGACCCGTACGTCAACATGCTGCGGACGACGACCGAGGCGTTCGCCGGGGTGGTGGGCGGCTGCGACAGCATGCAGGTCGGGCCCTTCGACGAGGTGGTGCGATTCCCGGACGAATTCTCTCGGAGGATCGCCCGCAACACGCAGCTGATTTTGCACGAGGAGTGCCGGTTGGATCGCGTGATCGATCCGGCGGGCGGCTCGTGGTATGTGGAGCGCCTGACGGCCGAGCTGGCCAAGCGGGGCTGGGCACTTTTTCAGGAGGTGGAGCGGCGCGGGGGCATGGCGGCTGCGATGCGCGCCGGATTCCCGCAGGGCGAGGTTGCCGCGGCGGCGGCCGAGCAGGCCACGAAGGTGGCGACCCGGGGCAAGGTGATCGTGGGGACCAACCAGTACGCGCACCAGCCTGAGGAGCCGCTGGCGCGGTCCGGTTTTGATGCGGCGGCATTTCGGAAGCGGCGCGCGGCGCAGATCGAGACGTACCGGACCGCCTCGGACAACCGGAGGAACACCGAGGTCATGGCGGGGCTTTCGGGGATCGTCGAGGCCAAGCCGGGCGAGGTGTTCGAGGCCTGCGTGGCGGCGGTCCGGGCCGGGGCGACGCTCGGCGAGGTGACGCGCACGCTGCGGATACAGGACCATCCCGACGAACCGATCCCGCCGGTCAAGGTGTGCCGGGTGGCCGAGGGCTATGAGAGATTGCGGATGGCGGTGATCGAGCACGGGCGAAAGGCGGGGGCGCGCCCGAAGGTGTTTCTCGCGGCCATGGGGCCGATGCGGCAGCACAAGGCCAGGGCGGACTTCAGCCGGGGCTTTTTTGAGGTGGGGGGGTTCCAGGTCGTTGGGGGCGCGGGATACGCGGATGCCGACGCCGCGGCGATGGCCGCGGCCGAGTCGGGCGCGAGCATCGTGGTGATCTGCTCGACGGACGAGACCTATCCGGAGCTTGTGCCGCCGCTGGCGGCGGCGATGCGGGCGCGGTTGCCCTCCGTGGCCCTGGTCCTGGCGGGTTATCCGAAGGACCAGATCGATGGCCACAAGGCCACCGGGGTCGAGGAGTTCATCCATATCCGCTGCGACGCGCTGGACAGCCTGACGCGCCTGGCCCGGCGGGTGGGGGTTCAGGTATGAAGGCTTTCCCGGACTTCAGCCAGGTCGATTTCGTCCCGCCCTCGAGCGGGGCCTCGTTCGAGGAGTGGAAGGCCCGGCTCGAGCAGGAGACCGGCAAGCCGCTCGAGCAGTGGGCCTTGGAGACGATGGAGCAGATCGACGTGATGCCGCTCTATCGGCGCGAGGACATCGCCGGGCTGGAGCACATGGGCGGGATGCCGGGCTTCCCGCCGTACGTGCGGGGTCCCTACGCCACGATGTATGTCACGCGGCCGTGGACCGTGCGCCAGTACGCCGGATTCTCGACGGCGGAGGAGAGCAACGCGTTCTACCGCCGGAATCTCGCGGCCGGCCAGAAGGGCCTGTCGGTCGCCTTCGACCTTCCGACGCACCGCGGCTATGATTCGGATCATCCCAGGGCGTTTGCCGACGTCGGCAAGGCCGGGGTCGCGATCGACTCGCTGCTGGACATGAAGATCCTGTTCGACGGGATCCCGCTGGACAAGATGTCGGTCTCGATGACCATGAATGGCGCGGTGCTGCCGGTCATGGCATTCTACATCGTGGCGGCCGAGGAGCAGGGGGTGAAGCTGGAGGCGCTGTCGGGGACCATCCAGAACGACATCCTCAAGGAATACATGGTGCGGAACACCTACATCTATCCGCCCAGGCCCTCGATGCGAATCATCGCCGACATCTTCGCCTTCAGCTCGCGGCGGATGCCGAAATTTAACAGCATCAGCATCTCTGGCTATCACATGCAGGAGGCGGGCGCCTCGGCGGACCTGGAGATGGCGTACACGCTGGCCGACGGCCTGGAGTACGTGCGCACGGGCCTTCAGGCGGGGATCGGCATCGACGATTTCGCGCCGCGGCTGTCATTCTTCTGGGCTCAGGGAAAGAACTTCTTCATGGAGGTGGCCAAGATGCGCGCGGCGCGCGCGCTCTGGGCCAAGCTGATCGCGCAGTTCAACCCTAAGAACCCGAAGTCGATGGCGCTGCGCACGCACAGCCAGACCAGCGGGTGGAGCCTGACCGAGCAGGACCCGTTCAACAACGTGGTGCGCACCTGCGTCGAGGCGATGGCGGCGGCGCTGGGCCACACCCAGTCGCTGCACACCAATTCCCTGGACGAGGCGATCGCGCTGCCGACGGACTTCTCGGCGCGCATCGCGCGCAACACGCAGCTCTATCTCCAGGACGAGACCGGCATCTGCCAGGTGATCGACCCCTGGGCGGGATCGTATTTCGTCGAGGCGCTCACGGGAGTCCTGATGCGCCGGGCCTGGGGCCACATCCAAGAGATCGAGGGCCTGGGCGGCATGGCCAAGGCGATCGAGACCGGTCTGCCCAAGCTCCGGATCGAGGAGGCGGCGGCGCGCCGCCAGGCGTGGATCGATTCCGGGCGCGAGACGATCGTCGGCGTGAACCGCTACCGCCTGGACAAGGCCCAGGAGATCGAGGTCCTGGAGGTCGACAACACGGCGGTCCGCGAGGCGCAGATCAAGCGGCTGGCCCGGCTGCGCTCGGAGCGGGACGCGGCCCGCGCGCAGGCGGCGCTCGCGGCGCTGACGCGCTCGGCGGAGACCGGCGAGGGGAATCTTCTGGAGCTGGCGGTGGATGCCGCGAAGGCGCGTGCCTCGCTCGGGGAGATCTCCTTCGCGCTGGAGAAGGTCTTCGGGCGGCACAAGGCGCAGATCCGCTCGATCTCTGGCGTGTATCAGACAGAGTTTGGCGAGAGCGAGGAGATCGGGGCGATCCGGGGGATGACCGACGCCTTTGCGGTGGAGGAGGGGCGGCGGCCCCGCATCCTGATCGCGAAGATCGGGCAGGACGGGCACGACCGGGGCGCCAAGGTGGTGGCGACGGCCTACGCGGACATGGGTTTTGACGTGGACATCGGACCCCTGTTCCAGACCCCCGAGGAGACCGCGCGCATGGCCGTCGAGAACGACGTGCACGTGGTGGCCATCAGCAGCCTGGCGGGGGGCCACAAGACGCTCCTGCCGCAGCTCGCGGAGGAACTTGGCAAACTTGGCCGCGATGACATCATGGTCGTCGTGGGCGGCGTCATCCCGGCACAGGATTATGAGTTTCTCTACAGCAAGGGGGCAGCGGCGGTTTTCGGGCCCGGCACGGTGCTGCCGGTGGCGGCGCGCAAGATCCTCACGGAGTTGAACGAGAGGCTGGGGCTCGGGGCCGGATAGGGACCAGGAGACGATATGATTCAGAAGATAGATCATCTGGGCATCGCGGTGCGTTCGCTGGACGATGCCGTGGCCATGTACGAGCGGGCGTTTGGCCTCGAGTGCGAGAAGCGCGAGGAGGTGGTGTCCCAGAAGGTTCGCACGGCGTTCTTCAGCGTGGGCGAGGTGCACATCGAGTTGCTGGAGGCCACGGACCCGGAGAGCCCGATCGCGAAATTCATCGAGAAGAATGGCGAGGGGATCCACCACGTGGCCTTTGCCACGGACGACATCGGCGGGCAACTGGCCCAGGCGGCAGCGGCCGGGGTGGGCCTGATCCACAAGGAGCCTTTCGAGGGCGCGGCGGGCAAGCTCGTCGCATTCCTGCACCCGAAATCGACGCGGGGCGTGCTGACGGAGTTCTGCATGCCGAAGGCGGGCGGATGCGGGTGCGGTCACGCACACTGATGGGGAGACGACACTCATGCCAATACGACCGGAACTGTTGGATCAGCTGAAGGATCGGCGCTCGAGGGCGAGGGCCGGGGGCGGCGAGGACAAGCTCAAGGCGCGGCGCGACAAGGGCGTGATGACGGCCCGGGATCGCGTCGGGGCCCTTTTTGACAAGGGCACGTTTCAGGAGACCGGCCTGCACGTGCGGCACGCCGTCCGGGGTTTCGGGATGGATGGCAAGGACCTCGCGGCGGACGGCTGCGTCAGCGGGAGCGGTTTCGTCGACGGGCGCCCGCTGGCTTCGTACAGCCAGGACTTCACGGTGGCGGGGGGCTCGCTCGGCAGCGTGCACGCCCGGAAGATCACGAACCTGATGATGTTCGCGATGGAGAACGGGATGCCCGTGGTGGCGTTCAACGACTCCGGCGGGGCGCGCATCCAGGAGGGCGTGGCCTCCCTGGCGGGCTACGGCCAGATATTCTTCCGCAACGTCCTGCTCTCGGGCGTGGTGCCGCAGATCGCGGTGGTGTGCGGCCCCTGCGCCGGCGGCGCGGCGTATTCGCCGGCCCTGATGGATTTCGTCATCATGACGAAATCGACGTCGAACATGTTCATCTGCGGGCCGGAGGTGATCAAGGCGGCGACGGGCGAGGAGACCACGATGGGCCAGATCGGGAGCGCGGCGGCGCACGCGACGGTGAGCGGGAACATCCATTTCGTGGCCGAGGACGACGCGCACGCGGTGGCGCTGGTCAAGGAGCTGCTATCCTATCTCCCCTCGAACAACATGATGGATCCGCCCCATCGGCCGACCGAGCACATCTCGACCGCGCCGGACCCGGCGATCGAGGCGGTGATACCGGCGGACCACAAGGACACCTTCGACGTCAAGAAGGTGATCGCGCGGCTGGTGGATGGGGAACGGTTTCTAGAGGTGCAGCGGGACTGGGCCAAGAGCATCGTCGTGGGATTCGGGCGGATCGAGGGCATCGTGGTGGGCATCATCGCCAACCAGCCGATGGTCAGGGCCGGCACGCTCGACATCGACTCATCGGACAAGGGCGCCCGCTTCATCCGCTTCTGCAACATCTTCAACATCCCGCTGCTCACCCTCGTGGACACCCCGGGCTTCATGCCGGGGACCGCCCAGGAGCGGGGCGGCATCATCCGGCACGGTGCCAAGATGCTATTCGCCTATTCCGCGGCGACGGTGCCCAAGGTCACGGTGATCATGCGGAAGGCCTACGGGGGGGCCTACATCGCGATGTGCTGCCAGGACCTTGGGGGCGACGTGGTGCTGGCGTGGCCGACGGCCGAGATCGCGGTGATGGGCGCGGAGGGCGCGGCGCGCATCATCTACAAGCGCGAGATCGATTCGGCGCCCGACCCGAAGGCCAAGGAGGCCGAGCTGATCGCGGACTATCGGGACAAGTTCGCCTCGCCGTACCAGGCGGCCGGGGCGGGGATGATCGATGACGTGATCGCGCCGTCGGAGACGCGGGCGCAGGTGGCGATGGCGCTGCGGAAGACGCTGGGCAAGCGCGAGACTCGCCCGGCGAAGAAGCACGGGAACATCCCGCTATGACGATGGCCCATCTCATGCTGATGGCCTCCATGTTGCCCGATAGGCCGGGCGTCGGGGAGTGCGTCGAGTTCCAATTCGTCGGCCTGATCGTGGTCCTGTCGGCCCTCATGATGCTCTGGCTGATCTGCGAGCTGGCGGGGGCAGCATTCCGTTCCGCCAAGGTGCGGGAGGTGGCATCCTTTGGGGGCGGGGATGTCTTCGACGACGAGGCGGAGGAGGCGGTCGTGCGCGCGGCGGTGATCGCGGCGGCGCACGCGGCGCTGGGTCCGGGGCACCGGGTGGTGTCGGCGGTGCCGGCGCGTGACGAGGATACCGTCGAGGCGGCGGTGGTGGCTGCGGTGCATGCGGCGCTGGGTCCCGGGCACCGGGTGGCATCGGTCCGCCTGCGGCACGACGCGGCGGTGGGGACGTGGTCGGCCGAGGGCCGGCGGCAGCATTTCCAATCACACAAGGTGAGATAAATCCAAGGAGAGAGACATGAAGCGACTGAGAGTCACGGTAGACGGCAGGGTTTTCGAGGTCATGGTGGATGTGATCGATGAGGGCGCGGCAGCGGCCGCCGGGCAGGGTCCGGCGGTCGCCTCGGCCCCGGTGCAGGCGCCACCGCCGCCGCCAAAGCGGCCGGCGGTCGCGGCGGGGTCTGGTTCCGTGACGAGCCCGCTGGCCGGGAGGATTGTGGAGGTGCACGCCCAGGTGGGGCAGGCGGTGGCCGAGGGCGATCTGGTGGTCACGCTGGAGGCGATGAAGATGAACACGCAGGTGTTCGCCGCGTGCGGGGGCAAGGTTTCGGCGATAAACGTGAAGGCCGGGGACGCCGTCCAAGAGGGCGACGTCCTGCTAACGGTGGGCTGAGCCGCGGGGTGGCCAGGTCCGGAGGAAGGGCGATGCGATGATCGAAGCATTCCAGTCTTTTTTGCAGATGACGGGTTTTCCGCTCGTCACGTGGCAGATGGCGGTGATGTGGGTGATCGTGCTGGTCCTCCTGTACCTCGCGATCTATCGGGGATTCGAGCCGCTGCTGCTGATCCCGATCGCCTTCGGGGCGTTTCTGGCGAATCTGCCGACGCAGGGGGTGCTGAACGAGCCGGTGTATGCTGCGGGGGGCGAGCTGCTGCATCCCGGCGGGCTGTATTATTACATCCAGCAGGGCATCCATCTGGAACTGTTCCCGCCGCTGATCTTTTTGGGGGTTGGCGCGCTCACGGACTTCGGGCCGCTGATCGCCAATCCTCGGACGCTGCTGCTGGGTGCTGCGGCGCAGCTCGGGGTATTCATCACGTTTTTTTGCTCGACGCAGATCCCGATGCTGGGGTTCACCTCGGGCGAGGCGGCCTCGATCGGGATCATCGGCGGCGCCGATGGCCCGACGGCGATCTTCACAACGAACAAGCTCGCGCCGCACCTCCTGGGGCCGGTCGCGGTCGCCGCGTATAGCTACATGGCGCTGGTGCCGCTGATCCAGCCGCCGATCATGCGGCTGCTGACGACGGACAGGGAGCGGCGGATTCGCATGACGCGGCTCCGCGAGGTGTCGAAGCTGGAAAAGCTGTTCTTCGCGCTGATCGTGACCGTGGTATGCGTGCTGCTGGTCCCGGCGGCCTCGGCGCTGATCGGGATGCTGATGCTCGGCAATCTCCTGAGGGAGTCCGGGGTGACCGAGCGCCTGGTGAAGGCGTCGCAGAACGAGATCATCAACATCGTGACGATATTCCTCGGGACGAGCGTGGGCATCACCATGAGCGGGGAGAATTTCCTGAAGCCGCAGACGATCGCAATCACGCTGCTTGGCGTGGTGGCTTTTGGTTTCTCGACCGCTGGCGGCGTGATCATGGCGAAGCTGATGAACCTGGTGTGGCGGAAGAATCCGGTGAATCCGCTGATCGGGTCCGCGGGCGTGTCGGCGGTGCCGATGGCGGCGCGGGTCTCGCAGGTGGAGGGGCAGAAGTATGACCCGCAGAATCACCTGCTGATGCACGCGATGGGACCGAACGTCGCGGGCGTCATCGGGACCGCGGTGGCCGCGGGATATTTCATCGCCACGCTGGGGAGCCGGGCGGGGCACTGATCCGGGCCGGATTTTGAAGTTGGAACATTAGGCATAGGAAGAAGAGAAGAGAGAGACGGGAGAGATGAGTCAGACGATCGCGGAGCAGGAGAAGAGGGCCGGTAGGGCGAAGGGCGGTTCCCTGCCGTTCATCACGGCGGAAGAGGCGGCGGAGATGATCTGCCATGGGGACACGGTGGGCTTCAGCGGGTTCACGCCCGCGGGGGCCGCGAAAGAGATTCCCACGGCGTTGGCGAAGCGCGCGAAGGCGGAGCACGCCGCGGGGCGACCGCTGCAGATCGGCGTGGTGACGGGGGCCTCGACGGGCCATTCGCTGGACGGGGAGCTGGCGCTTGCCGACGCGATCGCCTTTCGGACCCCCTACCAGTCGAACAAGGACCTGAGGCGCCTGATCAACGAGGGGAGGACGCGCTTCTTCGACATGCATCTCTCGACCCTGCCGCAGCATGTCCGGTACGGGTTTTTGGGCAAGATGGCCTGTGCGGTCGTCGAGGCATGCGACATCACGCCCTCGGGAGAAATCACGCTGACGACATCGGTGGGGGCCTCCCCGACCTTCTGCCGCTGCGCGGACAAGATATTGGTGGAGCTCAACGAGTTTCATCCCGCGGCGCTGCACGGCATCCATGACATCTACGAGCAGGAGCTTCCGCCGCACCGGCGCGAGGTGCCGATCTACAAGGTCTCGGACCGTGCGGGCAGCCCGGTCGTGAAGGTGGATCCATCGAAGATCGCCGGGGTGGTCAGGACGAATCGGCCGGACGAGAGCGG
The DNA here is from genome assembly GCA_964651705.1 of uncultured Verrucomicrobiales bacterium. Classification (GTDB taxonomy): domain Bacteria; phylum Verrucomicrobiota; class Verrucomicrobiia; order JADLBR01; family JADLBR01; genus JADLBR01. The sequence continues at coordinate 10,590 of CAZYWZ010000049.1, forward strand.
CTCGTTCGATGCCCCGGACGATGTCACCAAGAAGATCGGGCAGAACGTGGCGGAGTTCATCGCGGCCGAGTTGCGCGTGGGCCGGATCCCGAAGGAGTTCCTGCCGATCCAGTCCGGGGTGGGGAACATCGCGAACGCGGTGCTGGGCGCGATGGGGGAGAATCCGGACATCCCGGAGTTCGAGATGTTCTCGGAGGTGATCCAGGATTCCGTGATCGGCCTGATGCGATCCGGGAAGCTGAAATTCGCGAGCGGGACATCGCTGACGGTCAGCGGCGCGCTGCTGAAGGAGATCTACGAGAACCTGGACTTTTACAAGGAGCGGATCCTGTTGCGGCCCCAGGAGATCTCGAACAATCCGGAGCTTGTGCGGCGCATGGGGATCATCTCGATCAACACGGCCCTGGAGCTGGACATTTTTGGCAACGTGAACAGCACGCACGTGCTGGGGCGGGACATGATGAACGGGATCGGGGGTTCCGGCGATTTCACGCGCAACGCGTACATTTCGATTTTCACCTGCCCGTCGTTGGCGAAGGGCGGGAAGATCAGCCCGATCGTGCCGCTGTGCAGCCACATGGACCACAGCGAGCATTCGGTGCAGGTGGTGATCACGGAGCAGGGGGTGGCGGACCTCAGGGGGAAGACGCCGCACGAGCGGGCTCGTATGATCGTCGAGAAGTGCGCGCACCCGGACTTCCGCAAGGAGCTGCACGGGTATTTCGACCGGGTGAAGTGCGGGCAGACCCCGCAGACTCTGAACGCGGCGTACGCACTGCACCAGCAGTTCCTGAAGACGGGCAACATGCGCGGCGTGGACTGGTCGCAGTATTTTTAGGTGCCGGGGCGGGCGAGGGGGGCAAATGTAGCCCCTCCGGTCACGGAGGGGCCGCGCGGCGCGGGCGCACGCGCCTCACGGCCGTGCCTACCTCTGGAATTCTCGAGTCAGTCGCGCGCGGCGGGGTCCCGAAATCTCGCTATGGCGTCGCGCAATCCTTCGAGGGAGGATACGGGTTGGGCGTGGGACCAGTGGGCGGGGAAGAGGGCTCGGTAGTCATCGCGGGCAAAGCGCCGGTCGATGAGGAGGAGGGTTCCACCATCGGTCTCCGAGCGTATGAGGCGGCCGGCGGCTTGGAGGACTCGGTTGAAGCCGGGGAACGCGTAGGCGGCGGCGAAGCCGTCGTGGGAGGTGGAGTCGTATCGTTTGCGGATGAGGTCTCGATCGAGGCTGAGCTGGGGCAGGCCGACACCCACGATACAGATGCCGGCGAGGGATCCGGGGGGCAGGTCGATGCCCTCGGCAAATATGCCACCGAGGACGGCGAAGGCCACGGTGGGCATCTGGGGAGTCGGGGTGCGGAGGAGTTGTAGGAAACCGGCCTTAGCGGCGTCGTCCATGGCGGGCTGCTGGGCCGGGGCGGGGATGGCGGGATGCGCGGCGAGGAAGGTCTCTCGGACCTTTCGGAGGAACTCGTAGGAGGGGAAGTAAGCGACGTGGGTGCCGGGCCGGGCGAGCGCGGCACCGGCGAGCAGGTCGGCGATGGCGGCGGCGGAGGCGGCGCGGTCGCGGTATTCGGTGCTGATGTGCGTGGCCACGATGAGGCCGAGATTCTCCTGGGGAAACGGGGACGGCAACCGAAGCACGGTGTCGTCGGGTGTGCCGCCAAGGGCCTCCCGGAAAAAGTCGGGCGGCGTGAGGGTCGCGGAGAAGAAGATGGCGGCCTTGAACCGCGAGGTGATCTCGCGTAGGCGCGGGGCCGGATCGAGGCAGAGGAGCCGAAAGCGGGGGCCGGTGGTCTCTCGTGCGCCGAGCGCCGCGTAGTCGGGACCAAAGCGTGCAGCGGTCCGCAAGAAGTCGAAGGACGAGAGGCAGGCGAGCATGAGGGTCTCGTGGCAGGGGTCGGGCCGATTCGCCACGAGGCGGGCGTTGGCGCGGTCGACAAAAGTCTCGAGCGACTCGAGGAGGGCGTCGGGCACGGCATCCCGCGGCTGGGGCGTGCCATCGCGCGTGGCCTCGGCGAGGGCCTTGCGGGCGGCGGAGGCCGAGGAACGGAGGGCGCGGGAGTCGGGCGGGAGGCGCTCGATGAGGGCGGCGAATTCGGGGTCGCGGATCTCTGCGGAGTACATGTCCCTGGCGCGGTCGGGGAGGTTGTGGGCCTCGTCCACGAGCAGGACGCGGCCCGGGGCGCCTGCGCCGCCGAGTGCCGCGAGGTTGACCCGTGGATCGAAGACATAGTTGTAATCGCAGATGGCGAGATCGGCCCAGGGCAATAGATCGAGCGATAGTGCGAACGGGCAGATGGTGTGGCGGCGGCCGAGGGCCTCGATGTTGTCGCGGTCCCAGTCGTCGGATGCCAATGCGTCATCCCTCGCGGCGGGTAGCCGATCGTAGTAGCCGATCGCGTAGGCGCAGGAGGTTGGATCGCAGCGTCCCTCGGCGGCGAAGCAGATGCGATCGCGGGCGGTGAGGGTGAGGGCCTTGAGGCACAGGCCCCGGTCGCGCATGCGCGCGATCGTGTCCTCGGCGATGGCGCGGCCGGTTGTGCGGGCGGTGAGGAACGCGATGGAATCGCAGGCACCGCTCCCGAGGGCGAGGAGGGTTGGCCAAAGGACGGACACGGTCTTGCCGATGCCGGTGGGCGCCTCCGCAAAGAGGTGGCCGCCGGCGCGTATCGCGGTCGTGGTGGCGTCGGCCAGCGCGCGCTGGCCCGGGCGCCAGGCGGGGAAGGGGAAGTCCAGCGCCGCGAGGCTCGCATCGCGGGCAGCGCGGCATCGCGCGATCTTGGAGATCCATGCCGAGAAACGCGTCTGCAGCGGCGCGAAGAAGGCGGCGAGTTCCAGGGCGGTGAAGGTAGCGCGGCTGGTCCGGATCTCGTCCGACGGCAAATGTAGGTAGGTCAGCTGGAGAACAAGCTCCTCGACCCCCCGATCGAGCGCCAAGAGGTGCGCGTAGACCTTCGCCTGGGCCCAGTGGAGCGGGTCGTCGGCGCTGAGGAGGTCGAAGGGCTCCCGCGTCGTCTTGATCTCCTCCAAGAGGAGACCCTCCGGTTGCTCCAGGAGGCCATCGATGCGACCGACGAGTTCCCAGGCGCAGCCGCCCTCGCCAAAACAGCGCTGGATCGGAACCTCGGCCCGGTAGCCCTCCGGCCTGGTGCGGCGGATGCGCCTGTGGCCCTCGATGCCCTCGCGGGCGCGATAGAGGCCGCCGAATGTACCGCCCGAAAGGTCGCCGGTGCGAAGCAGGAATTCGACGAAGTCTTTGACCGAGATCGAGAATGGTGCGCGCGTAGCCAAGTTGGACACGGTTTTCTAGCAGCCCGTGGGATTTTGTCAGACAGATTCCTGCAATCATTTCCGGTAGCGAAGGGCCCTCGGCCCTTCGGCCGTCGGCCCGGTCCAGCGCCGAAGCCCGGAGGGGCTTCGCTACGAGCGGGGGGCGAGCTCCCCGGTAGCGAAGGGCCCTCGGCCCTTCGGCCGTCGGCCCGGCCTGGTTTGACGGGCCGGATCCAGGGGCTATGCCTGTTGCGGGGCACGCGCCAATGGAGCAAGAGGCACAGTCATCGGGCCGGCCGCAGGGGAGGCGGGCGCCATTCCATGTGATGACAAAACCGATTGGGCCAATATGCAATCTCGATTGTCAATATTGCTTCTATCTCGAGAAGGAGTCGCTGTTTCCCGAGGGCGAGTCCTTCCGGATGGGCGATGGGGTGCTGGAGGCGTACGTGCGACAATACATCGCGTCGCAGGATGGGGACGGGGTGGATTTTGCGTGGCAGGGGGGCGAGCCGACGCTGCTGGGCGTGGGGTTCTTTCGTCGCGTGGTGGAGTTGCAGCGGCGGCATGGCGCGGGACGACGGATACGGAACGCATTGCAGACGAATGGCACGCTGCTGGATGACGAGTGGGGCGAATTTCTGCGCGAGAACGATTTTTTGGTGGGGCTGAGCGTGGATGGGCCGGAGCGGTTACACGACGCGCACCGGGTGGACAGGCGGGGCGGGGCGACGTTCGGGCGGGTGATGGCGGGTCTCGAGGTGCTGGTGCGGCACGGGGTGGAATTCAACACGATGACGGTGGTGAATCGGCTCAACGCGCGGCATCCGCTGGTGGTGTACGATTTTCTGAAGTCGATCGGGTCCCGGCACATGCAGTTCATCCCGCTGGTCGGGCGGGAGGCGGGCCGGGCGGCGGCGGGGGGCGGGTTGGCGCTGGCGATGCCGCCGGATCTCGGGAGCGCGGATGGGGAGAATCCTCCCGTGACGCGCTGGAGCGTGCAGCCGACCCAATACGGGAAGTTCCTAGTGGCGGTGTTCGACGAGTGGGTGCGGGCGGACGTGGGGCGGGTGTTCGTGAACGTGTTCGATGCGGCTCTGGGGAACTGGTGCGGCGCGGGTTCCGGCGTCTGCGTGTTTTCGGCGACGTGCGGTTCGTCGATGGCGATGGAGCACAACGGCGACGTGTACCCGTGTGACCATTACGTCTATCCGCGCTTCCGGCTGGGGAATGTGATGGGGGGATCGCTCGGGGACATGGTGAATTCGGTCGCACAGGTCAAATTCGGTCAGGACAAGCGCGACGCCCTGCCGCGCTACTGCCGGGAGTGCGACGTGCGGTTCGCTTGCCACGGGGAGTGCCCGAAACACCGGTTTCTGCGGACGCCGCAGGGCGAGCCAGGCCTGAACTACCTGTGCGCGGGGTACAAACGGTTTTTCCGGCACATCGACCCGCACATGCGGGCGATGGCGGCGCTGATCGAGAGGGGAAGGGCGCCGGCGGAGATCATGGGCCTGCGCGGACGCGGTCCATAGCGCGGGATCGCTCGCGACGCGGTGGGGTCGGGCGAGAGCCGGGGATCGATGGGCAGCCGGCAACCCAGACGCCGTCCTCGATCGGGTCTCCTCGATCGGGGGTCCGATCGGGGGTCGACTCTCAATTCTTCGTGACTGGTATCGCGCCATCTTGCTCGGGGCCGCAGGCATGGAGATTTGATGGGGTGCGGCACCACGCCATCCGCTGGGCGAAGTCGCGTTGGAAATCGGGCCGCCAGCGGCTGACGGTGGTGCGCGGATCGAAGCCATCCCTCGCCGGGAGATCGCGCCACCAGCCGTCGGGCTCGCGTTGGAACTGGCCGCCCCAGCCGGGCTTCGACGGATCGCCGGGGTCATTGCCGCCGATCGGGAGGAAGAAGAACCACGACGGCGTGTCGCCCTCCTTGAGGCAACCGTGCCTGTTCGGCGCGGTCCAGGTCTTCGTCGGGTAGAGCGCGCCTAGCGGACTGGTGCCGCGGACATTCTTCTCGATCCAGTCGCGGGCGGTGAGGGACTCGTCGCCGGTGAGATACATGCCGCGATAGGTGCCCTCGCGCCTGTCGCGGCCGTCGGGCGCCCTGGTGAGGATATAGGACATGCCGGGAAACTCGACGTGCATCCATTCGGCGATCCCGTCCTGGTCATTTATGTCATAGGCGCGGAATTTGCCGACGAATTCGGCGAGGCCGGCCGCGCCGCGGTCGCGCCTGACTCGCCAGAGCCCCTGCGCGAGGTCCGTCTGGCCGCCCCAGATGGTGATGTTCAATGGCTGTCGCGCCGAACCGCCGTCGATGCGCTCGACGAGGAAGCGCGAGCCATCGGTGTCGTGGTTCTCGCCAATGGCATCGCGCCCGCGCCGCGGGTTGCCAGACCTCACGCGCTGGCGGAGTTGTTCCGCCTCGGGCCAGGCGCCCGAGTGCCGCTTGAGGTCCGGCAGGACGCGCCCGTAGGCGTCGATGATCTCGCGGATCAAGTCGGGTCTCGTGATCGCTTGTTTCAACTCGCCCGGTGTGCCCGACGCGCTGGCGATGAGCGCCTCGATTTCAAACTCGTTCGCATAGACCATCAGGCGGATCATGGACTGCTGGTCGTCGGGATCGCCGCCGATGTCCGTGAGCACGGCGAGGCGCGGTCTGGGTTCGGCGGCGTGTGCGGTGATGAGCGCCAGGAGGGTGGGGAGCAGGGGAGCGAGGCAGCAGATCGAGGTTGGGTGGATGGCGCTCATGGCTGTCTTCCTGGGGGAGGGAAGTTCCTGCTCTTGTCGTCCAGGACGAGGATCCAGTCGAGGTCGTCGCCGGGGTCTGGAGCCCTGAACTCGCGGGAGCCCTTGTTTTCAAACTCGCCGATCCGGGTGGGCTCGCCGGTGCGGGGGTTGAACCACCACGCCGTCACCTTCGGGCCGCGGATCTTGTCCATGCGCACGGAGAAGCGACGCCCGCAGGGCGCATAGACCATGGCGCAGCTGCCTTCGGCGTCGCGCGTGGCGACGAACCGGTAGCGACCCGCGCCGGGCACGGCGGTCTTCACGGCGCCCTCGACGATCACCGAATCGTCCGGGATGCGCGTGAGAAACGGGCGCGATTCGAGCAGGCGTCGCGCATGCTGCATCTGTCCCGCGCCGGGCTGTCCGATCGCCTCGTCCCAATGCATTAGGGGGTTGTTCTTCGGCGGCACGCGGTCCGACCACATCTGCCACACCGAGTGGTGGCCGTAGGTGTGGCCGCACGCGCCGCCGAATAGGTTCCAATAGAGCGGGCGGCGCACGTCCGTGGCGGTCGAGTGGCCGAAGTCTGCCGCCTTGAAATTGACGGGGTGATCCTCGTAGATGGGTTCGCCATCGAGCACGGGCTTGATCGGCTTGAGGTCGTAATCGCCGCGCGTGGTGGCGTAGCGCGGGTTAAACTCGGCGGTGTGGCCATTCTGGCGCATGTTAAAGTCCAGCCATGGTGCTTCGTGAAACCATTCGGAGGAACCGTGCCCGCCGCGCGGATGGAACGTGATGAGGTGCGAGCCGCCGTCGCCCTTGCGGAGGCCGGCGGCCATCGCGCCGATGATCGCGCGGTGCGTGTCATTCTCGACCGGGCGATCCCCGCCGAGGATCCAGATGACCGGCTTGTCCCTGTAGCGCGCCCCGATCCACGCGCCGTAGGCGGCGGCGTTTTCCGGGGTGAAAATCTCCGGGCCTTTGCCCCGCATCAGATTCCATTTGTCGCCCCATGTCGGCAGGAGACCGATGAACAGGCCGAGCGACTCGGCCTTGTCCACGATGTAATCCACGTGATCCCAGTAGTCATTCGCGGGCCCATCTTTTGTATCGGGGCGGGTGGGGTCGTTGCCCGCGAGGGGGCGGTGGCCGTAGGCGTTCGGCGTGTTCAGCCCATCCTCCTCCGCGAGCGCGACCGCCTGGATGACCGTGAAGCCCTTGTCCGCGCGGTCCTGGAGGTAGCGGTCGGCCTCCTCGCGATTCAGGCGGTGAAAGAGTTCCCAGGCGGTGTCGGCCAGATAGAAGAAGGGGCGGCCGTCCTCATGCACGAGGAAGCGGTGGTTATCGCTGACCTTGAGCCGCGGCGCGGCTGCGAACGCGGCGGTCGTGCCGAAGGCGATGAGGAGGGTGAGGATGCGTGGCATCATGGGCGTATTCCTTGTGGTGGGGTCACCTTTGCAGCACGACGAGCCAGTCCTCGTCGGGATCGGCGGGCGGCGGGCCCAGGGAGGCCTGGGTTCCACCCTTCACGCTCTTCACGGCGCCATCGGCAAGTGGGCCACCCGCTCGCGGGTTGAACCACCAGACGGCGAAGGTCCCCTCCGTGCCCCGGAGATCGAGATCGGCGCTGCCGCCGCGCGGGAGATAGACGAGGTACAGCTCGCCGGCCTTGGCGAGGCAGTACCGGCTATTGGTGTTCTCCGGATTTCCCACGAGCGCGTCGGCGTTCGTCATCGCCCAGAATGGGATCCGGTGGTTCTGGAAGAATTCCAGCGCGATGCGGCAGTAGTCCCAGGACATGTCGCGGCTGCGCCAGTCCTCGCAGACGAGGTCGTTTTCGGGGAGCTTGTAGCCGAAGTAGTATTCCACGCCGGCGCCGCCGGCCATGAGGGTGCCCCAGAGGCACAGCTTGCGGATGTCGTGCATGGTGTAGGCCTTGGATCTCACGTCGCCGGTCGTGGCGTTTTCCTTCTGCTTGCCGGGATCGGTCGCGATGCCATCGGTGCCCCTGTAGCCGATGTCCTGAGGGACGCCGAGGCCGGCCGGGTTCTGCTCGTCGTTGGCGACGACCCATGGCTTGCCGGACTTAGCCGATTCGGCGACCCACTTGAGCGTGCGCTGGTGGGCCTGGTCCCAGCCATTTTGCAGGGATGCGCCGGTGAGCGCGGACTGGTTGCCGAGCAGCGGGGGATACACCTTGTCCTGCTGGTTGGGGAAGGTGTGGATGACGATGTGGTGTCGGTAGGGATCGGTATCGTGGAGGAAGCGCGCCATGTCGCGGACCTCCTCGGTGGACTGGGTGTTCTCCTCGCCGATGTTCCAGTTGAGGGCGAGGTTGTGGGCGAAGCGCCCGATCATCTCGCGGCAGTAGAGCCTGCGCTCGGGGCCGAGCCTGCCGCCGTCCAGGGATTCGGGCACGGCGCCCGGCTTCGCCTCGTGGCCGCGGCGCTCGTCATCCATCTCGTTTTCCTGGAGTTTAAAATGCAGGTAGAGACCGAGGGAAGTGGCGTGATCGAACACGATGTCCCACTGGTCAAGCTTCGAGCAGTCGTAGTGGAGCTTGTCGTTGCGGGCGACGAAGGGCCAGACGTTGTCGCCATCGCCGCCGGCATTATAGGGGAGGAAAGAGAATGCGTTGCACCCCTTGGCAGCGAGGTAGTTGAGAGCGCCGATCAGGCCCTTGCCCTTGTCACCCTTCCACACCGGGTCACCGGTGCGCCAGTCGCGGACGTGCGGTTCCCACGTCTTTAGGGAGTTCGCCGGCTTGGCTTCGCCCTCGCGCGGTTTTCGGATCTTGCCGGGCTCGGTGCCGTCGAAATCGGCGTAGGCGAGCAGGGTCTCCGGCGCATCCGCGCCCGCTTTCAGGAAATATTCCTTGGAGCCGGCGAATTGCAGGTGGTGTTTCCCGACGTACTGCAGGCGGCCCTTGCCGCGGAAATCCCGGCCGGATTTATCCGTGGGCGCGACGCTGAAGCTGCCCTTCTTGCCGTCGAACGGCATCATCGGTTCGCCCCTTGCCTCGCTCACGGCGACCCCGCCACCTTTGGCAAACGACACCGCGTAGTCCCATCGGCCCGCCTTGTCCGGCGCGAGATGCGCCCGCCATCGGGCCCCCATCGCCGCGCCGGAGTTCGCCGCGTCGCCATCGGCGGCGAAATAGCCGGGCACGGCATATCGCGGGGAGCCGCTCTCGTGGGTGAAGGTGACCGTCATGCGATAGTCGGTGAAAGGATTCGGGTCGGTGTCGCGCTCGTGGGCGAAGGGCCCGTCAAGGGTGAGCGTGACCTTGTGCCATTGCTTCAACTCGCCGGTGATCGTCACTTCGCCGCCGCCGTCTGGTTGGCGCGGTTGGACGAGGGGCGCGGCGGGCTCGGCGGCGGCGAGGATCGTGAAGAGGGCGGAGATGATGAGTGGCAGGATGGTTTTCATGAGGGTCGGGTTGGGGTTGGTGTTTGGGATGTGAGGCGGCGCATGGTGTCGGTGAGGGCGGAGGGGCCCCCGACGTTTCCGGGGAAGACGACGTAGCAGAGATTGGGGAATCGAGTCTCCGGGCCGAGTCGCCACACGGGGACGCCGGGCAGTATCTGGCCGGCCACGATGGCGCGCCGGACGCCGAGGGCGCGTGTGGCGAGGTCGCTGGAGGTGATGCCGCCCTTGGCGATGAGGAAGCGCGGGCGGGTCTCGAGCCCTTGGACGAGCGAGATGAGGGCGCGGGATACGCGTTGGCCGATGCGCAGGGCGTCGGAAGCGCCATCGCCGATGAGGATGTCGCGGCTGGTGAAGGCGACGGCGTCGCGGCCATCCGCGAGCGCGGCGTTGACTTCGGCGATGGCGCGGCCGATGGCGGCATCGTGCCGGGAGGGATCGAGGAGGGCCGGTACGGGGAGTTCGATCGGATGGATGTCCCCGCGCGCGAGGAGGTCGGCGAGCTGTTGGCTGGTCTGTGGCACGTGCGAGCCGACCACGACGAGCCCGCCGCCGAGGGTGGGCAGATCGAGTTCCTTTGGTCCAAGAAGGGGGCGGGGATCGAGCCCGAGCCGCGCGGCGACGAACTGCGCGGCGGTGCGGAACAGAAACCGAGCGCCATCGCTCTCGACCAGCAAGAGGCCCGCGACGAAGACGTCGAGATCGGGCAGTGCGGCCGCATTGAGGATGCAGACGGCGCCGGGAGGCAGAGCCCGGAGTTGCCTGGCCACGGCCTCTGGACCCCCGACCCGAAGCGTCTCGATCGAGAGGGAGGCGACTTCCCGCGCGCTGATGCGCCCTCGGGTCTTCTCCTCGACCCAATCGCGCAGATTCGAGTGGCGATAACCGAATGCGGCATCGCGGGCGAAGGGCGATTCGGCGGCGGGGGTGAGGCGGTCACCGTCCGCGACGAAGTGCACGTCGCCGATGGTCAGGAGGCCGCCGGCCTCGAAGTAGGGAATGAGGATGGTCGCGTCGAACGGGCCGAGCTCTTCTTGGAGGACATCGGTCTCGGCGGGGAAGTGTCCGCGCAGGGTGGAGTCGCTGCGGCTCACGACGGAGCAGCGGGTGCGCCCGGCGGCGGCCCGCAGGTTCCGGGCGATCTCGCGACACAGGGCGCGTGCCTCGGCGTCGGATAGGCTGCGGGAATTCGTCAGGATATAGAAGCAGCGCCCCTGCCGAGCGAATTCGTGGCGGAGCGCCGCGGTGTCCCACGCCGTGAGGACGGGGACATCGTGGACCGTCTGGGTGCCCGTGGGGTCGTCATCGAGGACCACGAGCCGATGATCTGGGCGCGACGCGAGCATCGCGCGGATCGTGGGGCGGAGGTCTTCTGGCCACGGCGGAGGGAGCGCGGCGAGGGCCTCGGACTTCGACAGGGGCGGTTTCATTTGCCGGTGAGTTCCACCTGGATGCCGCCGGTGGCATCCCGATCGAGGAAGACCGCGCGCTTGCCGCGCGTGCCTTGATGGGGTTTTGGCGCGGTCGCCACGGGCGAGGATCGCATGGCCTCGGCCACATCTTCGACCCGCAGGCAGACGTGATGCAGGCCGGGGCCGTTCTTCGCGAGCCAGGCTTGCAGGGGATGATCGGGGGTCAAAGGCTCGACGAGCTGGAGGTGGGTGTTGCCGAGGTCGAGGTGGGTGAGTCGGACCGAGCCCTCGTTGACGTCCTCGCTGTAGAGCACGGGAAAGCCCAGCGTGTCGCGCCAGATCTTGAGCGCGGCCTCGGTGTCTGGGACTGCGATCGCGAGGTGGTCGAGTCCCGCGTATTTCATGTCACCGGATCTCCTGGGGCATGCCGCTCGCGGCAGACGCGTAGACGGCCTCCTGCACGGCGATGGTCTTGAGATAATCTTCACCGCAGGTCTCGAAGGGTTGCCCATCGAGCAGGCGGTCGACAAAGTGCCGCTGTGTCGCGTAGACGCAGTCGCCCGCGAAGCCGCGGCGCTCGTGGCGGTAGACGATCTCGCGCTCGGGTTCGCCGAGGGGCTTCAGGGTGATCTTGCCGGAGGGATGGACTCGGAGGCTGCCGGCGTTGCCCTCGACGAGGAACTCGCCGAAGGTGTAGCGGAAGTCCTCGTAGTCTGGCTCGTTGTAGCGGTTGGCGTCCCACTGGCCGATGGCGCCATTGGCAAATTCGAAGACGAGCAGGCCGCAATCCTCGCCCTGGATGACGGGATTGAGCCGCCGCAGCCAGGCGGTGGTGCGGGTGATCTCCCCCGCGAGGTAGCGGAAGGTGTCGATGAAATGCACCCCGGTCTCGTACACCAACAGCCTCGGGTATTCGCGGAAATAGGGTTGTCGGGGGATGTAGGCATTCTCGCCCCAGCCGTCGCCCATCCGGGAACGGAATGTGAGGGAGTGAAGGCGATCCCCGACCGCCCCGGCGACGATCTGGCGGCGGAGTTCGCGATGCCATGGCTGGAAACGGAAGTTCTCGTGCACCATGAAGCGCGCGCCGGCCGCCGACGCGTCCTCGACGATGGCCCTCGCCTCCCCGAGGGTCGGCGCCAGCGGCTTCTGGCAGATGACCGCGATGCCGAGTTTCGCCGCGGCGGCGCAGATCTCGCGGTGGGTCGGGGGCGGGGTGATGACATCGACGAAATCCGGGCGCTCGGCCTCCAGCATCTCCCGCCAGTCCGCGTAGAGCCTCGGCACGCGGAACGTCTCCTGGATGACCTTGGCCCGCCCGGGATCGCGGTTGCTGAACGCGACGATCTCGACCTCCGGGATGCGCCCCCACGCCTCGTACTGGAAATGGCTGAAGTATCCCGCGCCGATGCTGGCGCCACGAAATCGCTGGCTCATGGGCTTGTGACCTCCAGTGGCCGCTCTGGCCTGACCGCCATCCACAGAAGGACCGCGAGCGCGTTGAGGGCGGCGGCGACGTAAAAGAATGTGACGTGCGATCCGGTCCAGTGCAGCAGGTAAGGGAAGGCGAGGGACGTGACGAACGAGCCGAGGTTGCCCGCCATGTTCATGGTGCCGCTGACCGCGCCCGAATGCTCGCGGCCGATGTCCGTGCAGAAGGCCCAGGATGGCGCGAGCGTCATGTCGGCCCCGAAGACGGCGACCGACAGCCACAGCACGGCGGGACCGACCGAATCCATCTGCGCGCCCATCAGGACGCCAACCGCCGCGAGGCCGAAGCCGACCATCGCGGGCAGTTGCCGCGAGAGCCGCCATCGCCCGGATCGATAGATGAGATCGATGACGCGGCCGCTGACGACATTGCCGCAGGCGCCGGCGATCAGGGTGCAGGAGGCATACCAGCCTGCGGTGACGGGATCGAGCTGGTACGTCTTCTTCAAGTGTGGGAAGAGCCAAGACAGCATGAAGAAGAAGGTGAAGTTGCTGCAGAAGTACTGGGTCATCGCGAGCCAGAGGTTCGGGGAGCGGAGCATGGCGTCGGGCGGCAGGCGGGAACCCGGGGCGGCGGGTTGCTGGCGGCTGGCCAGGATGTGGTCGAGTTCCTGTTGGCCGATGCGGGGGTGGGCCGAAGGCTCGTCGCGGAACCACGCGTACCATGCCGCGGCCCAGGCGATCCCGACGAGCATCAGGGCGTGAAACATGTGACGCCAGCCCATGGCCCCGATCATCCAGGGGACGAGCACGAGCGCCAGCGCGCCGCCGATGCGGCTGCCGGAGAAGTTGATCCCGGTCACGAGGCCGCGCTCCTTCATGGGCACCCATGAGAAGACGGCCCTTGCCATGGCGGGATAGCCGCCGGCCTCGCCCGCGCCGAAAAGGAAGCGCACGACGAGCATGGAGGCGTAGCCGGCGACCCATCCCGTGAGGCCGGTGAATGCCGACCAGAGCGCGACGACCATGGTGAGGATGCGGGGTGGCCCAAAGCGATCCGCGAGCCAGCCGGCGGGCATCTGGAAGAGCGCGTAGCCTAGTGCGAACGCCGAGAGCACCCAGCCGAATTGCTTGTCGCTCAACGCGAGGTCCGCGGTGATCCCGTCCTTGGCCGCCGAGATGCAGATCCGGTCGACGTAGAGCAAGACCGCCAGCCAGAAGGTGCCGCAGACCAGCATGGCGCGTTTCGGTATCATGTGCGGATCGGGTCCTCCAACGAGTCGCCCTCGATGGCGAACGCCCGGCAGGGGCTGCCATCGCCGCCCTCGATTTTCAATGGCGCGGCCACGAAGAAGACGCGGTGCATCGAGAGCTCGTCGAGATGGGCGAGTCCCTCGACGATCGTGATGTTCGCGCCAAGCAGGATCTCGTGGATGCGCGTGAGTTCCCCGATGTCGTTGACGTCGGCCACGGAGGGAGGCTCGACGCCGAGGATGTTCACGCGTCTCTCGGCGCACCAGCGCGCCAGATCCTCGGTGATCCTCGGGAAGCTGTCGCGGTAATGCCCCGGGTTTCCGGCGTGTCGGGACCAGCCGGTGCGGATGAGGAGCGATTCGCCTGGGAGGAGGGCGTCGGACACACCGCCGATGTGGGCGACGGTGATGGGGGTCTTGTCGGCGATGCCATCGAGGTTAACGATGCGGGCGGGTCCCATGCAGCGATCGAGGGGGGTGCGGTCGATCGTCCCGGGGCCGGCCGCGAAGTGGGTCTGGGCATCCATGTGGGTGCCGGCGTGGGAGTACAGGTGGAGGGTGCGGGCGTTCCACCCGTCGCGCGCGATCGTCTTGGCCTCCTCGAACGAGACGCCGCGCATGCCGTCGCGCAGGGGCAGGGTGAGGTCGACGACGCGGGGCATGGGAATCAGAGCCTTTCGAGGATCTTCCCCGCCATTTGGGCCGTGGTCAATGCGCCGCCGACGTCTGGGGTGCGGTTGGCGGGATCCTCGAGCGCGGCCTCGACGCCGGCGCGGATCCGGTGGGCCCCGGCCACGGTCTCGGGATGATCGAGCCATTCGAGCATGAGCGCCGCGGAGAGGATCATGGCGATGGGATTGGCGATCCCTTTGCCGGCGATGTCCGGCGCGCTGCCGTGGCTGGGCTGGAAGACGGCGCAGTCATCGCCGATGTCGGCCGAGGGGGCCATCCCCATACCGCCGACGAGGCCGGCAGCGAGGTCGCTGAGGATGTCGCCGAACATGTTCTCGGTGACCAGCACGTCGAAGGTGTGCGGGCGCTTGAGCAGGTGGAGTGCGGCGGCATCGACGTAGAGATGGTCTGCCGCGACCTCGGGGAATTCCTTGGCGACCGCATCGAAGATGGAGCGGAGATACACCATCGACGGGAGGACGTTCGCCTTGTCGACCAGGGTGCAACTGCGGCGCCGGCGCATCGCCTTGCGGAAGGCGGCGCGGCAGATCCGTTCGCTGGCCGCGCGGGTGATCCGCATCACGTCGCACACTTCTCCGCCCGCGGGATCGGCCTTCGAGAGGCGGGCGGAGAAGAGTCCCTCGGTGTTTTCGCGGATGATGACGAGGTCGATGTCGCCGGCCCGATAACCCTTCAATGGCGTATCGTGGTCATGGTAGAGCCGGATGGGGCGCAGGCCGCAGTAGAGCTGGAATCGTTCGCGGAGGTCGATCTGTGGGGTCATCTCCCTGCCGTCGGGCCACCGCACGCTGGGCAGGCCCATGGCGCCGAGGAGCACGGCGTCGGCTTTCTCGCAGGCCTCCAGGGCCACGGCGGGCAGCGGGTCGCCGCGCCGGAGGTACTCGCCCGCGCCGACCGAGTACTCGTGGAAGGCCAAGGACACGCCGTCGAACCGCCCCTCGATCGCCTGGAGCACCCGCAGGGCCTCCCGCGTGACATCGGCCCCGATGCCATCCCCGGGCAGGACTGCGACGTCAAAGGTCGTCGTGCTCATCGCGGCACCGTGGCGTGGAAGATCGCGGGCGCGACGAGCCACCGGAAGAACAGGTCCTCCTCAACGCTGCCCCGCGCGCGCCATTTGACCGCCTTGTTGTAGGCATTGATGAGGATGTGGGCCCGCATGCCACGGCGGTGCAGCGCCCCGATGACGCGGTCGTAGTATTTCCCGAAGGCGAGGTTCATGCGGGAGTGGCCGGGGCGCTCGTTGGTGCCCCCCCAGGCGTGGAGCGGGGCCGGGGCGAGAGGTCGGGGACGGCGTTTCATAACTAATCGCGCGTGCCAGTAGACAGCGCGACGGGTCTCCCGTCCATGTGGGATCCCATATTTTTTCTGTAATTTTGCGGCAATGGGAGGGATGATGGCCTGGATGGAACGACGCCGCAGGAAACTCGTCCGGCCGGTGGTGGCGCTGATGGTGGAGACATCGAACGCGTTTGGCCGCGAGCTGCTGCATGGGGTGAGGGACTGGATGCGGGAGCGTGGCGGGTGGGCGATCCATTTCTCCGAGCAGGGGCGCGGTGCGACGCCGCCGCCATGGCTCAAGAGATGGCGTGGCGACGGGATCATCGCGCGGGTCGAGAACCCGGAGAACGCGCGCGCGGTGCGCGCGTGCGGTGTCCCGTGCGTCAACGTGAGTGCCGCGGGGATGGCGCCGGGGCTGCCGACGGTGATCAGCGATAGCGCGGCCATCGCGGCGCTGGCGGCCGATCACCTGATCGAGCGCGGCCTGCGGCAGTTCGGCTACGCGGGGGACGCGCGATTCGCGTGGTCCGCGAGCCACGGGGCACATTTTGCGGAGCGGTTGCGGCAACGGGGCCTGCCGTGCCGCGCGTATCCCGCTTCCGTGGCGGACGGCGCGGATTGGGGGCGCGAGCAGAGAAAGCTCGGGTCGTGGCTGCGGGCATTGCCCAAGCCCTGCGGGGTGATGGCGTGCTATGACCTTCGCGGGCAGCAGGTGCTCGATGTCTGCCGCGAGATAGGGCTCCGGGTTCCCGAGGACATCGCCGTGATCGGGCAGCACAACGACGAATTGCTGTGCGAGCTCTGCGACCCGCCGCTCTCGAGCGTCATCCCGGACGCGCGGCGGATCGGTCGCGAGGCCGCGAGGGCACTGGACGCGCTGATGCGGGGCCGCCGCGCGAAGGCTTCGGTGTTGCGGATCCCGCCGAGCGGGGTCGCGTCACGGCTATCGACCGATGTCGTGTCCGTCGGGGATCCGCGCCTGGCCAGCGCCATGCGCTTCCTCCGGGCGCACGCCTGCGCGCCGATCGCCGTCGGGGACATCGCCCGGGCCGCGGGCATGTCGCGCTCGCTGCTGGAGCGGCGGTTCCGGCATGCGTTCCGAGATAGCCCGTGGAGCTTCGTGATCCGGTTCCGGCTGGAGGCCGCGCGCGGGCTGCTGGCGGGCACCGCATCGAGCGTCGCCGAGGTCGCGGAAAGGACGGGGTTTGGCAGCCCGGAACACCTGAGCGCGACGCTGCGGCGCCATGTCGGGCAAACCCCCGGCCAGATTCGGCGCGGGGGCGCCTGAACCGCGCGTGGCCCAAATCCCGAGCATTGACAGAAGATCCGCCAGCGTCAGTCTGAGGGGAACGACCCCCTCAAGGAGAATCGAGTGCCGTCATGATCCGACCGAGCTGCTTTTGGAATCCGCGCGTCCTGTCGATGGCGGCGGTGATCTCGCTGGGCGCGCATCTTTCGGGCGGGCAGACGGCGGGGGCCGGGGGGCGCTCGGACGAGTGCGCGGTCGCGGCCTATGTCTGGCCCTCCTGCCATCATGACGAGCGGTTCGGCGACATGCTGTGGCCCGAGGGGATCGGCGAGTGGGAGATCATCAAGAAGGGGGATCCGCGGTTCGAGGGGCACCATCAGCCCAAGGTGCCGCTCTGGGGCTACGAGATGGACGACGATCCCGCGGTGATGGAGAAGTGGATCGATGCGGCATCCGATCACGGGGTGGACGTGTTCATCTTCGATTGGTACTGGTTCGACGGAGGGCCATTTCTGGAAAGCACCTTGAACGAGGGATTCCTGAAGGCCCCGAACCGGGACAGGATGCAGTTCTACCTGATGTGGGCCAATCATGACGTCCGCCGCAACTACTGGAATGTCCACAAGTTTAAGGAGGATGCCTCGGTGATGTGGGGCGGCGCCGTCGACCGGAAGAACTTCGACATCGTCGTGGATCGGGTAATCCGGCAATACTTCAAGCAGCCCAACTATTTCAAGATCGGCGGGAGGCCGGTGTTTTCGATCTTCCATATCAAGAACTTGATCGACGGGTTGGGTGGGATGGAGCCGGCGAAGGAGGCGCTGGGTCACTTTCGGCGCGCGACGCAGGAGGCCGGTTTCCCGGGATTGCACCTGCAGCTGATCGGCAACGGGGCGCCCAGGCCGGAGGTGGTCGAGCAGATCCGGCAACTCGGCGCGGACAGCGTCACGAAGTACAATTGGGGGGGGCCGCACCCGGAGGACTACATCCGCTGGGGCACGGAGGCCATGGAGCGGCGGCGGCAGTGGGACGAGGCCCTCTCGATCCCGTATTTCCCCAATGCCTCGATCGGGTGGGACGACACCCCGCGATTCCCGAAGAAGGGGCAGAAGGACCTCGTGCATTACAACAAGACGCCCGAGGCCTTCGCGGCGTTCCTGCTCAGGGCGAAGGCGTACTGCGACGGGCATCCCGAGCAGCCGAAGCTGATCACGGTGTTCTCGTGGAACGAGTGGGTGGAGGGGGGCTACCTGCTGCCCGACGTGAAGCACGGATTCCGCTATCTGGAGATGGTGCGGCGCGTGATGGGTGGCGCGTACGATCCGTACTCGGAGTAGGGGTGCGGTGGAGGCTGCCGGCCGGGGTCCGCAGAATTCACTGGATGGCCGTTTTGATGCAGGGCGCTTCTGGGAGGAACCGGTTTTATGAAGGGCAGGGTATTTCTGGCGATGGTGTGGGCGTTGCTCCTGTCGGCTGGCAGGGGCTTCGCCGACGATCCCTGCCGCGGCAATGTGTCCATCAAGCGCGTGGCCACGGGCTTCTTTCGCCTGGATGAGATCGAGGGGCGCCATTATCTGATCACGCCGGAGGGCCATCCGTATCGCGCGCTTGGGCTCAACCATTTTCATATGATGAAGTCGCGCGACTTCGAGGGCGCGCTACGGAACCTCCGGGACTGGGGCTTCAATGCGGGCGACTACCAGGCGCCTCCGTGGCAGCAGAACCGCATCCCGCATGCGCGGGGCATCCATCTTGTCCCCAACAGCAGTTGGCGGCCCGCGGGCCAGTTCAGCTTTCGGGACGTGTTCGACCCGCAGTTTCTGAGCGAGCTCGAGCGGGACATTCGACGCGTCGCCGAAACCTCGAGGGAGGATCCCTTCCTGATCGGCTATTTCTGGACGGATATTCCCACGTGGGACCGCAAGCGTGTTGGCAGGGAGGCCAAAGGCGATCCGCTCTGGGGGCAGGACTGGATCTCGTTCTACAAGAGCCTTCCCGAGGCGGCGGCCGGCAGGAAGGTGTGGGAGGATTGGCGAAGCGAGAATGCGGGGGCCGACGAGAAGGCGTTTCTGGCCGTCATCGCCCGGCAAGTCTACAGCAAGGCCCACGCCATGACGCGCAAGTTCGACGCGAACCACCTCATCCTGGGCGATCGCTATCTCGAAACGGACATGCCAGAGCACGTGGTCCGAGAGGCGTTGCGGTACATCGATGCCATCGCCATCCAGCCCACGACGGCGGCATTCGACGTGGCGTTCTTCACGGGAATCGCCGGGCGCTATGGTAAGCCGATCTACATCGCCGATCATGTCAGCTCGTACCGGACAGACGAGCACCCCGACACGATGGGGCAGAAGGCCGCAGATCCGGAATCGTACATCGCCTACTACACGCGGTACGTGACGTCCGCCATGGCCCATCCCGCGGTGATCGGTTTCAACAAGTGCCAGTACCAGGATCAGCTGGTCTCGCCCAATTTCCTGAAGCAGGGCATGCTGGAGATCGATGGGACACCGCGTTCGATCGTCGATGGCATCGGGGCCGCGAATCGCCAGGCGCTCAAGGGCGCCTACTCGTTCCAGCGGCTGGGTGGCGAGTAGCCCGAAGGGCCGACAACCCCGACAGACGGTGTCGGGGCTGTCGGGGCTAACCCCGACACTTCGTGTCAGCACTCCAGGGGCCGTTTACGCGAGGAATTGGGGCAGCCTGCCGGACTTGGCAAGGTCCGGCAGGCTGCTAATCTCTTCGAATGAGATCGGCATTCTTTTTGGCGGGGTGGCTCGGGCTGGCGCTGGCGGCGCGCGGCGCGGAGCGGAACATCATCTTTTTCGTGACGGATGACGAGAGCCCGACGCTGGGCTGCTATGGGGACAAGGCGGCGAGGACGCCGGCGATCGACTCGGTGGCGGGGGACGGGACGCTGTTCCTGAACGCGTACGCGACGACGGCGAGCTGCAGCGCGAGCCGGTCGGTGATCATGTCCGGCCTGCACAACCACATGAACGGGCAGTACGGGCACCAGCACGACTACCACAAGTTCGCCTCGTGGCACGACGTCGTCTCGCTGGCGCTGCCGCGGGTGCTGGCGAACGAGGGCTATCGCACGGTGCAGATCGGGAAGTACCACGTGGCGCCGGAGGAGGTATACCACTACGAGACCTACCTGAAGGGGAACGAGCGCAACGCGCTCCAGATGGCCAACGCGGTCGAGAAGGTGATCAAGTCCGACGACCCGAGGCCGTTCTTCCTGTATTTCGCGACATCCGACCCGCACCGCGGCGGCGGGGAGGACAAGAGTTTCCCCGGCAAGCACAAGCCGGATCTTTTCGGGAACAAGCCGAACAAGGCCTCGCACGAGGGGATCGAGGAGGTGTTCTACGAGCCGGCGGAGGTGCCGGTCCCGCCGTTCCTGCCGGACACGCCCGAATGCCGGTCGGAACTGGCCCAATATTATCAGTCCTGCGCCCGGATCGACAAGGGAGTGGCGCGACTGGTGGAGTTATTGAAGGAGGCCGGGATCTACGACAAGACCCTGATCGTCTATACCTCGGATCACGGGATGGCATTCCCTGGGGCAAAGACGACCGTCTACGAGCCGGGTCTCCGGGTGCCTTTCGTTGTCCGGGACCCGTATCAGGCCAAGCGCGGGGTAAAATCCGGGGCCCTGATCAGCCACGTCGATATCACGCCATCGCTGCTGGATTTCGCGGGGGGGCTCGACCCGAAGACCAACGGGCCGAAGAAGTGGGTGAACCCCGACGAGTATTGGAAAGACAAGCCCTACGCCGCGAAGGAGAATCGGGGCGGGAGGCAGAAGTTCCGGAGCTATCACGGGAGATCCTGGATCCCGATCCTCGGTCAGGAGGATGCCGGGGGCCGGGACGTAGTCTATGGATCGCACACGTTCCACGAGATCCAGATGTACTACCCGATGCGGGCGGTCCGCGACCGGGAGTACAAGCTCATCTGGAACATCGCGCACCCGCTGCCGTATCCCTTCGCCTCCGACCTCTGGGCGGCATCCACGTGGCAGGCGCAGTGGGATAAGGGAAGAGACGCCCCCTATGGCAAGAGGACCGTCGGGGAGTACGTGCAGCGTCCGCCATTCGAGCTGTTCCGGATCGCCGAGGACCCCTGGGAGGGGAAAAACCTCGCGGCCGACCCGGAGTACGCCGAGGTGCTGGAAAGATATAAGGCGAAGCTGAAGGCCTTCCAGGGGCAGACCGGCGATCCCTGGATCATGAAGTGGGATTACGAGTAGCGCGACAGTCCATCCCTCAGGCTTGGCGGTCTCTGGCGATCTCCTCGGCGAAGTAAGTGAGGATGATGTCGGCGCCGGCGCGCCGGATGGCGAGTAGGGACTCGTCGCGGGTGCGCCCGCAATCGAGCCATCCGAGTTTGGCGGCGGCGTGGATCTGCGCGAACTCGCCGGATACCTGATAGGCGGCGATCGGGAGGGCGGTTTGGCGGCGCAGGGCGGAGATGATATCGAGGTAGGGTCCGGCGGGTTTGACCATCAGGATGTCGGCGCCCTCCTCCTCGTCGAGGCGGGCCTCGAGCATGGCCTCGCGGGGGTTGGCGGGATCCATCTGGTAGGTCCGCTTGTCGAGGTGGGGTGTCCCGGCGGCGGTCATGCTGCCGACGGCGTCGCGGAAGGGCCCGTAATACGCGGAGGCAAACTTGACGGAATAGGCGAGGATTCCGGTGCGCTGGTGGCCGGATGCGTCGAGGGCGTCGCGGATGGCGCGGACGCGGCCATCCATCATGTCGGATGGGGCGACGAAATCGACGCCGGCATTGGCCTGGACGACGGCCATCCGGGCGAGGATGCGCACGGTGCGGTCGTTATCGACATCGCGGCCGGACGGGTCCAGGACCCCGTCGTGCCCGTGCGTGGTGTACGGGTCGAGGGCCACGTCGGTGAACAGCAGGAATTCGGGCAGGCCCGACTTCAGGCTCGCGACGGTGGTCTGGAGGAGTCCTTTCGGGTTGAGGGCCTCGGAGCCATCGGCGTCTTTCAGGGCGGCATCGATGCAGGGAAAGATGGCCGCGCCGCGGATGCCAAGGGCGGCGAGCTCGCGGCAATGTTGGAGGAGGTCCTGGGGATTCCGGCGAAAGACGCCGGGCATGGAGGCGACTGGCTCGGGCGGGCCCTGGGTCTTGAGGAAGAGGGGCGCGATGAGGTGGGAGGGATGGACACAGGTCTCGCGGATCAGGTCGCGGATGGCGGCGCTGGCGCGCAGGCGCCTGGGCCGGCGGCGGATGGGGAACGATTCGGACATAGTCTGGGGAAGTCTATCCTTTCCCGGTCGAGATCCAAGGCATATCGGGCGCGACAGTATTGATCGGCGGGCCGGGCGGGGCTAGCGTTGCGGCCATGTTGGCACCGGTGCCGGAGAAGATCGCCCTATTGGGGAACGAGGTGGCCATCCGCTGGTCGGATGGGACGGAGGACTATTACCCGATGGATCGGCTCCGGGCGGCCTCGCCGAGCGCGGAAAACAAGGGCGAGCCGGATCTGCTCGGGCGCGTGCACGGGGGTACCCCGGGCCAGGATTTCAGCGGCGTGTCGGTGGTGGGCTGGGTGCCGGTGGGGGGATACGCGGTGCAGTTCAAATTCAGCGACGGGCATTCGACCGGGATCTACAGCTTCGGTTACCTGAAGGCGCTGGGGCGGCAACTGGCCGGCGGCGGCGGGCCGCCGGAGTGAGGGGCGGGGGATGAAAGGAACGGATTGCCCTTTTGAAAAGCGCTTCCCGTCGGAGCTGTGCCGGGATGACACCTATTTCATGTGGCTGGCGTACAATCTGGCCATCGACGCCTGGCGGGCGGGCGAGGTTCCCGTCGGTGCCGTGATCGCCCAAGAGGGTGTGGTGATCGGCGCGGCGCACAACCAGACCATCGCGCTCGGGGATCCCACGGCGCATGCCGAGCTGCTGGCGATGACGCAGGCGGCGGAGGCGCTGGGCGACTGGCGTCTCACCGGGGCGGTGCTGTACGTGACCAAGGAGCCCTGTCCGATGTGTTCCGGGGCGGCGGTGATGGCGAGGCTGGCGCGGGTGGTCTTTGCGATGGGAGACCCGAAGATGGGATGCTGCGGGGGGGCGGTGGCGCTGCACGCGGTGGAGAGTTTTAACCACCACCCGATGGTCACCGCCGGTGTCTTGGATGCGGAGTGCCGGCAATTGCTGCAGGCATTCTTTCATCTCAAGCGCGGTGGCGAGGGGAACGCGCGGGAGGCGCCGTGGAACTGATCTTCCTTGGCACCGGCACCTCGCAGGGCGTTCCCGTCATCGCGTTCGACGGGCACCAGTGCGACCTGACGAACCCCAAGAACTGGAGGACGCGCACGAGCGTGCACGTCGTGATGGGCGGGGTGAGGATCCAGGTCGACGCGGCGCCGGAGTTCCGGCTCCAGTGCGTGTGGAATCGGATCCCGTCGATCGATTGCTTCATATTGACGCACGGGCATTCCGATCACATCGCGGGCATGGATGACCTGAGGCGATTTTGCGATCTGCGGGATGGCGATGCGCTGCCGGTGTACTCGACGGAGGAGGGGGTGGGCCGGGTCCGTGCGGTTTTTCCGTACGCGATCGGCGACAGGCCGAAGTACAAGGGATATCCGGCATTCCGGCCGCTGCGGATGCCGGGGCGCCTCGAGTTGCCGGGCGGCACCATCGACAGCTTTCCTTTGCCGCACGGTTCGATCGATGTTTTGGGGCTGGTGTTCGAGGAGGGTGGCACGGGCAAGCGGATCGCGTACTTCACCGACTGCCACGAGGTGGGGGAGGCCGCGAGGGCGAGGGCCCGGGGCGCGGACATCCTGGTGATCGACGCCCTGAGGCCGGAGCCGCACCCGACGCACCTGTCGATCTCGGAGGCGCTGGCGGTGGCGGCGGACATCGGGGCGCGGCGGACGTACTTCACGCACATGACGCACCGGATTGATCACGAGCGCCTCACGCGGGAGATGCCGCCGGGCGTCGGGCCGGCTTGGGATGGTCTGCGCGTCGAGGCGTGAGGGGTGCGGTGGACGCTGGCTTTGAACTCTTTGGCCCTGCGCACCTCGGGGTGCTGGTCGCGATGGTCGTGGTGGCGGCGGGACTGGTGCTCCTGTCGCGCGGGGGTGATGCGGCGGCGCGGCGGGTCTGGATCCGGTGGGTCCTGGCGGGGATTCTTGTTCTGAGCAAGCTGGTGGGCCTGGGTCTGACGTGGGCGCATTTCGGTCTATCGGTTCGTTCTGGGCTGCCGATGCACCTTTGCGATTGGGCCTGGTTCTGCGTGGTGCTGGCATTGCTGGGGCGGTGGCGGACCCCGTATGAGCTGGCGTATTACTGGGGGCTCGCGGGCACATTCCAGGCGGTGTTGACCCCCGACCTGCCCTTCGGATTTCCCCATCCCTTCTTTTTCACGTTCTTCATCTCGCATTGCGGGCTCGTCGTGGCAGTGGTGTTCCTCTTCCTGGGCGATGGCCTCATTCCGAGGCGCGGCTCGGCGTGGCGCGCGTTCGGGTGGCTGCAGGTGTATCTGGTGGTGACGGCCATGGTGAACCTGTGGTCGGGGGCGAATTACGGGTACCTGTGCCAGAAGCCGCTCGGGGCGTCGCTGCTGGACCACATGGGCCCGTGGCCATGGTATCTGGTTTCGGCCGAGGTGCTGGCGCTCGGCCTGTTCCTTCTCCTGTACGCGCCGGTGGTGGCCGTCCGGCGCCGGCGGGTGAGTCGCGAGCCGGGCGTCTGATCCGGCCTTGAAATGGTTGCGGGCGATCGCAGAGTGATGGCATGGAACAGCGGCGGCGGATCGGGGGCGCGGGAGGATTGCCGGGGGCGCTGGCCGTATTTTTCGGGTGCGCCTTTCTGGCGGCGGCGCAGGTGACACCGCCGGCGTCGCTGGGAGAGATCGTGGTGATCGGCGACGAGCTGGCGGCCGGCTACGGACTGGCGGCGCACGAGATGTATCCGGCGATCTTGCTGCGGGAGTTGAAGCGGGAGAACCTGAGGTATCAGGTCAGGACCGCATCGGCCGCGGGCGACACGACGGATGTGGGTGCCCGGCGGGTGCCGGTGGTGCTTCAGGTCCCGGAGCTCCGGTGGGTGGTTCTGGCGCTCGGCCGAAACGACGCCAAGGAGAAGATCTCGCTGGATGCGATGCGGGGGGCGTTGACCTCCACGATCGAGGGTTTTGTCGGCAAGGGAATCAAGGTGTTACTCTGTGGTTTTCCGCAGCCGCCGGAGGATGACCTGGCCTATGCGGCGGGTTTCAACTCGCTCTATCTGGAGTTGGCCGGGGCCTATCGCCTGCCGCTGGTGACAAATCTCTTGGCCGGCGTGCAGGGGGTGGCGGCGATGAACCTGAACGACGGGAAGCACCCGAACCGGGAAGGGCAAAAGCGGATCGCGCAGAATATTTTAGACGTGTTGGTCCCGCGCCTGCGGGCGGCCTCGACAAATCAGGCGCCCGCGGTCCCCGCCGCACCGGATCGGGCAGTGCCCGAGGGGACGGTGGCGCCGCCGCTTCAATTTTGAGGTGCCGGGACGGGGGGCGCGACGGGCTCTGCCCGTGGGGCTTCCGCGGGGGTGTCGGACCCTGGCGGCTGGGGGGCGTCCGGAGGCAATGGGGGGAGTGGAGCCACACCGGGGGGAAGGGCGGGCATGGTCTCGGATGAAGGCGGGATGGGCACGGGTGGCATGGTCGCCTGCTCATCAGTTGGGTTGACGGGAATGGCGCGCGGCGCGTCGATGGGCGCCTCGGTCGGCGGCGCCGGTTGGTCGGTGGATGGGGCGATGGGTAGCGCGCGCGGGGGCTGGACCGTTCCGGTGCGGCGCCCCGGCAACGGGAAGCGGCGAGCGTTGGTGGTGGGGGAGGGTTCTTGGGGCTGGGCCGGGATGGCGTTGGTGGGCTGTGTCGAATCTGCGGGCGGGGGCGAGGCATCCGAGGCCGGAAGCGCGCGCCGGACGGGTGTGGCTTCGGCGTCGGTTGCCGGTGCAAGGATGGCGGGTTCGGGCTCGGGCAGCATGAGCTGCCAGCAGAGGCTCCCCAGCAGGCTGCATCGCCAATACTGGCGGAGCGCCTCGATGCGGTCATCCGCGTCGGGGCGGTGGCGCATCCCATCCGCGCGTTCGCGGACCAGTTGGAGCACCGCGGTACTCACATCGACCCTCTCTGCGAAGCCGATGCCGCGCTGCGCGCCGGCGTCGGCGGCCTGGATCATCCGCTCCAACAGCGCGTCGCTGCGCAGGAGCCAGCGCGCGGAGCCGGGGTCGAACGCGCCGTCCATGACGAGGTACTTCGCCCGCAAGGACTCGACCTCGCAGAGGGTGTTGACCCACGAGAAGCAATCGGCGGTGGGACCGAGATTCCTGTCGGGCGGAGGCATCGAGCGGGCGCCCGCACCATCCTCCTGATAGCCGAAGCCCGGGGTGAAGCCAAGCCGGCCGCTGGCGCTCTCGCGGTTCATCACCTGGCGCTGGTTCCATTCCTGCTGGGCCTCCCACCAGAGCTTCGTGTCGCGCAGCAGGCGCGCGGCCGACGCGAGGCGTTCGTCGAACACGAAGGTCTCCTTGAAACGGTCGGCATTGTCCTTGAGGCCGCGGAAGAGCACCTCGCCGGCACCCAGGCAGGTGGGGACCAGGGCCGATCCCCAGAAGCGCGGTTGGCCGGGTTCAGGCTGCCCGGGGTTCTTGGTCAACACCCCGGCCAGGGAGGAGAAGAAATCGGCCTCCTGATCTTGGAGCAGCAGGCGGGTTTCGTGGATGGCCGTGACGAGGCGGGCGCGGGCGACGGAGCGGTGGCCCTCGGTGGCATCCGAGTTCGGTGCGAGGGCCTGCTTGGCGAGGACCTGGGCACCCTCGATGCGGGCCTGGAGGCGGCCGAGCCAGTCGAGTTGTTCGGCGATGACGAGGGAGGAGACGAGCTGGTCCCGATCGAATGCGGGGCGCATGCCCATGCGGTCGGCGATGGCCTTGCGGAGCAATTGGGCCTGTTCGTTTTGGGAGGCGAGATCAAAATTCTGGCCGGAGGCCTGCCAGCCGGAGATGGCGGCGAGCTTCGCGCGGCCCTGGAGCAGCACCTCTCTAGCGTAGTAGGGCTGGCCGGCATGGTAGGCGGAGATGCCGGCCTCGTGGAGGTGGACGGCCTGCTCGAGGAGGCCGGCCTCGACGGCGTCGAGCTTGCTGAGCTGGACGCGGCGACGCCACATGTTCAGTTCGCTCTCCAGTGTGCGCTGGACCCTCTGGCATCGCTCGTTTAGGAAGCGAAAGACATCGGTGCCGTGGCGCTGGGGCCCGGCGGGTTTCGGGGGTTTCGGGAGCTCCCGGCCAAGGACGAGCGCGGTGGCCTCCTCGAACGTGTCCGCGAGCAGGCATTCTATCCCGATCTTCGCCGCCTGCTCCTCGACCGAGACCCACGAGTTCGTGCCGCCCTGATAGATGCGCTGGACGGCGGGAACCACGACGCGCTTGATGCCGGACTTTGCGGCGGCGCGCAGGCGGCGATCGAGGTGGGTGACGGCGCCGATGGAGTTGTCGGGGTTGATGGTGCCCATGACGGCGGTGTCCTGGGGGAAGAGCGTGTGGGAGGCGGTGGCGATGAGCCCGATGCCGAGAGCGAGGTTGTTGTCGGGGCCATCGAGGGGGGCGGGCTCGCGCACGGCCCAGTAGGCGTTGCGCCAGGGCTGCTGCCAGGCGATGGCGCTGGCGAGGCAGGGAAGCCACATGTAGCTGCGCATGATCTCGGCGGATTCCGGAGTCGCGGCGTCGAGGAACTGGAAGGTCAGGGAGTTGGTGGCGGTGGCCGCGTCCTCCGGGGTGGCCATCCACTGGAGGATCGCCGCGGCGACCCGGCCATCTGGCCCGGGTTCCGCAAGGAGCAGGGGGATGCTCTGGGAGGCGGGTTCCGCGCTGCGCGTCAGGGGACCGGAGGGCTCCTGCGCCGCCGCGGCACACACGAGTCCCAGCGCGGCAAACGCGCCGCGCGCCAGGGTCCAGGCTGGCCTCATCTCGGGCATGGCAACGGACATTTTTGGGGCAGGGGGGAGACTTTGGGGGAACAGGGCGATTTGTCCAACCCGTATCGCCGTTGAAAATCCATCTGGAATCCGTGTTGAAATGCCCGGGGCCTCCGGTATAAAGCCCGCCCGATGCATGGGCTCCAGCAGCTAGTGGAAACAGGTAAGGTGTCAGCCAAGGCGGCCGAACGATTGAAACATCTCGAGGCGGGCGCGTTCTGCACGCACAAGAGCTGGGGCTTTGGCCGGGTGCGCTCCTGGGACATGGCCATGGAGCAGGTGCTGATCGATTTCTCGGGCAAGGCGGGCCACGCGATGCAGTTCCAATATGCGGCGGAGTCGCTGACGCCGCTGGAGGCGGGGCACATCCTGGCGCGCAAGGCGACCGAACTCGAGGCGCTGCGCCGCGAGGCGGCGGAGGCGCCGGCGGCCCTGATGCGTTGCGTGGTGAAGAGCCTGGGTCGCTCTGCGACGGGGACGAACATCGAGGCGACGCTATGCCCTGACGTGATCGCGGCCGCGGACTGGAAGAAGTGGTGGGAGGGGGCGCGCCGCGCGATGAGGCAGGACGGGCATTTCGCGATCCCGGCATCGAAGAGCGCCCCGATCGTCATGCGCGACGGGCCGCCGCCAACCAAGGGAGTGGATCCGGGCGAGTTCGAGTCGGTGATGGGGACGAAGGCGCAGGCCGCCTGGATCGCCGCGGCGCTGAAGCATCCGGGCAAGATCGAAGCGAAGCGGCAGGCGTACGAGAGGGTTGTGGTCCGGGCGGAGGAAACGCTGCGGAGAACGACATTGTCGCTGAATGCCGATTTTCTCCAGCTGGCCCTGTGCCGCGACGAACTCGCCGCGGCGCTGGGGATGTCGCCGTCGGCGGACGTGCGGACGGGCAGGCTGCTGGACCTGGTGCCGGACCTGCCGGCGGTGGTGGACGAGCTCCCGTCGGCGTCGCAGGGGAGGGTGCTCGGCGAGCTGGTGGGGGACGACGGCGAGAGGGTGGGGGTCTGGGTATCGCGATTTCTCTCGGTTGCCTCGGCGCGGCTCGTCGGGGTCATCCGCGAATTTTTCGCGCAACGCGGTGAGGCACAGGGATTCCGTCTGGCGCTGCAGCGCGGCCTCAGGGAGCAGAGCCTTTCGGCCGAGACCCTGCTGTGGCTGCTCCGAAATCGGAAGGAGGCCGACGTTCAAGGGCTGGTCGAGCCCAGGATGTTCAGCACGCTGCTGGCCGCGATCGAGCGGGACTCGACGGGTGGCAGGCGCGCGACCCGCCTGCACGACGTGGTGGTCGCGGACAAGAGGCTGCTGATCGACCTGCTGGAGGGGGCCGATGGCGCCCAGGTCCGGGACATCGCCCGCGCGATCCTGCTGACCTCGGTTTTCAGCGACATGGACCGGCGCTCGCTCCTCGGCCGACTGGTGAAGGCCTTTCCGGACATCGAGAAACTGGTGAGCGATGGCATGGATCGGGCGAGGTCTTCGGCAGAGGCGCGGAGCGAGTCGGCCAAGGAGGCCGCGTCGCCACTGATCGTGTCGTGGGCGAGCCTGGAGCAGCGGAAGCGGGAGCTGGACGATCTGGTGACCAAGAAGATCCCGGCGAACACGAAGGACATCGCGGTGGCGAGGTCCTATGGCGACCTGAGCGAGAACGCGGAGTTCAAGTTCGCGAAGGAGCAGCAGCGGGTATTGGGGCGGAGGCGGGCGGAACTGGAGCGGGAGCTGCTGCTGGCGACGGGCACGGATTTCAAGGGGGCGGATCCCTCGAGGGTCGGGATAGGCACGATCGTTACGGTGAGGGATGGCGGGAGGAGCCAGACCTTCACCATCCTGGGCGCGTGGGACACCGACCCATCGAAGGGGATCGTGTCGTATCTGACGGCGGTGGCCAAGGCGCTGAGCCAGAAGGCGGTCGGCGACCGGGCGTCGATCCCCGGGGATGAGCCGGGAAGCGTGCGCGAGGTGGTCATCGAATCGATCGGGGCATACAATCCTTAGAAAGCAACAGAGGAGAAAAGACATGAGCGAAATCGTGAACATCCGGGCCCGCGAGATCATCGACTCGCGCGGGAATCCGACCGTGGAAGTCGATGTCGAATTGGCGGGGGGCGCAGCCGGCCGCGCGGCGGTGCCGTCGGGGGCGAGCACGGGCGAGCACGAGGCGTGGGAGCTGCGCGACAAGGAGGACAAGGCGCGCTATCTGGGCAAGGGGGTGCGGAAGGCCGTCGACAACGTCAACGGCGAGATCGCCGACAAGCTCATCGGCATGGACGCGACCGACCAGGTCGCGGTGGACCGCGCGATGATCGAGCTGGACGGGACGAAGAACAAGAGCCGGCTGGGGGCCAACGCGATCCTTGGCGTGTCGCTGGCGACGGCGAAGGCCGCGGCGGATTGCGTGGGCCTGCCGCTGTTCAAGTACCTGGGGGGACCGAACGCGAAGGTGTTGCCGGTGCCGCTGGCCAACGTGATGAACGGGGGCGCGCACTCGGACGCGCCGATCGACTTTCAGGAGTTCATGATCGTCCCGAAGGGCGCGCCGACCTTCGCGGAGGGCCTGCGCATGGGGGCCCAGGTGTTCCACCAGTTGAAGAAGGTGCTGCACGACAAGGGCCTGAGCACCGCGGTGGGAGACGAGGGCGGCTTCGCGCCGAACCTCAGCTCGACCGAGGAGGCGCTCGATGTCATCGCGAAGGCGATCGAGGCCGCCGGTTACAAGATCGGCGACGACGTGGCCTTCGCGCTGGATGTGGCATCGAGCGAGTTCTACGACAAGAAGAAGGACAAGTACGTCTTCAAGAAGTCGGACAAGCGGGAGCTGAGCGGCGAGGAGATCATCGCGTTCTACCAGAAGCTGCAGAAGAAGTTCCCGATCATCAGCATCGAGGATGGCTGCGCCGAGAACGACTGGACGAACTGGAAGAAGCTGACCGATGCCATGGGCAAGGACACGCAGCTTGTGGGCGATGACCTGTTCGTGACCAACGTCGAATTCCTCCGCCGCGGGATCCGGGAGGGCGTGGGCAACTCGATCCTGGTCAAGGTGAACCAGATCGGGACGCTGACGGAGACCCTCGACGCGATCGAGCTGGCCAAGCGGCACAAGTACACGGCGGTAATCAGCCACCGTTCTGGCGAGACCGAGGACGCGACGATCGCCGACATCGCGGTGGCGACCAACGCGGGCCAGATCAAGACGGGCTCGTTCTCGCGCTCCGACCGGATGGCCAAGTACAACCAGTTGCTGCGCATCGAGGAGCTGCTGGGCGACAGCGCCATCTACGGGTGGAGAGACTGAGGGGACGCCCGAAAGGCAAGATCCCAAATTCGGAAGAGGCGCCGCCCCCGACGCGTGGGGGCGGCGTTTTTTTTGGCCCTTACGGAAGAATAGTGGCTGCCGATGGAACGATGGCCAACCGTGAACTCGGCGGCTTCATCGGGAACTCACGAAATCAGGAAGGGCTGGCGCTCAGTCAATTGATGCTTGGGAGGGCCCGCGGCCTCGCGGGCCGCACTGGCCACGGCAACGGGGGCGCGCGGGTGGATGGCGGACGCCGGGGCCGGCGTCCCTCCCGAGGGCAGGCGGATTGGATTGGCGGGCGCAGCGCTGCATGCCGACACAACCCTCACCCCAGGGAGATGCCCCAAAGCGCCCCTCCCTGCAGGATGGCCCGGAACACCGCGTTCCGCCTTGGGGTGGAGGGCATGGAGAGGCACAACTTTGGCGTCATGCACTTCCCGCGACGAATCTGCGAGTCGGCGATTGCCGCCTCAAGCCCGTCTGCTATAGAGGATGGCTCCTATGGCAGCGAAACGCGAGCAAGGCAAGAAGCCGGCAGGCAAGAAGGTCCCCAAGCGCAGGAGCCCGGTCCTGACGGAGGAGTCGCAGAAGGTGATGCGCCGGTTGCGCGAGGCGGTGGGACACCCCGTCGTCGCGTACTGGACATCCTCCGGGGGCTCGATCTGCCAGAACGACGTCATGGCGATGGCGCATCTCTTGGACCGCGAGCGCATGGGGCGCGTCGTGGGGCTATTCCTGAAATCCGACGGGGGCAATCCGGAGGCCGCGCTCCGCCTGGTCCACCTGCTCCGGGCACATTTTCGGAAGATCGTGCTCTTTGCGCCATTCGAGTGCGCCTCGGCGGCGACGATGGTGGCGCTGGGCGCGAACGAGATTCACATGGGGGCGACCTCATATCTGACGGCGGTGGACACCTCGCTGAAGCACGACCTGTCGCCGGTGGATCACCGGAACTATCTGGTGTCGGTGAGCCAGGACGAGGTGAGCCGGATCCTGCGGCTCTGGAGAGAGCAGAAGAGCCAGCAGAACCCGTATCCCGAGGTCTATAAATATCTGCACCCGCTGGTGATCGGGGCGCTGGACCGCTCGAGTTCGCTATCGATCCGCATCTGCCGGGAGCTGTTGGGCTACCACATGAAGAGCCCGGCGAAGGCGGCGCGGATGAGCAAGGAACTCAATTCGGCCTATCCGTCGCACTCCTACCCGATCACGGCCAAGGAGGCCTCGCGGCTCGGGCTGAATATCCGCGAGTTGGACGGCCGGGTGGAGCGCCTGCTGCGCGAGCTCAACGGGCTCTATTCGCGCATGGCGCAGGTCATCACGGACGACTACGACGAGTTCAACTACCACAACCAGGAGATCTGCAACATCCTGGAGCGCGAGGGGCGGCAGGTCTACTTCCAGGTCGACAAGGACTGGCACTACCGGAAGGAAGAGCGCCGGTGGGTGACCTTGAACGACAAGTCGAGCTGGAGGGTCGTCGAGCGGGAAAACAAGCGCTGGGAGAACCGGCAGTTCTTCATCACGTAGGGACCCTCTGGGCCTTGGCCGACCGATCCCCGGCGCCACCGCCAGCGCGCGGGGGGGTGGCATCATTCATGGGGAAACTCCGAGCCGTGGAGCCGGGGTCCCTGTTCGGAGTCCCGCCAGTAGGCGGTCCGGGGAAGCTGTGTGCGGGCCGCTGGGGGAAGCCAAAGCGGCGCTGCGGCGCACGCAGTCCAAAACAGGGGCTTCGGTGTCGCCGTTTCTGTCGCAACAGGCACCGCGATAGGGTGTAAGCCAAAGATCTCGCCTCCGTCGGAACGTGAAGTCTCTGGTCAGGTCCGGTGCCCCGGTTGCGGGGCACCAGCGTGGGTGAAAATGTAGCCCTCCGGTCACGGAGGGGCCGCGTGGCGCGGGTCCACGGTCTGACGGCCGTGGCTCCAGCCGGATATTCCCGGGGTTGCGCCGCGTGATACAATAGTATAATAATGTGGCATGGGCCCAGAGGCAGCCGCGAGGGTATTGGATTTGCGCCGGGTGCTGGCGGAGCGATTTCCTGGGGCGGCTGGGGTACGGGGTGTTGGCGGGGTGGTGCCGACGGGGCTGGCGTGCCTGGATGTGCCGCTCGGGGGCGGGTTGCCGTCGGGGGAGGTGGTGGAGATCGTGGCCGGGGCACCGAGTTCGGGAGCGGGGCTATTGCTGGTGGCGCTATTGTGGCGGGCACTGGGGGAGCAACCGTGCGTGGCGCTGGTGGACGGGAGCGATTCCTTTGATCCGGCGGATCTTCCGGCGGGTCTGTTGCGCCGGCTGCTGTGGGTGAGGTGTCTCCGGGCGAGTGATGCGCTGCGCCCGGTGGACGCGCTGCTGCGGGATGGGAACGTGCCGCTGGTGGTGCTGGATCTTCGGGGCAATGCTTCGCGGGAACTGGCGGGGATCCCGCAGCACGGGTGGTTCCGTTTCCAGCGGGTGGCGGCGGTGGCGGGCACGGCGCTGGTGGTGATCTCGCCCCGGCCGCAGGTCCGCGCGGCGCGCTGGCGGCTGCGGGTGGATTCGCGTTTTGATCTCGCGGCACTGGGTTTGGGGCGGGCCGAGTTGTTGGAAGCGCTGCGGGTCGGGGTGATGCGCGGGCGTGGCGCGGGGGCATCGGCCGCGGCGGGTTAGGGGGGCACCGTGGGCGAGGCGACGCGCGAGGCGGGGATGTTTGGCGTGATCTGGGTGCCAGATTTTCGCGCGTGGCGGGGGGATCAGGAGGCCGCGGCGCGGGAGGCGCTGCTGGGGTGCGCCCAGGCGCACTGCGCGTTCATCGAAGACACCGCGGATGGGATCTGCACGCTGGATCTGAGGGTCGCCGGCGTGTCGCGCGATGGCGCCGTGGCGATGGGGGATCGGGTGCTGGGACAGCTGGGAGGGATGGGTTTGCGGGCCCGATTTGGCCTGGGGCCGACGCCGGAACTCGCGCTGTGCGCGGCGCGGATGGCGACGGCCGAGCGCCCCGTCGTGGCCTTCGACGAAGCAGGGGGTGAGATCGAGGAACTGCCGCTGGAGGCCCTGTCCCCAGATCCGGTGTCGGCGGGGCTGTTGCGGGCGTGGGGCGTGCGGACGATTGGCGAGTTCTTGTCCCTGGGGCGAGAGGCGCTGGCCGAGCGCCTCGGTGCGGCGGGCGCCCGGCTCTGGGACCGCGCGGCCGGGCGCGCGCCAAGGCCGCTGAGGCTCGTTCGGGCGCGCGAGGTGTTTTCCGAGAGCTGCGAGCTCGAGTTTGAACTGGACGAACTGGAGCCGGTCCAGTTCCGGCTCCGCCGGATGCTGGAGCAAGTGATCCGGCGTCTGGAGGCATCGCATCGCGTGGCGGGGGCGCTGCGCCTGAAGTTGGGCTTTTCCGATGGCGCCTGTCATCGGGCCGATCTGCCCGTCCCCGAACCGACGCTCAACGAGTCGGCGCTTTTCGGGCTGCTGCAAAACCATCTCGATCGGCTGCGCGCGCCCGCGGGCGTCGTGGCGATTCGCCTCTCTGCCGAGCCGGCGGACGCGGCGGCCCGGCAGCCGGGGATCTTTGATGCAGGCCTGCGGGCGCCTGCCCGCTACGCGGAGACTGTCGCCCGGATCGCGGGGTGGGTTGGTCCCCAGCGCATTGGCTATGCCGTGCTGCGGGACAGCCATCGTCCCGATGATTTTAGCTTAGATCCCCCGGGGCCACCGCCGGTTCACAACCCTGGGGAGGTGCGTGGCATGCAGGAAGCGCGCCCTCCGGCGGGCTTGGCGCTACGGAGATTTCGTCCGCCGCGCCCGGTCGGGGTACACATGGAGGGGGGTAGGCCGAGTTTTGTTGGGGTGACGCCGGGCGGGGCGGGGCGCGTGGTGGGCGCGCGT
Organism: uncultured Verrucomicrobiales bacterium; assembly: GCA_964651705.1. GTDB lineage: Bacteria > Verrucomicrobiota > Verrucomicrobiia > JADLBR01 > JADLBR01 > JADLBR01. The sequence goes on from CAZYWZ010000049.1 coordinate 45,499, forward strand.
GGGCCGTGGCCCCTCTCGGGCCACTGGTGGGACGCGGGTGCATGGGAGCGCGAGGAATGGGATGTCGAGATCGAGGGCGCGGGCCTATGGCGGATTTTCCGCGATGGCGGGTGTTGGTTTTTGGACGGGGTGTATGACTGAACATCCCACTTGACCTTCGCGAGATGGGGTTCAGACAGAAGGTCGCGGAAACAATGAGATCTCTGTTTTCTAGCGAGGACTGGTGGGCGGTGTGGCTGGGCCTGCTGCTCGTGGCGCTGGCGCTGCCCGCGGCGGCGGGGTTCGAGACCTTGGGCTGGGTGGCCAAGGCCGCCGTGTGGATCGATCCGGGCAAGGCGGTGGCGCCCGTCTCCAAGGCCTACGTCGGCCTGCCGGGATGGGCGAGCCTGGGCCTGACCTTCCTGGCGGTGCTGGGGCTGGTGGCAGTCGGGGCGCGGGTGATGGGTTACCGGATGGGGCGATTCCTTGCGGGGTTCACGGTGATCTTCTGGATCAGCTATGGCTGTTGGGTGCTGGGCCACTATGGCTATATCGCGCAGACCCCGGACAAGCGCGCGGCGATGGGCATCGGCTGGTCGCTCGGGCTGACGGGCGAGGCGGGATTCATCGTGGCCCTGCTGGTGGGCCTTGCCATCGGAAACTTGGCGCCGGGTTTCGCGGCGCGGCTCAAGGAGGCGTCCCGGCCGGAATGGTTCATCAAGACCGGCATCGTGATCCTCGGGGCCTCGCTGGGGGTGAAGGCGGTGGCGGCATCGGGGCTGGTGTCGGCGATCATGTTCCGGGGACTCGCCGCGATCATCGAGGCCTACCTGATCTATTGGGCGCTGGTGTATTTCATATCGCGGAAGTTCTTCGGGTTCAGCCGCGAGTGGGCGGCGCCGCTCGCGTCGGGCATATCGATCTGCGGGGTCTCGGCGGCGATCGCCACGGGCGCGGCGATCCGGGCGCGCCCCGTGGTGCCGATCATGGTCTCGTCGCTGGTCGTGATATTCTCTGTCGTGGAACTTTTGCTGCTTCCGTTCGCGGCGCAGGCCTTCCTGTCGGACGAGCCGATGGTCGCCGCCGCGTGGATGGGGCTGGCGGTGAAGACCGATGGCGCGGCGGTGGCGAGCGGGGCGGTGACCGACGCGCTGGTGCGCGCGGCGGCGGCGGCCAAGGGTGTCGCCTGGCAGCCGGGATGGATGCTGATGACCACCACGACGGTCAAGGTGTTCATCGACGTGTTCATCGGGATCTGGGCCTTCATTCTCGCGCTGATCTGGGTCTACGCGATCGACAAGCGACCCGGGGAGAGGGTGCGCCCGGTGGAGATCTGGCAGAGGTTTCCGAAGTTCGTGATCGGGTATTTTCTGCTGTTCGCCGGGGTGCTGGCGTGCGGCATGGCGTGGCCGGGGACGCGGCAGGGCCTCGGTCTGGCCACCGGCGAGGCCGATGTGTTCCGCGGCATCTTTTTCGTGATGACGTTCTTCACGATCGGGCTGGCGTCGAATTTTCGCAGGCTCTGGGCGGAAGGGATCGGGCGGTTGGCGCTGGTGTACGTGATCAGCCTTTTTGGGTTCATCATCTGGATCGGGCTGGCGATCTCGTGGCTATTCTTCCACGGGGTGCGCCCGCCGCTGGTCCAATAGGAGGGGCATGGCGGAGGCGGATCGGCCCGAGGTGATTCAGGTGGAGGAGCGGTTGGCCAAGGAGATGGCGGCCATGGCAGAGGAGCCGCTGCTTCCGGTGGAGAAGCGGCTGATCGCCTGGAGCCTGGGGCTGGGCGTGGCGCTGCTCGGGATCCTGGTGTGGGTGAGCCTGCGATTCTTTCCCGCGTGAGCAAAAAGTTTCGTGACGGCGGGGCAACCCAAATCCTCGCGTAAGGACGATTCATCGAGCGAGTAGCCCTCGACAAACCACCTAGGATACACGCACGTCACCGCGGCGCGTCTTGTAGCAGGGCGCGGATTCCGATCCGCGCCACGCACTGTCCTGCCGGTTGCCCGTGGCGCGAAAAGGATTTCGCGCCCTACATACCCATGCGTTGCGTCCTTGGGCACTATCTTGCGCGAGGACTTGGGGGCGAGGTGCCGGTTTGACATGCGCGTGGGGATCGGCAGCATCCCGTCAGCGCCCCGGATATGGCCGGTGGCGGTGGAGGTTTGACGGCTATGAAGAATTTGATCGTGTCGGCGGCGGCGTTCGTCGCGGTATTTCTGGGGGCGTCGCAGTCCGGGGTGGATTGGTCGCCGGCGTTCAACGATGCGCCGGTGAAGCCGGAGGAGGCGAAGCGCATCGAGGACGCCGTTCCGGCCAAGGCGTTCGCGCGACCGGCAAAGTCCCGCCGTATGCTGGTGTACAGCGCGACCTCGGGCTTCCGGCACAAGTCGATCCCGCACGGCAAGATGGCGCTCGAGCTCATCGGCAAGCGTACGGGCGCCTTCGAGGCGGTGGTCAGCGACGACCTGAAGCACTTCGAGCCGGAGAATCTGAAGCGCTTCGACGCCGTGTGCCTGCTGAACGTGACCGGCGATTTCTTCCTGCCGCACCCGAAGGATCTGGGGGCGATGGAGCCGGAGAGGCAGCAGAAGCTCAAGGACAATGACCTGAGGCTAAAGAAGGCGCTGATCGAATACGTCGAGAGGGGCGGGGGGCTGGTGGGGATCCATTCCGCGACCGACGCGTGCTACAAGCACGAGGCCTACGGCAAAATGATCGGGGGCTATTTTGACGGCCACCCGTGGACACAGGACAGCCGGGTGACCATCCGCGTCGAGGACCCCGATCACGCGTTGACCAGGCCGGTCTTCAAGGAGAAGGAATACTCTTTCCTCGAGGAGATCTATCAGTTCAAGGAGGAGCCGTATTCTCGCGACCGGCTGCGCGTGCTGCTGAACCTTGATCCGGAGAAGAGCGACAAGCCGAAGAAGGAGGGCGCGATCAAGCGCAAGGACAACGATTTCGCGGTGTGCTGGGTGCAGCAATTTGGCGAGGGCCGGGTGTTCTACACCTCCCTGGGCCACCGGGAGGACATTTACATGAATCCCGTGATGCTGAGCCACTATCTTGCGGGCATCCAGTTTGCGGTGGGCGACCTGAAGGCCGACACCACGCCCAGCGCGAAACGCAAGGCCCGGTGAGGGGATAGGCGCTGACTCGAAAATTCCCGCCCGCTTGGCGGGCGCGGAGGCGGGCCTATTTTGGACTGCGGCG
>CAZYWZ010000050.1:0-46911 GCA_964651705.1 uncultured Verrucomicrobiales bacterium
CCGTCCGCGTGCGCCAAGGCGCAGCCTACATCGCGACCCAATTTTCGAGTCAGCGGCGCCGCTCGATCAGGTGCCCGTCCTGATCGAACCCGAAGGCATATGTTTGCCCTCCAAAAAATGGGACGTACCAGATTTCCCGGGCGACGAGATGGTTCTCTTCGCGGAGCCGATGGTCGGACGGGGCCGTCGTGTCGTCCGAGATGATCGTCGGAGGGCCCATCTTCCGGATGACGTCCTCCATCGAGGCGCCATCCTGGACATGCCTAAACGTGCTGGCCCATCGCTCTTCGATGCGCCGCACCCGGATGGTGAATAGTGCCGCGGAGGCCAGGACCAGCGCGCCCGGGACGCGAAATTTTGCCGTCGACGCACACGCCGAGCCCAGGATGATCGCGATCACGAGAGCGACGATCCCCGGCACGTTCATGCTTTTTGATCTCGGTGCGGAGCGCGCGCGGTCATTTGGCGGCAGGTCGGGCGGTGGGCTTTGAGGTCAGGAACAGCGCGTCGATCTTGGTGCCTTTCTCTCGGCCGCGGATCTCCAATCGCAGGGTGCCGGCCGCGAGGTCGAAGCCCGCGGGGACGGCCTTCTTAGCATCGGGCGGCTCGCAACGGGTCCATGCCCAATTGGCGTGGATCCCGGTGCTCCACTCGACGGTGGCGGCGGGCTTTCCGGAGCGCGGTTGCTCCAGGAACACGTAGAAGGAGTCATCGCTGGACGTGGGGGCCTGGACCCTGCCCCAGAGGAAATAGCGGCCGGCCTTCGGGATGTGGATCAGGTAGGCCGCGCGACCGCCGCCGCTCTCCTTGGCGCCTGGGAGTTCGGGCACCCAGATGAAACGCTTGCCAGAGGCCGATGGGTCATCCTCCGCGCGGATCTCGCCGATGAGGAGGTGGGCATCCTCGGCCTCGACGATCCGCTCGGGGGCGAGTGCGGTGGCACCGCCCCGCTCGGCGTCCTCGAGCAATTTTCGATATCTGGCGACGGGGTCTGCGGCGCCGACGAGTTCGCGGCCGACGTCGCGGCCATCGATGGCCAGGAGCATGCCCTCCGCGCCCGTCTCCGCGCCCTCGATGGCGAGGCGCTCTTCGTTGGCGAGATCGACCGCCACCCGCAGGGGTGCCCCGAGGCCGGGGACGCGAACGTCGAGGCGATCGCCGTCGCGGCGGACATCGGGCCTCGCGGAGGCGAAGGTGGCGCGGAATTTATCGAAACCGTCGTCGTCGAGGCCCTCTGCCGCGCGGGCCCAGATGCCGATGACCCCTGGGGCGAGTGGCCTGGATGTGGCGTGCTCGACCGTCAGGCGCGCGGCGCCGAATTTTCCGCCGTCGGCGAGGAGCGCGAGCGGCGCGGGTTTGCCATCGGGTGAGGCTCGAACGACGAAACGGATGCCGGCGGCGACATCGCCGGAGCGGAGGAAGATCGGCCGGTCGCCATCGAGTTCGCGTCGGCCAAGGAGAGGGAGGGGCGAATCCGATGCGGTCTCCCAGACGGAGGCGTTCGTGGGGAAGAAAAAGTGCGAGAAGAGCCCGGCCATTTCCTCGTGGTGCATGAAGTGCTTCGGTTTGTCGGGGTCGGCCGAAGCCACGAGCAGAACCTCGGGGCCGCGCTGCACGCTGGCGAGGAAGGGGTTGAGGTGGAGAGATTTCTTGTGACCGCTGGTGCCCTCGGGGATGCGCGATTTCCCGTAGGGGTCATTGCGTGCATCCATGTGGAAGCTGGCGACGGGCGTGTCGATATCGCCGGGCAGATTGAGGACCAGGGTCTTGTCCATGTTCCAGTAGGTGGCGGCGGATGAACCGAGGCTGAAGTTGCGTCCGACATGGTGCGCGGCCATCTCCCAGGGCTGGATGCCCCAGCGCTGGCGGACGAAGCGCGGACGGCGATCGGCGAGCGCCCGCATCTCCGCGGGCGGCGGCCACGAGGCATTCAGCTCGTAGGGGTCGGCGCTGATGGGCTTGCCATCGGTGAGCCATCCCTGGCGGCGGAGGACGTTGTCGAGATGGCCGCGCCCGGTGAGGTAGTCGTAATCCCGGGAGTGAGCGCCGCCGAGGCGCTGCGATGGCCCGAACCAGTTGGCGGCGATGTCGGTCCAGAAGAGCCGCAGCGCGAGCTCGGCCAATCGCTTGCCCTCGGCGCGCCCAGCGAATCGCGCGATGAGGCCGAGGCATTGGACGTCGACGCCGTAGTAGGTTGGACTCAGGTATTCGTGGATCCCCGACTCCCAGACGTGCATGAACCACCGCTCCAGCATCTGGTAACCTTCGGTCGCGAGATCCGCGCTGTCCGTGGCCTCGCCGATGGCGATGCAGTTCCAGGTCTTCATGAGGAAGATGTTGGTATAGGATTCCCCGACCCGGTGCCGCCGAATGCCCTCGACGGAGAGGGCGATCAGTCGCTCCAAGCGCTCCTTGGCCCTCGGGGTCAAGCGGTCGCGGTACAGCTTCCAGATCAGGACCGCCCGTTCCATGCTGAACTGGACGGCATTTCGGTCCACCGGCTTCTCGTTGAACCAGTACCAGCGGAAATTGCCGTAGGTGGGGCTGGCGGGATCGCGGTCCTGCATCTGCTCGGCCAAGTCGAAGGCGCGCTCGACCATCTCGGGGCGGTAATTGGCCGCGACGGCCTCCAGCGCGAACCCGAAGAGCTCCCGGACGCCGGTCTGATCGCGGGGCGGATCGAATCGTCTGATGGAGGCCTCGAGGCGATTGGCCAGTTCGGGATCGGGCGTTTCGGTTGTGGGTGTGGTGGTGGACGCGAGAGCCGCGGGGATCCAGAGGAGGAAGGCCAGCGTCGCCGGGGGCAGTTTCATGGGTCAAGGGATATGGGCAGGCGCGCGCGCGCACAAGGCGGCGTTTCTAGGAGGCCTGCCGGACTTGGCAAAGTCCGGCGGGGTGCTAGGACCCCGATTGGGACGAAGATTGTGTTGGAGCGACAGATGGTCGGGGATCGTGCGAAGCGGAATCGCCCGGGGTCTTCTCCGGGGGTGGGGGCCGTGTGCGAAGTGCTCCGTCGCAAGTACCGCGATTGGGATCACCACAACCGCCACAACCCTCTGGATGAGCTGCTTTTTATATTATGCAGCACCCGGACCCAGGAGGACGGCTATCGGGGGACTTACTCGGCCCTGAAGCGAGAGTTTCCCACCTTTGGCGCGCTGGCCGAGGCGCCGGCGAGCTACATCGCCAAACCGCTGGAGGCCGGCGGTCTCCAGCGGCAGAAGTCGCGGGCCATCCGCGAGATCTGTGACCTGATCGTGGCGCGGTTCGGGCGGCTGTCGTTGGCGCCGTTGTGCGAGATGAGCGACGTCGAGTGCGAGGCCTTCCTGACCTCGTTGCCGCAGGTGGGGAAGAAGGTCGCCCGTTGCGTGATGATGTATTCGCTGGGAAGGCAAGTCTTCCCGGTGGACACGCACTGCTGGCGGATCGCGCGGCGGCTGGGTTGGGTTCGGCCGACGCAGAAGGACGGCCACTGCGCCGAGCGCGACATGGACCGCCTCCAGGACAAGATACCGCCCGAGATGCGCTTTTCCCTCCACGTGAACTTCGTTTCCCTCGGGAGGGAATGCTGCATGGCGCAGAGCCCGCGGTGCGACGCATGCCCCCTGGGGCAGGTGTGCCCGCGCATCGGCGTCGGGACCGCCCGGTATGGGCCGCCGAGGAAGCCGGCCAGTTCCCGTGCGCCGCGGGCGAGACACCGCCGCGCATGAACATTCTTGGAGAAGTGCCGGAGTCCATCCGCCGTGGCGGGCCATTCGGCCGGGATCGATTTGGCCGATGCGCTTTGCCTGCGCCCCGAAGCCAGAAGCGGCTTCGCTACGAACTGGCTCTGCGGCGCTTTCGAACCTAATGATCCCCGGCCCCGCGCAGACCCGAGACGACATCCTCGGGAAAGACTTCCGCGGGGTCATCGGACCAAGTGATGGCATTGATCCGCGAGCATCTGATCAACCGGACGGCAAGACCAAGGGGGCGCGATATGGCTTTCAGTCCTTTTGGGGGGAGATAGGCTATTCCGCATGAAATGGGCGATAGGATTCGTTGCAGGGCTGCTGGCGGGTGTGTTGCTGGCGATGGTGCTGCGGCCGGATCGTGCGGCGGAGTTGGCTGCGGCACGCGCCGACACGGAAAGGGCCGCCAAGGCGCTGGAGGCGGCCCAGGAGCAGTTGGCCAAGGCGCAGGCGAGCGCGGTGCCGGCCGAATTGGCGAGCGAGGAACTGAAGCGGGCGGTTCCGGGGAAGCCGAAGTCGGGGAAGAAAGCTGAGGGGCTGGCCGGCGTTTTCGGGAAGGACTTCGCGAAGGCGGTCGGCGAGATGGCGCAATCGCAGTTGCGGGTCGGCATCCGGGCGAAGCTGCAGCAGATCGTGGAGCGGTTGGGCCTGACGCCGGAGCAAGAGGCGAAGCTGCGTGCCATGGTCGAGCCGCAGATCGAGGCGATGGTCAAGCAGGTCGCCGGGGCGATGGACGGGAAGGAGTACAAGGCGGAAGGGGCCGCCGCGGTGGGGGCGATCCAGACAGGCAACCTGCCCAAGGAGATCGAGGCGACGCTGACGCCGGAACAGAAGACCGCGTACGAGGAATTCAAGCAGGAAGAGAAAGCCAACCGCATCGAGACGCGGGCCAACGCGGAACTGATGGGCTTACAGGCGCTTGGGCTGACCCAGGAGCAGAAGGATCAGGCGTTCGACGCGTTCTGTCGGTTGGCGGAGGAGGACGAGGGCGCCATGGCAAGGGCCGCTTCGGGAGAGAAGATCGACATCAGGGCCCGGATGGACCAGATGATGTCCAAGCGGGTCGAGGCGCTGAGGGGTGTGCTGACCGAGTCGCAGATGAAAGGCTACGAGGCGCAGGTGGAGATGCAGCGCAAGATCATGTCGGAGGTTGGGGTCGGCGTCGAAGTCGCCCCGGCCAAATGACATTAGGGGGGTGAGCGTGCATGGCCCCGGTGAGGCATCGCATCCGGGAAGGTTTCGAGGGCCAGCGTCTCTTCGTCCTGCCGCCGGCCGTGCAGGCGCGGTGCCGGAGGCTGCCGGTGGTCCGCGAGTTGCGCGCGACCGATCTGGGGCATTTCCCGGGGGCTCGGGGTCACTACGTCCATCGACCCGAGGGCTGCCTTGAAGTGATCCTGATCTACTGCCTGCAGGGCGCGGGATGGTGCCGCCTTCGGGGGCGGCGATGCCTCATCGGCCAAGGAGATGCCTTGCTCATCCCTCCGGGGACCCCCCACGCCTACGGCGCCGATGGCCGCAGCCCCTGGTCGATCTACTGGGTCCACTTCACCGGGCGTGCTGCGGGGCAATATCTCGACGCGCTCGGGGTGTCGGTCACCTCGCCGGTCCTGCACGCGCCCGAGAGCGGCGTGATCGCCGGGGCGTTCGAGGAGATGCTCGGCTACGTGCCGCACGGCTATACCGACGCGAGCCTGCTGGCCATGTCCACCGCGCTTGGGCGGCTCCTTGGTCTCCTGCGCTGGCACCAGCGCTCGCCAGGGCGCATGGCCCGGCACGGCGAGGAAAAGGTCATCCGCACCATCGATCTGATGCGGCGGCGCCTCGGCGACCGTCTTTCCGTTGGCGATCTTGCGCGCCACGTCAGCCTCTCCCCATCCCGGTACGCGCACCTGTTCCGGCGGTTCGTCGGCACTAGCCCGCTCGCATTCTTCGCCAGGCTGAAGATGCAGCAGGCCTGCCAATGGCTTGCGACGGAGGACAGTGCGGTCGGAGAGATAGCGCAGCGCCTGGCCTTCGATGATCCGCTCTATTTCTCGCGGGCTTTCCACCGCATCGTCGGCATCCCCCCGCGCGCCTACCGGCAGCACGCCGCCGAGCGGTCGGGCTCTGCCTCCGGTGGCAAGACGATGCCATCGCGGTGGGGCTAGGGATTTCTCGGCGAAAGCCGACAGATTCATGGCTCGCGGATTCGGGAGGTGACTGAAGGCCCGGGCGCTTGGTCCCTGCTAACGGCGCCTCCGCACGGCATGCCATCGTTTTGTCATGGGGCTGGGCCGCCAATGTGGTGCGTGCTTGCGGTTCGACCAGGGTCGAGGTTAACGTACAGTCATGAACCGGCATCTTTCCCAAGGTTCATGGTCTATCGCGTCATTTCTGATTGTCCTCGTCTGGGTTGCAGCGCCCGCGGATGGTTCCGTGCGCGTGGGTTTTGCCGAGCGCGATATCACGCCGGCGATCGGATCGGAGCAACCCGGCGGCTATTCCAAGAAGTTTCACAAATCTGTGCATGACCCGTGCAAGGTGCGTGCGGCGGTATTCATTGCCGGGGAGGAAAGCGCCGCGATCGTGGGGGTGGATGCGCTGATCATCCCGCGCCAGGTCGCGGTGGCCGCGCGCGCGGCGATTGAGAAGCGTTGTCGCATCGCGCCCGGGTCGGTGATGATCGCGGCGTCCCACTCGCACTCCTCGGGGCCGGTCGGGATGACGCAGCCCGGCGAGTACGATCACGCCCCGGCATTGGTCCAAGACCTGGCCTACAAGCAGGCGTCCGCCGCTGATCCCGAGTATCTGGCGCGTGTCACATCGTCGATCGCCGACGCGGTCTGCGCGGCGCTCGGCGCGGCCGCCGAGGCACTCTGCGGCTTTGGCAGCGGCATCGAGGATAAGGTTGCCTTCAATCGCCGCTTCCGCATGCGCGACGGGATCACGCACACGCACCCTGGTCAGGGTAACCCCAATATCGTCGAACTGGCTGGCCCGACGGATCCGGAGGTCGGGGTCGTTGGCGCCTGGGACAAATCTGGCAAACTGCTCGGGGCGATCGTCAATTTCGCCTGCCACGCGACCACGAGCCCCGGCGGGATATCGGCCAACTATATCTGTTATCTCGAGCAGGTGATCCGCGGCGCGTTTGGGCAGGATGTCGTGGTCGTCTTCACCGCGGGCGCGTGCGGCGACGTGACGCAGGTCGACAACCTGAGTCCAACGGTCCAGCGCAAGGGCGAAGACTGGGCGCGCTTCGTGGGCGGCCGCGTTGGCGCGGAGGCGGTCAAGGTCCTCCTGTCCCTCGAAACGACCGCGGACGTCACCGTCGCGTCGCGCTCCTCGAGCCTGCAGATCGCCAGGCGCCCACCGCGGGCCGAGCGGGTCCGAGCCGCTCTCCAGCTTGTCCAGAATCCCCCCGCGAATGCCGATATGACCGAGGTGACCTTCGCCCGGGAGACCATCCTGCTCGATGCCAAGATCCAGAAGGAACCGGTCGCCGAGGTGGAGGTTCAGGCCATCCAGATTGGCCCGGCCGTCTTTGTCGCCAATCCGGCCGAGTATTTCTGCCAATACGGGCTCGACATCAAGAAGGGCAGCCCGTTCCCGCTGACGTTCCCCGTCGAACTCGCCAACGGCTGCGTCGGTTATGTCCCGACCGAAGAGGCGCTGGGGCCGCACGGCGGCGGCTACGAAACCCGCCTGACCAGCTACAGCAATCTCATCCCCGCGGCCGGCCGCCTCATCGCCGAGGAATCCATCCGGCTGACCAAGCAGTTCGCGGCAGACCGGTTGCCCGCGCGACCGCCGCACCCGCCCTTTAAGGGCGACGGCTGGTCCTACGGCAACGTGCCGCCGCAGGTGGACTGACGACCCACCCGGTAACAGATGGGCCGGGTCTTTGTGTCCCGGGGTCACGGTGGGGCGATGTCATGCCCAGTAGTTTTGTCCATATCAGTGACAATCGCGTCCATTCTCATCCGGGGCATTTGAGGTACGCTGCCGGGTATGGTCCGGGGACCCGAGCCCGTCCGCGCGTGGGAGGAGGAGGTCGTGATGCCGACCTACGAGCCTGCCGCTCCGGGCCGGAATCCGATGTTTCTGGAGCGGCGGGTGTATCAGGGCAGTAGCGGGAGGGTGTACCCGCTTTCGTTCATCGACCGGATCGCGGAGGAGGCGACGCCGCGGGCGTGGCGGGCGGTGTGGCTGGAGAACGAGTATCTGCGGGTGATGGTGTTGCCGGAGATCGGGGGACGGATCCACCGGATCGTTGACAGGACAAACGGCTACGACCTGATCTACCACCAGGCGACCATCAAGCCGGCGCTGGTGGGTCTGGCGGGTCCATGGGTATCGGGGGGGATCGAGTTCAATTGGCCGCAGCACCATCGGCCGGCGACTTTCATGCCGGTGGACGTGAGGATCGAGTTGGCGCCGGATGGCTCGGCGACCGTGTGGTGCTCGGACCACGATCCGATGACACGTATGAAAGGGATGCACGGCGTGTGCCTGCATCCGGGGCGGTCGGTGGTGGAAGTGAAGGTTCGGGCATACAATCGCACGGAGCACGTGCAAACGTTCCTGTGGTGGGCAAACGTGGCGACGCGCGTGCACGAGGCCTATCAGTCATTCTTCCCGCCAGATGTCTATTATGTGGCGGACCACGCCCGACGGGCAACGAGCGGCTACCCGTTATCGGGGGGGCGATACTACGGCGTCGATTATGGGGCACGCGGACGGCGCGGCGTCCCGCCGGGCGAGATCCCGCGAAAGTTTGTCCCGCCGCATTGCCTCGGCGGAAGACAGAGAATGGAAAACGGGCAAACCCGCGAAGCGCCCGCGTACGCGGCGAACGACCTGTCTTGGTACGCGAACATTCCCGTGCCGACGTCGTACATGTGCATGGGGTCCAAGGAGGATTTCTTCGGGGGATATGATCATGCGGTCGGCGCGGGGATCGTGCACGTCGCGGATCACCACATCTCGCCCGGGAAGAAACAGTGGACTTGGGGGAACCACGAGTTTGGATACGCCTGGGATCGGAACCTCTCAGACGATGCCGGGCCGTACATCGAGATCATGGCTGGCGTCTATACGGACAATCAGCCGGATTTTTCGTTTTTGATGCCCGGGGAGACGAAATCGTGGAGCCAATATTGGTATCCGATCCGGGAGATAGGCCCCGCGCACGGAGCTAACGCGGATGCGGCGGTGAGTTTGGCGATCGACTCGCGGCGAATCCGCATCGGGGTCTGCGCGACACGGGTGCTGGCCGGGGCCAAGGTCAGATTGGAACGTTCGGGGGCGGCCCTTGAATGGGATGCGGATCTTACCCCGGACCGACCGTTCGTGGTCGAGAGCCGGCAATCGCCGAAACGCTGGCCTGAATCGGGGGCCACCTTGCGCGTCCTGGACCGGGCGGGGCGGGAGATCATCGCGCACACGGCGATGGCGCGGGTCGCGCGCGGGGTGCCTCCGGGTGCCGAGGAACCGCCATCTCCTGGGGGCGTGGCCAGTGCGGACGAGCTATTCCTGATCGGCTTGCACCTGGAACAATACCGGCACGCCACGCGCTGCCCGACTTCGTATTGGCGCGAGGCTCTGCGGCGCGACCCCGGGGACGCCCGATGCGGCAACGCCATGGGCCTCTGGCACCTGAGGCGCGGCGAATTCCTTGAGGCGGAAGGGCGCTTTCGTGCGGCGATCGCCCGTCTGACCGCGCGCAACGCGAATCCTTACGACGGCGAGCCATACTATAATCTGGGCCTGTGCCTCCGGTATCGGATCGACGCGGCCGGTCCCGCGGAGAGAGCGGGGGTAGGCGCGCTTTTTGAGGAGGCGTATGCCGCCTTCTACAAGGCGACGTGGAATCACGCGTGGCAGGCGGCGGGATTCCATGCCCTGGCGCAAATGGATTGCCTCCGCGGGGAATGGTTCCGGGCGCTGGAGCACCTCGAGCGGGCCCTCCGCGCGAATGCCGACAACCTGCGCGCGCGGAACCTCAAGGCGATGGTCCTCGGTCGGCTCGATCGAAGGGCGGAGGCGGGAAGGTTGCTCGATGAGACCCTGGCCCAGGACCCGTTAGATCCGTGGGCGCGTCTCCTGTCAGACCCGGAATCCGGATGTGATCTCCAGACGGCCATCGACGTGGCGCTCGATCTGGGGCGCGCCGGATTTTTCGCCGACGGGATCGCCGTGCTAGAGCGCGCGACATCCACGGGGAGGACGGGCCGTGACGCGCGCGATCTTGGCGCGGTGCCGATGGCCTATTATGCCATTGGCTGGTTGTGCGCCTGCTCTGGCGATGCGGCGGGCGCCACGGCGGCCTATCGTCGCGCGGCGGGGCAGGCGCGGGACTACTGCTTTCCCGCGAGGCTGGAAGAGATGATCATTTTGGAGGCCGCGATTCGGGCGAATCCGAAAGACGCGAGCGCCCATTATTACCTCGGTTGCCTTTGGTACGATCGGCGCCGGCATCGCGAGGCGATTCGGGAGTGGGAGCGCGCCGCCGCGCTGGATCCTTCGTTTGCGACCGTCTGGCGCAATCTCGGGATCGGCTATTTCAACGTATCGAAGCGGCCGGCAAAGGCGAGGGCGGCCTATGATCGCGCCTTCCGCGCGGATCCTTCGGACGCGCGGGTGCTGTACGAGCGGGACCAGTTGTGGAAACGGCTTGGCGACCGTCCGGAGACGCGGTTGCGGGAGTTGCGGCGCTATCCCGCCCTCGTGGTGCGACGCGACGATCTGTCCGTCGAACTCTGCTCGCTGCTGAATCAGGCGGGACACCACGAGGAGGCGGCGCGGTTGCTTGGGGTTCGACGGTTTCAGCCATGGGAAGGCGGCGAGGGGCTGGTCCTTGGCCAGCACGTGCGGACCCGGCTGGCGCTGGGGCGCGGGGCGCTCGATTCCGGGGATGCGTTCGGTGCGCTGGCGCACTTCGAGTTGGCGATGCATCCCCCGGAAGGCCTGGGCGAGGCGCGGCATCTGCTGGCCAATTGCAGCGATATCCACTATTGGCTTGGCATGGCTTGCGAGGCGCTCGGTGACCGCGGGGCGGCGAGGCGACACTGGCGGGCGGCGGCGACATCGGAGGGTGATTTTCAGGAGATGAGCGTCCGCTCTTATTCGGAGATGACTTACTTTTCTGCGGTGTCATGGGGCAGGCTGGGGCGGCGGGATCGCATGCGGCGCCTCTTGGGCGAGCTGCTAGACTATGCCAGCGGGCTTGGAAAATCGGAGGCCGGGGTCGACTATTTTGCCACATCGTTGCCGACGATGCTGCTCTTTGAGGATGACCTGGACTTTCGCCAGGCGACCGCGGCGCTTTTTCTGCGGGCCCAGGCGCATCTCGGGCTCGGGCGTCGGGCCGGGGCGCGGCGGCTGCTGGCGCGGGTCTTGGGGCGCGACCCGAATCATGCGATGGCCGCGGATCTCCTGATGGAATTGGATGCATTGAAGAGTGGATCGCGACGGAGGCGCTGAAATGAAAAGGGTAACCTTGGATAAGACGGGTGGGATGGCGGTGTGGCGGGCGGCGTGGGCGCTGGCCTTCGTGACGAGCGTGGCTGTGGCCCGGGGCGAGGAGGTAGCCTGGTTGGACTCGCTGGATCTGTCGCAGATGCGGCAGGGGTGGGGCAAGCCGCAGGTCAACAAGTCTATCCGGGGCAAGGCGCTGACCGTCGGCGGCAAGGAATTTGAGCGCGGGGTGGGGACACACGCCGAGAGCAAGCTGTGGGTCACCTTGGACGGGCGCGCGGAGCGATTCCGCGCGTCGGTTGGGGTGGACGACGCAGCGGGCGCCCAAGGGAGCGTGACGTTCGAGGTGCGCGGGGATGGGAAGAGATTGTTCGATTCGGGGGTGATGCGCTGTGGGGAGGCCGCGAAGGCCGTCGAGGTGCCTTTGGCGGGGGTGACCAATCTCTATCTTCTGGTGACCGATGGGGGAGACGGGAAGACAAGCGATCACGGAGACTGGGCCGAGGCTAGCATTGTCTTTGCCGGTGTGGCTCCGGTCGCCGCCTCTGGCCCCATGGCGCCAAAAGAGGAGCCCTATATCCTGACGCCTGCGCCGGGACCCGAGCCAAAGATCAACGGGCCGCCGGTCTACGGGTGCCGCCCGGGCAATCCTTTCATCTATCGGATCCCGACCACGGGGGAGCGCCCGATCGCGTTTGGGGCGGAGGGCCTTCCGGAGGGGCTGAGGTTGGATGCGGCGCAGGGGATCGTCACGGGTGCGGTGCGCGACCGGGGGGAACACGCGGTCACGTTCCGCGCCAAGAACAAGCACGGGGAGGCGAGCCGGGGTTTTCGGATCTTCTGCGGGGACAAGATCGCGCTGACCCCGACGATGGGGTGGAACCATTGGTACGCGCATTACAACCGGATAACCGACGCGATGATGCGAGAGGCGGCGGACATCATGGTCAACAGCGGCATGGCCGACGCCGGGTACCAATACGTGAGCATCGATGACTGCTGGATGAACGCGCCCGAGTTTCCCGATCCCAAGCGCGTCGGCCCGCTGCGCGACGAGGAGGGCGATATCGTGCCCAACCAGTATTTCCCCGACATGAAGGGCTTGGCCGATTACATCCACGCGAAGGGATTGAAGGCCGGCATCTACACGTCGCCCGGTCCGCTGACGTGCGGGAAGTTTTCTGGGAGCTACGGCCATGAGGGGCAGGACGCGCGAAAATTCGCGGAGTGGGGTTACGATCTATTGAAGTATGACTGGTGCAGCTATTCGCGGGTCGTGGGCGGGAAGAGGGAGGGATGGGGCGTGGAGGTACTCCAGAAACCGTATCGCCTGATGGGCGAGATCCTGCAGCGGGTGCCTCGCGATATCGTGTTTAACCTGTGCCAGTATGGGATGGGCGAGGTCTGGAGGTGGGGCGAGGAGGTGGGCGGGCATTCGTGGCGGACGGCGGGCGACCTCGGTTTCGAGCTGGACCGGGTTTTCGAGGTGGCCCTGAAGAACGCGGAGTACCGAGAATGGAACAGGCCTGGCGCGTGGAACGACCCCGATTACATACAGATCGGCCATATCGGTCGCGCGCGCGAGGAGGGGCCTGGCCAGCATGGCATGCCGAAGCCCTGCCCGATCTCGCCAAGCGAGCAATACGCCTTCATGTCGCTGTGGTGCCTGATGGCGTCGCCGTTGTTCTACAGCGGCGACATGACGCGGCTGGATGAGCTCACGCTGAACATCCTGTGCAACACCGAACTCATTGAGGTGAATCAGGACGCGCTGGGCCAGTGCGCGCGCGTGGTGATGCTGGGGGAGGAGACGTTCGCGATGGTCAAGGACATGGCCGACGGGAGCAAGGCGGTGGGACTATTCAACAAGGGGCATTTTCCCGCCGGGGTGTGCGCGACGTGGGGGGAGCTGGGAATTTCTGGCAAATGGCGCGCGCGCGACCTCTGGCGGCAGAAGGACATCGGGGTGCCACCGGGGCAATATGCGGCGAAGCTGCCGGCGCGAGGGTGTTTTGTGATGCGGCTGCGGGGGGAGGGGAAGTGAACGGAGTTCGCGCAGGGACGCAGGGGCGTGGGGGAGGACGGAGTGGGGACCGAAAGAGTCCCTGCGGCTCAGCGTCTCTGCGGGAGAAATCAATCCACGTATGATAACTCATGCACCATCGGCGGACTCGCCGGAGCAGGGGCCCGTCCGCTATCACTTGGCCTTCATTTGGACCGTGTCGCTCGTGGCGGCGATGGGGGGGCTGCTCTTTGGCTATGACTGGGTGGTCATCGGCGGGGCGAAGCCCTTCTTCGAGCGGTACTTTCATTTGGATGATCCGGCGCTGAGCGGGTGGGCGAACAGCTGCGCGCTGATCGGGTGCCTGTTTGGCGCGCTGGCGGCGGGGGTGCTGAGCGACAAGTTTGGCCGGAAGCGGTTGCTGATCGTGTCGGCGTTCCTGTTCGCCTCGACCTCGTTGGGGAATGCGCTGGCGCACAACTTTGCCGCATTCGTGGCGTGGCGGATGCTGGGCGGTGTGGCCATCGGTCTGGCGTCGAGCCTGTCGCCGATGTACATCGCGGAGATGGCGCCGGCTGGACTGCGGGGGCGGCTGGTGGCGGTCAACCAGCTGACCATCGTGATCGGCATCCTGTTGGCGCAATATATCAATTGGGCGCTGGTGCGCGGGTTGCCGGAGCATGCGACGGATGAATATATCGTCGCCTCGTGGTACGGGCAGCAGGGCTGGCGGTGGATGTTCGGTCTGACGGCGGTGCCCTCGCTCCTGTTCTTCGTCAGCATGTTCTTCGTGCCCGAGAGCCCGAGGTGGTTGGCGAAGAATGGCCGCGAGGCGGCGGCGCGGGCGGTGCTGGCGCGGGTGGGGGGCGAGGCCTTCGCGGCGAGGGCGATCGCGGACATCGAGGCGACGCTCGTCAACGAGGTGGCGCGGGTGGATTTTCGGGAACTGCTGGATCGGAGGATGCGGCGGGTGCTGGTGCTGGGCGTCGGTCTGGCGGTATTCCAGCAGTGGTGCGGGATCAACGTGATATTCAACTATGCCGAGGAGATCTTTCGGGCGGCGGGGTACGACATCTCGGACACGCTCAAGAACATCGCGTGGACGGGCTCGGTGAACATGGCATTCACTTTCGTGGCGCTGGGCGCCGTGGATCGGTTCGGGCGGCGTCCGCTGATGTTGCTCGGGGCGGTGGGCCTCGCGGCGATCTATGTGGCGCTCGGGGGATGTTTTGCCGCCGGGGTCAAGGGCCTGCCGATGCTGGTGCTGGTGCTGGCGGCGATCGGGTGTTACGCGATGTCGCTGGCACCGGTGACGTGGGTAGTCATATCGGAGATCTTTCCAAATCGGATCCGCGGTGCGGCGATGGCGGTGGCGGTGATGTCGCTATGGATCGCATGCTTCGTGCTGACATTCAGCTTCCCTTCGCTGAACCGGGCATTCGGCGCGGCGGGGACGTTCTGGATCTACGCGGTGATCTGTGTCGCCGGGGCCCTGTTCATCGGATTTCGGCTTCCCGAGACCAAGGGCAAGACGCTGGAGGAGATCGAGAGGGAGCTGGTGGATTGAGAGAGGAGTCAAGATGAAGGCGATGGCGTTGGTGGCGTTTGGCGTGCTTGGGCTGGTCGGCGGGTCTCGGGCCGAGGGGGACGGAACTATCGGCCTAGGCGGGGAATGGCGGTTTGCGCTGGATCGGGAGGATCTCGGCGTGGCGGGGCGGTGGTTCGGGCGCGAGTTGGAGGGTGCGGTAAAGTTGCCGGGGTCGCTGGCGGTGCAGGGGATCGGCGACGGGGTGGGGACGAACACCGCATGGACCGGGGGTATCAACGACCGATCTTGGTTCGAGGCGCCCGAGTACGAGAAGTACCGACAGCCGGGCAACCTCAAGATCCCGTTCTGGCTGCAACCGGAAAAGGTGTACGTTGGGGCGGCGTGGTACCAGCGGGATGTGGAGGTGCCGCAGGCATGGAAGGGAAAGCGCATCGTCCTGTGCCTAGAGCGCCCCCACTGGGAGACGACGGTGTGGGTGGGCGACCGACTGGCGGGTTCGCGGGACAGCCTCTCGACACCGCACGAGTATGACCTGAGCGAACTTTTGCCGCCCGGCCAGCATCGGCTCACCATCCGCGTGGACAATCGCATGATCGTCGAGGTGGGCATCAACGCGCACAGCGTGTCGGATCACACGCAGGGGAACTGGAATGGGGTCGTGGGGGACCTCGCCCTGCGGGCCACGGATCCGATTTGGGTGAATGAGGTGCAGGTCTACCCGGATGTCGCGAAGAAATCGGCGCGGGTCGAGGTGAGCGTGGGCAACCGGACGGGCGCGTGTGCCGAGGGAGAGATTCTGCTGAGTGTGCGAGCCAAGCCGGACGACGGGGGGAAGGCGATCCCCGGGGCGGCGCTTCCGGTCAGCGTCCGGCCCTGTGGGACGACGGTATCGCTGGAGTATCCGCTAGGTGAGGGGGCGCGGCCTTGGGACGAGTTTTCGCCGAACCTCTATCGGCTGGAGGTCGCCTGGAAGGGAGCGGATGGGACCCGGGATGCGCGGGTCGTCAATTTCGGGCTTCGCGAGGTCGGGGTAGAGGGGACGCAGATCACGGTCAATGGGAGAAAGACATTTCTTCGGGGCACGCTGGAGTGCTGCATTTTTCCGCTGACGGGTCACCCGCCGACGGACGTGGAGAGCTGGAGGCGGATCATCCGGGTTTGTCAGGCGCACGGGTTAAACCACATCCGCTTCCATTCGCACTGCCCGCCCGAGGCGGCTTTCGTGGCGGCGGATGAGATGGGATTTTACTATCAGGTGGAGGTGGCGGCTTGGGTGAACCAGGGCGCGACCATCGGCGATGGCAGGCCGATCGACGCCTGGCTGTACGAGGAGTCCGCGCGCATCCGTCGGGCATATGGCAACCATCCGTCGTTCCTGTTGCTGGCCTATGGCAACGAACCCGCGGGAAAAAACCATGTTCCCTGGCTGGCGGAGTGGGTCAATAGGCACAGGGCCGAGGACCCGCGCCAACTGCACAGCTCGGGATCTGGCTGGCCGGAGATCCCCGAGAACCAGTTCCACGTGACGCCCAAGCCCCGGATTCAGGCGTGGGGCGGCGGACTCAGGTCGCGCATCAACGCCAGACCCCCGGAGACCGTGACCGACTATCGCGATTTCATCGGTTCGCAACCGCAACCCGTGATCAGCCACGAGATCGGGCAGTGGTGCGTGTACCCGAACTTCGATGAGATCGAGAAATATACGGGTCACCTGAAGGCCAAGAACTTCGAGATCTTCCGGGAGACACTGGGGGCGAATGGCATGGGCGATCAGGCGAGGGAATTCCTCATGGCGTCGGGCAAGCTGCAGGCCCTCTGCTATAAGGAGGAGATCGAATCGGCGCTCAGGACGCCCGGGATGGCCGGGTTCCAATTGCTGGATCTGCACGACTTCCCGGGGCAGGGGACCGCGCTGGTCGGCGTGCTGGATCCGTTCTGGGACTCGAAGGGCTATATCACGCCAAAGGAGTTTCGCCGATTCTGTGGGCCAATCGTTCCGCTCGCCCGGTTGCCGAAGCGGATTTTCGTCAAGGGCGATCGACTGGAGGCGGCGGTGGAGGTGGCGCACTTCGGCCAGGATGCGCTGGAGAATGGGGTGGTGGTATGGGAGTTGAAAGGGAAGGACAATGCGATCGTCGCCAGCGGGAGTTTTCAGGCGAGGACGATCCCGTGTGGCGCGCTGGTGCCGATCGGGGAGATCGGGATCGACCTGAAGCCGATGGAGGCGCCGGGGCGCTATCGGCTGGAGGTGGCCGTCGGGCGCGCGGTGAAGTTTTCTGGGGTTGAGATCGCGCGGAATGACTGGGACATATGGGTCTATCCCGACCGGAGTGAGGTCGAGGAATCGGAAGGCATCCTGATCGCGCGCGGATGGGACGCGGTGGCGCGCGAGCGATTGGAATCGGGGGGCAAGGTGCTATTGCTGGCGGCGCCATCCATGATCCGAGGCGATGCGCTTGGGCGGGTGAAGATCGGGTTCTCGCCGATCTTCTGGAACACGGCGTGGACCAAGCGCCAGCCGCCGCACACCCTCGGCATCCTCTGCGACCCGAAACACCCGGCGCTGGCCGAGTTCCCGACCGATTTCCACACGAACTGGCAATGGTGGGAGCTAGTCAGCCGGGCCCATCCCTTCATCCTGAATGATCTGCCGAAGGACCTGCGACCCATCGTGCAAGTCATCGACGACTGGGTCACGAATCGCAGGTTGGGGCTCGTGTTCGAGGCGAAAGTCGGCAAGGGCAAGCTGCTGGCGTGCGGGATCGAGTTGCCGGCCGGCGTGAAGGGCCGTCCGGTGGCGGGGCAACTGCGCCACAGCCTGTTGGCGTATATGAATACGCGAGACTTTGATCCCAGGGTGGCGCTGGCCGCGGATCAGGTCGCGTCGCTCTTGCGCGAGCCATCGAAGCTGGAGGCGGCGGGCGCTTCGATCCTGCGATGCGACGGCCAGGCCGACAACTACCCCGCGACGAATTTGATCGATGGCGACGCGGAGACCTTCTGGCACACGCCGTGGGACTCGCGCTGGGAAAAGGCGGGCAACTACCCGCACGAAGTCGTCATCGCGTTCGAAAATCCGGCCGCCATCCAGGCCGTGACGCTGACGCCGCGCCAGGATCAGGCATCGGGGCGCGCGGCCAAGTTCTCTCTCTATATCGGCGACGACGCCAAAACGTGGGGGCAGCCGGTGGGGGTTGGCGCGCTGGAGCCTGGGACCAAGCCCGCGAAGGTCGCCGTGGCCGTCCCGTCGCCGGTCCGATACCTGCGCATCGTGCTGGAATCGCCGCAGAACCCGAAGCAGCATTTCGCGGCGCTCGCTGAGATCGGGATCGAGTGATGGCGATTTGGGATCTCCGGGTGGGTTCGCCTCTGCGGGGAGTTCTCATGCGCGGGGGCGAAGCCGGTTGCGCGGAGATTCTCGCGCAGAGTCGCGGGGACGCAGGGGAATCGGGAATCTCAATGCGGCCCGAGACTTGGCGCCTTGGCACCGCGATCACGGGCAGATAATTTGGGCGCCACGCATGAGAACTCTTCTTTCCGTGGTGGCGATTGTCTTGAGCGTCGGCCCGGTGTCCGCGGCGTCGCCGTGGGACTTTTCGCGGTGGGCGGTTGAGGGCGGGGAGAGAGTGTCGGCGGGCGACGGGGCGCTGCGGGTGGCGTATGCCTCGCCGTCACACGCGGCGGTGGAGGTGCGTCCCCCGGAGCCGATCGCGCTGCCGGGAGGGACGAAGCGGGTGCGGTGGTGGTATGCGCGGCTGAGCGGGGATTTTGATCTGGTGCTGCTGCTGCGCGATGGGGGCGGACGGGAGCGTGCGGTGCCGACGTTCACGAGTCGTCCGGTATTTCCGACGGTGCGGCGCTCGCGGATGCGCGAGTATTCGATGTGGAATCAGGCGGAGTCGCTGAACCTCGCGGCGGTGGATGAGATCGGCGCACGGGTGGAGCCCGAGTTCCGCGAGTCGGTGCGCAAACTCGAGTGGAAGGGGCCGCTTTCGCTGGTGGGGATACGGATCGAGCCGGCCAAGGCGCCGCGCGACAATGAGGCGCATGGTGATGCTGCAAACATCCGGGCTGGCAAGGGGGAGCTGGTGTTCGCGGAGCCGGGGTGGGGGACGAACGATGGTTTTGATGCGGCATTCAACTGGCACCTGATCGATCTGTTCCGCTGGGGCTGGGATGTGACGCCCCGTCTATTTCCTGATGAGCTGTCGATGGCGAAGGGCGATGTGCGTTTCGAGGTGTCGGTGCGGTGCGGCTATCAGGGGCCGGTCGTCTGGCGCACGAGCAAAGCGTTGTCTCTGGATCGCGCGGATCCGATGGCGCTGTGGCGTGATAGCATCGCGCTGCCCGTGCTCCCGCCGGGGCGATATTTCATCGAGGCCAAGAGCTGGCGTGGCGCGGGGGTGTTCGATCGCGAGAGGACGATGCAGCTCTTTGTTGCGGGGAGGCGAGGCGCGCCAGGGGGACCGACTGTCGCATCGGCTTCGGGCTGGGAAACGGGGCGGGAGAATCACGTATTCCCGCACGAGGCGCGCGCGGCGCGGCTGACGCTGCGACTGGCGCCGGAGGACCTTGGCCGCGTGCCGAAGGGTGCGACTTGCGATATTGCGGTGCGCGACTGGAAGGGCGGGCTCGTCCATGAGGCCTCGGTGCCGCCGGCCGCGGCGATGGCGGTGGAATGCGCGGGGCTCTTGCCCGGGACGGATTATCGGGCGGTGGCGGAACTCCGTCGCGGGAAGGTCGTGTTCGACCGGTTTGCGCTGCACTTTGGCGTGGCATCGCCGCCCGTGGCGAAGGCCGCGCCGCCGGCGGGACTTCCGACGCGCGATGCGTTGCTTTCGTCGGGCACGCCGTTACCCATCGCGGAGCACTGGGGCACGCTGATGGGGGAGGACGATCGGGAACCCGTCACCGGCGATCGGTTGCGCGAGTTCGACGGGTGGCTAGACGAGGCGGCGTCCTTTGGGTTTCGCGTGATCTCCTTCATGATGGCCTGGGGCGAGATCGAGCCGCTGCCGGGCGTTTTGCGTTGGGGGGAGGTCGAGCGCCGCCTGAGGCTGGCCGAGGCCAAGGGAGTGACGGTCCTGCTGACCCCGACGGATTGGGGCAACCGTTGCGAATATCCCGCGTGGAAGGACTTCGACCTGATGATGAACCAATTCGGTTACATCGATCAGATCGACAAAGAGACGGAACTGAAGGCGGCGGCGCACGATCCGGTGCGCCGGGAGGAATTCGCCCACTGGTATCGGTCGGTGGCGGCGCGATTCGTCGCGGACCCGGCGGTGATCGGCTACCGGACCAAGCGGATCATCTTCAACGAGCGCAACAAGCCGGAATATAGCCGCGGGGATTATTCGCTGTCGGCCCGCGAGGCGTTCGCGGCGTGGCTGAAACGGGAGGGGCGGGCCGGGTCGTCGATGGCGCCGCTATACACGATCATGGGCCATGCGCCGGTGCGCAGCGGGCCGGACCTCTCGCCGGGGTGGCGCGATTTCCTCGATTTCCGCACGGAGACGTACCTCGATGAGACGCGGCAGTTGTTTGCGGGGATCCGCGGCGCGGATCCGGTGCGCCAGATCCACGTGTACCGGAGCCCGGTGGTCAACGCCCTCGAGCCCGCGATTCCGCTGCTCCGGGATGGCGGGAGTTTCCATGACGAGGGCGGTCCATTCTATTTCCAGCGGGCGATCGAGAGCCTGTGCCTGCAGGCGGGTGTGCCTTACACGGGCGAGGGGCACCAGTTCACCCCGCCGAGCGTGTGCCTGGCCGACAGCTCGTTCTTCTACCCTTCGCTGTTCGACCGGGGCTGGTGCTACCTGTATCGCTGGAACATCCATCGAGCGGAGGACCCCCGTTTCAAACAGTTGCCGGAAGTGCTGGGGTTCATCCGCGATTCGATGCCGGCGCTCGGGGAGTGGGTGGCGGCGAAGGGCTTCGAGCCGGAAACGCTGGTTTTCGGGAGCCGCGCCGACCGGCTGATGCGCGACGGGCGCCAGGGATTCTACGCGTACATCGCGGGGATGGATGTGTTCACCGCGCTGTTCTCGTTCCACGGCGTGCGGGCGCATTTTGCCGACGAGTATGCGAATTGGGTGAATATCGAAAAATTTCCGTTGGTATTCGTATGCGGCGAAGTGATGACGCGTGCGGCGATCGACCGGATCGTCGCGCGGGCGAAGGGGGGCGGGAAGGTGGTGCTGGTCGGCGACGCGGGAAAGTATTGCGTCGAGGAGAGGGGCGCGCGCGATGCATTGGCCGGGGCATTGGCGAATCTCCCGAACGTGAGGCGCATCGGCCCGCCGTCCCATGAGCCCCCGCCGCCCGGCGGGACATCGTATGCCGATGCCGCGTTCGATGGCGCGGAACTCGACGCGATCTTGAAGTGGGCGGGGGTGAATCGGCGGGTTTGGGCAAGCGGCGCCGGGTTCGAGTGCGCGATCAAGCGCGGGGCGGGGGAATCGCTGTACGTCGCGGTGTTCCGGCGATGGCCGGGGAGTTACGACAACGTTTGGTATGACGAGGACGTGGAGGCAAAATGGGGAGCCGAGGCGACCGAGATCACCGTCGAGGGTTTGGCCAATGGCGCGTGGCGGGTGGAGAAGTTCCACCGAATAAAGAAGGATATGGGTCGGGCCGTAGCCAAGGGGGGGGCGCTGCGTTTCTCGGTGGAGCCGGCCCTCGCCGGGGAGATGCAGTTGTTTCGGTTGACGGCGTTGGGGAAGGGTCGGGAATAATGCGTGTAACCGAACGCGCAAGCGTTTGAGGAATGCGGCGGGCCAAATGCTTGGCGCGTTCGGCCGCACTCATTGGGGTCACATTTGAATGGCGCTAAGCTGCGGGGGTTTTGGCACGTGTCGCGCGGGGTGTGCCGTTACGTCTTCGCTTGGGAGGGACGCCGGCCCCGGCGTCCGCCATCCACCCGCCCGCCCCCGTTGCCGTGGCCGGCGCGGCCCGCGAGGCCGCGGGCCCTCCCAAGCATCACTTGACTGAGCGCCAGCCCCTCTTGGTTGAATGTCTGCCGCCCGGTTTGTCGGAGCGACAGACAGCGCCCCCGAGTCTCTGTGGGAGGCACTTTTTTTTCGTCAATCCGGCATCTCTTCGCCGACGGAAACGGGCGCATCCGAGGCGGTGACAGTCTGGGCGGGTGTGTCAGGAACCGCTTCGGCTTGGGCCGTCTGCGGCGGGGGCAGGGGCAGGGGTTTCAGGTTGATCTGCTGGGCGGCGCGGTGGGCGAAGATCTCCGGGTAGTCGGGGGCGTCGAGTTCCGGCACGCGGATGGGCTGGCCCCAGCGGTCGGTGTCTTCGCGCGCCTGTTTCAGGAGGTGCTCGTACCAGACGCGCATCTTGGATTTCGGGTCGAGGAGGGGCGGGTACATGGCCGCCGCACGATCCCAACTGGATTTGCGGTCCTGGCGCAGGATCTGTTGCTGTTTGACCTCAAGCTCGGCCAGCTTCGCCTCGTACTCCAGTTTGAGCTGCTCCTCCTTGAGTCGGAGTTCCTCCTCCATCAGGCGAACCTTTGCCCATTCGGCGTCGGCGAGGTCGCGCGCCGCGGAACTCCCGTAATAGTAGCCGCCGCCGTAGTAGCTGTATCCGGGCAGGACGATGTAGCCCGGGGAGCAGCTCTTTCCGTGGTGGAAAACGCCTTTGTCGCGGGAAGGGTGGGAAGGATACGAGCGCAGGCCGCCCGAGTAGATCCCGCCGCCGAAAGATTTTTGCGATGTCACGGATCGCTGGATGCCGCCGCCGAAATTCCCGAATGTCGTGGACTGCCCCTGGCGGACTATCGGTGTTCCGAAGGAAATGCCGCCCGAGGTGTGTTGCCCGGCGACGACCGTCGGCGAACCGCCGTGAGAGAGGGCCGCCAGCACACAAACCAAACCCGCGCCGACCATGGTTCTCATGGATGACCTCCTGACCTTCTCGGGACATCGGCCCCGATCCTGACTACTATTAGATACACCCCGATGGTTCCCGCTTCAAATCCGATCTGTCAGCCTGTCGGCTTGGCAAAGTCGCGGGGGCTGCTAGGAGGCGTGTGAACGGAGGAGGAGACATGGAAACCACGAGGCGGGCGTTTATCGGGATGGCGGCTGGAGGTGCGATGGCGGCGGCGGGCGGCCTGCGAGCAGAGGCGGGGGGCAAGGCGCTGAGGCTGGGGATCATCGGCGTTGGCTGGTACGGGATGGTCGACGCGCGGGCCGCGCTGAAGTGCGGCGGCGTGGAGATCGCGGCGATATGCGACGTGGATAGGGCGCACGTCGATGCGGCCGTCGCCGAGTTGGAGAAGCTGCAGGGCAAGAAGCCGACGACGTTCAAATTATACGAGGAGATTCTGGGGGCGGGAGGGTTGGACGCGGTGGTGATCGCGACCCCTCCGCACTGGCATGCGCTGCAGGCGATTGCCGCGGTGGGCAAGGGTCTGGATGTCTATCTGGAAAAGCCGATTGCATATGACGTGCGCGAGGGGCAGGCCATCGTGGATGCGGTGAAACGCAGCGGTCGCATCGTGCAGGTGGGTTTCCAGCGTCGGCAGGCGGAGGGGTATCGGCAGGCGGCGGAGTTCATCCGCTCGGGCGGGATCGGGAAAATCGTGCAGGTGGACGCGCAGATCCATTACAAGGCCGGGACGCTGGACCCGTCGCCGAAGGATCCGCCCGCCACGCTGGATTGGGACCTGTGGTGCGGTCCGGGGCCGAAGATCCCGTACAGCGAGCAGGTGGGGCACAAGAATTGGCGATTGGAGCACACCTCGGGCCACGGCCACCTGGTCGATTGGGGCATCCATCTCATCGACACCGTGCGGCTCATGACTGGCGCGTCGATGCCGAAGCGTTTCGTCGCCGCCGGGGGCATCCAGAAGTTGAAGGGCGTCATCACGACCCCCGACACGTTGACGGCGCATTTCGAGTTCGACGAGTTCCCCCTCGTCTGGCGGCACCGACTCTGGGGTGCGACGGAGTACGATCCCGCAGTGAGCAACGGCCTGTTCTTCTACGGGGAAAACGGGACGGTTTTCGCGACGGACAAGAAATGGGCCGTGGTGCGCCCGAAGGGCAAGGAGGTCGAGCGCGAGGAGCACGAGGCCGCCGGCGATGCGGGCAAGGCTCACATGGAGGATTTCCTAGCGGCGGTCCGCGAACGGCGGCAGCCCGCGTGCCCGATCGAGGAGGGCTTCAAGTCCACGGCGACGGTGCAGCTGGCGATGATCGCCTACGAGACCGGCGCGCCGGTGGCGTGGGACGAGGCGGCGAAGCAGGTCCAGGGCAATGAGGCCGGGGCAAAGTTGCTGAAACGGGAGTACCGCAAGCCCTGGGTGCATCCGTTTGGGGGATAGCCCCGACACTTCGTGTGGATTGTTTGCTCTGCGCGTGAACAATCCGGGGCTAGCCCCGCCGCCGGCGCGCGGGGTCCGGCTCCGCGCGGAAGCCAAAGCGGTGTCGCCGCTACGCTCTGCCACCGCAGTCCATAAGATGGGCCGCCTCCTGACCCGCCACGTGGGCGGGCAAGTTCTCGGCGGCTACCACCGGAGCGGAAAATGGTAGGCTGCGCCTTGGCGCACGCTGCAGAATCCACCGTCCGCGTGCGCCAAGGCGCAGCCTACATCGCGACCCAATTTTCGAGTCAGCCCCGCCGCCGGCGCGGGGACGCGCCGCATCATTCATGTGGAAACTCCATTCCCGCTGCCGCCTGGCACAGGCAGCCCACAAAATTTGTAGGGCATCTCTGCGAGATGCCACCGGGGGGAAGTTTCAGGTCAGTCCTTGTATCCCTCGGGGTGCGCCCTGTGCCAGCGCCATGCGGAGGCGACGATGGCCCCGATGCTCTCGAATCTCGGGCGCCAGCCGAGTTCGCGGCGCAGCTTGTCGGCGGATGCCATGAGGCGCGGGGGGTCGCCGGGGCGGGCCGGTCTTTCCACGATGGGGATGGGGTGGCCGGTGACCTGGCGCGCGACATCGATGATCTGCCTCACGGAATAGCCCGAGCCGGTGCCGATGTTGTAGGATGCGCTGGCCTTGGCATCCAGGGCCAGCTCATGGGCCTGGGCGAGGTCGATGATGTGGATGAAGTCGCGGATGCATGTGCCGTCCGGGGTCGGGTGATCGGTGCCGTAGACCTCGACGTGCGGGCTTTGGCCGAGGGCGACTTTCAGGACGTTGGGTATCAGGTGCGTCTCGATGCGGTGGTGTTCCCCGTACTTTTCCGAGGCGCCGGCGGCGTTGAAGTAGCGCAGGTTGACGTGGCGGAGGCCGTGGATGCGACCGTACCACTCCAGGACGCGCTCGAACATGAGCTTCGACTCGCCGTAGGGGTTGATCGGCCGCTGCGGCAGTGACTCGTCCATCGGCATCCGATCGGGGATGCCGTAGGTGGCGCAGGTCGAGGAGAAGATGAAGACGCCGACGCCGGCCGCCACGGCGGCGTCTGCGAGGTTGATCCCCCCGCCCACGTTGTTGCGAAAGTATTTCGATGGGTCTCGCATCGATTCGGCGACCAGGGCGTTCGCGGCGAAATGCATCACCGCCCCCGGGTCCGCGTCGCGCACCGCGGAGAGCGTCGCCCCGCGATCGTTCAGGTCGCCCTGCACGAAGACCGCCCGCGGGTCAACCGCCGAGCGGTGCCCCTCGCTCAGGTTGTCGAAGACCACCACCTCGTGGCCCCGGTCCAGCAGATACTCCGCGCAGATGCTGCCGATGTAGCCCGCGCCGCCGGTGAGGAATATCTTCATCGCGGGGGATTATGCCTATGGGGGGCCTGCCGTGAATGCGGAAATTGCAGTCTGGGGCCGTCCGCCAAACGCTGGCGCGTTCGGCTACATTTTTGCCTGCCGATGGTGCCCCGCCGCAGGATCACAGCCGTTGACAGGCTCGCGTCAAGTGATATGTAGATAGTGAATGAAAGCTACGTATTCGGTCACGGAGGCCCAAGCGCGCCTGCCGCGGCTTCTGCGGGAGGCGGCGGCGGCGGAGCGTCCGGTGGCGATCACGCGTCGTGACGAGACGGTGGCTTTCCTCGTGCCGCGGGAGAGGATGGAGGCGATTCTCGAGACGATGGAGTTGCTGGCGAATCCGGATGCGATGGCGGCGATACGTGCCGACCGGGAGGGGAAGGGCGTCTACTTTCCACTGGAGATCCTGGATGAAGGCGGCGCCGGTGCGGCTTGAGGCCGGTGTCGTGGCATTCGTGCGGGGTCTGGCCCCGGTGCCGAGGGCGCGCATTCGGCGTGCGCTGGACCACCTCGGGCGTGGGCGCGGGGACATCAAGGCCCTCGAGGAGGATCTCGCCGGATACTATCGGTTGCGCGTGGGGCCTCACCGCCTGGTGGTTCGTTATGTGGTGGAATCGGATGCGCGGCATATCCGCGTGGTGTTCGCGGAGCGCCGGCGCGTCGTGTACGAGTTGTTCGCGCAGATGCTGCGGCACCTGTGAGGGGGCGTCGCCCGCGTCAGGGGCTTGTCCGCCCGACGCACCAGAGCGCCTCGTGGGTGCGGAGGAAGATGCGGCCATCGGATATCACGACGGAGGAATCGCTCTCTTCGCCGAGTGAATTGACGGCGATCTGCTCGAATTGGGGCGCGGCGCGGAAGACGAAGGTATCGCCCCGTTTGTTGGGGAGGTAGATGCGGTCGCCGGCGAGCGTCATCGAGGCCCAGGAGCCACCCTGTTTCCCCTCGCCGCGGAGGCGCTGCTCCCAGAGAGTGGCGGACGTCTTGAGGTCGAGGCAGCGGGCGTCGCCGCCGGAGGTGTGATAGAACAATTTTCCATCGCGGATGATGCCGGAACCGATGCCGCCGTCGTGGCGGACGTGGTGCCAGAGGCGGTGCGAGCCGGTGACGTCGCCACTGCCGCCGGGGCGGACGGCGAGGGAATTGCCGTAGTAGCCGCCGAGCACCACGACGGTGCCGTCGCCGTGCATGGGCGAGGTATAGATCAGTGGGTTGAGGCCCCGGCACCGCCAGAGGGGGGAGCCCTTGGCGGGATCGAACGCGATGACCTCCGTCGGGAATGCCATGACCAGTTCCTCTCGGCCGTCGGCGGCGATGAGGATGGGCGTGCTCCAGGTGCCGACGACGCCGTCCTCGCGCCCCTTGAAGCCGTCGGTCCGTCCGCTGACGTCCCACTCGGGTTCCTTCCATTCCCAGACCGCCTTTCCGGTTTTCTTCTCCAGCGCGAGCAACCGCGAGCCGGGGCCAGGGCCGTGATGGAGGATGACGAGGTCCCGATAGATGACGGGCGAGGAGGCATGGCCCCAGACGTGGTCGATGGGGCCGAGGTCGCGACGCCAGAGTTCCTTCCCCGAGAAGTCGTAGGCGCAGACCCCCGCCGAACCAAATGAGGCGATCACGCGTTCCCCGTCCGTCACGGGCGAGGCGGAGCAATAGGGATTGGTCTTGTGGGTGCGTTCCTGGGCCGCAAAGGTGATCCCGCTTTTCCAGAGGAGCTTCCCATCCCTCGCGTCGAAACACATGAGGCAGCGGAAGTTTTCGGCCTCGATGACCTGGGTGACGAACACCCGACCGCCCCAGACCACGGGCGTGGAGTTGCCGCGATTGGGCAACGGCGTCCGCCAGAGGATGTTCTTGTCGGGCGCCCATTGCGTCGGGACGTCCGCCTCCGCGGAAATGCCCGACCCCGCGGCGTCGCCCCGCCACGAGGGCCAGTTGGCGGACGGGGCGCCGTGGGGCAGCGCGAGGAATAGGGCGTGCGTGATGGCGATAATGGCCTTGGAGCGCATATGCGGGTTTCTCCTTGCGTGCCAAAATATGCAGATAATGCCGGGTTCGGCAATTCGGCCGGGGCGCCGGCCTTGGCTTTCTCCCGTAAACCCCCTAGCGTCTCCCGGATGAACCGGAGATACTTCCTGAAGACCGCCGCGGCCGCCGCGGCGATGCCATCTGTCGCGCCGCTGGGCGCGCTCGGTGCCGGCGGCGGTGGGGCCGCCGCGACGAAACGGATTGCGCGGTTCGGCGATGGGCGCGACTGGTTTTTCGAGAGGCGATTCGGGATGTTCGTGCACTGGGGGCTGTACGCGATCCCGGGCTTTCACGAGCAGCACCAGTGGCGCAGGCGCGTGCCGCGGGCGGAGTACGCCAAGCTGCAGGCGCAGTGGAACCCGGCGCGGTTTGATCCCGTCGCCTGGCTCGACCTCGCCGAGCGCGCGGGAATGAAGTACATCTGCCTGACCACGAAGCACCACGATGGCTTTTGCCTCTGGGACACGAAGCTGACGCCTTACAACACGATGAACACGCCCCATGGCAAGGATATCGTCGGGATGCTCGCCGAGGCCTGCCACAAGCGCGGTTTTCCCCTGTGCCTGTACTATTCGATCGCGGACTGGCACCACCCGAACTACCCCAATCAGGGGCGGCATCACGAACTCGCGGGTCCCGAGCCGGGAGACCGGCCGGACTGGGGGAAGTACCTCGAGTTCCTCAAGGGGCAGGTGCGGGAGCTGTGCACGAATTATGGGGAGATCCATGGCATCTGGTGGGACATGAACGTGCCGGAACACAAGGATCCGTCCATCAACGCGATGATCCGGCAGCTCCAGCCCAAGGCCGTCATCAACAACCGTGGCTTCGACGAGGGCGATTTCGGCACCCCGGAGCGGGACTACGACAAGAAATCGGGCGATGCGGCGGCATTCGATCGCCCGACCGAGGCCTGCCAGTCGGTCGGCGCCGAGAGCTGGGGCTACCGCGAGGGGGAGGATTATTACACAGACCGGCACTTGATCCGGAGCATCGACCGCTATCTGGCGCGGGACGCGAACTATCTCCTGAACGTCGGGCCCATGGCCGACGGCACGATCCCGTCGGAGGCCGCGGCCATCCTGGCTCGCGTCGGCGCCTGGTACGGCAAGGTGAAAGAATCGCTCGAGGGCGCCGAGCCCGCCCCGCACCTGACCCAGAATCGCAACGTGATGCTCACCCGACGCGGCAACGACCTGTATGTTCACCTCTGCGCCGACCCGCCCACCGACGCCGTCAAGTTGAAGCCCTTCGCGGTCGCGCCCGCGCGCGCCACCCTCCTCAACGATGGCCGCCCCGTGGGTTTTTCCCTGGACATGGTCCCGAGCGATCACATCGAGCAGAAGGGATACCTGCGCCTCCGCGGCCTGCCCACCAACGAGATGTCCAACACCGTGATGGTGGTCAAACTGGAATTCGATCGGCCCATCGAGGCCGCGGCCGGCGGCGGCGGCGAGGACGACCTGCGGCGCCGGTGAGGCGCGGCGCCGACTCGAAAATTCGCCGTAACTATCTAGTGGCGAGGGGCCTTCGCTTTTCGGCGGGGGATAGGCCGAAGCCGGAAGCGGCTTCGCTACAATTTTCCGCTCCGGTGGTGCCCCGTCTGCGGGGCATGGGATCTGGCTCGAAAATTCCAAACGTAGCCGCGGCCGTTAGGCCGTGGGCCCCTCCGTGGCCGGAGGGGCTACATTTTCCGCGTCGGTGGTGCCGCCCGCGGGCGGCATGGGATCTGACCAGGGCATCGGGGCGATTGACCTCTGCCCGGTCTGCTGCTATACGGTTTGCTCCGATCGGAATGGAGGTCGGATCGTGAGCGACAACGTTCTAGTGCTGAATCGGTTGTGGCAGGCGGTGAATGTGTGTTCCGTTCGCCGCGCGTTCACGCTGTTGTTCGCGGGGCACGCGCAGGTGGTGGAGGGGAGCGGCGGGAATTATCAGACCTTTGGTTTCCGCGAGTGGCAGGACGTGTCGCACGGATACGAGGGCAACGATGTGGTGCGGACGATCTCTTTCAAGATCCGCGTCCCGAAGGTCATCGTGCTCTTGTTCTATGATCGGTTCCCCAAGAAGGAGGTCAAGTTCACGCGGCAGAACGTGTTCGAGCGCGACAGGAGCACGTGCCAGTACTGCGGGAGGAGTTTCGATCGCAAGGAACTGAATCTCGATCACGTGGTCCCGAGGGATCGGGGGGGGCGCATGGCCTGGGAGAACATCGTCTGCTCCTGCATCGACTGCAACACGCGCAAGGGCAACCGCACGCCGGAGGAGGCCGGGATGCGGCTCGTGCGCCGGCCGAGGCGTCCGAAGTGGAGGCCGTCGCTGGTGGTGTCTTTCTCCAAGCACATGGACGAGTCGTGGCGGACATTTCTCGACATCTCGTATTGGAATGTCGAGCTGGGGGAATAGGTTTCGGTTGATCCGCCGGGGTGTGGGGGTCTAGTCTTCTGGCACCCATGAAACGACGGCATTTTCTCAAGGTGGCCTCTGGCACTGGCGCGGCCATCGGATTCCCGGTGATCATCCCCGCCTCCGCGCTCGGTCGCGATGGGCGCGTCGCGCCGTCGAATCGCATCGTGATGGGATTTATCGGCCTCGGCGGCCGGGGGACCTCGAACATGAAAGTTCTTTCGGGCGACCCCGGCGTGCAACCGGTCGCCCTCTGCGACGTGGACCGGGCATCGAAGGACACGGAGCGACGCGGCCTATTGCAGGCGAAGAAGACGCTATTGGATTCGTTCAAGGATCAGGGAAGGCCCCTGGCCGAGTCCGACCTGGCGCTGTATGGGGATTTTCGGGAATTGGTCGCCCGGGGCGACATCGATGCGGTCTCGATCGCGACGCCGGACCACTGGCACGGGCTGACGACTGTCGCCGCGCTGAAGTCGGGCAAGGACGTCTATTGCGAGAAGCCCCTGGCCAACAGCATCCGCGAGGGGCGCGCGGTGTGCGAGGCCGCGGAGCGCTACGGGCGCGTGGTGCAGACCGGCAGCCACGAGCGATCCCACGACTCGGTGCGCTATGCCTGCGAGCTGGTCCGCAATGGTCGCATCGGCAAGGTGAAGGCGATCCGCGTGAATCTGCCGACGCAGGATGGGGGTTTCCAGCGGCTGCGGGCGGCGCGCCCGCCGCTGGCCGGCATGCCGACGCCGGAGGGCTTCGATCTGGAGATGTGGCTTGGGCCGGCGCCGTGGGCGCCCTATCATCCGGAGCGATGCGGCCCGATGTGGCGCTACAACCTCGATACCGGCGGTGGCGAGGTGACGGATCGCGGGGCCCACGTCCTCGATCTGGTCCAGTACATCGCGGGCTGCGATGACTCGGGCCCCGTCGAGCTACGGGCCGAGGGCAAGGCCATGGATGACGGCATCCACAACTGTTTCCTGGATTTCAAATTCGAGTACCGTTACCCGAATGGCATCCCGGTGACCGGGGCCAGCGAGGGCGATCGCGGTTTCCGGGTCGAGGGCGAAAACGGCTGGATCTTCGTGCACATCCATGGAGGCAGGCTGGAGGCATCGTCGCCCGACCTGCTGAGGGAGCGAATCGATCCCGCCGAGGCCCATGAGCGGCGCACCCCGGGCCACCACCAGGACTTCCTCGAGTGCGTCCGCGCGCGGCGGCGGCCGGTCGCCTTCCACGAGATCGGGCACCGCACCGGCACCGTCTGCCACCTGATCAACATCGCGCTCCTCACGGGCCGCAAGATCCTCTGGGATCCGAAGACCGAACAGGTGACCAACGACGCCAACGTCAATCGCATGGTGGATAAGCCGATGCGCTCGCCGTGGCGCATCTGACGGGTCGCGCATGGCCCCCCTGCGTCTGGGGTCTTGATTGTGGCAAACGGCATCTGCTACCTGATCGGCGCCGGCCCGGGTGACCCCCGGCTGCTGACGCTCCGCGGGCACCAGATACTTTCTTGCGCGGATGTGGTCGTGTACGACTACCTCTGCAACCCGCGCATCTTGCGCTGGGCTCGGCCCGACGCGGAGAAGATCCTCGCCGGCAAGCGTTCTCGCAATCCGTCGATCGCGCAGGAGGAGACCAACGCGCTGCTCGTGGATCGGGTGCGCCGGGGGCTGGTTGTCGCCCGGCTCAAGGGGGGCGACCCCTGCGTTTTTGGCCGGGGCGGGGAAGAGGCGGAGCATCTTGCCAGGGCCGGGCTTCGATTCGAGATCGTGCCGGGGGTGACCTCGGCGATCGCGGCGCCCGCCTACGCCGGGATGCCGGTGACGCATCGCGACCACTGCTCGGCCTTCATCGTGGCGACGGGGCACATCGATCCGCGAAAGAATGCCGTTACCCTCGACTATCCGCTCCTGGCGCGATTCGACGGCACGCGGGTGATCCTCATGGGGGTGGGGAAATTGCGGGAGATCGCGTCGGGCCTCATCGGCGCGGGGGCGGCGGCAGACACGCCGGCGGCGGTGGTGCAATGGGGGACGCTGGGCCGACAGAGGTCGGTGTCCGGGACCCTCGCCGATCTGGCGGACCTCGCGGGGCGGGCGGGGATCGGGCCGCCGGGCATCATCGTGGTCGGTGGCGTGGCGTCGGCGCGCGATGCGCTGGGGTGGTTCGAGCGGCGGCCCCTCATCGGCAAAAAAGTTGTCATCACGCGCCCGTCGTCGGAGGCCGAACCCCTGGCGTGGGCATTGGAGGATCTCGGCGCCGACATCATCGAAGTCCCGCTGATCCGCATCGCTCCGGCGTCTGATCCCGCGGCGCTGGATGACGCCGTGCGACGCTTGGGCGAGTTCGATTGGATCGCATTCGCCAGCGCGAATGGCGCGCGGGCCTTCCTTGAGGCGATGACCCGCGCCCGGGTGGATGCCCGGTCCCTGGCGGGCACGCGCCTGGCCGCCGTGGGCGAGGAGACCGGGCGCGCGCTGCGGACGTTTCGCCTCTGGCCGGATCTGGTGCCGGGGAAGTTCACCGGCGAGGCGCTCGCGGCGGCCTTTCGCGAGATGGACATGGCGGGCAAGCGCGTGCTCCTTCCCAAGGGCAACCTCGGGCGACCGACGCTCGAGGTTTCGCTGCGGGATCAGGGGGCCAAGGTTGAAGTTGTCGAGGCCTACCGCACCGAGCCCGAGACCGCCGATCCCTTCGGGGGTCGGGGGCGGATCGCCGAAGAGGGCGCCGACTGGGTCACGTTTGCCAGCCCGTCGGCCGCGGAGCAATGGTTTGGGCAGGGGGTGACCTGCCACGGGACGTGGAAGGTTGCCTCGATCGGCCCCGCCACCAGCGCCAAGCTTCGAGCCTTGGGGCGCGAACCCGATGCCGAGGCCGAGCCGCATTCCGCCGATGGCCTCGTCTCCGCCATCGTCTCGGCCGCGGGCCATTTTATGGACTGCGGTGGCAGAGCGTAGCGGCGACACCGCTGACTCGAAAATTGGGTCGCGATGTAGGCTGCGCCTTGGCGCACGCGGGCGTTCGATTCGGCAGCGTGCGCCAAGGCGCAGCCTACGATTTTCCGCTCCGGTGGTGCCCGCCGTGGCGGGCGGGATGTCTGCCACGACGATTCCGGTTCCCGGTCGGGTGGTCCTTTCACCCCCCGGTCACCCGACCGAAACCGAACCTTAACTTGCGAAATCGTGTATGGGCGCTATTCGTGATCGGAAGAGTATGGTCGCGCTGGGCAAGGGACTGATAGCCCACACGTTCCGGATTCGCGGGGACGTGGACGCGGACTCGCCGTTTGATGTGCCGGAGGGTTCCGAGATCGAAGGTTCTGTTCAGGCGCGGCGTTTGCGGGTTGCGGGCGTGGTGCGTGGGCCGGTCTCCGCCCGCGACGGGATCTCATTATTGGCGGGGGCGGTATTGGAGGGCGAGATGAAAGGCGGCACCATCGATGTGCAGGAAGGGGCGACCTGTCGCGGGAAATGCCGTGTTGGACGCCGTTCCGTGGGCCGAAGTGAGCCGCCGCCGACCGTGGCGCCGCCCGGAAATCAGAAATGGTTCTTCCGGCGGTAAGTTTTCCCGATCAGATTCGCCGGTGGCTCGATCCCCCGCCGGGCCCGCGGATCATCGCGTGTTTCGAGTGCGGGCGACGCGTGGGGGTCTCGCGGGATGTGGTGGCGCTGATCTGCCCGTCCTGCAATGCGCCAATCGAGATCGGGGCCTTCGACGTGACCGGGGTCGAGACACACGTGATCCGCACCCGGGGTTCGGTGGTGATCCAGACCCGTGCCCGATACGATGGTCCCAAGCTAGTGGCCGGTCGGCTCGAGGTCCACGGCATCCTCGATTCGGAGTACGCCTGTGACGAGCTCGTGCTGGGGCGCCTCGCGAAATTGAAGCGGCACGGGACGCAGCGGTTGTTGCATGTCATGGCGGGGGGGCGCGTGGAGGTGGAGTTTCCGCTCGCGGTGGTCGACGCTTGCGCCGGCGGTGTGCTCGAGGTGCCCGAGCTCAATGTGGCGGGCACGCTGTTCATCCCGCGCGGTGGCGCGGTGATCGCCAAGCGGGTGAGCGCGGGGGGATTGATCTTGGAGAAGGGCGCGCGGCTGGAGTGCGAGCTGGAGGTGAGCCCAAGAAAGCGCCCGCCGGAACCGGTGGCCGATCCGCCCCCCGATCCGGAAGCGTCGCGGGCGGTCGCTTCCATGGCACCGGGTACCTGACATGTCGCGTCTCACGAGATTCAGTGTTTCAATCGATCAGGCTCTGCTCGAGCGGTTCGACGACCAGATGGCCCGCGAGGGATGCCCCACCCGCTCCAAGGCGGTCGCGGACCTCATCCGCGACAGCTTCGTGCGGCACGAGTGGAAGGCGGGGCGCGAGGTCGCCGCGGCCATCGTCATGGTCTACGACCACCACAAGCACGACCTGACGCACCGGTTGACCCACATCCAGCACGACCACCACAAGATCATCCTATCTTCCCAGCACATCCATCTCGACCACGACAACTGCCTAGAGATTGTCGTGGTGCGCGGGCGGCCTTCCGCGGTCGAGGGCCTCGCCAATCAGCTGAAGGCCACCAAGGGGGTCAAGTACTGCTCGGTCGCGGCGGCCTCGACCGGCGCGAATATCTGAGCGGCGGGCTGGCGATGCGGGTCGGCTAAGGCGCGTGCGCGTTCCCGGGCCGAGGGCGCCACCGGTGTGAAGAACGTAGCCCATCTGGTCACAGATGGGCCGCGTGGGTAGAGGGACCCATCTGCCCGCGCCATCGCGGTCGCCCATCTGTGACCAGATGGGCTACGTCCGGAATTCTCGAGTCAGCGCCCTTCCCCCGGCCATGACAAAAGGGACCGTGCCCCGATGGCGGAGCGCGGTCGCCGCCATGTCGTCGTCACCATCATCGGGTATGGCGATCAGGTCGGCGGCGGCCCCTTCGGCGATCGCGCCAATCTGGCCCGGCAGGCCGAGGGCTGCGGCGGGGGCGGTGGTGACCATGGCGAAAATGGCCGCGGCAGAGACCGCGGGTTGGCGTGAGGCGAACTCGCGCATCTCGTCGAAGAGGCTGAGGCTGTCGCAGCTGGCGAGGCTATCGGTGGCCAAGAGCACGGGGACTCCGGCGGCACGCATGGAATCGAAATCGAAGGGGCGGTGGCCGAAGAAGGCGTGGGACCTCGGGCAATGCACGACCGCGTGGCCGGCCGCGGCGCACCGCCGGAGATCGCCCTGGCCGAAATAGTTGACGTGCGCGAGGAGGGCGCCCGGCGGCAGGAGGCCCTCGTCAAGCAGGAGGCCCAGGCTTCCCCCGTGCCCGCAGTCGGACATGTCGCGCCCGAGGCGCCGCATCAGTTCGAAAAGGGGGCCCTCGGCGCGGGCGAACATCTCGTTCTCCTCGCCGGACTCGCCTACGTGGGTGGTGAACAGGGCGCCGGTGGCCTCGGCGATGCGTTTCGCGCGCCGATACAAGGCCGCGGACGCAGTGTAGGGCGCGTGGGGCGATACCGCGGGGAGGATCGGGAGGGGGGGGAACTCGAACGGCGCGCGGATATCGATCCCCTCGATGGCCCACCACGTGCGCGCTGGCGCCTCGATCCCCGAAACGATCTCCGGATACGCCTCGATGTTGACCAGCGACGTCGTGCCAAAGCCGACCGCCTCCGCGAATCCCGCCTCGATCGCCGCGCGAAAGTCCTCCAGGGAGGAGTGGCGCTTGAGGGCGTTGATCTGGCCGATCCAGTCGGAGAAGCTGCGCTTGCCCGTCAGCATCCCCCGCAGGTGGCTGTAATCGAGATGGCAGTGCGCGTTGATGAGGCCGGGCAGCAGCAGCATGCCGTCGAGATCCACGTCGGGCTGCCGCGGCGGGTCACCGTTCCCGATCCGGGCGATGAGGCCGTCGCGGCATTCGACCCAGGCGGGGCGCCGGGTCGCCCCGCCCGCGGCCATGACCCGCGATGCCCTGAGGAGCGTCCCCAATTCTTCACCCCTTCAGCGCCGCGACGCGGGCGCACAGCTCCACCACCTTGCCCACGTGGTCCTCGAGCCCGAACCCCTCCGCCTTCCGCCGGCAGGCCTCCCGCGCCTCCTGCCGCCGGGAGGCCTCCGCGAAAAGGGCGATCTTCTCGGCGATCGCCCCCCGATCTTTGGCGGAATCCACGACGGCTCCGTCGATGCCATCGGCGAGGATCTCGGCGGCGCCGTTGGTGCGCGTGGTGATGACCGGCAGGCCAGAGGCCAGGGCCTCCAGCGTCACGTTGGCGAAGGGATCGTACCAGGTGGGAAGGAGCAGGAAGTCCGCGCCCCGATAGAAGCGCCCCAGCTCGGCGTGGCCCACGGCCCCGAAGAACGTCACGTTGGGCCCGGCGTACCGGCGTTGCGGACCGCGGCCGGCGACCGCCAGATGCGCCGGGCGGCCCGACTTTTCCGACCATGCCGCGAGGGCGTCTAGCGCCTCGCGCAGCCCCTTGCGTTCCCAGCCGGTGCCGACGAAGAGGCCCAGGGCAGCATCGGGCGCAAGGCCAAGGCGCGCGCGGAGCCACGGGTCCGGCTCCGCCGACCATTCGCCCAGATCCACGCCATTGTGGATGACCTCCACCCGCCCGGTCGGGAAACCGAAACGCGACACGATCTGATCCCTCACGAACCCGGAGTTCGCCAAGACCCACAACGTGCGCTCGGGATGGTAGGCCCGCCGCTCGCCCATCATCGTCAGGCGGTGATAGGGGCTCACGAAAGTGAGGGCGTTGAACAACACGCCGCGAAGGGGGCGCCGCCGCTCTAGCCATTCGGCGTGGATCCCATCCCCGGCCCGCAGCAGGTCTTGGCGCCAGTGGCGCTCGAGGCTGAAGACGAAGGGCTGCGGGTACTTGCGGAGCCAGGCCTGCACCAGCCACGGGAAATACCATGGCCGCAGGGGGCGCCAGCGGCCAAGGTTTGGGATGTCCAGCCGCACCACATCCACCTCCGCGTGCTCGAAGTAGATCCCGTGCGGCGGGGCATCCGCGCACAGCAGCGTGACGCCAAAACCGTGCCCGGTCAGGCCCCGGACCAACAGGCTGAGATACTTCTCCGCGCCGCCGGGACCCACCGGATACTGCCGCACCAGTGTGAGATGTTTCTCCATGCGGGTGCCATATTGGGGCATCCGGGCCCGACCCGCACGCGCAAAACGGGGGGCGTGACGTGGGCCGCGGGGTGTGGCAAACTGCATGCCGACATGGACCATGACGCGATCGCCCAGGCCGGGGTTTCGGCCACCGCCGAGGCGCCGGGAACCCAATCCCCGGTGCCGCCCCTCACCCTGTCCCAGCGCATCCGACGGTATCGGGACATGTTCCTCGATCGGATCGACGAGACCCTCTACGACTGGCGCACGGGCGTGTATTACGCCGGGCGCCTCAGGGCCTTCCTCAAACCCTACATCTGGCTCTGGATCGGCGGCCTGATCACCGGGGCGATCTACAGCATGTGGGTAGCGGCGCTGCTGCCCGCGCTGGACAAAAGCCTGAAGCTCCTGGAGCAGCACCACATCAAGCTCAACACCTGGCAACTCGTTTTTGCCGGGGGCGCGGTCCCCGTCTATTTCATCATCCGCGCCGCCCTCGGCTACATAAGCTCGATCTGCCTCATGCGCGTCGCGCTCGGCGTCCTGCGTGATCTCCGCAATGAGCTGTTCCGGAACGTCCAGCGGATGTCGATGGATTTCTTCGCGTACAACGAGTCCGCCAGGATCATGCAACTCGTGGTCCAGCGGACCAAGATGGTCGCGCAGTCGATCACGGACGTCGTCGGCGATCTCGTCAAGACGCCGCTGACGATCGTGTCGGTCATCGCGATGATGCTGACGCGCGACGCGATCTTCACCCTCATCGCCATGGCGTTCATCCCCCTGAGCCTGGTCCCGGGGCTCGTGCTGGGCTACATCGTCCGGCACCGGGGGCGGGCCGAGGACGAGGCCGAGGCGGGCAGCATACATGTGTTGGGCGAAAATCTGCGCGGGGTCCAGGTCGTGAAATCTTATGCGCGGGAGGCGGACGAGTGCGCGCGCTTCTGCCGGGCATCGGACAAGGAAAACCGGATGCGGCTGGAGGTCCGGAAATTGATCGAGGGCGTGAACCCGCTGGTGGAGGTGTTCGCCTCGTTTGGCTTCGGGGCCGCGCTCGTGTACGGGTACTACCGCGGCATGGGGATCAGCACGCTGGTTCAGCTCGCCGCGGGGCTCTTCCTCCTGTACGATCCCTTCAAGAGGATCGGCAAGCTCTACACCCAGCTCCAGCGCGTCATGGCCGCCCTGGAGCGCGTGTTCGAACTCTTCGATTTGCGCCCCCGCATCACGAACAAGCCCGGGGCCATCGCCATCGCCGCGGCGCGCGGCCTGATCGAATTTCGCGGGGTCCAGCTCGACTATCGGAAGTACGAGAAGCCGCCCAAGGTGGACCCGCAGTCACTGGGGTTGCCCCCCGAGCCGACGCTCCGAGTGCCGCGTCCCAAGCCGGTCAAGGACAAGTTCCCGGTCGGCAAGGGCGGCCTCGCGCTACAGGGTGTGGACATCACCTTCGAGCCGGGGAAATTCTACGCCCTGGTCGGGCCCAGCGGCGCGGGCAAGACCTCGATTTTCTCCCTGATCCTGCGCTTCTACGACCCGACCGAGGGGGCGGTGCTTCTCGATGGCCAGGACCTCCGCGACCTCGATATGCACTCGCTCCGCAGGCAGGTCGGGCTCGTCGCGCAAGAGTCGTTCCTTTTCAATGACACCGTCCAAGAGAATATCCGCTACGGGCGGCTCGACGCGACCGAGGAGGAGATCCGCGCCGCCGCGGCCCGGGCCCACGCCGATGAGTTCATCCAGCA
Organism: uncultured Verrucomicrobiales bacterium; assembly: GCA_964651705.1. GTDB lineage: Bacteria > Verrucomicrobiota > Verrucomicrobiia > JADLBR01 > JADLBR01 > JADLBR01. The sequence goes on from CAZYWZ010000050.1 coordinate 38,740, forward strand.
CCTGACCGGCCAGTATCAGGCGGAGGTTGGGGAGAACGGGCGACGCCTTTCCGGCGGCCAGCAGCAGCGCATCAGCATCGCCCGCGCCTTCCTGAAGAACGCCCCCGTCCTCCTCTTGGACGAGGCCACCAGCGCGCTCGATGCCGAGAGCGCCGCCAAGGTCCAGGAGGCCATCGATGACTTGGCCGTCGGACGCACCGTCCTCGCCATCGCCCACCGCCTCCGCACCGTGCTGCGCGCCGACGAGATCATCGTCATGGACCAGGGCCGGATCGCGGCCCGGGGCAAGCACGAGGATCTCATGCGCGAGTCGGCGCTCTACAAGAAGCTCTGCGAGCTCGAGCTGGCTGGCTAGACCCCATGCCCGCCAGGGCGGGCACCACCGGGGCGGAAAATGGTAGGCTGCGCCTTGGGGCACGCTGCCGAATCGAATGTCCGCGTGCGCCAAGGCGCAGCCTACATCGCGACCCAATTTTCGAGTCAGTCTTCCCCTGCGTCCTCGCCCGCCTGAGGCGGGTGGACTGTCCCTGCGTGAGTTTCCTATTTTCGAGCCATCGGCCCGTCGGACTTCGCCACGTCCGGCAGATTCCTAGCGGCGGCGCAGGCTGACGCGGCGGACAGCGAAATCGTCGGCATCGATGACCAGGCGGAAATCGGCGTCCGCGTTCTGGGAGTTCATGAGACGGGCGCCCGGAAGGGGGAAGGTCGCCGTGGCCCACGCACCGGAGCCGCTCAGTTCGATCGTTTCCGGGCTGCGGCTGTAGGCGCCATCGAAGGGGGCATCGCGGTCGCTTCCGTCGAACTCGAGGCCCAGTTGGCCCGCCGAGGCATCGCGGTACTCGATCTCGACCTCATATTCGCGCGCGTCGGCGGCCTTGAAAGAATCGTCCGCGGCGAAATAGACGTACCGGATGCGCCCGGGCACGGGTTCGCTCGCCCGAGCGTCGCGCCCGTCGGCCGACGTGGGCCTGGTGACGCCGTCGGCATTTTCGACAAGCCGCAGGCCGTCCGGCTGGTTGGTCGATGCCAGCAGGATGCCGACTTCTCGCGATTCGGTGTACCGGCCCTCGGGTGGAGGAGGTGTTTCGCCCCCCCGAAACATGTCGGAGTACTTCCTCGTCAACTCGATGAACCTCCTGCCGTATTCCCTGGAGTCGGCGATGTCGGTGCCCTCGTGGAATTCATTCCATGTCTCGAGCATGACGAAATTCGAGGGGCGGCGCAGGAACCGGGTCCAGTTGCGCTCATAGAAGGCGCCGCCCTCGCGATCCACGACCAGGGGCGTCCGCCCGGGCACCGCGGAGTGGTCGTAGCCCGGCCCAAGAGACCCGATGCCGGGGTTCTTCAGACCCAGCGCGCCGCCCCACGCGACCGTGCCATCCGCGTCGACGCGCCATGACACCTCCCGCGCGATCCAGGGGGAGCGGCCCCCGAACTCGCGGGCGAATTGCTCCCGGCAGTAGCCGATGACCCCCTGGTCGTGGCCTCGGGCGAAGGCGGCCGAATACAGCAGCACGATCGGGCGGCCGTCGATCATCGCCCAGTGCGCGGGCGGTATCATCGAGAAGAAGTCCCGGATCGTCGCGTAGAACCAGCGCCGCCCGTAGTCCGTCGTGAGATCGATGTGCGCGTTCCACGAATTGAACCGGAGCGTGCTGGTGTCGTAGAACATGCCGATTCTCGGGGGCCCCCGGCCGCCGGGACCCGCGGCGCGGGCCAACTCCTCCCGCGCCTTTACCAGCGGGGGGAGGCCGGCGAAACTCCAGTGGTTGTGCGCCCCCGGCTCGTGCTCGGATGGTCCGCCCCAGAACACCGGAAGCACCACGTCGATCCCAGCCGCCATCATGTCTTCCAGTTGGGCGCGGTGCCATCGGGCAGACTTGAATGAGAATCCCTCCATCGATGCCGGGTGCGTCGTCAGCGCGTCGGTCCCATCCGCGTCGACGATATGCGCCCCGGATTCGATGTCGTACCAGTAGAAATAGTAGGTCCCCACGATTTTGTCGGAGGCCCGGAAACTCTTGCCGCGGACGAAGTCGGCCTCCGACAGGTGGACGTGCGGGCCGAAGGCCGGCGGGATTTCGCGCTCCGTTGCGTCCGCGGCGGTTGCCGACAGCAGGGGGACCGAGGCGAGCAAGAACGCGGCACGCATGGCGCACGAGATCTTGCGCTCACCGGGGGGAGGTATCCAGCGCGATCGCGATCGGTGCCAACGCCTCACGCCCGACGCGTTGACCGATCCCCTACCGCACTGCCTCTGCGCACCGACGGACCTCGTGGCCCGAGTCTGCGCGGGCCCGCAGATGGGTGCGCCCAAGGGCCTCCAGAGACTCCCCACAGAAGACCCGCTCGAAGAGCGGAAACACGGAACGCTCTTCGCGGCAAAAATGCTCGCGGGCGATCTCCAGCGCCCGGCCCAGCAGTTCCCTCGCTTCCTGTAGGTCGGGGGCCGTGGTCGCGCGCGTCAGGTGCTCGTCGATTTCCCGGTGGTCCTGGTGCAGTTCCCGCAGCTCGCCCTGATCCGCCAGCATCTGATCGAGAGCCGCATAGGCAAGTTCTGCCTCCGACTCCCCGTGCCGCCTGAGCACCCCTTCCACGATCCGCGCCAACCGGTTGACCTCGCCCGCCGCCCGCGCCTCCCGCAGCGCCGCATCGATCTGGTCGAAGAGTTCCACGAACACCGCATGTTCCGCGAGCAGAAGTTGGGTTACCGTGGGCATTATAGCAATTTATATGGGCGAACCGCCGGTCGCAAGCGGCGGGGGACGCGGGCGACCGCGGGTCGTCGCATAAGAAGCGCAGCTTATATCTTGCAAAAACGCATGAATACATTATCCTGCCCGCAGCAACCCGACAACCGGAGGAGATCCCCATGGCCTTCACCGCTACCCGCGACCTGATGCTTCCCGCGACCGTGACCGGTTCCTGGCCGCGCCCGCGATGGTATGACAGGAACCTCTGGGGCCGGCCGCTGGACACGGCGCTGATGGACCCGTGGTACCGCGAGCAGTTCTCCGACGCGCACGCGATCGTGGTGTCCGATCAGGCGCGGGCGGGGTTGGATATCCTGACCACCGGCGACTACCACCTCGACGAGGACGTGGCCGGGCGCTCGTGGCACCACTACCCGCTGCAGCGGTGGAACGGTTTGGAGCACGAGGAACTCCAGACCGAGAAAACGCGCTCGCCGCTGCTGTCGTATCCGATCGGGACGATGCTGGATTCGATCTACAAGACGTGGCGGTGGCCGCGGGTGGTCGGGAAGGTCCGCCACGATCCCAAGAACCCGCTAGAATACGCCAAGATCTGGCGCATCGCGCAGCAGGCGGCGGCCGCCACCGGCAAGCCGGTGAAGTTCGGCTCCTGCTCGGCGCAGGTGCTGGCGTTCTTTCTCGATAGCCACACGCCCGAATACGATCTCGACGACAAGAAGCAGTTGATCTGGGACATGGCGGAGGCCATGAATCTCGAACTCCGCCAGCTCGCGGCCTCCGGCTGCAAGGTCATCCAGGTGGAAGAGCCGACGCTGCACTTCATGGCCCGGTACAGCCCGGAGAAGAAGGATCTGTTGGATTTTCTGGTCGATGCCTTCAACCGCGAGGTCGAGGGGCTCGGCGACGCCGAGGTCTGGATCCACACCTGCTGGGGCAACCCGAACATGCAGAAGGTGTTCTCGGACGAATCCTACGCGAACTCGATGGAGATCTACCTCGAGCGGCTCAAGGGTGACGTCTGGACCATCGAGGCCACCGAGAACAATTTTAGGGAGCTGTCCCTCTTCAAGCCGTACCGGGATCGGCTCACGAAGAAGATCGCGGTGGGCGTCATCAGCCACCGGACGCTCCAGGCCGATTTCCCCGAGGTGATCGCGGCCCGCATCCGCCGCTGCCTGGAGCACATCCCCGCCGACAAGCTGGTCCTCTCCACGGACTGCGGCTTCGGGCGGCAGGGGTTCAACCGCCACCTCGCCTTCTACAAGACCGTCGGCATCCCCATGGCCCGAAACATCGTCCTCAAGGAGCTCGGCCTCCCCGAGCGACACGTCCCCGCCGCCGACGCCGGGCTCGCGTGGGACCAGCTCCCCGACCACGAGCCGCTCACGCACCTGAAGCCGCTGCGGTGAGGGTTGTGCGCGATGGTGCCCGCCACTCCGGCGCCAAGGACAGCGCCTGCTGCCTGCTGACCAACGCCCTCAACCCCATCCTCGACCGCGCCGCCTTCTGGCGCTGGATGGAGGCGATCCTCCGCGCGGCGACCGGGATCGCCCCTAGCGGCGAGCCGAAGGGTCATGGGCCAGTGCCACAGGGCTGACTCGAAAATTGGGTCGCGATGTAGGCTGCGCCTTGGCGCACGCTGCCGAACCGACCGCCCGCGTGCGCCAAGGCGCAGCCTACCATTTTCCGCCCCGGTGGTGCCCAGCACGCGGGGCATGGGATCTAGCTCGAAGATTCCGGGTGTAGCCACGGTCGTGAGACCGTGGGCGCGCAGGCTGAGCGGCCGGGCCCATCTGTGACCAGATGGGCTACATTTTCCGCGCCGGCGGTGCCCCGCCTGCGGGGCATCAGATCTGACTCGAAAGTAGGCGTACATCCATATGCCGCGAAAAGATGGAAGGCCGAGAAACCCCGCGATCAAACGCCTAAATAGTGCTGGTTTCGGATCGGCTTTTTGGCATAAGCTGACTTAATAGGGTGCAGGGCACGGTCCGCTGGCGGTGTCCTTACCATCGGCGTTGATAGAGACAGGAAGGGCAAACATGAAGAGCATGGCGGCAATCGTATTGCTGTTTGCGGCGATCGGTGTGGCCGACGCTGGACTCATGGATGGTCTGGCCCTGTATCTGCCCTTCGACGGCGACACGCAAGACCTGTCCCCCAACGGGACGGATGGCATCAACTCCGGGGTCACATGGACCAACGACGCGCAAGGGGCGCCCGGCAACGCGGCCTACTTCGACGGGTCGGGATCTCAGGTCTACGTGTCGGACACGCCATCGCTTGACCCGGATTATCTCACCCTCTCGTTTTGGTTCAACCTGGCGTCCTTCGACGAAGCCCGAGAACTGGTGAACAAGATTGGCTCCAACGGAGATATTTCCTACGGATCGGAGATAAGAGGCAACACTTTGTACTTCCGGATCAGCGCAGACGGAACCGCGTCGGGGATCACCGATCTGGCTGCAACGACCGCCGTGCAGGTGGGAACGTGGTATCACTTCGCCGGCACCTACGACGGCTCGGAAATGCGCGTCTACCTCAATGGCAACCTCGAAGCAACAACGCCAAAGACCGGATCCGTCTTCGATTCCTCGGTCGACCTGCGGATTGGACGCTATGAATACTTCTCCGGCTGGGTGTTTCAAGGGGCCATGGACGAAGTGGCGCTGTGGGACCGCGCCCTGACGGAGTCCGAAATCAGCCAGCTCTATGTGGTCGGAATTCCGGAGCCCTCGTCCGCCGTTCTCACGCTCCTTTGCGGCGTCGCTGTGCTTTCTTTTCGAACTCGCCCGAGGAAGGTCAAACGACCCGTTGGCGCGAGCGGTCGGTGAATGGGTCGCCTCGAGGGGAAAGGCCGGACGAGATGGGCCGGGCTATTGGCCGCGGCCATTGCGGTTTGCCGTCGGCAGACGCATCCGCCAGACGGCGGCCAGGACGCTGCCGATGACGGAGTGGAAGGTGGCGGAGACCGCGCAGGGGACGGCGGTGAGGGGGTCGGCGAAGTGGCGCTGGGCCAGGACGGTGCCGAGGCCGGAGTTCTGCATGCCGACCTCGATGGAGAGGGTGCGGCGGTCCAGCGCAGCAAGGCGCAGCGCGCGTCCCGCGAGGTAGCCGAGGCCGAAACCGCCGGCGTGTAGCAGGAATACCGCCAGCAGCATCTTACCCGCAGAATGGAGGACGGCCTCGCGATTCTGGCCGACGATGCTCGCGCAGATGAGCGCGATCGTGATGACGGAAACCAGGGGGGCGACCGGCAGCACGGCGCGAACGAGTCTTGGGAAGCCGTGGTGCAGGGCGAGGCCAATGGCCAATGGCAGCAGCACCACTTGCGCCGTGCTGAGCAGCAGGCCCTTCGCGTCAACGGGCACGTAGGTGCCCGCCAGCCACGAGGTCAGCACCGGCGTCATGACGACCGCCCCGAGGGTGGAGCACATCGTCATCAGGACGGAGAGCGCGACGTTGGCCCGCGCGATGTAGGTCACGACGTTGGAGGCCGTGCCGCCCGGGCAGCAGGCCACGAGGATCAGCCCCACGGCGAAGGGCGTCTCCAGGCCCAGCAGCCGACCGATCCCAAAACCCAGCAAGGGCATGATCGAATACTGCGCCGCGAAACCGACCCCCACGGGCCATGGCACCCGGAGGACGCGTCTGAAATCGTCGACGGTCAGCGTGATGCCCATCCCCAGCATGATCACGGCGAGACCCCAGACGATCATCGGGCCGCGGAACCAGGCGAACCACTCCGGCCGCACCAGCGCGAGGGAGCTGCACGCCAGCACCCACAGGGGGAAGGCATTGGCCAGCCAGTTGAGCAGTCGCGCCATGGGGGCTTCCGGAGTGCGTCGGCGCACCATGTGGCCACAGCGTGGGGCGGGATTCCAGAAGGAAAATGGGGCCTGGCTCGAAAATTCCAGACGTAGCCACGGCCGTGAGGCCGTGGACCCCCACCGCACGGCCCCTCCGTGACCGGAGGGGCTACATTTTCACGCACGGTGGTGCCCCGCGGGCGGGGCATGGGACGGCCCGAAAACGCGCCACTAAAAGTAGATAAGCTAATTTTAGGAAAAAAGAAATTCCATTGCGCCTGATAGCGGCTTCCCCCAGTGTGCCGCGGTGTTTTGCCCCGATGTCGCGAAGAAGCTGCCGGTGGCCGCGGTCGTCGCGGCGCTGGGCGCGCTGTCGCTGCGTGCGGGGGAATTGGTGCGCGCGCCGGTCGCGGGGGATGGGCCGGGCGTGGCGGGAGGCGGGTGGTCGCCGGTGCTGTCGCTGTCGGCGGACGGGTATTACGACAGCAACGTGTACATCTACGAGTTCGGCGAGCTGGCGGGCCAGGATTCGATGGTGACACAGGTGGAGCCGAGACTGGGCGTGCGGTGGAAAGACGGCGATGACGAGCCATCGGATTTTCTATTCTCGTATCACCCTCGGTTCACGTGGTTTCACAGCGAGCCTTCGGAGGATCACATCCGGCACGGTGTGGATTGCGCGCACTCGGGGCGGAGCGGGATCTTCTCGTGGGAGTTTGACGGTCAGATGGCGTTCGTAGATGGCGACCGGCAGGGGCTCCTATATCTGGGTCCCGGGGGCGCGCCCGCCATCGGCGGGTTCCAGATCCGCGACCGGCGGGAGTCGTTCTTCGCGAAGGAGACCGTCCGGTTGCGCTGGGATCTGGGGCCGGTCTTCGTCCGGCCGCAGTTCCTGGGGTACGTCCACGACTTCATGACACTCCACCAGATGCTCCCGGGCTACTGCAACTATCTGGACCGGGAGCGTTTCGAGTGCGGGTCGGACCTCGGCGTGCGGGTGGCGCCGGGGCTGTGGTTCGTCGCGGGGTATCGGGCCGGGGCACAGAAACAGGACACCACGCAGTGGTATCCCGTGCACTACTCCAACGACTACCAGCGGGCGCTGGCGGGGCTCGAGGGCGAGCCCTTCCCTTGGCTCAAGCTCTCGTTCCTCATCGGCCCCAGCTTCCACCGATTCAACGACAGCGTGGCGCCCTTCTTCTCGCAGAACCAGAACCGGGTCTTCGTCGACGCCACCGTCAGCCTCAGGCCGACACAGTGGGACACCTGCACGATCAAGCTGGGCCGCTTCGAGGAGATGATCTCGAGCGCCTGCGGCGCCTACGAGGACATACAGTACCGCGCGACATGGGAGCACCGGTTCACGGGCGCCGTCGCCGCCGCGGCCGATTTCTGGGTGTATCGGGGCGAGTTCGAGGCCCCGCACTTCCGGGATGACACGATCTATACCCCATCGCTGAAGCTGACATGGAAGATCAACGGGCATCTCACCGCCACCGCCGGTTACACCTACCAGTGGGTCGAGAGCGACTTGCCCGCCACCCCCGCGCGAGAATACTACCGCAACGAGGCCAGGCTCGGGTTCACGTGGGCGTACTGACTCGAAAATTGGGTCGCGATGTAGGCTGCGCCTTGGCGCACGCGGACGG
>CAZYWZ010000051.1:0-46846 GCA_964651705.1 uncultured Verrucomicrobiales bacterium
AAATCCCTTTCGCGCCACGGGCAACCGGCAGGGCCCTCGTGGCGCGGATGGGAAGCCGCGCCCTACAGGCCGATCCCGTGGCCGATTTTCGAGTCAGCACACCCGCAGGGAGCGGATCTTGAGTAGGCGGGCGAGTTTCTCGAGGGTGTGGGCGAAGTGGCCGGTGCCGATGGCGCAGTGGTGGGCGGGCCCGGCCTCGGACCAGCGTTGCATGAATTCCTTGGCGGGGATGGGGAACTTGTATCGGCTGTTGGTGTTTCCGATCTGGAGGATGGGCCCGGGGACGGAGGCGCCCTCGGCGATGAGGAAGGAGAGTTCGCCCTGGCGGTTTTGCGCGACGGAGAGGAGCGTGACGGGGCCGCGCTTGACGCTCATCTGGATGGAGAGCCCCTTGCCGGGCTTGCCGTGGTAGACCGGGAGCGGGACGAGGCCGACGGGGCCCTCGGCGATCGCGAAATGCGCGGGGCCGTCGTGGCCAAAGAAGACATGGTCCTCGACGAAATCGGCGAGATAGAACTCGGAGAACGAGCCGCCGCGCCCGAGGAGGTCCATGATCTTCATGGCCTGGGCGTTCTTGATCTCGCACTCGCCGGCGACGGGGACGTTGCGCCCGGTGAGGAGGGTGTTGCCCGCGATCACCGAGGTGACGATGTCCTCGTACTCATTGCCGGGCTGGCCCTCGTAGTAGTAGGCCATGGAGCCGAGGCGGTGACGGGCGACGAGGCGGTCGAGCGCGACGGAGGTCTTGGCGGCGCGCTCGAGTTCGGCGGGCTCGCACTCGGGGGAGACGGCGAAGGCCTCGCGGAACTCCGCGATCTTGCCCCGGATGTCATCGGCGGTGACGGCGTCGCGCAGGGAGCGCAGCTCGCACATCTCCAGCAGCTGGATGTGGCAACCGAAGGTGGCGCCGTGCTGCGTCATGTCACTGTAGACATCGAGCATGCCGCAGTAGTAGTGGCCGAGGACACCGAGGCGGTTGTCGCGCATCCCGGCGCGGGCGATCGCGGCCTCGGCCCAGGCGCGGATCTCGGCCCAGGCGCCCCCGTCGTCCAGGTGGCCGGTGACGAGATGATAGTCGATATTCGCGCGATTGAAGACGCAGGCGATCTCGGGCGCGCAGCAGGCCTGGCAGTGCTCGAGCCAGGCGCCGGTCATGTGGCCGCGGTCGCCGAGGGCGTTGAACCTCGCGTAGTCCAGTTGGGGGACGGGCTGGAGGTTGAGGACGACGACCGGGGCGCCGGCGCGTTGCACCACCGGGAGCACCGTGGATGAGAGCGCATAGGTGGTGATAAAGAGGAAGATCACCTCGACTCCCTCGGCGCGCAGGCGGTTTCCGGCGGCGAGGGCCTTGTCGGGATTGTCCACCAGCCCGCAGTCGGCGACGGTGGCGCCAAAGCGCTCCAGCCTGCGCCGGACCTCGGCGTGGTAACCGAGCAGTCGGTCGTGCAGTCCCGTGAACTGTGGCCAGTACGTGTCGAGCCCGATGCTGAAGAGCCCGACCTTGATGGGCGGTGTCGGCGTCATGGTTTGATTTCCTTGGGTTGGTTGGTTTGGCGGGTCTTTTCCCTATAGGCGGCGGGGGAGAGTCCGGCCTCCGCCTGGAGGAGGAGGCGGAGCCGCTCGCCGTCGTGGAAGCCGGCGAGGTACGCGACCATCTTGACCGGGAGGTTCGTCTCCTCGAGGAGGCGCCGGGCACGGGTCAGGCGGCAGCGGTGGATCTCGTCGAGCACGGTGCGACCGAGGGCCGCGGCGGTGCGGCGCTCCAACGTGCGGCGGGGGAGGGATAGGCGGGCGGCGATCTGGGCGACGGAGAGTTGCCGGTGGCTGTGGGTCCAGATGAGGTCGACGGCGGCGGCGACCAGCGGGTCGGTGACGCCGTAGCGCGGGGCGGGGGGCGGCGCGGGCTCTTGGGCGGCGAATTCCGCGGCGAGGGCGAGGAGTTCGATGGCGCCGACCAAGACGAGGGGAGACTGTCTCGTGGGATCGGCGCCGATGCGGTCGAGGGCGCGGTCGAAGCTCGCGGCGAGGTCGGTCTCTGGCGGCAGGTGGTGGACCGGGCGGTCGGGCGAGATCAGGCCCAGTTCCTGCATGCGGTGGGCGAACTCGCCGTTCACCGAGATCCATCGCTCGAACCAGCCGGTCGCCCGACTTGGCCGATAGCGGTGCCATGTGTCGGGAAAGAGCAGGATGAGGGTGTTGTGCCGGACGGGGATGGTGCCACACTCCTTCGAGTCGAACTCGCCCCGGCCGCGCGTGATGAGGATCACCTGGAATTCCGGAAGCACGCGGCCCTCGCCCCACGTGAAGTCGTAGAGGTCGGGATGTCCCGGTGGGGGATAGGCGCTCCCGGGACGAATCCGGCCGCGGCCCGCGCCGGTGACGTAGATCCCGAGGCGCATGTCGCGGTCGGTCACCGGCAGGTAATGGAAGAAGTCGGGGGATGTCTTCCGGGGTCTCGGCATCGTAGGCATTCTAACATGGCTCGCGTCGGGGCGGCGAGATCGGCGTTGGAATTTGGCGTGAAACGTGGGCTGATGGGAGGGAGTCCGGGCGTGTGGCCGCGGGTCGGTCCCGTTTTGGACTTGCGGTGGCAGAGCGCGTCGGCGACACCGCTGTGGCTTACGGCGGTCCGGGACGCGCGTGTCAGTCCAAAAGGCCCCTCGGGCGCCGTGTCGGGCCGGGCGTCCCTCCCGAAATCCGCGCATGGTCATTGTGCCGGAAGCCGTGGCGCAAAAAGAGGGCTAAATTTGAATGACGGGATTCGGCGACGAATCGGTCTGGCGGCGTGCGGCGGGTTCGCTAGCCTGCGCGGATGCGTTGGATGGCGTGTTTCTTGGCGTGGTCAGTGGCGCAGGCGGTCTCTGGGGCAGCGGCGGGCCCAATGCGGCACTACGTGTTGGAGGGCGATGGAGGCCCGTCAATGCTCGCGGATCGGACGGGGGGTGGCGCGCTGGCCTACGAGGCGGCGAGGAAGGGCCCGGAGGCGCAGCCGCTGGCCTGGGGCGACGGGCGGGGTGCGGGGACCAAGGTGCCGCGGCTGGATGCGGGCGCGCTGGCGGCCGCGCCCTTCGAGGTGGGCACGAATGGTTTCACGGTATCGATGTGGTTCCGGGTGCTGGGCCCGGGCACGCTGCGGGGGAATCCGGGCAGCGAGAACGGGACGCTGTTCAGCGTGGGTTCGGGGTACTGGGACGGCGTGCGCCTGACCACAGACTGCCGCCGCAAGTCGGTATCGTTCGAGATTGGGCAGGCCAAGCCGCTGCATTCGGTGGGCGTGTCTGGGGGGCGCGTGGTGGAGGGCGCCTGGCAGCACGCGGCGGCAAGCTGGGACGGGAGGGAGATGCGCCTGTATCTGGATGGCCTGGTGGCGGCGGCGGGGCCGCACGGGGGGCCGTACGTGAAGCCCGCCGCGGGCGCGAAGATGCGCGTGGGCTTCGCGGGGCACGGGGTGGGCTCGGTGGTCCTGGACGTGGCGGAGGTCGCGGTCCATGGCCGCGCGCTGGCGGCGGCGGAGGTGCTGTGCTGGGCGTTTCGCGAGAGCGTGGAGGGAAGGGTGGCCGGGCGGCTGGCGGCGGCGGGCGAGGCGATGGCCCGCGGGGACGCCGCCGGAGCGGAGGGCGGATTCCTCGGGGCGCTCGGAGAAGGGAAGCTGACGCCATGGGCAAAGGTGATCGGGCTTCGCGGGCTGGCCGGGGCGCGACTGGCGCTGGCGCGCCCGGGGGAGGCGACGGCGGCGTGGCTGGACATGTTGCGGGTGCCGGGTGCCGGGCCGGACGCCATGGCGCTCGCGCGGGCCGGGCTGCTCGAGCAGGTGAGGGCCGGTGCGGCGGGAGAGGTGCCGGCCGAGGTGCTCGAGGGACTGCTGGGCGTGAGGGGCCTGGCGGGCGAGGATAGGATTGCGGTATTGCGCCAACTGGTGGTCAGGCAGTGCGAGGCGGGGAATTTTGCCGAGGCCCGGCGCGCGTGCGAGGGCTGGTTCGGGGCGGCGGCGGCGGGCAGCGCGGCGAGGCGGGAGGCGATGTTGGCCATGGGCCACGTGGCGATGGAGGCGGGCAATTTCGCGGGGGCGAGGGATGCGTACGGGAAGCTCGCCCGGGACGGGGGAGCGCCGGCGCCCGCGAGGGCGCTGGCGATGATCCGCGCGGCCGAGAGCCTGGTGCGCGAGGGAAAGGGCAGCGAGGCGGCCGCCGCGTTGTGCGAGGTATCGAAGATCCCCGGCGTGCCTGGGCATCTGGCGGACGAGGCGGCGGCGCGGGCCCAGGAGGCGACCGGAGGGAATCCGCGGGCGGCGCTCGCCGCGCCGATGGCGGGGCCGCAGTGGCCGGCGGCGGGGCTGACGGTCTTCGTGGCGACGAACGGCAGCGATGTGGCCGCGGGGACCGCGGAGGCGCCGTTCGCGTCGCTCGGGAGGGCGCGCGACGAGATCCGGTCGCGGCGGGCCAAGGCGGGTATGCCGCAGGGCGGCGCTCGGGTGCTGGTCGGGGGAGGCGAATACGTGGTGACGAATGCGCTGCAACTGGGGAAGGGAGATTCAGGGCAACCGGGAGCCCCGATCGTGTATCAGGCGGCGGGGGGAGAGCGGCCGCGGTTTCGAGGTGGCGTGCGCATCGGCGGTTTTGCTGCCGTGCGGGATCGGGGGGTATTGAATCGATTGCCCGAGGAGGCGCGCGGCAAGGTGGTCGTCGCGGATCTGCGGGCGAATGGGGTGACGGACTTCGGGAGGTTCGATCCCGGGGGATATGCGAGCGGGGGGGGATTTGGCACGCGGCCATTGATGGAGCTGTATTGGGGGGGCGAGCCGATGCGGGTGGCCCGCTGGCCGAACGAGGGCTGGGCGCGCGCCGGCGAGATGCTCGGGGAACCGACGAAGGATTCCCGCGGCCGCCCGGTCTGGAACGGGGGGGCTTTCCGTTTTGACGACCCGCGGGCGGGGCGATGGCTCCAGGAGAAGGAGGCGTTCCTCTACGGCTACTGGTATCACGATTGGGCGGATTCGTACGATCGGGTGGCGCGGATCGACACGAGAGAGAAGGTGATCGAGCTGGGGCCGCCGCTGCACCGATACGGCTATCGGGGCGGGGCGCGCTTCCGCGCCGTGAATCTGCTCTCGGAGATCGATCTTCCCGGGGAGTACTTCGTGGATCGTTCCGCGGGGAGGGTGTATTTCCTGCCGCCATCGGATCCCGCGACGGCGGTGGCGGAGGTGCCGCTGATGGAGGGGGCATTCCTCGAATTGGATGGCGTCTCGCACGTGGCGTTCGAGGGGCTGACCTGGGAACTGGGCCGCGGCGACGGGCTGCGGGTCAAGGGTGGAGAGGGGGTGCTGTTCGCGGGATGCACGGTGCGGGCGTTCGGGGGCGATGGCGTGATCCTCGATGGTGGCAAGGGGCACGGGCTTCTGTCCTGCGAGATCGCGCACCTCGGCCGGGGCGGCATCGTGCTCAAGGGGGGCGACCGGCGGACGCTCGAGCCCGGCGGGCATTTCGTGGAGAACTGCCACGTCCATCACTTCTCGAGGACGCATCCGACCTACACGCCCGCGGTCCATGCGAGCGGGGTCGGCGCGAGGATCCGGCACAACCTGATGCACGATTCCGGCAGCAGCGCGCTGCGCATCGAGGGGAACGAGCACCTCGTGGAATTCAACGAGGTCCACCACGTGGTCACCGAATCCGACGACCAGGGCGGCATCGACATGTGGGGCAACCCGACCTACCGCGGGAACGTCTTCCGCTGGAACGCCTGGCGCCACATCGGGCACGAGTTCGCCGTGGGGCAGGCGGGCATCCGCCTAGATGACGCCATCAGCGGCACGCTGATCTACGGGAATGTGTTTTATCGCACGGGCGGGGGGCATTTCGGCGGGGTGCAGATCCACGGGGGCAAGGAGAACATCGTGGATAACAACCTGTTCATCGGGTGCCCGTACGCGGTGAGCTTCAGCCCGTGGGGCGAGAAGCGGTGGCTCGAGACGCTGGATCGGCCGGACTTCCAGCGGCGCATCCGGCAGGAGGTGGACATCGGCAGGCCGCCGTATAGCGACCGCTATCCCGAACTGGCGAATCTGCGCGAGGGGGCCGACGCCAACCGCATCTGGAGGAATGTCGTGGTGAATTGCGGGGGCTTGCTCTTCCGGGACCGCGGGATCCACGAATTGGTGGACAACGTCGTGGGGAGGGAGGGGCCGGGGTTTTTCAAAGTGGCCGGGGGCGGCATGCGGCTCAAGGCGGATGCGGCGATTTTCCGGCGGACGGCGTTCTGGCCGATCCCGCTGGCGGAGATCGGGCTGTACCGGGATCGGTATCGGGAGGATTTGCCGCGCCGCGGTGATGGGCTATAGGATGGGCGCCCGAGACGTTGGACCCCCGGGGTGCGGCGCGCCGCGGTCGCGACGTGGCGCCGGGCGGTTTAAGCCAGTGGGTCGCGCGCGATGTCTTTAGAGTTGGTCATATTGCTTTCGGTGTTCCTGCCGCTTGTCGCGGCCGGTCCCGTCGCCTGGATCGGGCGGGGGCTCGGCGCGCGCGCGGCATGGGTGGCGTTGCCTTTTCCCGTGATCGCGTTCCTGGCGCTGGCTTGGGCGGCGGCCGATCTCGGCGGCGGGGCCGGTCCCGCGGTCGGCTGGCCGTGGGTGCCGACGCTGGGCGTGGACCTGAAGTTTCTCGTCGATGGCCTGTCGGTGTTTTTCGGCCTGATCGTGAGCGGGGTGGGGGCGCTGGTCGTGATCTATTCGGCTTGCTATCTCGACGGGCACTACGCGCATCACGGGAGGTTCTATGCGTACCTCCTGTTATTCATGGCGTCGATGCTTGGCGCGGTGCTGGCGGACAACCTGCTTGCGCTATTCGTCTTTTGGGAGATGACGGGGATCGCCTCGTTCCTGCTGATCGGGTTTCTGCATGGGGAGGAGGGGTCGCGGCGCGGGGCGAGGATGGCGCTGCTGGTGACCGCGTGCACGGGGCTGGCGATGCTGGCGGGGATCATCCTGATCGGGCAGATTGCGGGAACGGCCAGCCTGCGCGAGCTGCTTGCCGGGGGAGGGCTCGCCGGGCGGCCGATGGCGGGTGCGGCGATGGCCTTGCTGCTCCTGGGGGCGTTCGGCAAATCGGCGCAGTTCCCGTTCCATTTCTGGTTGCCCAACGCGATGGCGGCCCCGACGCCGGTGAGCGCGTATCTGCATTCGGCGACGATGGTGAAGCTGGGCGTGTACCTGGTGGCGCGCGTGTTCCCGCTGTTCAACGAGCACGCGGCGTGGCCGGCGCTGGTGGGCACCGTGGCGTTCGCCACGCTGATCGTCGGGTCGGTGCTGGCGCTCCTGTCCAACGAGCTGAAGGCGATCCTGGCGTTCTCGACGGTCAGCCAGCTGGGCCTGCTGATCGGGTACTATGGGCTGGGCCCGTCGGGCGGCGTGAGCTACGACTACCTGCACATCCTGAACCACGTGTGCTACAAGGGGGCGCTGTTCATGGTCGCGGGTGCGATCTATCACGCGACGCACCTGAAGGACGTGCGGGAATTGGGCGGGCTGTGGCGCAGGTCGCGGTGGCTCGGGGTGGTGACGGCGGTGGCGTGCGCGGCGATGCTGGGGATGCCGGGGACGACGGGATTCCTGAGCAAGGAGCTGATGTTCAAAGAGATCTTCGTCAGCCCTCGCGCGCACGGTCCGGTGGGGATATTGGCGATTATCGCAGTGGTGGGATCCACGCTGATCAAGGTGGCGTTTTCGATCCGGATCTTCCAGGGGGTGTTTCTCGGGCGGGAGAGCGAGGGGGTGTCGCGGGGTTGGCGGGGGTTGCCGTGGATGATGCTATTGCCTCCGACGATCCTGGCGGCGGGGCTGGTGGTGCTGGGCGTGGCGCCCGAGATATTGGCCGCGGCGATGCACTGGCTCAACGTGCCCGGGTTGCATGCGCCGGACGCGCCCGTGCTGCACCTTTGGCACGGGGTCACGGCCGAGTTGCTCGCGAGCATCGCGGTGGTGGCGTCGGGCCTGGCGCTCTGGTGGTGGGGCAAGGTGACGGGCTGGCGGTGGGCGAGGATCCCGGCGGCATTCCGTTGGGACGAGGGTTTCGATGCGGCGGTCGATCGATTTGGCGATTGGTGCGGACGCGTGACGCGCCTCTCGGGAGCGGAATCGCCCCGGCTGTGGCTGGGCGTGGTGATCGGCACGGTGGTGGCGGCGGTCTGCCTGGGCGCGCCTTGGGCGGGCGGGGCGGAAGGTTTGGCGCGGCGGATCGCGGCGTGCGCGGCGGCGCAGGACTGGGATGCGTTGCGGGTCGGGGTTGGCGCGATAGTGGCGCTTGGCGCGATCGGTGCGGTGGTGCTGCGGTCTTGGCCGGCCCAGCTGATATCGCTTTCGACGTCCGGGTTTCTCTCGACGCTGTATTTCGTGCTGTACCACGCCCCGGATCTGGCGCTGACGCAGATCCTCGTGGAGACGGTCACGCTGGTGCTGGTGCTCTATCTGCTGGCGCGATTCCCGCGCTCGGCGCAGGAGGGTGAGACCGGGGGTGCGGGCCGCGCGTTCGGCCGGTGGTGGCGCCTGGGGGTGGCGGCGGCTTTTGGGGCGATGATGGCGGTGGTGGGGCTGGTCATGACATCGGCGCCCCACGCCGATCCGGTCGGGCCCTGGTATGTGGCGCACACCGTGCCCCTGGCGGAGGGGGCGAATGCGGTCAATACCATCCTGGTGGACTTCCGGGCGCTGGACACGCTTGGGGAGATATCGGTGCTGGTGGTGGCGATGCTGGGATGCCTGGGGCTGCTGATGCGGCGGCGCGGTCCGGGGGGCGATGGGGGTGTGGTGGTGGAGGCCGCGCGGGTGCGGGCCGGGGGGCCGGAGTCGATGATCCTGAAGATGGTCGCGCGACTCGTTTTCTTCGTGCTGAATGCGTTCGCCATCTATCTTCTCTGGCGGGGGCACAATGCGCCGGGCGGCGGGTTCATCGCGGGCCTGGTGTCGGCCATCTCGCTGGTGATGCTGAGCCTGGCGCTCGGATGGGAGGAGATCCACCGGGTGCTGCGATTCGATCCGGGGCGGCTCGCGGTCTGGGGTTTGGCGGTGGCGGCGCTGCCGGCCGCGGTGCCGATGCTTTTGGGTCGCCCGATGCTCGAGCAGTACATGTGGTCCCTTGCGATCTGGCCGATCGGGAAGCTCCACGTGGGCACGCCGCTTGTCTTCGATGTCGGGGTGTTTCTGGTGGTCGTCGGGATCGCGTCGAAGATGCTCTTCGTGCTGGGGAAATCGACGTGCGGGTTCCGGGCGCTGGTGGGCGAGGAAGAGGCGCGATACGCCTCGCCTGCGGATGAACCGATCGAGCGCGCGCGGCCCGGTGGCGGGGGGGGCGCCTGATCATGCAGTTGGACACGGCGCTTCTGGCGGGGTTCCTGTTCGCGCTGGCGGCATGGCTCATCCTTCAGCCGAGCTTTGTGAGGAAGCTGTTTGGCTTCGTGATTCTCTCTAACGCGGCGAACCTGTTCGTGCTGATGGTGTCCGGGGATCCGGCGGGGCGATCGGCGCCAATCATAGGGGATGGCGGTGTTCCGGTGGACCCGTTGCCGCAGGCGCTGATCCTGACGGCGATCGTGATCGGTTTTGGCGTGACCGCGTATCTCGTCATGCTGCTGTACCGGCTGTTCCTCGACACGGGCGCGACGGTCGAGGGGGATGGGGAGGACGATGGGCGCGAGGGGGGGGACCGATGACGGCCATCGGCCTGATGCTGGTGATCCCGTTGGCGGCGGCCGTGGCCATGCTCGTGCTCGGCGGCGACTCGCGCGCATCGAGGGCGGTGGCGGTGCTCTCCCCGGTGGCACAGCTTGGCGCCGCGGTGTGCCTGCTGGCGCGGACGATGGGGAGCGGGTGGGTGGTGCTGCCCGCGGGTGGCTGGGCGGCGCCCCATGGCATCGCGCTGGCGGTGGACCCGCTTGCCGCGCTGATGCTGGTGGTCGCGGGCGTGACTGTATTGGCCGGGACGGCTTACTCGCTGGCGGAGACGGGCGTCGGGATGGGGCATCCGCTGCGGTTGCCTCTGATGCAGTTCCTGTCGGCGGGGATCAACCTGTCATTCTGCACGGCAGACCTCTTCAACCTATTCGTGGCGTTCGAGGTGCTGCTCATCGCGAGCTATGGGCTGCTGACGCTCGAGACCGGGGGCCGGGCGGCGCGTCATGCCTTCCCCTACGTCGCGCTAAACGCGTTTGGCAGCGTCCTCTTTTTCTGCGTGGCGGGGTTGGCCTACGCGAGGTTCGGCTCCCTGGGTTTCGCGGACATCGCGCGGCGGGCGGCCGAGATGCCGGGAGATCCGGGCGTCGCGGTGATCGCGGTGTTGCTGGCCTGCGTCTTCGGCCTGAAGGCGGGGCTTTTCCCGTTGTACTATTGGTTGCCGAGGAGCTATCCGGTCCTGCCGGTGCCGCTGGCGGCGGTGTTCGCCGGGCTCCTGACCAAGGTGGGGGTGTATGCCCTGATCCGGCTTTTCGCCACGGTGATGCCCCACGACCTGGCGGGTATCCATGCCGCCATCGCGTGGGTCTCTGGGCTGACGATGCTATTGGGCGTGATCGGGGCCATATCGAGGAACTTCGTCCGTGGCATCCTGTCCTTCCACATCCTGAGCCAGGTGGCCTTCATGACGCTGGCGCTGGGTTTCTTCACCCCGCTCTCGATCGCGGCGGCGATCTTCTACATCGCGCATCACATCGTCGTGAAATCCTCACTATTTCTGGTGGGCGGGGTGGCGGCCCGGCTTAACGGCAGCGACGATCTGAAGGCGATGGGGAATCTCTGGGTGGCGGCGCCGTGGCTGGGCGTGATCTTTCTGGCGCAGGCGCTATCCTTGGCGGGGCTGCCGCCTTTGAGCGGATTCTGGGGCAAGTACGCCATAGCGGTGGTCGGCATTGGCAAGGGCGAATACCTGCTGGTGGGGGCGTCCCTGCTGGCTGGCGCGCTGACGCTCTTCAGCATGTTGAAGATCTGGCTGGCGGCGTTCTGGAGGATGGACGGCGCTGCGGTGACGGGGTCTGGAGAGGGGAGGACGAGGGCCCTGACGTGGATCTGCGCGGCGATGATGTTGCTGTCGATCGGGATCGGGCTTTTCGCGGAGCCGGTGATGCGGGTGGCGCGGCGGGCGGCAGACGTGGCCTTAGACCCGGGGGGGCTTGCGGTCGCGATCGATGCGGCCGGCGGGAAGGGGGCGGTGCGATGAGGGTGTTCTTGCTCAATCTGGCGATCGCGCTGCTGTGGACCTTCTTGGATCCAAAGCCCGCGCTGCCGGAGTTTCTATTTGGATTCGGGATGGGTTTTGTTCTGGTGTGGCTGGGGCGGGGTCTGTTTCCGGCATCCCGATACGTGCCGCGGTCGTTGGCGTTCCTGGGTTTCGTCTGGGCCTTCGGGCGAGAGTTTCTCCGGTCGAATGCGGAGCTGGCGGCCGCGGCGCTGTTCCGGAGGCCTGAGGACATCGAGTCGGGTTTCCTGGAATACGACACGTCGGGTCTGGGGGCGTGGGAGGTGCTGCTGCTGTCGCACTGCATCACGCTGACGCCCGGGACCACGACGGTGGAGATCTCCGGGGGAGGGGATCGCCTATTGCTGCACGCGTTTGACGCGAGCGATCCCGAAAGGGTGCGCCGCGACATCGACCGCTTGCTGCGCGACCCCCTGCTGAGGTGGACGAGGTGATGGAGACGATATTCCAGATCGCCCTGGGCGGGCTAGGGCTGGCGATCGTGGTGGCGCTATTCCGCCTGCTGGCGGGGCCGACGATCATCGATCGGATGCTGGCATTCGATCTCATCGCGGTGGCCGGGGTGGGGATGATCGCGGTGATATCCGCGATGCGCGCGACCACGGTTTTTGTCGAGCTTGTCCTCGGGTATTCGCTGGTGGGATTTCTCGGGACGGTGGCCCTGACGCTGTACCTGCAGCGGGGGCATCGGGGTGGAGGTTCCGGGGGTGAGGAGGGGGGTGGGGATGAGTGAGGTGGCCGCAGGCGCGGCGATGCTGCTGGGTGTCGCCCTATTGGTGGTCGCGAGCATTGGTCTGCTGCGCCTGCCGGACCCGCTGTGCCGGGCGCACGCGGTGGCAAAGGCGGTGAGCCTCGGGATCTCGCTTATCCTGGTGGGCGCGTGGCTGGTGCTCGGCGCCGAGGAGGCGGGCCTCAAGCTGGGGTTGGCCATCGGTTTCCAGTTGGCGACGATACCGGTGGCGAGTCATCTGCTTTCCCGGGCGGCGTATCGCGGCGGCCTGGCGCGGGATCGCGCGGGGGAGCGAAAGGGGCGCGGGGGCCCCTGAACCTCGCGGGAACGCCTGAAGGCGTCACTACGGGCCTTTCGCCCCGCTCCAACCCTTACGCCGGATTTTGGGGGCGGCCGGGGGTTGCGATTGGCGCGATGGCCGCTATAGGTGGCGGCGATGCAAGGAGAGATCGGATCGCGCGGCGCGCGCGCATTGCGCGCCAGCCTGGACTGGACGCTGGAGCCGTTCCGGCAGTTTTCCCGACTGGAGACGGCGGGGGGCATCCTGCTGCTGATCTGCACCGCGGCGGCGCTGGTGATCGCGAACTCGCCGCTATCTGACGCGTACTTCCACTGGCTGCACCACGAGAAGCTGGGCGTCGTTTTTGGGGACTGGGCGCTGAAGATGAGCCTGGGCCACTGGATCAATGACGCGCTGATGGCGGTGTTCTTCTTCCACGTGGGGCTGGAGATCAAGCGCGAGTTCATGGCCGGGGAGCTATCGTCGCTCCGCAAGGCGGCGCTCCCGCTGATCGCGGCGCTCGGCGGGATGGTGGTGCCGGCGTTCATTTATTTTGAATCCAATCTGGGTCAGCCGACTTCGCGCGGCTGGGGGATTCCGATGGCGACGGACATCGCGTTCGCGCTCGGGGTACTGACCTTGCTTGGGCGGAGGGTGCCGGTGGGGATCAAGGTGTTTCTGGCGGCGCTGGCCATCGTGGATGACATCGGGGCGGTGCTGGTGATCGCGGTGTTTTACACGGCGGAGCTGTCGATGTTCGCGCTGGTGGCGGGGGGGATCGTGCTCCTGGTCTCCCTGGGGCTGAACGTGGCGGGGGTGCGGCGGATGCCGGTGTATGCGATGCTGGGGACGCTGCTGTGGCTGTTCGTCCTGGCGAGCGGGGTCCACGCCACGATCGCCGGGGTGCTCATGGCGATGACGATTCCGACGCGGGGCCGGGACTGGCGGGCCGGGGTCGAGCGCGAATTGCGCGAGGCGGCGGAGAAGCTATCCGCGATCCGTGGCCCTGGGGATGGGCCGCTGACGAACCGGGCGTTTCACGATGCGCTGCATGCGGTGGATGACGTCCGGGCGACGCTGGAGTCGCCGCTGCTGCGGCTGGAGCACGCGCTGGGGCCGGTGGTGGCGTTTTTCATCATGCCGGTATTTGCGCTGGCGAACGCGGGGGTGAGATTCGAGGGGGATCTCGTGACGCAGATGGGTTCTCCGATTTGCCTCGGGGTGATGGCGGGGCTGTTCATAGGCAAGCAGGTGGGGGTATTCGGGTTCTCGTGGCTGGCGATCAAGATGGGGATCGGGCAGATGCCGGAGGGGGCGACGCCGCGCATGCTCTATGGCACGGCGCTGCTGGCGGGTATCGGGTTCACGATGTCGCTGTTCATCGCGAACCTGGCGTTTCCCGGGGGGGCCGGGCTGGCCGACGCGAAGGTCGGGATCCTGGCGGCGTCGTTATTGAGTGGGACGGTGGGCTACGCGATGTTACGGTTCGCTTTGGTTGGGGCCAAGGCGACGGGGGAAGGGGAATCCCGGGTCGGGCGGTGAGGCAGACACTTTCCCGCGCGAGGGCGGGTAAGTGGTCTGCGATGCGCGGGCCCGGGTGTGGCTGACGCATCGGGGAGGGCAGACAGGAATGTCTGCCTCACGATCCACCGCGTCCGGGCCACGCCGCCTCGTGTAGGACTTTGCCGGCGGTGTCGTGGTGGCGGAAGGCGATGCGGCTGCCGCCTTCGGGCTGGGGCTCGACGGTGACCGAAAGGAAGCCGCCGATGACGTTGTGATAGCGGTGGTATTCGGGATTGAGGCCGGGGGAGCCGCCGGCATGCTCGTCCGTCAACGGGCCGCAGGAGAATTCGTGGAGGCCGGTCTCGGGGTGGACGGAGTGGTATTGCCAGTGGCGGTCGCCGCAGACGATGAAGAGATTGCTTGCGACGTTGTCGCGGAACCAGTGGCGCATCTCGTCACCCTCGTGCTGGAACGCGAGATTGGCGTGGTTGTCGGCCTTGCTGGCGGGCCCGCGGTCCGGGCCGACGAGCGGCGTTGGGCTGATGAGGACGCGCCATGAGGCGTCGCTCTCGAGCAGGGTGCGCTTGAGCCAGGCTTTCTGCTCCGTGCCCCAGATGGTTTTTTCGGGGCCATCGGGATCGGTGTTGGGGGAGCGGAAGTCGCGCCCCTCGACGAGCCAGATCTGGAGGGCCTTTCCCCAGCGGATGGTGCGGTAGGTTTTTTCGCCCATGGGGACCTGCTCGCGGAATGTGGCGAGGCCCTCCGGCCAGGTGAGGCTCCCGAGTCTGGCTCCGGGCCAGCAGTCGTTATCGACGGTGTCGTGGTCGTCCTTCTCCCAGTATCCCGCGCTGCCGAGGTGGAAGCGGACGACATTCGGGAGGCTGTAGACACGGTGCCAGTGATGCCGAGCCATGTCGCGGTTGAAGGCAAAAGCGCCCCTGTGTCCGCTGTCGTAGTAGACCGTGTCGCCGGTCGGGATGATGAAGTCGGGTGCGAGCGCGCGCATGGAGGCGTAGGATCGGTAATCGCCTGCGGCGGCGTCGGGGGTCGGTGGAAGGTCGGTCTTCTCGTAGTGTTGGCCGGTGATGACGACGAAACGGACGCTGGCGTCTGTGGTTGGGGCGGGGGCGGTGCGGAATCGCCCCCGCAGGGTGCCGGGGTGCGGGGCGCCATCGGGGGGCGAGGTCTGCGTCTCGTAAAAGTAGATGGTGTCGGGTTTTAGGCCGGTCAGGTGGAATTGGTGGGAACAGTCCGTCTCCTGGGCAACGGTGGCCCAGTCGAGCCATGCGGCATCGGAGAGACTCTCTGAGGGGGCATAGCGGACGCGGACGCGCCCGGGTGCGCCGGGGCAGTTGCCCTCGAGCCGGCCGGGAGAGATCCATGTTGGCCAGATCATAGGCCCGGCCTTCTTTTTTTTCTTCCCCCCGCCCTTAGGCTCGGGGTCGGCCGGCCGATCCTTGGGCAGGCCGGCGTCGTACGCCATCTGCCATTCGGGCGAACCGGGGATCAGGCCCGCATTGTTACGGGTGTCGGCTGCGGTGTGGCGCACCCAGAGGATTGCGGAGTCCTGGGTGATCTCGCCGACCTTGACGCCGGTGGCCTGGTGGGAGTTCGCGGGCGCGGCCGGCGCGAGCGAGAGCGACGGGAGCAGGGAGATGAAGGCGATGACTGCGGAGGGTTTCATGGCGGGATCCTCTGGGTTGTGGGAGCGTGGGTGCAGGTGGATTCTGGCACATGGGATGCGCTTCCGACAAGGGGCGGGGCCAGGTGATTTTCAGGACGCGCCGCATCATTCGTGGCGAGACTTTGGATCTGGCAGATGGGTCCTCTTGGAATTGCGGTGGCAGGATCCGTCGGCGGCCGGATGGCGACACCGCAAGTCCAGAAAGGGGGCGAAGGCGGACGGTTGGAGTGCGGCGGCAGCGACGCCGCTTTCCCGCCCGGCGGAGCCGGGACCTGCGAGGCGGCGCCCGCGCCGCGTTCCACGCGGTTTGAAAGCGGTGTCGCCGCCCCTCGCGGGGCTCTGCCACCGCAGTCCACAAAAGGGCCGCCTCAACCCCCGGTCAGACGCGAGAATCGATCCGACCTTGAAAGGGTCGCAGATCGATGGGAAACCAGTTGCTCCAAAGGGAATGGTTCTCTCGATTGTGCTCGGCCAGCAGATTCAAGTTTCTGTCTATGGCGCGGGGGCCCAGCGGATCTGTGCGGTCTTTGCATCGAACCAGAGGACACCATCGGCGAAGGCGGTGGCGTAGCGGTCGTCGATGCGGCCATCGACGGGGGAGAGGGGCGGTCCATCGGGGAGGTACTCGCGGGGGTGGGCGAGGAGTGCGGCGAGGGCCCGGGCGAGTTGGGTGGGCTCTTCGGCAAGGCCGGCAAGCAGGACGGAATGGCCCGCGCCGACGCGGCGGACGAGCGGCCGGATGGCCTCGGCGGATGGCCGAAACTCGATCGCCGGTGGCTCGGCGGAATCGCCCGACGCGGGTTTGGCGTCTTTCCGACCCCACTCGATGCGATGCACCATGAGCCCGAGGTCGCGGTCATCGGTGGATCCGTGATGGGAGGGTTTCCATGTCTTGATGGAGAACTCCAGGCGGGCGATGGGGTCGGGGCCCACGACATCGGCGGGGACCTCGAAGGCGTCCGTGCCGGGTTGCGTCCTCTTGAGGTGACCGATGACGCGGCCATTGAGGCGGATCACGTTGTCTTCTGGCGACGCGCCCTTGGTCGAGTGCCCGGAGAGGTAGGCGTGCAGGCGAAGGGAGTGCGGGGCATTCGGGCGGGCGGGGAGATAGACGCCGGCGCGGGCACCTGTCCATCGGCGTTTGGGGGATGGCGCATCCCTCCACTCCGTGGCGATCTCCGGGGAATGCCAGTCGCCGAAGATCCAATCGCGGTCCTCGTCGGCGCCGATGTGGACGGACCAATGGTCGGGGGCCTGGCCGACGAGGCGCGGATCGAGGGGAACGGGGCGTGCGGGGTCGGTCTTTGCGAAGAGGCGATCGCGCCATGCGGTCAGATCGAAGAGGCGGGCGCCGATGGGCTCATTGTGGCGCGTTGCGGCGAGGAGGACGCCGCCGGAATTGACCCAGGCCTCGATGGCCGTGGCGGCACGGGGTTCGAGCGCGGGGCACTCTGTCATCACGAGAGCGTGGAGGCCATCGAGGGCGCCGTCTTCCACCGATTGCCGCGTGACGATATGATAATCGATGATGTCGCGCAGGCGGTGGGCGTGCTCATGCCAACGGGCGCGGACGGGTCCGTCGATGGCCCAGCTCTCGCGCGAGGCATAGAGCGCGGCATCGATGCGGGGGCGTCGCGGTGCGAGGTGGGCGATGTTGGCGCGAAAAGAGGCCATCGCCTCCGGGTTGAGGACATTCGGTGAGTAGTCGTGAAGTTGGCGTGCGCCGGAGGCGGTCGCCCCGTAGATTCGCGCGACGATGCCCCGGGCATTCACGGACGAGGCGGGCTCGAAGCCGGCGAAGGTGCCGTAGAGCGAGGTGGCGGTGAGGACCTCGCGGACGAGCGTGAAATTGCGGGCGTAGTCGCTGCCCTCGTTGGTGATGCGGATCCCGGCGCGGTGGGGCGCGATGGCCTTGGCCTGCGCGGTGAAGTCCGCGCCCAGGACCGGATCGCCCGCGCCGCCGGTGCAGAGGTAGATCTCTGTTTCGGGAAAATGTTTCCGCGTGGTTTGCACCCAGAAGACGGACCAATCGGTCATGGCCCTCTGGTACCATTCGGCCATGTCATAGCGGGCGCGGTCGGACGGGGCGTTTTCGGGTAGGAAGGTGGTGATCTCGTCGAAGGACGCGTGCTTGGCGCCCCAGGCACGATCCAGGGCGGAGATGTCCCGGTATTCGTGGCGCATGGCATCGCGGAAATCGGCGATGGCGAGGGGATCCCCGGCCCACCAGCCGAGGTGATTGTGGTAGGGGCCGGTCAGGCGGCCGGTCCATCCACCGTCGGAGTGCCCGGCGGGGTAGATGCTCTCGCCAAAGATGCCCGTGATGCCCAACAGGACCGACTCGATGATGCCGGAGTCCCGATATCGTGCGGCGAATGCGGCGAGGAAACGGTCGATGTGCGGGCGGAGTGCGGGGTTGAAGAGTGTCTGCACCTTGCTCCACTGGCCGTGCTCGAGACACCGATAGTATGCGGATTCCGGGCCGCCGTGGAACCAGAGCGGGGTGGCGTACGCCGGTCCGGCGATGAGGAAGGGAACCCACTTCAGTCCGGCTTCGCGCAGCACGCGGACCTGCTTGTCCCATTCGGTCCAATCCCATTCGCCCTGCTTGCTCGGTTCGACGCCGGCCCAATCGACGTAGCTCTCGACGCTGGTGACGGACAGCGCGCGGTAGAGGGCGGCCTGGACGGGGTTGGCATCATTGCCGAAAGTCAGTTCCATGCCCGGCGGGCGGCGCACGCGGATGGCGTCGAGGGCGCCCTGGTCCACGGACGAGGCGGAGGCGCCGTGGCCCTCGGGTCTGGCGTCGGATAACTCGATGCGGCGCACCGCGGCGCCGGGCGCGTTGAGGCGGAGATCGGCGCCAGAATTTTGGCCGCCGGCCAAGCGGGCGGCGGGGAGGGCGAAGTGAACCCGGCGCCATTTGCCGGAGCCAGTCAGGAGGGCGGTGTCGGGGGATGCGGCATATTTTGATGAGAGGTTGGGACTGGAATCCGCCTTATCGTATTGCAGGCGCAAGAAGGCGAAGCCGCCATCAAACACCTCAAACGTGGCATAGAGGTCGCGCGGCGCGGGCCGCCGCCAGGCGGGGTGCTCGATGCGGACGTAGAGGTAGAGGGCCTTCGGTCCGGCCAATTCGCGGCAGGGCGAGCCCCCGACGGTGGCTGGGACATTATCCCCGTCGCCCCCCGAGGGAACGGATAGGCCGCCGGCGCGGTTCGTGGGGCCGAGATCGACCCAGAGGGGGGAGGCCGTGGCGGGGGCGAGCCCGGCGGCCGCGACCTGGGTGGCGATGAGCAATATCCGGCAGATGGTGAGGGGCACGGGATATCGTCTTGGGATTCGAGATCGCTGGCAATCTCGAAAGGTGCTGCCCGAAGGTCCTGCGCGACGGGATAGTGACGCGCGCCCTCGAGTCAGCAATCTCGGTGTTGGGCGGAGCGGTTGAGGCAGGGGATGAGGTCGTGGAGGCGCTTGCGGACGTCGGCCGTCTCGAGGAGCCTTTGGCGTGAAGCGATGTCGGAGACCATGGTGGAACTGACGATATCGCTGAGGGTGTCCGGGTCGTCGAGTTTCCCGAGGAACTCGGAGATCTGAGGGGGCATGCCGGGGATGCTCTCCGCGGTGGCGACGGCGACCTCGAGGACCTTGAGCATGAGGGCCTCGACGTCGATGCCGGTGGTATTGACGCTGCGGATGGGGGCGATGCGGGCCTTGCGGTAGGGTTGTTCCTCGGTGACTTCGAGGATCTGGACTCGGGCGAGGCCCTGGAGGATGAGGTTGGAGGTGCCGTCGGGGTTATCGGTGCAGGCGCGGATGAGGCCGAGGCCGGCGACGCGGTGGGGGGTGAGGGGGGCATTGCCGCAAGAGCATTTGGCGAGGGCGACGGCAAACATGCGGTCGCCCTCGAGGGCGTCGCGGAGCATCGCCCGGTACTTGGGCTCGAAGATATAGAGGGGCAGGAGCGACTGTGGGAACAGTATGGCGTTCGGTAGGGTCATCACCGGGACGATCTCTGGCAAACGCATGCGGAAGGATAGGCGAAGTTGGGGACGATGCAAATGGGAGGGCTTCTCAAGGGCGGGGGGGCTGCTAGGGTGCGCGGAGCGATGAACTGGGCGCGATATGCGGGTTGGCCCCTGGCGGCGTTGACGGCCGGGATGGCGGTGCTGGCGTTTCCCCCGCACGCGCAGGCGGGGGCGGGCTGGTTCTGCCTGGTGCCGCTGCTGTGCGGGCTGCGGCTGGGGTGGGCCGACTGGCGCCACGGTTGGTTGGCGGGGGTGCTGTTCTGGCTGGGGACGATGTGGTGGTTATGGCATGTGACGGCCGTGGGCATGGTGCTGCTGTGCCTATATCTCGGCGGGTATTGGGCCGCCTGGGCCTGGCTTGCGGGGCGGGTGATGGGACGGTTTCCCGAGACGACGACGCGTGCGAATCTGGCGGTTGGCGCTGTGGTGGCGGTGGGCTGGGTCGGGCTGGATGCGGTGAGGGGGTGGGCGCTTTCGGGTTTCCCGTGGAACGGGCTCGGGGTGAGCCAATACGATAACCTCGGCGTGATCCAGATCGCCAAGCTGGGGGGCGTCGAGCTGGTGACGTGGCTGGTGGTGTTCGCCAACGCGATCGGGGCGCTGACCGTCGTCCGGTTCCAGCGGGAGATGAGCCGCTCGCAGAAAATGCGGCCGCATTTCGATTTTTCGGTATGCATCGCCGTGGTGGCGGCATCATTTGCCTGGGGCATCGGGGAAATCTGGCAAAAGCCGGTGGTGGAGCCGCAGCGGGTGCGGGTCGGTTTTGTCCAGGGAAACGTGCCGCAGGAGGTGAAGTTCGATCCCGAGGAGGCGCACGGGATCCTGGAAAACTATTTGAATTTCACGTCCTTTTTGGCGGGTGGCGGCGGGGGCGGAGGGAAGCCCGATCTCGTGCTCTGGCCAGAGACCGCGACGGGGACCGGGATCTTTCAGGACCGGGCGCTGACCGAGGCGGTGGTCGGGATGATGCGCGATGCGGATTTCTCGCTGTTGCTGGGTACGGTGGATGTCGATCGGGGGAGATTTTACAATAGCGCGGTACTGTTTCTGCCGAAGGAGGGAGGATACGCGGCCTACCGGAAGGAGAGGCTGGTGCCGTTTGGGGAGTTCATCCCGCTGCGGCGCTGGATGCCGTGGCTGGCGAATCTGGCGGGGATGCCCGGCGATTACAGCCCGGGGGATGGCGAAGATTCGGTGATGGAGGCGCCGGCGGCATCGGGGCCCGTGGACATGGGTATCCTGATCTGCTTCGAGGATACCCTGCCGGCGCTCGCGCGGCAGCGGGCGGGGCGCGGGGCGAGGCTCTTGGTGAACCTGACCAACGATGGGTGGTTCCGCGACTCGCCGGGGGCGTGGCTGCACACCGCCAACGCGGTCTTCCGTTGCATCGAGACGGGGCTGCCGATGGTGCGGTGCGCGAACACCGGGGTCAGCTGCGTGATCGAGCCGACGGGGCGCATCCCGGAGATCCCGCTCCGGGATGGCGACCGCATCGTGGGGCTGGCGGGGGCGTTCTCGCGGGAGGTGGCGATCCCGGTTCCGCCGGGACCGACGCCCTACGTCCGGTGGGGTCACCTTTTTCCCTTGTGCTGCCTTCTCTTGACCGCATCTTACGTGGCCTATGAATTCGCCCGAGACCGCCAGCGTCGCCGAGCTGCAGAGCCGATTCTCGCAGCTCAGGAGGTTTCTTTGACGAGCCGGCCCTCCGCCGGAGAGTGACCGAGCTCGAGGGGAAGATGAGCGCCCCGGAGTTCTGGTCCGACCGGAACGCCGCGCGCGGGGTGATGTCCGAGGCATCGTCCATCAAGGGGAGGCTGGAGGCATTCGACGCGATCGGGCGGCGGCTCGAGGACCTCCCGGTGCTGGAGGAGATGGCGCGCGAGGACGGGGGCGCGGAGGCGGAGGCGGAGTTCCGCAAGGAGCTTTCTGAGGCGGGCTCGGCTTTGGGCGAGCTGGAGCTGAAGCTGCTGCTGGGCGATCCGAACGACCGGCTCGACGCGATCTGCAGCATCAACGCGGGGGCGGGGGGCACGGAGAGCTGCGATTGGGCCGCGATGCTGCTCCGCATGTACCAGCGGTGGGCCGAGCGGCGCGGGTTCAAATTCGAGATGATCGACATCCTCGATGGCGAGGAGGCCGGGATCAAGAACTGCACCTTCGTGGTCCGCGGCGAGTTGGCCTACGGGTACCTGAAGTGCGAGCGCGGGGTGCACCGGCTGGTCAGGATATCGCCATTCGATTCCAACGCGCGGCGGCACACGTCCTTCGCCTCGCTGGACGTCATCGCCGAGATCGAGGACGACATCGAGATCGAGATCGCCGACAAGGACATCCGCGTCGATGTCTACCGCGCGGGCGGCCCGGGCGGGCAGGGCGTGAATACGACGGACTCGGCGGTGCGCATCACGCACCTGCCGAGCGGGATGATCGTCACCTGCCAGAACGAGCGCTCGCAGATCAAGAACCGCGCGACGGCGATGAAGATCCTCAAGGCCCGGCTATACGAGCTGGAGATGGACAAGAAGCGCGCCGAGATGGAGAAGTACTACGGCGAGAAGGGGCAGATCGGGTGGGGGCGGCAGATCCGCTCCTACGTGCTCCAGCCCTACCAGATGGTCAAGGACCTGCGCACGGGCGAGCAGACGTCGGACACGCAGGGCGTGCTGGATGGGGATATCGATGCCTTCATCGAGGCGAAGCTCCGCGGCAAGAAGCGCAGCGACGCGGATGGGGAAGACCTGGACTAGGGCGGGAGAATATCTGCCTCACGGGCCATCCGCGCAACAGACTGTGCGTCAGAGGATGTTGCGTGCGATCGGCCGGATCCGAACTTTGGATTTTCAGGTCAGCGCCGCTTGGCGAGCAACTGGTCGACAAAGGCGGTGGAGTAGGCGCCGCGGCGGAAATCGGGATCGTCCATGATCAGGGCGATGAAGGGCGCGGTGGTTTTGATGCCCTCGACGTGCATGTCACGCATGGCGCGGGAGAGGCGGGCAACGGCCTCGGCTCGGTCGGCGCCGGTGGCGATGACCTTCGCGACGAGCGAGTCGTAGTGCTGCGGGATGGTGTAACCGCCGTAGGCATGGGTATCGACGCGGATGCCCGGACCGCCAGGGAGATAGAGGAGGTCGATTCGTCCGGGGCAGGGACGGAAGCCGTGGAAGGGATCCTCGGCGTTGATGCGGGCCTCGATGGCGTGGCGACGGGGCGTGGCCTCGGCGACGCGCTGGGAGATCGGCTCTCCGGCCGCGATCCGGATCTGCTCGGCGACGAGGTCGATGCCATAGACCTCCTCGGTGATGCCGTGCTCGACCTGGATGCGGGTGTTCATCTCCATGAAGAAAAATGCGCCTGATGCGTCGAGGAGGAACTCGATGGTGCCGGCGTTCTCGTAGCCGACCTCGTGGCACAGCTTGATGGCGGCGCGCCCCATCCGCCTGCGGAGTTCGTCATCCACGGCCGGGGAGGGGCACTCCTCGATCAGTTTCTGGTTGCGGCGCTGGATCGAGCAGTCCCTTTCACCCAGGCTGACGACGCGGCCCGATCGATCGGCGAGGACCTGGATCTCGATGTGCCTGGGGTTCTCGATGAGCTTCTCGATGTAGACGTCGCCGCATCCGAAGGCCTTTTCGGCCTCCGTCCGGGCGGCATGGAAAGCCTTGGCGAGGCTGACATCATTGTGGGCGGGACGCATGCCGCGGCCGCCGCCCCCGGC
The DNA here is from genome assembly GCA_964651705.1 of uncultured Verrucomicrobiales bacterium. GTDB lineage: Bacteria > Verrucomicrobiota > Verrucomicrobiia > JADLBR01 > JADLBR01 > JADLBR01. The sequence continues at coordinate 23,181 of CAZYWZ010000051.1, forward strand.
GGAGGCCTTGATCATGACGGGGTAGCCGAGGCGGGCGGCGACGCGCATGGCTTCCTGTTCCGTGGTGACGATGCCATCGCTGCCCGGGGTGGTGGGTACCCCCGCGCGGCGGGCGGCCTCCCGGGCGGCGTTCTTGTCGCCCATCGTGCGAATCGCTGCACCCGGGGGACCGATGAATCGGATGTTGCAGCTCTCGCAGACATCGGCGAAGCGGGCATTCTCGGACAAGAACCCGTAGCCGGGGTGGATGGCATCGACGTCGCCGATTTCGGCGGCGGCGATGATGCGCTCGACCCGCAGGTAGCTCTCGCGGGCGGGTCCTCGCCCGATGCACACGGCCTCGTCGGCGAGTTGGACGTGGATGCCGTCGGCATCCTCTTCCGAATAGATCGCGAGGGTGCGCACGCCGATGTCGCGGCAGGCCCGGATCACCCGGACGGCGATCTCGCCGCGATTGGCTATGAGGATCTTGTCGAACATGGTCCGGGGGGTGCCGCGGGGTGCGGCGGCAGTCAGGTGTGGCGGACCCGGAAGAGGGGTTTGCCGAAGTCCACGGGTCGCCCATTTTCTGCGAGCACTTCGGAAATGACGCCGCGGAGCTCGGCCTTGATCTCGTTCATGACCTTCATGGCCTCGATGATGCAGACCACGGTGTCTTCGGTGACCTGCTGGCCGACCTCGACATAGGGCGTGGCGTCCGGGGAGGGGGCGCGATAGAAAGTGCCGACCATGGGGGAGGTGATGTCGCGTGTATCGGTGGGGGGAGGGGGCATGGCCGGGGCGGGGCCGGGCGCGGGCGGGGTCGGCATCAACGCGGCAGGCGCGGCGGTCGGGCAGCCGGAGTCCCTCCGGATGCGGATCCGGAAACCCTCCCTCTCCAGATCAAATTCGGCGAGGCCGTTCTTCGCCATCATCTCGACGATGGTCTCGATTTCCTTGAGTTCCATGGAGAAGCGCAACAATGAAGGGAACTTTTTTGGCGTCAAGGGTGACTTATTGGGATGGAGCAAGAGTGGCGAAGGGCTTTGGCCCTTCGTGTGGGGGGGCCGAAGCCCGAAGGGGCTTCGCTACGGGCGCGAAGGGCTTTGGCCCTTCGTGCGGGGGCGGGGCCGAAGCCCGAAGGGGCTTCGCTACGGGCGCGAAGGGCTTTGGCCCTTCGTGTGGGGGCGGGGCCGAAGCCCGAAGGGGCTTCGCTACGGGCGCGAGGGGCCAGAGTCTACCCGCCGCCAAGGCGGGTCCTTCGGGGTGGGACGGGCCGATCAGGAGCGGGCGCTGGAGATTCGCATGCCGTAGAAGGACCGGAAGACGAAGACAAGGCCGAGCAGGATCAGCGCCCCGGAGACCCACTGGGCGTAGGGGGCGAAGTTCTTGCTGACGGCGATCTCGACGGCCAGGATGCCAAAGAGCGTGGTGAACTTGATGATGGGGTTCAGGGCCACGGAGGAGGTGTCCTTGAACGGGTCCCCGACGAGGTCGCCGACCACGGTGGAATCGTGGAGGGGGGTGCCCTTCTGCTTCAGTTCGGTCTCGACGACCTTCTTGGCGTTATCCCAGCACCCGCCGGCATTGGCCATGTAGATGGCGGCGTAGAGGCCAAAGAGGGCGATGGAGATGAGGTAGGCCACGAAGAAAGTCGGGTTCAGGCAGGCGAAACCGAGCGTGAGGGCGAAGATGACCGCGAAGATATTGATCATGCCGTACTGCGCGTAGACCGTGCAGATGCGGACGACCTCGTTGCTGTCCTTGGCGGAGGCCTTCTCGACGCCATCGAGCTTGATGTTCTTTTTGATGAAGTCGACCGCGCGATAGGCTCCGGTGGTGACGGCCTGCATGGAGGCGCCGCAGAACCAGTAGACGACGGCGCCGCCGCCGATGAGCCCCAGCAGGACCCAGGGAGAGACGATGCTGAGGTGCTCGAAGCTGGTCCAGCCGAACTCCTCCTTGAGCATGAGGATCAGGGAGAAGATCATGGTGGTGGCACCGACCACGGCGGTGCCGATGAGCATCGGTTTGGCGGTGGCCTTGAAGGTGTTGCCGGCGCCATCGTTGACCTCAAGGAATTCCTTTCCTGTCTCGAAATCGGGTTTGAAGCCGAAGTCCTTCTCGATGGAGTCCTTGATGCCCGGGATCGTCTCGATAGTGGACAACTCGTAGACGGACTGGGCATTGTCGGTGACGGGGCCGTAGCTATCGACGGCGATGGTGACGGGTCCCATGCCGAGCATGCCGAAGGCGACGAGGCCGAAGGCGAAGACGGCGGGGTAGTCCATGGCCTGGTCTAGGCCGAGGGTGCTGGTCAGGAACGCGATCAGCATCAGGCCGCCGATGGCAAGGCCCATCCAGAAGGCGGAGAAGTTGCCGGCGACGAGGCCGGAGAGGATGGTCAGGCCGGTGCCGCCCTCCTTGGTGGCGTCGACGATCTCGCGGCAGTGGGCGCTGCCGGTGCTGGTGAAGAGGCGGGTGAGCTCGGGGATGATCGCCGCGGCGATGGTGCCGCAGGAGATGATCGTGGCGAGTTTCCACCAGAGGGAGGGGTCCGCCGGGAAGACGGGGGGCAGCATCATGCCGCTGACGATGTAGGTGGCGACGATGCAGAGGAAAGAGGTCAGGAGGACCAGGGAGGTGAGCGGGTGCTCGAAGTCGAACTTGGACTTGCCGCCGAGGAGCATCTTGACGAAGAAGTCGTTGATCTTCCATGCGCCGATGGAGACGCCGACCATCAGGATGCGCATCGCGAAGATCCAGATGATGAGGGGCCACTGGAAGTCGGGCTTGACGGCGAGGCAGATGAAGCTGATGAGCGCGACGCCGGTGACGCCGTAGGTCTCGAAGCCGTCGGCGGTGGGGCCGACGGAATCGCCGGCGTTGTCGCCGGCGCAGTCGGCGATGACGCCGGGGTTGCGGGCGTCGTCTTCCTTGATCTTGAAGACGATCTTCATCATGTCGGATCCGACGTCGGCGATCTTGGTGAAGATGCCGCCGCAGATTCGGAGGACGGAGGCGCCGAGCGACTCGCCGATGGCGAAGCCGATGAAGCAGACGCCGGCGAGGGCGGGGTCGACGAACTTGAGGACGACGATCATGACGATGAGCTCGACGCTGATGAGGAGGACGCCGACGCTGATGCCGGAGCGGGTGGGGATCTCGTGGAGGGGCATGGGCTTGCCGCGGAGGGCGGCGAAGGCCATGCGGCTATTGGCGACGTTGTTGATGAGGATGCCGAACCAGGCGACCGCGAAAGAGCCGGCCATGCCGATGAGGGACCACATGAGGATGAGGCCGACCTGGCCCGCGCCCATGCCCTTGAGGGCGCCGAAGTAGAGGGCCATGGTGAGGCCGATGATGGCGCCGAGGGCGAGCAGGAGTTTCCCCTGCTGAAAGAGGTAGGTGCGGCAGGTGCCGTAGATGAGCCTGGAGACATCCAGCATGCTGGGGTGGGCGGGGAGGCCCTTGAGGCCGAGGTACTGGACGAGGCCGAAGACCATGCCGGCGAGGCAGACGACGATGCCGGCCCAGAGGATGGCGTCGCCGGAGACCTGGGCGCCGCAGATATTGAAGGCGACCTTGGCCTGGATCTCCTTGGCGGGCAGGGCCAGTTCGGCCTCGCTCGCGGAGGCGATGCCCCCGGCGGCGCCGACGAGCAGGATCGCGGCGCAGGCGGCGCGCGCGAGCCAATGGTTCCAACCCCGGTTCATAGTCTGCGTGTCCATAGTAACTCCTCTACTGCTGATTTGGGTTGCCCGCCGGGAGGCGGGCAAGCGGCGAGGGTGTGGATTCCGGGGTAAAAATCAAGGGGATTGTTTTGGGTTGTCAAAAGAGGATCTGGGGGCTTGCCGAGGGGGTTGGAGTCGGGTTAGATTGGTCGCGCATGGCAGGGTCGTATCTGCGCCGGGGTTTTCTGGCCGGGGTTCTTGCGGTGTTCGCGTGGCCCGCGGGCGCGCTGGATATCGTCAATTACAGCAACACGATCCACGACCGGTTCACGCCGGGGAGCTACCCCTCGTCGCCGACGAACAATCCGGATTTCTGGTTCACGTCTTTGGATTGGTCTGGGGTGGGATGGAACGTGGAGGACCCGCGGAAATCGGTGGCGATGATCAGCCCGATGCATTTCGTGGCGGCGGCACATTTCGCGGTCGGGGGGAATCTGAGTTTTTTGAATGGGAGTGGCGAGCGGATGACGTATGGCGTGTCTGGCACGATAAACGGGCTCGTGGATCCGGTGACGGGTTCGAATTCGGACCTGTACATCGGCGAGCTGACGGCGCCGATCCCCGTGGCGAGCAATATCATGAGTTACGCGCTGATGTCGTTGCCGGCGACGAATAACTACGTGGGTCTTCCGCTGCTGATCTACGGTTATGATCCGGAGGGTGGGGTCGGGGGGAATGCGGCGGTGGGGGCCAAGGTGGGGACGAACGTTTTCGGGGGATTTGCCGCGTTCATGGGCAATCCGCTTTTCTGGTATGATCAGGATCCGGTGACGGGCGAGGCCTATGGGCAAGCGGGCGACTCGGGGAGCCCGGCGTTCACGCTGGTCGGCTCGACGCTCGCGGTGCTGGGGACGCATTACCTCGTTGGCACCGCCGAGGGGAATCCGGCGACCTTCGACACCTTCGCGCCGAATTACCTGACGCAGATCCAGTCGATCCTTCAAGCCGATGGGTACAGTCTGCTGCTGATCCCCGAGCCGTGGGTGGGGCTGCCGCTTCTGGGCGGGGTTGGGCTGATGGTGTGGCTGAGGCGGCGCCTGGCAGCCTGTCGGACCTCGCGTAGGCAGGCGGGCGTGCTGGCTCGAAAATACGACGTATTTTTCTAGCGGCGAAGGGCCTGCGCCCTTCGGCGGGGGCAGGCCGAACCCGGAAGCGGCTTCGCTACAGTGGCGAAGGGCCTTCGCCCTTCGACGGACTACAAATTTTCCGCCCCGGTGGTGCCCCGCCGGCGGGGCATGGGATCTCAAACTTCAAGACGCGGATAACCCGGATGCCGCAAATAGTTCTCCGCCATGGAGGCTCTTGCGAATTTCGGGGTAGCCGCCGAGGTCAGGAGGCGGTGGCGGGCGCCCTCGGTCCTCCGCCTCCTCACCCGCCACGCGGGCGGGCTGGGCTGCTGCGAGCGGCGCTGGACAGCGCGCTGGGGACGTGGTGAGAATGGGGGATGGGCAATCTGGAGGAGAGGCGGATGCAGGCGGAGCGGATCGCGGCGGCGCCGTCGGAGTATAAGGTGTGCGAGGGCTGCGGGTCGATCTTGAGGCGTGGGGCGGGTATCTGCCCTCTGTGCAAGAGCTATCGTTTTGATGAGTCGGAGGATCGGGTGGTGGCGCAGGCGAAAGAACTGGGGTCGCGTGAGGCGACGACGATTGCGGAGGAGGACTGGGAGTGAGGGGTCAGCCTTTGAGCAGGAAGTAGACGGTGACCCCGATACCGGCGATGAGCATCAGGAGGATAAACAGGATGCCGAACCAGGGCGTCGGTTTCGATGGTCCGCGCGGTTTGCGGCGGGTGCCGCCATCGGGCAGGGTGGTCTCGTAGACCTCGCGCTCGTGAAGGAATTCGGCATAGGCCCGCTGCAAGGGGCTGAGGTCGCTGGGGGAGGCCACTTCGCCGAAGGTGGCTCGCACGTTGGCGGCGCTTAGGCCGGCCCTGCGGGCCTCGTCGTGGATGCGGGCGGCCTCGATGAGCAGGGCGTTGGTGTCGGCGCGGACCTGCTGTTCCATGTCGACCTCGGTCGTGGCGAAGAGGAATTCGCCATCGGGCCAGATGGCCATTTCGAAGAGGGCATCCTCGCCGCGGTGGTCGCCGGTTTCGGCTGCCACGATGTGCCGGTCTTTGAGGAAGATGGTGCCGACGCGATTCTGGCTGCGGATGATGAGTTTGCCGGATCGGCCGGAGAGGCAGGTGATCTGGACGAGGTCGACGAGGGAGAGCTCGAGGTCGAGTTTCCCGCGGAACGCGGCTGGGGAGAGGGTCGGGATTTCGGTCTGGCTCATGGTCTCGTGGGCAAGGTAGCGCGGGGCGGTGTGCGAGCCAATAAATTTTGGGTTGCCTCGGGGGCGTGGGTCATGGGGCGACGATGGAGAGGAGCATGCGGAGGTAGCCGGGGGCATCGGGGTGATCTTCGGCGGGGGCCCAGGGGGCGAATTCCTTGTCGGTGGCGGGATCGTAGGGGCCGGCCTTGATCTCGATGGCGGCGGTATCCGGCTCGAGGGGGAGGAGGGTGTGCCAGACGTCGGGTTCGAGATCCACGAAGCAGCCGGGATGTCCCGCGCGCAGGAGGGCGCCGTCGCGCACGGCGCCGTCCTCCTCGAAGAGGAAGAGGGCGATGGCGCCGTGGATGACGATCACGGTTTCGATGGCGTGGGGGCGGGTGTGGCGGTGGGGGCGGACGTAGGAGCCGGGCTGCATGAAGTTGACGAGGCGTTGGACCTTTCCGGCGTTTGTCCGATGGATGGGCTGCATGATGCGGAGGCGGGGGCTGGCGCGGGAGGTCTCGAAGCCCGTGGCGAGCATGGCGGGATCGCAGAAGAGGACATCGCCGGAGGGTTCCGGGAGGGAGAGGGGGAATGGGGGCGGGGTTTCCTCGGGCATGTTTGGGAATGATATGCGGTCGCCGGGGATTTGCGAGGGCGGAGGGGGGGAGCCGAAGCCGGAAGCGGCTTCGCTACGGGGGGGCGGTAGCGAAGGGCTTGCGCCCTTCGGGCGGGGGGTGATAAAGGTGCTGCATGTTGCGGCTGGGTGTGAATGTGGACCATGCGGCGACGCTGCGGCAGGCGCGGTATCGGGAGGTGGCTCGCGGGATGGTTCCGGAGCCGTCGCCGCTGGCCTTCGCGCTGGAGTGCGAGGCGGCCGGCGCTCACGGCATCACGGCACACCTGCGGGAGGATCGCCGCCACATGCAGGAGGAGGACCTGAGGGGGCTGGCGCGGGGGATCGGGCTGCCGCTGAATCTCGAGATGGGGAACACGGCGAAGATGCTGGCGTTTGCCCTGGGGCTTCGGCCGGCGAACATCTGCATGGTGCCAGAGAATCGGCGGGAAGTGACGACGGAGGGCGGGCTGCGGGTGAGGGGGGCGGAGGCGGCGATCCGGAGGACGGTGTCGCGGTTGCAGGCGGCGGGCAGCGCGGTGAGCCTATTCATTGATCCGGATGGGGATGAGGTGCGGGCGGCGGCATCGGCGGGCGCGCGGTACGTGGAGTTGCACACGGGGGCGTTCAGCCGCGCGGTGGGACGCCGGGAGTTGGCCCGGGAGGTGCGGCGGCTGGCCCGGGCGGCGGAGCTGGCGCACGGCCTCGGGCTGGGCGTGAACGCGGGGCACGGCATCAACTACAACAACCTGAGGGCGCTTTTCGATGTGCCGCGCCTGCACGAGCTTAACATCGGGCACAGCATCGTGAGCCGCGCGCTGATGGTGGGCGCGCGACGGGCGGTGCGCGACATGCTGGCGCTGATGCGGGGTTACCGGTCGTGAGGCTGATCCATCTGGGCATCGACGTGGTCGAGACGGCCCGCATCCGGGCGTCGATCGAGAAGTTTGGCGATCGGTTTTTGAGGCGGGTTTTTGGGGAGGGGGAACTGGCCTACGCGATGTCGATGCCGAAGCCGGAGCTGCATCTGGCGGCGCGATTTGCGGCGAAGGAGGCGGTGTCGAAGGCGTTTGGGACGGGGATAGGGGAGCAACTGGGCTGGCAGGACGTGCAGATCGCCCGCGCGGCTGGGGGGCAGCCCTACGTGGTGCTTTCGGATAGGGGCAAGGCGCTGGCGGCGCGAATGGGCGGGGACCACGTGCTGGTCAGCCTGACGCACACCGAACACTACGCGGCGGCGCAGGCGGCGCTCGTCAGGCGCGAGGAGGGGGAGGTGGCATGAGGATCGTGACGGTGGAGCAGATGCGGGCGCTGGAGCGTGCGGCGATGGCCGCGGGCGCGAGCGAGGCGCGGCTGATGGACGAGGCGGGGCGGGGGGTGGCCCACCGGCTGATGGAAGAATTCCCCGGGGCGAGGCGTTTCGCGTTCTTCTGCGGGAAGGGCAACAATGGCGGCGACGGGCTGGTGGCGGCGCGCGCCCTGTGGGAGGCGGGGCGGGTGGCGCGGTGTTATTCGCCTTTCGCGAAGGGGGATGATCGCGTGGAACCGATGTCGCGCTGCACGCCGCCGGCGCTGGAGGGCGCGGTGCTGGTGGATGCGCTGCTGGGGATCGGGGCGAGCGGACCATTGCGCGGCGAGATAGCGGAGGTGGCGCGGGGGGTATTCGGGAAACCGGGAGGTCCGGTGGTGGCGCTGGATGTGCCGACGGGGATCGACGCCGACTCGGGCGTTGTGGCGGAGGGGGCCGTGCGGGCCGATCTGACCGTGACGTGTGGGTTGCCGAAGGCGGGGATGTTTCGGGGGGCCGCGGTGGATCACGTGGGCCGGGTTCGCGTGGTGCCATTGCCGATCCCGGACGCGTCGATCGTGGCCCTGGGCGAGGGACCGGAGTTTTTCTGCGCCGCGGGGGCGAGGGCCCTGCTGCCGCGGCGTGCGTGGTCCGCGCACAAGGGCGACTGCGGGCACGTGGTCGTTGTGGCCGGCGCGGTCGGGACATCCGGCGCGGCCGTGATGGCCATCGAGGGGGCATTGCATTCGGGCGCGGGGCTGGTGACGGCCTTCGTGCCGGAGGCGGTGCAGCCGATCGTGGCGGGGCGGGTGATGGAGGCGATGGTCCGCCCGTATCGGCGGGCGTCGGAGGTGCTGGCCGCCTCGCCGGAAGGCGCGGTCTTTGTCGTTGGGCCGGGGCTTGGTGCGGGGGAGGATGTGTTGGAGCTGGTGCGCGAGGTCGTGGCGGATGGCGGGAGGCGCGCGGTGTTGGACGCCGACGCGATCAACGCGCTGGCGCGGGAGAGGGGCCTGCTCTCGCGGTTGGGCGGTGGCGTGTTGCTGACGCCACATCCGGGCGAGATGAGACGGCTGGCCGGCGCGGAGGTGCTCGATCGGGCGGCGGCTTGCGAAGCATTCGTGGCGGGGTGCCGCGCGGCGCTGCTGCTGAAGGGGGCGTCGTCGATCGCGTGTCAGGCGGGCCGGCCGCCGTCGTACAACTCGACGGGGAATCCGGGGATGGCGACGGGAGGTATGGGCGACGTGCTCGCGGGGATCTGCGGTGGGCTGATGGCCCAGGGGATGGGGGCGTACGACGCCGCGCGCCTGGGGGCCTTCCTGCATGGCCTGGCGGGCGATCTGGCGCTCGGGGACCAGGGTCAGGAATCGCTTCTTCCGAGGCACGTCATCGGTAAAATGGGTGCGGCGTTCCGCTCCCTTGGGTCTGGAAAGGGAAACGGGAATCGGTCGTGATGCGCGGCGTGAGATATTTCATCTGGGTGTTTGCGGCGGTGCTGCCGGCGATGGGTTTCGATGGGCACAGGGCCGGCGAGGGGCCGCTGGCGGTGGAGATCGGCGAGATCGTGGGGCACACGCCGGTCGGGCAAGCCGTTGGGGTGACGGTGACGCTGGCCAATACGGGCGCGGCGCCGGTGTCGGCGGAGGTGGAGGTGGGGGGCCTTGCGGACGAGTGGCGGGCCGAGGGGGCCGCGGTTTTGCGGGTGGAGGTGCCAGCGGGTGGCAAGGCGGAGGCGGGATTCCGCATCGTGGCGGGCTCGGGGATCCATCGGGCGCTGTACCCGGTCCGGGCGCGGGCGCGATTTGGGGAGGGGGATGAGGCGCGCGAGGTCGAGGCGGTGCGGGTGTTTGAGGCCGATCCGGGTCCCGGTGGGCTGGATGGGGTAAAGGCGGATGGGATCCGGGCCATCGCCGTTCCGGCGCGGGGCGCGCTATCGCTTGAGAGGAGGGGCGAATTTCGTGTGGGGTGGCGGTACGAGGGCGGGGATTTCGAATATCAGCCCGTAGGCTGGCAGGGGCAGGTCCAGGCATCGAGGGCGAGTTTTGGGCGCGGGGAGGCGGTGCGCGGCGATCGCCGCCGCGCGCTGACGATGCATCCGCCGTATCATGGGGGCAAGGGATCGGTGCACGTCGAATACCGCCTGCGGTTGCCGGATGCGGGGCCGCTCGGGCTGTTTTTCGGCAATGCGATCCGGGACACGGGGCCGAAGGAACCGCCGAGCGACGGGGTGACCTTCCGGGTCTGGGCGGACGATGGCGGGGGCCGGAGGCAACTCTTCGAGCGGCACACGGACAGCAAGGTGTGGGTGGATGGGAATGTGGATCTTTCGTCGCTGGCGGGAAAGGAGGTGGCGCTGGCCCTGGAGTGTGATCCGGGGCCGAAACAGAACACCACGTGCGACTCGGCATTCTGGGGCGAGCCGACCATCGTGGCCGGGGTCCGGCCGCCCGTCGCGGATGAGGCGGCCCACGCGCTTGCGAAGAGCACGGCACTGGCCTCGCTCGGGGCCGGGCGGGACGGCAAGGGCGTCTGGTTCTTTGATCTGGGCGGGGGCTGCGGGGCATCGCTGGCGCTGGGTCCCAACGGGATCGTGGATGGGGCACTGGCTTTCTCCGGCGGGGGGCGGGTCGCGATTTACCGGGGGATGCGGCTCGAGGTTTTGGGCGAGCGGCTTGGCGCATGGCCGGGCGGCGCCATCGTGTGCGGGGTCGATGCGGCGCGGGATCTTTTCGGGCGGTTGAAGGTCACGCATCGGCTGATGGTGAACGGGGAGTCGGCGGTGCTGACCGCGCGCGTGTGGCGGGATGGGCCCTGTCTCCGGATGAGGTTGGAGTGCCCCTTGCGGCTGACGGCGATGACGCCCGGGCCCTCGGTGGACCAGGCGGTCCGGAGTGTCTATTTCGGCCACGGTTACCGCGTCGACGGGCCCGAGGCCTTCCGCGTGAGCGGCGGGGGGCACGGGCTCGCCACGAGCCATGTGGCGTTTGAGTTTGAAAATGGGGTTTCCCTGCTCGTGGCGTGCGACAACCCGCCGGGCGCGATCGCGTTCGACCCCGGGGGCAACCAGTGCGCGCTCGAGACCCACATGGACGCGACCTACACCTTCGTGCCGGGGGGGCGCGGGCCCATCGATTGCGCGGTGAGGTATCGGCCATTCTCCGGGAAGCGCGCGGCGGCCGGCGTCCCCCGGAAGGCGGGCCGGTTCGTTTTCGACATCTGGGGCGGGAGATATTCCGAGATCGGCGACTACGTGCGGCGGGCCTTCGCCTACGGCGCCACGGACTCCCTGCTCCTGATCCACAACTGGCAACGCTGGGGCTACGACTACCGGCTGCCGGACATCTACCCGCCGAATCCCAAGTTCGGGACCATCGAGGAGATTCGGGAGGTGGGCCGGCTGTGCGGGGAGAGGGGCGTGCCGTGGGGATTGCACGACAACTATATCGATTTCTATCCCGATGCGGGGGGCTACAGCTACGAGCACATCTGCTTCGGTGCGGGCGGTGAGCCGGTCAAGGCGTGGATCAATGACTCTCGCGGCGCGCAGAGCTACCGGTGGCGGCCCGATCGCTTCGAGCCATTCTTGCGGCGGAACCTCCGCCTGATGCGCGATGGGCTGGGGCCGACGGCCTCGTTCGTGGACGTGTTCACCTCGGCGGGATGTTTCGATTTCTATGACAGGGAGGGGCATTTTCACTCATTTCTGGAGACGCGGGCGCACTGGGGCGGGGCGTTCGCGACGATCCGCAATGCCTTTCGCGGGGGTCCGACGGTGTCCGAGGCCGGCCACGACCAGCTGATCGGGTGGATCGACGGCGCGGACTGCCAGTATTTGGAGCTGTCGCCGGTGCCGGCGCGGCACACCATCCGGCTCGGGTGCCGTGACTGGGAGCGGGTGCCATGGGCGGACGCGGTGAACCATACGAAATTCATCCTTCACGGCGCGGGATATTCGATGCGGTACCAGAACGAGCGGTCGCGGCGCGACCACGGGATCGAGAGCGACGATTACCTGTGCGCGGAGATGGTGACGGGCCACGCCCTTATGACGGACTGGGGCGCCGGTGTCCGCGGCGCGGTGAGGAAATATTGGCTCGCGCAGGATTTTGTCCGATCGGTGGCGGGGGACGAGATCGAGGGCGTGGATTTCGGCGGGGGAGATATCCATCGGCTGACGGTGCGCTGGTGCTCCGGGGCGCAGGTTTGGGTCAACCGTTCAGCCTCCGACTGGGCGGTGGGTGGCAGGGTAATTCCGACGGATGGGTTTCTCGCGCGCAACGGCGACATCGAGTCTTCCATCGAGCGAATCGGGGGAGTGATCGTGGAGCGGTCGCGGGGGCCGGGGCGATCCTATGTCAACGGGAGGGCGAATGACCCGGATCCCCCGTTGCTGGTGCGTCCGTCTGCCGGTGGTCTGGAGGATCTGGGCGGCGGGCGTTTTCGCCTGAAGGTGAACTGGGATGTGGGGGGGGCGGTGGGCGGGGATCTCCAGGTTTTCGTGCACGTGCGGAAGCCGGTGGTCAATCGTCTCATCCGGCACGAGGTGCCGACGTCGTATCGTCCGGCGGAGGGGACCAGCACGTGGCAGGGCAGGGTAGCCACGGGCGGGGATCGGGAAGTGGTCATACCCGCGGATTTTCCGGAGGGAGAGTACGATCTGCTGGTGGGGCTTTATGACCCGAAGAACCGGAGGCGGTTCTCGTTGCTGGGAGAGGAACGGGATGACCGGCGGTATGCGATCGGGACGCTGATCGTCGAGAAGATGGGGGGGGCGATATCGCGGCTGCGGCTGGAGGGTTCGAGCGGTGCCGGGGAGCCCTATCGATTTAACGGGGGCGGTGCGGCGGTGGATTTTGGCGAGGTGGTGACGTCCGGGGCCCTGCGATGCGTGCGGGCGGGAAGGGAAGACGGGCTCTTGCTGATACCGCTCCCCGAGGAGCCCGGTTGCCGGGTGGCGCTGCGTCCCGCGCGCCTTGGTGCGGGGGACATCGCGCGCGTCGAGGCGGTCGACGCGTCTGGGGCGGTTATCCGGGCGGTGCCGTTTGCGCTGGAGGGGGATCTCGTGGTGTTCGGCACGAGGGCCGGGGAGTACGGGTATCGCGTGCGGTGAGTCAGAACCGCCCTCCGATCGAGAGTGAGATGCCGCCCCCGCCCTGGCCCCAATCCATGGCGGCGGGGGAGTCGCGCAGGCCAAAGTCGATGTCCATGCGGGCGGTGATGTCGTCGCTGATCGAGAGGGACGGGGAGAGGCGGAGGCGCAGGTCGCGTTCGGGATCGCCCGCGAGGGATGGATCGATGCCCGGCTGATCCCGTCGCGTCTCGCCATATTCCGTGGCGACGGACAGGCCGAAATCGGAGTTCGGGCGGAACTGTACGCCCGACGAGAGCCTCTGGCGTTCGGTGGCGAGCGTCGAGGATTGGGTGCTCTCGACCTGAGATCCGAGGGACCAGGTGGCCGCCGGGGCGATCTCCCAGGCAAGGTTCCCGGAGAGGCGCGTCGTGTCGGCGGAGTCGATGGCCAGTGGGGATGTCGTCTCCGTCGTGCCGAATTCCGGGTTCAGCGAAAGGCGGAGGGGGGTGCCTGGCAACCGCTGGGAGAGATTAAGGCCGAGGGCCTGCGTCTCGGAGGCGGGCCCGATCTGGTGGACGCGCATTTCGTCGCGCAGGCGGAGTTCGACGCGGGTGTCGGGATGGGGTGTCGAGCCGAGGGTCACCGAGTGGGAGAAGGTCTCGGCGGGGATGATGCCCGACGAGTGGACACTCTGTTGGACCCTGCCGCCGAGTGTGATGTCGAAGGCTTCGGCTGGCTGGTAGGTGAGGCTCGTTCCAGAAAAGCGCGTGAGCGGCGGGGCATCTGTGGGGAGGAAGCCCGGCGATTCATGGGGGCGGGCGGAGGTGAACTCGATCCCGTGCTGTTGGTTGATGCGGGTCCCGGCCGCGAGGTCGAGTCGCATGTCGACACGAAGATCGCGCGCGGCGTGGGGGGAGGGGAGCAGCGGTGGCAATTGGCCGGGCTGGGGCAGGGGCGGGTGCGGCTTCGCCGCAGATTCCACCGTGATCTGCAGCCTCTCGCTTTCCCATTTGGAGAGGGTTGAGGCGGGGGATGGCTGCGGCCACGAGCCGGCGGGGAGCAGGCACGCGACAAGGGCGGGGAGAAGTCGGCTCCAAGGCACGCGGGATTCTATCACGGAACGGCGCGTCGGGCAAAGCCATCGAAAACCGGAACTGCATTTGGCAAAATGAGTTGCGCGGCGGGCTGGGGCGAGGTATAAGAATCTATGCGGGTCAATCCCGAGTTGCTAACCGTTGATCCTGGCCCGATCAGTCGGCGGCACCAGCAGCCGACGGTATGGGGGTCCATGATCCGTGTGGTGAAGGTGGCGCTGGCGGTGGTGCTGGCCACGGTGGTGTGGTGCTTGCTCAGCCCGACGTTCGCCAGCAAGGACGAGCTCATGCGGGAGAGGGGCGATCTGGAGCAGCGGATCGCGGGCATGGAGAAAGAGAGCGCGGATCTGGATGCGGAACTCGCGGCGCTGCAGAATGACCCCGACCATCTGGCGCGTTTCGCGCGCGACCGGCTGAATGTGGCGCACCCGGGCGAGACCGTGTTTCGCTTCGAGGCGTATCGCCCTGGGGGTGGCGAGGTGGCGGTGCCCGCGGAACCCGCCGAGGCCAAGCCCCGTCGCGAGAGATAGCTGGCTATCCCGCGGCGGGTGCGGCGATGACGGCCAAGGGGTAGCGGAGGCGGAGGTTGTCATCGAGGCGGATCTCGACGTGGTAGGCACCATGCTGGTCGAACTGGACGCCGCCGAAGAAGTGGACATTGGTGGCGTGGGCATCGAGGTTTGCCAACTCGAAGGCGATCTGGTTCTGGCAGATCGCGCGGTCCTCGTCGGGTGAGACGATCCTCGCCTCCTGGAGAAAACGGCCCACGCCCGAAGTCCAGCGGGTCCAGATGCAGAGTTTCAAGAGGCGGATGGGGAGTTTCGGGGCGACGATGGCGCTGATGACGCCGACAAGAGTTTGCGCGCCATTGATTTCCATGCGGACGTCCTCGCAGGCGAGGGATCCTTGGATGTCGGGGGGGAAGGATTCTGGCATTGGGGTGGATTGCGCCATAAATCTTGATTTTGTGCAACTCCGGGTTGAGATTATGCACATGCTAATCAGGCGCGACGACCACATCCTTTTCATTGGGGACAGCATCACGGATGGGGGCCGGGAGGAGTCCGCTTCGGGTCTTGGAGCGGGCTATGTCTCGCTGGTGGCGGGTCGGTTATTCATGGATTACCCGGAGAAGCAGCTCTGCATTTCGAATCGGGGGGTGAGCGGGAATCGGCTGGGGGACCTGTTGGAGCGGCTGGGGCCTGACGTGCTGGATCTGGAACCGGCGCCGACGATCGTGTCGATCTTGGTGGGGATCAATGACGTGTGGGCGGTATTCGAAGAGGGGGAGGAGGAGGCGGAGCCGGTGCCGGTGACGCAGTTTTACGAGGACTACACGCGGTTGTGCCGGAGGGTGGTCGAGAAACTCAAGGCGCGGCTGGTGGTGATGGAGCCGTTCTGCCTGCCGGTCGAGCCGGTGACCGCGGAATGGCACGGCGAATTGGACCCCAAGATCCAGGCCGTGCGGCAGATCGCGACGGATTTCTCCGCGCCCCTCATCCCGCTCGACGGGTTATTCACCGCGGCGTGCAGCTACGCCCCGCCCGAGTATTGGACGGAGGACGGGGTGCATCCGACGTTGGCCGGGCATCAGCTCATCGCCGACGCATGGCTCGATGCGGTGCGGCGGGCGAAGAGCGCCGCCTGAGATCGGGTCAGAAGGTGGCGCCGCGGACGTTGATCGTCGAGCGCGCCTCGCCGAACTCCGTGGGTTCTGCGGCACGATAGATCCTGCCGTCCTTGGTCAGGTTGTTGGTCTCCATCGGGTTGGTGGCGCAGCCCCAGAAGGCACACGCCAGCAGCACCGGAATGAGCAGCACTTTCATGGTTTTGGAGGGTGGCGGGGATCGGCCCAGCGCAAGCGCGATCCCCCCACGGCTTCTCTAGCTGTCGAATCGGTCGCGCCGCCGGTCTCCCCGGTCGCCCCGGCCACCGCCGCGGCCGCCGCGCCCGTGGGAGAATCCCCCGCCGCCGCCGCCGCCGCCGCCGCCGCCGCCGCCGCCGCCGCCGAAGGACGGACGCCGATCCTCTTTCGGCCGGGCCTGGTTTACGGTGAGGGCGCGGCCGCCCAAGTCGGCGCCGTGGAGGGCCTCGATTGCGGCCTGCGCCTCCTTGACATCGTTCATGGACACGAACCCGAAGCCGCGGGAGCGGCCCGTGAACTTGTCCATGACGATCTGGACGCGATCCACCGCACCATGCTGCGCAAACATGTTGCGCAACTCATCTTCCTCCACGGTGAACGGGAGGTTACCAACGTATATTTCCATCTATCTACTCGCTTTTTTGCCGCGCTGTTCTCTCCAACAACATTGTTCGGCGGCGCCAACAATCTTGTGGCCTGGCCGTGACACACGACCGAGATCTTGCATCTGGGGAAATCTGGTGGGAAATGGGGGACCCGACGAAACGTCACCCCCCGGTGCGAAACTCCATCCTTTCGATCGAAACCTTCTTTCTAGCGGGTTCTATAGCGCGGGTGACAGCCGGGATCAAGCGTTTTCTTTATTGGGAAAAGTGTCGCGTTGAGTCTGGGGGCGCGGTGTGGTAGTTATATGGGCGAGAGTTTTTGGCAATGGCGGGTGACATTATGGATGGGAACGGCGAGCAGCCGACGAAGGGATGGCTTGACCCGTCGCGGCAGGAGGTGGCCCTGCGGGTGTTGAACACCGACAT
The DNA here is from genome assembly GCA_964651705.1 of uncultured Verrucomicrobiales bacterium. Lineage (GTDB taxonomy): Bacteria > Verrucomicrobiota > Verrucomicrobiia > JADLBR01 > JADLBR01 > JADLBR01. The sequence continues at coordinate 39,891 of CAZYWZ010000051.1, forward strand.
GCGGGGGTGGGTTCTGACGATTCCGGAGGGGACGAGCGTCCTGGGCCGAGAACCGGACTGCAAGATCCATCTGCCGCACTACACGATATCGCGGAGGCATTGTTCTTTTCAGGTGATGCCCGACAGCATCGAGGTGCGGGATCTGAATTCGATGAACGGGACGATGGTGAACGGGTCTCTGGCGATCGAGGCCGTGGTGGGGCCGGGGGACCAACTGCGGGTGGGCGAGGTGGAGCTCGCGGTGGAGGTCCGCGACCGCGTCGCGGGGAAGGGGCCAATTCCGGCGCCGCCTCCTCCTCCTCCGGAGCCGGTTGCGCCGGTCGCGGTGCTGGCGGTGGCGCCATCGAACGCGCCGTTGCCGCCGCCGCCGATGCCGCGGGCGGCGGTTGGTCCGCCGCCGGCGCCACCGATGCTGCCCGCCCCGGTTGGGGCGGTTGGGGTGCCACAGCAGGCGATTCGACCGGTGCCGCCGTTACCGGTTCAAGTGGCGGCGCGGGTTCCCGCGGCGCCACCGCCGATGCCGGCGCCTCCCCGGCCGGTGCCCGCGCCGACCGGCGCGCTGCAACCGTCGCAGTACTCGTACCAATTGCCTACGCCGTCATGGGCGGTGCGGCCACACGTGGAGACGGTGCGGTACCGCGAGGCGAAAAGGACCATGCGGTTTGATCCGGCGCGCCGGGATGCCTTCCGGCAATTTTCGGGCGGGAGGCAGGGGACGGGGAAGCTGTAGCCGGGCGCGGGTGCGATGGCCCCGGAGCCGCCTGCCGGACTTGGCGAAGGGCGACAGGCTGCTAGTGCGGGCGGCGGTCTTTTCCGAGAAGCTTCTCCACCCTGGCGAGGTCTTCGGGGGTATCGACTCCGGCCGAGTCGAAGCGTGTCTCCGGGCAGAGGATGCGGACGCCGTTTTCGAGGGCGCGGAGCTGCTCGAGTTTTTCGGCGCGTTCGAGGGGAGACGGGGGGAGGTTGACCAGGGAGCGGAGGACGCCCGAGCGATAGGCGTAGAGGCCGATGTGCTTGAAGCGACGGGGTTCTGGGTCGTCCGGGTCCCGAGCGAAGGGGATGGGGTGGCGGGAGAAGTAGAGGGCCTCGCCATCGTTCCGGCGCACGACCTTGACGACCTGGGGCGCGAGCATTTCCGCGGGATCTTCGATGGCGCGGCAGAGTGTCGACATGCCGAAGCGGCGATCCCGCGCGAGGGCTCGGACGGCCTGATCGATCATCCTGGGATCGATGAGGGGCTCGTCGCCCTGGATGTTGACGATCAGGGAGCAGCGGTGGCGTGCGGCGACTTCGGCGACGCGGTCGGTGCCGCTGGGGTGAGAGGCCTTGGTCAGTTCGGCGTGGGCGCCGAAGGCGCGGGCGGCATCCAGGATGCGGGCGTCGTCGGTGGCGATGATGACGCGGGACAGGGTCTTGGCCTTGCCGGCCCGTTCCCATACCCATTGGATCATGGGCTTTCCCGCGAGGCTGGCGAGCGGTTTGCCGGGGAAGCGGGTGGAGGCCATTCGTGCCGGGATGATGCCGATGGCGCGGGGGCTCATGTCGGAGGAGTGTATGTGCTCGGCGTGGCGGGCGCAAGGGACGATGGGCGCCCCAAGAACCATTGACTGGGGTTGCCTGCCAACTAAAAGCGCCGGATGGAATGGATGCTGACGGCGGAGGGTTGGGCGGCGCTCGCGACGCTGACGTTGCTGGAGACGGTGCTGGGGATAGATAATGTGGTGTTCATATCGATCCTGGCGGGGAAGTTGCCAGAGGGGCAAAGGGCGGTGGCTTGGCGGACGGGTCTGGGGTTGGCGCTGGTGACCCGGGTGCTGTTGCTCTGCACGATCTCTTGGGTGGCGGGGATGACCGCGCCGTGGGTCACGGTGCTCGGGTACGGTGTTTCCGGGAGGGACCTGATCCTGTTGGTCGGGGGGCTATTCCTGATCGGGAAGAGCACGTTTGAGATACACGAACGTCTCGAGGGGGGTGAGGGGCATGGGGCAGGGGGGCGCGCGGCGAGTTTCTGGAAGACCATTGCGCAGATTTTGGCGCTGGACATCGTATTCTCCCTAGATTCGGTGATCACGGCAGTGGGGATGGCGAGGGACCTTTCGGTCATGATTGCGGCGGTGGTGATATCGCTGGGGATCATGCTGTGGTGCGCCGGGGCGATCAGCGCATTCGTCAGCCGGCACCCGACGGTGAAGATGTTGGCCTTGAGCTTCCTGCTGCTCATCGGGTTCACCTTGGTGCTGGAGGGCTGTGGGCAGCACGTGCCCAAGGGATACATCTATGTGGCGATGGCGTTCTCGCTCGGGGTGGAACTGCTGAACCTGAAGGTGGCGGCCAGGGCCAAAGCGGGGGCCCCGGTGGTGCTGCATCAGAGATTCGGTTAGCTCGAAAATTCCAGGTGTAGCCACGGCCGTGATGCCGTGGACCCCACCGCGCGGCCCCTCCGTCACCGGAGGGGCTACATTTTCACCCCCGGTGGTGTCCCGCAAGCGGGCCAGCACCGGGGCGGAAAATGTAGCCGAACGCGCAAGCGTTTGGCGCGTTGGCCATGGTCGCACGGGCCAAACGCTCTGGGGCGTTCGGCTACGGGAATTTTCGAGTCAGACATCATGCCCCTCGGGCGGGGCACCACCGGATCTGAAAATTTGTAGCGAAGCCGCTTCCGGCTTCGGCCTATCGCCCGCCGAGGGGCGAAGGCCCTTCGCTGCCGCCGGCGCTCTCACCCGTAGCGAAGCCCCTTCGGGCTTCGGCGTGGGCCCGGGCCGCCGGCCGAAGGGCGAAGGCCCTTCGCTACTAGAGAGTTGCGCCGTATTTTTGAGCTAGCCCCGCCCTGCACGCGGGGCACCACCGGGGCGGAAAATGGTAGGCTGCGCCTTGGCGCACGCTGCCGAATCGATTGTCCGCGTGCGCCAAGGCGCAGCCTACATCGCGACCCAATTTTCGAGTCAGTTCCCGGCGGGCTGGACGTGGACGCGGCGTCGTTCCCTATTGAAAGAGACGGTGCCATCCACGAGGGCGAAGAGGGTGTGGTCGCGCCCGATGCCGACATTCTTGCCGGGGTGGAAGCGCGTGCCGCGCTGGCGGATGATGATGGAACCGGCGGTCACGCGCTCGCCCGCGAAGCGCTTGACGCCGAGCCTCTGGCTATGGCTGTCGCGACCGTTCTTGACGCTGCCTTGACCTTTTTTGTGAGCCATGGGATTTCCTGATCGTTCTGGGTTTAGCCCTGGATGGCGGTGATCTTTACCTTGGTGAGTCGCTGGCGGTGGCCCACGGTGCGGTGGTAGCCCTTCCGCCGGCGGTACTTGAAGGCGACTACTTTGTCGCCCTTGATCTGGTCCACGACGTCGGCGGTGACCGAGGCGCCCTTGACGACAGGGGTTCCGATCCTGACGCCGGCGTCGGAGGCGACGAGCAAGACGTCGTCGAACTTGGCCTTGGAGCCGGGTTCGACGTTTAGCTTTTCAATCTCGAGGGTATCGCCCTCGGAGACCCTGTACTGTTTTCCGCCCGTGCGGATGACCGCGTATGCCATAAATCCTCCGGCCCGACGGCTGGCCTCCATGCCAGACAATCGGGAGCTTGAAAGCATGGCCCGGTACCGTTTAGAACGCAAGGGGAATGTTTGCGTATTGGGTGCATGACCTGAGTCCCTTCGCGCTGGAGTTGGCTCCCGGGGTGGGGGTGCGCTGGTATGGGTTGGCGTACGTGGCGGGTTTTGCGATCGGGTGGTGGCTGCTGCGGCGATGGAGCCGGGAAGGATGGTTGCCCGTGCCGGAGCGCGAGGTTGGGGATTTTTTATTTTGGGTGGCCTTTTTGGGCGTGGTGGTGGGGGGCCGGCTGGGGTATTGTGTTTTCTATCGGTGGCACGAGACATTGGCGGATCCGCTTTCGGTATTTCGAGTATGGGAGGGTGGGATGTCGAGCCACGGGGGCATCGCGGGGCTGTGGGTGGCGGTCTGGATTTTTTCCAGGCACAAGAATTTGTCGTTGTTGAGGTTGGCGGATTCTTTGGCGCTCGCCTCGACGCCTGGGATTTTTTTGGGGAGGTTGGCGAATTTCGTGAATGGGGAGTTGTGGGGTCGAGCGTCGTCGGTGCCGTGGGCGGTGATTTTTCCCGATAGTCCTGTGCCGCTGGAGCCGCGGCATCCCTCGCAACTGTACGAGGCGGGGTTGGAGGGTTTGGTGCTGGGGGCGATCCTTTTTGGGATCAAGCGGGTGACTCGGCGGGAGGGGGCGGTGATCGCGGGTCTGATGGTGAGCTATCCGGTGCTGAGGATCATCGGGGAGTGTTTTCGCGAGCCGGACGCGCATATCCGGTATCTCTTGGGGGGCATCACGTATGGGCAGGTGCTCTCTGGCGGGATGTTGGTGCTGGGGCTTGGGCTGTTGGGCTGGGTGAGCCGGGGAAACGTGGGGCACGCTAATCGGCGCTGATGGGGACCGGGCCGACGGACGAACGATGAATCGGGGGGATCCCTAGGGCGTTTGCATTCGGGAGAACTGGTTTGCGCTTGTCGGGGGTCGCGGGCGCTGCCACCCTGCGCGGCGTGGCTGGCGCGGCGCCGGTCCCCCTAATCGGAGGAGGCAGACATGGGTCCCATCGATATCGCGGTATTCCTGATTTTCGTGGCCACGGTCGTCACGGTCGGCATTTCGATGAGCCGGCACGAGGGGGACAGCGAGTCCTATTTTCTGGCGGGGCGCGGGCTGAAGTGGTGGCTGATCGGGTTCTCCCTGATCGCCGCGAACATCTCGACGGAACAGTTCGTGGGGATGAGCGGGAATGCGGCGAGCCACGTGGGGCTGGCGATCGCCAGCTACGAGTGGATGGCGGCGATCACCTTGGTGGTGGTGGGGTTCGGGTTCCTGCCATACTTCCTGAGGGCGGGGATTTTCACGATGCCGGAGTTCTTGGAATACCGCTATGATGGCGCGGCGCGGACGCTGATGGCGGTCGCCACGATATTCATCTACATGCTGCTGCTTGGGTCGGTGACATATTCTGGGGCGCTGACGTTGCGGACGCTGGCGATGGACATGGGCTGGGACATCAGCCTGATGGCGGGGTCGCTGGTGATCGGGGTGATCGCCATGGTGTACGTCGCGACCGGGGGGCTGAAGGCGTGCGCGTGGGCGGACCTGTTGCAGGGCAGCGCCCTGATCGTGGGCGGGGGCATGGTCATGTATTTTGCTTTTCAGAAGCTGGGCGTGGCCACGGAGGCGGCGGTCGTGACGGACGTGCTGACGGGTGCGGTGGGTGTCAGGCCCCTGGAGGCCGGGACGGGGGCGGTCGAGCGGTTTGTCGATCTGAACGGCAATCGGCTCAACATGTTCCTCCCGGCATCGGACAGCGTGCTGCCGTGGACGGCGCTGCTGCTGGGGCTCTGGATCCCGAACTTTTACTACTGGGGATTGAACCAGTACATCACGCAGAGGACGCTGGGGTCGGCGTCGCTGGCGCAGGGTCAGAAGGGCATCGTGTTCGCGGCGTTCCTGAAGCTGCTCATTCCATTCGTGGTGGTGATCCCTGGGATGATCGCCTTCAACCTGTACGCCAAGGACATGCGGTTGCTGGCGCGGGCCGACAACGCGGTGCCGCTGGCGAAGTACGCCAAGGCGAATCCGGGGACGGCGATGGTGCGGGCGGCCGACGCGCCCGGGGCGGGCGCGATCGAGGGGTGGCCGGGTCCCGGCTATCTCATCGCGCTGTATCCCGATGCGGCGGCGATGAAGGCGGAGACCGCAAGGCACCCGCTTGTGTTGCCCATGGCGCGGGCCGATTACGAGGCGATCGCGCCGTCGCCGTTCATCGTCTTTCGGGCGGAGGACCACGCGTGGCGGACCGCAAACCCGGAACTGGCCGCGGAGATCGACGGGCACAACGCGCGATCCGAGGCCGGGGCGAAGGCGGCGGGCAAGAAGGTGGAGGTCGAGAAATTGACGGCCCACAAATACGATACCGCGCTGGGCCTGCTGCTGGGGCGGGTGTTGCCGCAGCGCTCCGGGGCGCTCGGGTTTGTCATGGCGGCGCTGCTGGGGGCCGTGGTGAGCTCGCTCGCGGCGATGCTCAACGCCGCCTCGACCATCCTGACGATGGATATCTACAGGAAGCTGGTGGCACCGGGCGCGTCCCAGCGGGCGCTGGTGGGCCTGGGCCGGGCCAGCGTCGTGGGCTTCACGCTGGTCGCGGTGGTGGTGGCGCCCCAGCTGGGCAACCCCAAGATTGGCAACAGCATCTTCACCATCATCCAGGAGGGGCAGGGCTTTATCTCCTCTGGGATCCTGTCGATCTTCGCGTTTGGCATCCTGGTGCGCCGCGCGCCGCGGGCCTGTGGGGTGGCGGGGCTGCTGACGAACATCATCGCCTATGGCGCGCTGAAAGTGGCGGTGCCGCAGCTCCAGTTCCTGAACCGGATGGCGGTCTGTTTCGGCCTCTGCCTATTGGTTCTCACCGTGATGACATGGCTCCGGCCGTTGCCGAAACCGGTCGAGTTTGAAAAGCGGGTCGATCTGGATCTGGAGTCTTCCCCTGCCGCGCGGAAGGCGGGCATCGGGGTGGTGGTCCTCACCGTGATCCTGTACGCGATCTTCAGCCCGCTGGTCGTGGCGCGCTGACTCGAAAATACGCCGTAACTCTCTAGTAGCGAAGGGCCCTCTCCCTTCGGCGGGGGATAGGCCGAAGCCGGAAGCGGCGACGCCGGACGCAGAATTTTCACCGGGAATGTTCCGGCGCGCTGGTGCGCCATTCAGCCCCGCCCGCGCGCATCGCCTCACCCGCCGTGCGCCGGAGGCGGGGCTAGCCAGAAACTTCAAACCGCGGATCATGGGGACGACGGAGATAATTCATTGTATTCTCGTTCGTTGTGAATCCGGTGGTGCGCCGGGGTCAGGAGGCGGCCCGATTTTGGACTTGTAGGATTCAAGTCGTGAGAATTATTCACAAATGCCCGTCAGGG
>CAZYWZ010000052.1:0-45757 GCA_964651705.1 uncultured Verrucomicrobiales bacterium
CGAGGGCCCTGCCGGTTGCCCGTGGCGCGAAAGGGATTTCGCGCCCTACATTTTACCCCCGGTGGTGCCCCGCCTGCGGGGCATGGGATCTAGCTCGAAAAATGACGCAGCCGAACGCCCCCAGGCGTTTGGCCCGTGCCACCAGCGCCCGCGCGCCAGGCCGACGCTTGCGCTCCGATCGCCAGAGGCGATCTGGCGGCGGATCCAAAGCGGTGTCGCCACCCCAGGCGGGGTTCTGCCACCGCACCGTCCAAAAGGCCCCTCGGCCCAATCGGAAGTTTCCGCACGAATGCCCGAAAACTTCGGGCGTCGCCACGGCCGTCAGACCGTGGGTGTTCCAACGCCTGGCCCATCTGTGACCAGATGGGCTACATTCACTACCGCTGGCGGTGGGTCGCACGAAAATTTTGGGGAAAGCCAGCGGCTTGCGCGTTGGGGCACATGAATCGAGATTGGGAGGCATGACGGAAGGTCTTGGAAGGTCGGCGCTGGTGGTGGGGTGCGGGTACGTGGGCCGGGAGGTGGCGCTGGGGTTGGCGGGGGATGGTTGGGCGGTGACGGGGTGGGTGCGGACGGAAGGGTCGGCGGCGGCGCTGCGGGCGGCGGGCCTGCGGGTGGTCGCCGGGGATGCGGGGGAGGCCTTGGCGTGGGGGGGTGTGCGACGGGATTTCGCGGTGGCGATCCTTTGCGCGGCGACGCGGGGGGGGACGGCCGAGGACTATCGGCGGGTGTATCTGGAGGGGATGCGGCGGATGGCGGAACACCTTGGTGGTGGCGCGCGGCTGGTGTTCACGTCATCGACGTCGGTTTATGGGCAGGATGATGGGGGGTGGGTGACGGAAGATTCCCCGGCGGAACCGGACACGGCGACCGCGGGGGTGCTGTTGGAGGCGGAGCGGGTGTGCCTCGATGCGGGTGGCGCGGTGGCCCGGGTGGCGGGGATCTATGGCCCGGGGCGCTCGGGGCCGCTGCGGTTGCTGCGGGCGGGCGAGGTGCGGCTCCCGCCCGGCGGGGGCCGATGGATGAATCAGATCCACCGGGATGATGTCGCCTCGGCATTGCGATTCCTCGGGGAGCGGGGCGCGTCGGGGGTCTTCAACGTCGCCGATGACTGCCCGGTGCGGCAGGGCGAGTTCTACGCGTGGCTGGCGGGGCGCCTGGGGCTGCCGCCGCCCCCGGAGGGTCCCGGCGCGCCCAGCCGAAGGGGTTTCACCAACAAGCGCATTTCGAATCGCAAGATCCGCGCCCTGGGCTGGGGGCCGAGGTATCCCTCGTTCCGGGAGGGGTATGGGGAAGTTTGAGGTTTCAAGATTCAAGTGTCACGGGCTTCAAACTTGAAACTTGAATCTTCAAACTCCCTTTGCCATCGCATTGACTTTCAGCCCGTCGGCCCACAGCATGCACCATTCTACCATGGCAAATACAGTAATCGTTGGCGCCCAGTGGGGTGACGAGGGCAAGGGCAAGATCATCGACGTCCTGACGGACGACGCGGATGTGGTGATCCGCTCGCAGGGGGGGAACAACGCGGGGCACACGATCGAGGTCAAGGACCAGAAATTCATTTTCCACCTGGTGCCGTCTGGGATATTGCGGCGCGGGAAGGTGTGCGTGATCGGGAACGGGGTGGTGGTGGACCCGGTGGCGCTGGTGGCGGAGATGGACCGGCTCACGGGGCAGGGGGTGAAATTCGGGAAGAACTTGCAGATCAGCGAGACGGCGCATCTGGTGCTGCCGTATCACCGGTTGCTGGACGAGGCGCGGGAGCGGGCCAAGGGGAGCAACCAGATCGGGACGACGAAGCGCGGCATCGGGCCGGCGTACAGCGACAAGGCGTCGCGCACGGGCCTGCGGATGATCGACCTGATGGGGGAGGACCGCTTTCCCGCGAAGCTGCGGGCGAACATCGAGGCGAACAACCGGGTGCTGGAGGCGATGGGGGCGACGGCGCTGGATTACGCGGCGGTGCTGGCGGAGTGCCAGGCGGCGGCGGCGCGGCTCCGGCCCCATGTCACGAACACGGTGCTCCTGCTGCAGCGGCTGATGCGCGAGGGCAAGTCGCTGCTCTTCGAGGGGGCGCAGGGCACGATGCTCGACATCGATCACGGGACCTACCCGTTCGTGACGTCCTCGACGACGACGGCGGCCGGGGCGTGCTCGGGATCCGGGGTGCCGCCGCACCGCATCGACCGGGTGATCGGGGTGCTGAAGCCGTACACGACGCGGGTCGGCGAGGGGCCATTCCCGACGGAGGATGCGGCCCTCGGCGACATGTTCCACCAGATGGGCAGGGAATTTGGCGCGACCACGGGGCGGAAGCGCCGGTGCGGCTGGTTCGACGCGGTGGTCACGCGCTTCGCGCAGGCGATCAGCGGCATCGACCTGCTGGCCGTGACCAATGTGGATGGCCTCGACCAGGTGGACGTGATCAAGGTGTGCGTGGCGTACAAGTTCCGCGGCAAGAAGATCGACTATCCCCCGGCGGACGCGGAGTGCCTGCGCGAGTGCCAGCCGGTGTACCGCGAGTTCCCGGGCTGGCGGTCCGACACCGGCGGGGTGCGCGAGTTCCGGAAGCTGCCGCGCAACGCCCGGGCCTATCTCAAGGCATTGGCCGACATGACGGGCGCGAAATTGCACCTGATCTCGGTCGGCGCCGCGCGCGAGGCGACCTTCTGGTGCTGAGCCGATGGCCAATCCCAACAAGGTCCCAAAGTTCAAGAAAGTCCCGCGGCACGTGGCCATCATCATGGATGGCAACGGGCGCTGGGCCAAGCAGCGGGGCCTGCCGCGGATCGAGGGGCACCGGAAGGGCGTGGACGCGGTGCGCGCCAGCGTCGAGGCCGCCGGGGAGAGCGGCGTCGAATTCCTGACGCTCTACGCCTTCTCGGTGGAGAACTGGAATCGCCCGAAGGCCGAGGTCGACACCCTGATGCGCCTGCTGCAGCGGTTCCTCAAGGACGAGGTCGAGGAACTGAACAAGCACAACGTGCGGCTGCAGGCCATCGGGCGGCTGTCGGATCTGCCGGCGGCGGTGGGCGCGCAGCTCCACGAGACGATTCTGGCGACGAGCCGGAATACCGGGCTGACGCTGATCCTGGCCCTGAGCTACAGCGGGCGGATCGAGATGATCGAGGCGGTGCAATCCGTGATCCGCGAGATCCAGCTCGGGCACATCGATCCCGCGCAGATCGACGAGACGGTGTTCTCGCGGCACCTGTACACGCGGTACTATCCCGATCCCGACCTGCTGATCCGGACCAGCGGGGAGATGCGGCTGTCGAATTTCTTGCTCTGGCAGCTCTCCTATACGGAATTGTTCGTGACCCCGACCCTCTGGCCCGATTTCCGCAAGCCCGATTTTTTCGAGGCGCTGCGCAACTACGAGGCCCGCAACCGTCGCTATGGCCGCATCTGAGATCCGCGTGCGATCCGCCTCGGCGGTGGTGCTCTCCGCGCTGGTGTTCGGGGCGCTGGTGGGGGGGTGGGAGCCGGCGATCGCGGTCCTGATCCCGCTGCTGGGGGGACTGGCGCTGTGGGAGTTCTACGGCGCGCTGGAGAACCGGGGCATCCACACCTTCCGGCGACTGGGAACCGCGTGCGGGGTGCTCTTTCTGCTCGCCAGCTGGGCCATCCTGAGCGGGAGGATCGGCGGCATCAGCCAGCCGCTTTTCGAGTGGATCAGCATGCTCGTGCTATTGCTGGGGCTGCTGACCCGGCAGGTCTTCGACCGCTCTCAGGCAACGCCGGTGGTCACGATCTCCGTCACGATCTTCGGGATGCTCTACGTGGCGTGGCTTTTCAACTTCGTCACGCACCTGATCTATTTTCCGCCGGCCGGGGAGAACGGTCGGTTCCTGGCGTGTTTCTTGATCGTGGTCACCAAGATGACAGACATCGGGGCCTATCTGGTGGGGAGCCGATTCGGGCGCCACAAGATGATGCCGATATTGAGCCCGAAGAAGACGTGGGAGGGGCTGGCGGGGGGATTCGTTTTCGCGGCGGGGGCGGGCTATCTGCTGGTGGCGCTTTTCCCGGGGCGGCTTGCGCTCATCGAGCCCCGGTGGATCATCGCGCTGGGCGTGGTGATCGCGGCGGCGAGCGTGGTCGGGGATCTGGCGGAATCGGTGGTCAAGCGCGACGCGCGGGTGAAGGATTCCGGTCGCCTGATCCCCGGCATCGGCGGCGCGCTGGACCTCATCGATAGCATCCTGTTCACGGCCCCGATCCTGTTCCTCTGGCTCCAGATCGTGCACCGGGTCTGACTCGAAAATCCCGGTAGTAGCGAAGGGCCTTCGGCCCTTCGGCGGGGGATAGGCCGAAGCCGGAATGTTCGGAAAATCGCCTCTGGCGATCCGCTTCGCTACAAATTTTCTGCCCCGGTGGTGCCCCGCGCGCGGGGCATGGAATCTAGCTCGAAAAATCCAGACGTAGCCACGGCCGTGAGGCCGTGGATCTTCCCACGCGTGGCCCATCTGTTACCAGATGGGCTACATTTTCCGTTCGGGTGGTGCCCCGCCATGGATGGCGGCGGGATCACGGTTTATTGATGCGCCGGAGGAACCTCTCGGCCTCTGGGCGCGGGCGTGTCCAGAACAGTTCGATGGAAGGCCCGGTGATTTCCTCTTGCACCAGCGGGGCGGAGAGGAGCGTCGCATCGACCACGATGGCGATGCTCTTGCCGCTCATTTCTCGGCAGACGGCGGCGAAACGCTTCCTACCCTCCGGGGTGAATTCCAGCAGGACCCGGATGGGAACCTTTTCGACGATGCTGGCGCGCGCGACGTCCCGCTCGGTGAGCAGCGCCTCTTTCTCGACCCAGAACGTCCCGGAGATCTCTTCTTTCTCCAAAATCATGGGTTCTGCCCCGCGCGCCTCGTTCGCGACAACCCTCGAGATTCGGAGGAAGCCGCCGTCTTGGGCCAGCGCGTGTCCCGGTGCCACGGCGATCGCGAGCCATGCCAGAGCCACTTTCACGAATGATAAACTGCGGCCGGAAATCTGATGGGTCAACTGCCCGCGGGTGAGGCGGGGCGCCCCCGCTGCCGAAGGGCCCGCCACGGCGGGTAGACTCTGGCCCTTCGCTGCTGAAAGTTTCGGGTCAATCGTTGCGCCACTGGGCGCGGAGGCAGCCGGTGTAGGCGAGGAAGAGGCCGATGATGACGTGGCAGGCGAGGGTCCAGAGGCAGAGGGGGCCCGGGGAGAGGGGGGTGCCGGCGACGGCGGTGGCGAGGTCGTAGAGGCGGGTATCCTTCATGGTCTGGAGGTAGCCGGACCAGCTCCAGTAGGAGGCGATGAAGGGGCGGACGAGGGTGCCGAGGGGCTCGGGGAGGGCGAGGATGGCGCCGGAGAGGGGGAGCTGGAAGCCGACGAGGTACATCGAGATGAGGGAGGCCTGGCCGGGGGTGCGCGACCAGGAGGAGATCGCGAGGCAGACGGCGGTCATGGCGCCGTTGGCGAGGCAGAGGTGGGCGAACTGGCCCAAGAGATCGCCGGGGAAGCCGCAGATGAATTTGACGAAGAGGCACATCCAGGCGGATTGGGCGGCGACGAGGGCGAGGAGGAAGGCGGACTTGGCGGCGAGATGGGCGGAGGGGCGGAGGCCGGAGAGTTTCTCTTTCTCGTAGATGAGGCGTTCGGCGACGATCTCTCGGGCGGCGTTGTTGGAGCCCATGAGCGTGAGGAGGACGACCTGGAACATGGCGAGGCCGGAGACGAGGCTGCCGATCTGGCTGGTCTGGATGGTGAAGTCGATGGTCTGGCGGAGCTGCTCGAGGATATCGACATCGACGCCCATGTTGAGGTTCTGGATCTGGGGGAGCCCCTTGTAGGCGAAGAGGACGACGAGGCAGGGGAAGGCGAGGGTCAGGAGGATCTGGAGCCAGATCTCCCCTGGGCTGCGGAGGAAGAGGCGGCAGCGGCGGGTGAGGAGCTCGAGGAACTGGGGCAGGAATCCGGGGGCGGGCGCGGCGGGGGGCGCGGGGCTGGCGGCTGCGTGTTGGGGTTCGGGGGCGTCGGATTCGTCGGGTTCGGGGATGGGCCGCGGGGCGAGGGACTCGCCGGCGAAGGCGTGCGCGTTTTCGATCCAGAGCTCGCGCCACTCCTCGGGATCGCGGTCGGCGAGCTTGGGGTAGACGTCCTCGGCGTGGGAGACCTCGAAATAATGGAGCAGGAGTGCGGGGGGTCCATGGTAGACGAGGCGGCCCCCGTGGAGCAGGGTGATGGAATTGTGGATGTCGATGTGCCGGAGGCTATGGGTGACATTGAGCACGAGCCGGCCGGAATCGAGCGCGAGCCGCTGCATGAGGTGGACGAGATCGTTTTCGGACTTGGGGTCGAGGCCGCTGGTGACCTCGTCGCAGAGCAGGAGGCGCGGGTCGGAGATCAGCTCGATGGCGAGGCCGAGGCGGCGCTGCTGGCCGCCGGAGAGGAAGCGGACATGGCGGTCGGCGACGGCCTCGAGGCCGATGGACTCGAGGATGCCGTGGATGCGCGCGGCGCGGTCGCGCCGGCGGAGGCCGCGGACCCGGAGGCGCGAGGCGGAGCGCAGGTTCTCGGTGGCGGTGAGCTGGGGGTGCGCGATGCTGAACTGGGGGACGTAGCCGAGTTCCGAGGGGGCGAGATCCTCGCGCTCGAGGTCGCGCCCGCCCCAGAGGATGGCGCCCTCGGAGACCTCGATGAGGCCGGCGATGGCGCGAAGGAGGGTGGTCTTGCCGCAGCCGGAGGGGCCGATGATCGCGCCGAAGTGGGTGTCCGGGAACGCGGCCGAGACGCCCCGGAGGAGGGGTTGGCCATCGGCGTTCACGGTCACGTCGTGGATCTCCAGCATGCGGGGGGATGGTGGGTCAGGGACGGGGTGGGGCGCAATGTCAAATGGGCGGGAAACGCTTCTCAGGGCCGCGCGGGGACCATACAAGGGATCGGTGGAGGCGATGCATCCGAGGGCGTGCGCGTGCGAGGTCTGCGGGGGCCCGATGACGCCGTGGTCCGGAGGGCGGGTGAGCGGGCTGTCGCGCTGCGGGGGGTGCGGGCATCTGCGCCGGGATGTGACGGGCGGGGCGGCGGACGCACGGGGGCACCCGTGGGGTGGGAATTCCGGGTTTGATCGGGTGCGTCTGGCGCTGACGATGCGGCGGATCGCGGGGCTCTTCCTCGGGGGCGGGGCAACGCCCTCGGTCTTGGACATCGGTTTTGGGTCGGGGGCGTTGCTGCGAAAACTCCTGGAACGAGGGTGCCGGATCGCGGGTGTCGAGAAGGGGATGCTCGATGTGGCGGTTGACGCCCGGGTGCGCGAGGAGGGCCGGCTCTTCTGGGGCGGGATCGAGGACGCGGCGATACCGGAGGGGGAGTTCGACCTGGTGGTGGGGATCCATCTGATCGAGCACGTGGATGACATTCGCGCGTTCGCGCGGGCGTGCCTGCGGGCGCTGCGCCCGGGGGGCGGGCTGTACCTGCTGACACCGAACGCGGAGTCGGCGGGGCTGTCGCTATTCGGCGGGGCGTGGTGGAACCTGGAGGACCCGAGCCATGTGCGATTCTTCTCGGCGGGGTCGCTGCGGCGGCTATTGGAGTCGGAAGGGTTCGGCGAGGTGCGCGCGGCGGCGCCGGCGTGGGACAGCGTGATGGTGGAGATCAACAGCCTGTGGCGGTGGCTTGGCCTGGGAGCGGGGCGGCACGGCGTGCTGTCGCGCGGCTGGGTCCGGGCCATGGACATCGCGCTGCTGCCGATCTCTCTCGGGGCCCGGGTGATGTATCCCCGGCTGGCGTCGAGCCTGGAGGTCGTCGCGCGGAAGGGTGGCGGCCCATGAGGATGCTGGTGTTTAACATCTCAGGCCTCGGGGACACGCTGCAGTGGCTGCCGGCCCTGGCTCTGGTGCGGGAGCACAACCCGGGGACGCGGGTGACGGCCCTGACGATGTTCGGCTCGGTGGGCGACTTGCTGGAGGCCAGCGGGCTCGTCGAGGAGGTGCTGCGGTTCGATTTCGTGGGGCGACCGGCACCGGAGGGATTGCGCTTCTTGGCGGGCCTGCGCGCGCGACGATTCGATTGGGGGGTGATCCCGTACGGGTCCAACCGGTTCGAGTACAACGTGGCGAACCGGCTGGTCGGCGCGAGGCATCGCCTGGCGCACCGGTACGTGCGGCACCGGCTGCGGAGCTGGTCACTCCTCAACGACGTGCTGCTGGACGAGGACGTGTCCCTGCATTCGGTGGAGGAGAACGTGAGGCTGGTGCAGCGCGCCGGGCTGGTGCCGGCCGGGGCGCCGGTGCCCGAGAGGCTGTCGCCACCGAAGATCCCGGAAGCGATCGCCGCCGAAGTCGAGAACGGGGTCCGCCGGATGATCGGTGACGGCGCGGCGAGGACCCCGATCGCGGTGCACGCCAGCTGCAGCGTGCTCAAGAACCAGCAGCAGCGATGCTATCCGCCCGAGGCGTTAGCCCAGGCGCTCGTCGCGCTCCGGGAGCGCCGGCCGGACGCCTTTTTCCTCGTGTTCAGCGGGGGCATGGATGCGCCGCTGACGGAGCGGCTGGTGGCGCGGTTGCCCGACGGTTGCCACGCGATCCCGCCGACCCCCACCATCCTCCATTGCGCCGCGTGGCTCGCCCGCGCCAGGGTCTTGATCTCGAATGATTCCGGGCTCATGCATCTCGCCGCCGCGATGGGCGTCCCCTGCGCGACGATCTTCGGCCCGACAAACCCGATCTTCGTGAGGCCCTGGGGCGTGCCGCACCGGATCATCGCCCGCGACGACCTCCCCTGCCGGCCCTGCTTCATGTACTCCTCCACCCCCATGCATTGCCCCGCCGGGCTGGACTTCGCCTGCCTGACCGGATTGGGGCCCGAGCGGATCGCGGCGGCGGCGGGGGCGTTGTTGGGGGGCTGACCTGACGGGCTATGCCTTCCTCTTCAGATCGCGATAGGCGAACTTGACCTGCCAGACGCGGATGGCGGCCTCGATCTGGATGCGGAGGGACATCTTGGATTTGCCAAAGCGCCGGTCGGCGAAGTAGATCGGGACCTGCGCGATGCGGCAGCCGAGGCAATGGGCCATGTAGGCCATCTCGACGAGGAACACGTAGCCGCTGGCGCCGAGGCGCTCGAGGGGCATGCGCTCGAGGGCGCGGCGGCTCCAGAGGCGGTAGCCGGTGGTGCAGTCGCGGATGGGGAGGCGGAGGATGGCGCGCGCGTAGGCGTTGCCGAAACGGGATAGCCATTTGCGCCACAGGGGCCATCGATGGTCGACGCTGCCGCCGGGCACGTATCGGGAACCGATCACGAGGTCGGCTCCCTTGAGGGCGTCGGCCATCGGAACGAGGGCGGCGGGGTCGTGCGAGAAGTCGGCATCCATCTGCGCGATGGCACCGGCGCCGTCGCGCATGGCCTCCCGGAATCCCGCGAGGTAGGCGGAGCGCAGCCCGCGTTGCCCGGTGCGGTGGATGACGCGGACCCTGCCGGGATGGGTCTCGACCAATTGATCGGCGATCGCGCCGGTGCCGTCCGGGCTGGCGTCATCGACGATGAGGACCCGGAGATCCAGGGGGAGCGCGAGGAGGGCAGACGTGAGGCGCCCGATGTTCTCGGCCTCATTGTAGGTCGGGATGACGGCGGTGATGCCGGACCCGGATGACGGGTTCCGGTGCCCTGCCTGTGGCGATCCGTCGGGCATGTCAGGAGGCTTTATCAGGGGAGGGATGCTAGGACAAGGGCGGGATGTGGCCGCCGGGGGGGAAGGTCTCGAGGCAGAAGAAGGGGCTTCCCATGGGGGGATTAGGGCCTAATACGGGGCGTCATGGGCGAGCAGCGCAGGGCGGTGGTGTGTGGCGCCGGGGGTTTTATTGCCTCGCATCTGGTGAAGCGGCTGAAGGCCGAGGGGTATTGGGTGCGCGGGGTGGACATCAAGGCGCCGGAGTTTGCGCCGACGGCGGCGGATGAGTTCTGCCTGCTGGATCTGCGGGAGGAGGCGAACTGCCAGGAGGCGGTGCGGCTGGAGGGCGGGGCACCGGACGAGGTGTATCAATTGGCGGCGGACATGGGGGGCATGGGCTTCATCCATTCGGCCGAGTGCGAGATCATGCGCAACAGCGCGCTGGTCAACATCCACATGACGCATTCGGCGGCGCTGGCGGGGGTGAAACGGTATTTTTTCTCCTCGTCGGTCTGCGTCTACCGGGACATGGCGCCGGGGGAGCCGGAGATGCGGGAGGAGGAGGCGGTGCCGGCGAATCCGGATAATGAATATGGGTGGGAAAAGCTGTACGCGGAGCGGATGGCACAGGCCTATGGGAGGCGGCATGGGATCGCGGTGCGGATCGCGCGGTTCCAGAACTGCTACGGCCCGGAGGGGACGTGGCGCGGGGGGCGGGAGAAGGCGCCGGCGGCCATCTGCCGGAAGGTCGCGATGGCGGAGGATGGCGGCGAGGTGGAGATCTGGGGGGACGGGAGCGCGGTGCGTTCCTACACCTACGTCGATGACATGGTGGACGGGATCTATCGGCTGATGCACTCGGATCTCGAGGGCGGCGTGAACATCGGTTGCCCGCAATACGTGAACGTCCGGGAACTGGTGGAGACGGTGGCGGGGGTGGCGGGCAAGCGGGTCCGAGTCAAATCCATCGAGGGCCCGGTGGGCGTGCGGTCGCGCAATTTCAGCAACGGGCGGATCTATTCGATCGGGTGGCGGTCGAAGTTCGATTTGAAGGCCGGGATCGAGAGGACCTACCCGTGGATCCGGGCCCAGGTGGAGGCGGCGGCGAAGGCGGGGGGAGGATGAGCGAGCACGAGGCAGCGTCCGTTGAGGCATCGTCCGGGGAGCGGCAGGCGACGACGGAGCGATCCGCGGGTGGCGGGTTAGCGTGGCTGC
Source organism: uncultured Verrucomicrobiales bacterium (assembly GCA_964651705.1). Taxonomy (GTDB): domain Bacteria; phylum Verrucomicrobiota; class Verrucomicrobiia; order JADLBR01; family JADLBR01; genus JADLBR01. Next base: position 10,859 of record CAZYWZ010000052.1, read on the forward strand.
GGACAAATTGGGGATGGCTGGCGGTTACGGCGGCGACGTTTGTGTTCTACGGCGATTGGCTCTTTGGTCGGTCCTATCTCTGGGAGGATCTTCTCTTCCTTTGGTATCCGGCGCTGAGTTATCTTGCGACGGCCCTGCAGGAATGGCGACTGCCGCTGTGGGATTCCGGGTTGCGTTGTGGCATGCCGTTCTTCTCCGACGTGCAGATGGGCATCTTCTATTTTCCCCATTGGTTCTTTGCGCTCCTTGTGTCTGGGGGGCGAGTGCCTTGGCTATTGTACCAGTGGTATCTGGTGGCGCACGTGTTAGCAGCGGGGCTGGGCACCTACCTGTTCCTGCGTGAGCAGGGCCTGCGGCAGGCGGCATGCGCGACCGGGGGTGCCACGTTTGCTCTTGGCGCGTTCATGACGATGCAGGTGACCCACGGGCCCTTCATTATGTCGATGTCGTGGGTTCCCCTAGCGATGTTCTGGCTTCGGAGGGCCGAGGTCACCGGTCGAAACTCGATGCTTTTGGGGACATGGGCCACTATGACGTTGTCTTTCTTGGCGGGCGCGCCTCAGGTGACCCTGTACGCGGGGCTGATGCTCGTGGCGTACTGGTTCTTCCTTGCGGCGACGCGGGCGCCGGGGGGCGCGCGAGAACGGGCGACCGCCTGCGGCGCGGCGGCGATCCGGATGGGAGTGGTTTTCGGGCTGGTGCTTCTTGTCGGGGGGGTGGTTCTCTTGCCCTCACTGGCGGCATGGAAGGGAAGTGGGCGCAGCGAGTTTTCGTTCGACCAAATCGCGGACATGTCGGTGCCCTGGTACTACCTGCCGACCTTGGCGTTCCCGAATTTCTTCGGCATTTCCAACGCGGCGGGGGAGGGGGTGCGATTCTGGGGGATCAACCGCGACTCGATCGAGTTCCAGACGTGGAAGATGGCGCCATGGCAGTATTGGGAGTTTGCGGGCTACGCGGGGCAATTGGCGCTGTGCGGGATCGCATTGGGGATCGCGGGCTGGCGCTCGGGGAAGGGGCGGCCCGAGGTGCGGTTTTTCGTGGTCTGGGCGTTCTTTTGCCTGTGGTTCATGATGGGGCGGTACGGCGGGCTGTTCCGGTTGCTGTACGAGGTGGTGCCGGGGATCGGCATGTTCCGCAGTCCCTCGCGGATGTCCTGCGGGCTGACGTTTGCGGGCGCGGTGCTGGCGGGGCACCTGGTGGACATGGTGCTGCGGGGGGAGGGCCTGGCGCTGATCAAGCGGGTGTTCGAAGTGGCATTTTTCGGGTGCCTCGGCCTGCTGCTCCTCTTTGTGTCGGTGGGCCAGGGCTGGGCGGAGGCCTTCAAGGACCCGGCGAACTTCGACGGTGCGAGTTTCGAGATCGCGCGGGCGGCGCTGATCAACGGGGTGCTGCTGTTCTGGGTGGGCGACATCGCGCGCGGGGGGCGGACGCTCAAGGGGTTGCTGGTGCCGGCGCTGCCGGTGTGCGTGGTGGCGGTGGACCTGTATCTGGCGCACGCCCATTTTCACCGCGGGCGCCAGAACCCGGAGGAGTATTACGCGGATCGGGGCGGGGTGGTGCCGCAGCTGCGGGAGCTGCAGGGGCGCGAGGGGCCGGTGCGCCTCGCGCAGCTCAGGGAGGGGAGGTTGAGCGAGGAGGTGATCTTCCCGCGGAATGCCGGCTACATCTATCCCGGTCTCGAGGTGCCGGAGGGATACGTGACGTTCACGCCGAAGCGGCTGGGCGAGTTCCTGGGGATGCGCAACGAGGGGGCGAAGCTGGCGATCATCAACGCGCGGGTGGTGGCGAACGCGTCTGGTGGGGGGGTGGCGATAGGCGTCAATACCAATGCCCTGCCGAGGGCCCAGGTCTATCACGAGGGCGAAGGCTTCGGGTCGTGGAAGGAATTGCTCGCGGCGATCGAGGGGGGGCGGTTGGACTATCGGCGCAAGCTGGGCTGGATCCGGGGCGAGGCGGACGAGGCGGGGGGCATTTTGTCGGGCGGTCCCGAGGCTCCCGCGCCGGTGGTGGTGGAGCGCGAGGCGCCGGAGAGGATGCGCCTTCGGACGCGGATGGCGGCCCCGGGGGCGATATTTGTCTCGCAGACCTATTACCCGGGGTGGCGCGCGAACGATGCCTCGGGGCAATCGTTGCGGGTGGTGCCGGCCTTCGGTGCGTTCACCGCCATCCTGGTGCCCGCGGCCGGTGAGGCCGAGATCGAGTTCGAATATCGGCCTCGAGAGTTCGTCTGGGGGCTGATGCTCTCGGCCGTGGGTCTCGCCGGGGCCGGTGGCCTGTGGTGGGTGGCACGGCGGCGGGAGCCGAAAACGGCTTGATGCGCGGTGGGTGCCATCGGCACTATCGGGCGCCGCCCGGACGAGAGGGCGGCTGCGGAGGGATGCATGGCCTTGGAAATGGGCGAGCGCGTGCTTGTGGTGGTCCCCACCTATCTGGAGGCGACCAACATCTCCCGTTTTCTCGACGCGGTATTCGGGCGATGCCCCGGGGGGCACGTCCTGATCATCGATGACGGGTCGCCGGATGGGACCGCCGATATCGTGCGGAAGGACGCGCGATTTGGGCAATCCCTGTTCCTGATCGAGCGCCCGGGCAAGATGGGGCTCGGCAGCGCGTACATCGCCGGCTTCCGCTGGGCCCTGGAGCGCGGCTACGACCTGATCTTCGAGATGGACGCGGATTTCTCGCACGATCCGGGGGAGATACCGAACTTCCTCGCGAGGGCGCGCGATGGCGCCGATCTGGTGTTGGGATCGCGTTACGTGGGGGGCGTGCGGGTATTGAATTGGCCGATCTCGCGATTGTTCCTGAGCCTGGGCGCTGCGCATTACGTGAGGTTTCTGACGCGGATGCCGGTCACCGACCCGACGGGCGGGTTCAAGTGCTTTCGGCGGCGGGTGCTGGAGGCCATCGACCTTTCCGCGATCCAGTCCAACGGCTACGCGTTCCAGATCGAGATGACATTCTGGGCGTGGCGCGGCGGGTTCCGCATCGAAGAGGTGCCGATCATCTTCGCGGATCGGGCGGCGGGGACGTCGAAGATGTCGCTGGCCATCACGCGGGAGGCGATCTGGCAGGTGATGCGGCTCGGGTGGCTGCGGCTGGCCCGAAGATTCCGGGTGTAGCCACGGTCGTCAGACCGTGGATGCGTTGGCTGAGCGCACGGGCCCATCTGTAACCAGATGGGCTACGTCTGTCAGACCGTGGATGCGTTGGCTGAGCGCACGGGCCCATCTGTAACCAGATGGGCTACATCTGTCAGACCGTGGATGCGTTGGCTGAGCGCCCGGGCCCATCCGTGACCCGATGGGCTACGTCTTCGGCGCCGGTGGGGCCGCCCTCGGACGGCATGGGATCTGGCTCCATCTGAGTTCCCGATGGGTGCGCCCGCTGGGTCGGGGCGTGGTTTTCGGGGTTGAATCTTGCGCCCGAACTGGTAGTGCGGTCCCGATGCGAGATCGGCGAAAGCGGAGGGACAGGCGGGGTGTGGCCGAGAAGCGGGGTGGGGAGACCGTGGCCGAGGCAAAGCCCGCCGTTCCTGTCACTACTGGGGCCGAGGCGCCTGCGGCGCCATCGAAGGCCGAGCCGCGGCCCGAGCCCGCGGTGCCGCCGATCTCGCGGACGGATCGTTGGGTGGCGGCGGCCTGCGGGCTGCTCGCGTTCCTGGCATATCTATTCACCCTGGCGCCGAACGTGACCCTGGAGGACTCCGGGGAATTCATCACCGCGGCGATGCACCTCGGGGTGCCCCATCCCCCGGGTTACCCCTCGTGGACCATCCTCTCCTGGCTCTTTGCCACGCTGATCCCGATCGGCAACGTCGCGTGGCGGGTGAATCTGGTCTCGGCGGTGTGTGGCGGGCTGACCATCGGCACCTTCTGCCTGCTGATGATCCATTCCTCGCGGTGGCTGATGCGCGGCATCCCGGGCGCCCCGGCGAATGCGATCGACCGGCTGGCGCCGATCGGGGCGGCGGTGGGATCGCTGTCGCTGGCCTTCAGCGACGTGATGTGGAGCCAGTCGGTGATCGCGGAGGTGTACACCCTCAACGCGCTGTTTCTCGCCCTGACCGTGTGGTCCTTCTACTGGTGGATGCTCCATCCGGGCAAGCTCTTCTGGCTGGCGGCCACGGCGTTCCTTCTCGCGCTCGGCCTGTCCAACCACCAGACGCTGCTGTTCATCTTCCCGGCGTTCTTCTTGGGGGTCTGGTTCGCGCGGAAGGAGATCTTCTGGAGTTTCATGGCCGGGGTGATTCTGGTGTCGGGCTCGGTGCTGGCGTACTTCGCTGGCCTGGCGAAGAAACCGCCGGCCACCCTGATGGGGATGCCGGGGGGCGAGGCCGGGGGCTGGCTGTTCGCCCTGGCGATCCTCGGCGGCCTGGCCATGCTGATCATTCGCCCGAAGGAGGAGCGGCGCGCGTGGCTGGGCCTGTGCGCCCTATTTTTCGTCCTCACGCCGCTGCTGGGCGTGTTCTGCGGGCTTTCCGGCGATCCCATCCTGGTCGAGACGGCCCAGCGGGTCTGCTTCATCGCGCTGCTGGCCGCGGCGGCGATCGCGGTGGTCTTCGAGTTTAAGCTGCACTGGAAGCTGATCGGGACGCTCTTCGTCGCCGTATGGCTGGGGCTCTCGATCTACGCCTACATGCCGTTCGCCTCGGCGACCAATCCCCCGATGAACTGGGGCTTCGCGAGCGAGAAGACCGGCTTTTTCCACGCGATCAACCGCGGCCAGTACGCGAACAACATGGCCACGACCATCAAGCAGCACATCGCGCCGCGGGTCGGGGTGAAGGCGCCCAAGCCCGCCGAGGACCCCATGAAGCCCAAGATGGGCTTCTGGCAGAAGCTCTCCGGGTACGCGAGCCTCTACGTCACGAGCCTGGAGAAGAATTTCACCTGGGCGGTGATCTTCGCGGCGATGTGCTCGCTGCTGTACGCGGGGCATTTCTCGCAGCGCGGCGGGCAGTGGATGTGGGTGACCCTCGGGTTCTTCCTGCTGATGAGCATCCTGCAGATGTTCATCATGGAGGTGAATTTCGACGAGCAATCGCAATGGGTGAACAAGACATTCTTTTTGCAGAGCCAGTGCATCTTCGCGATGTGGGTGGCGTACGGGGCGGCGTTCGGGCTGCTGTACCTGGTGCAGACGGTTTCCGCCGGCGCCCTGTACTGGGCGCCGCTGGCGCTGGCGCTGCCGCTGCTGCCGATGTTCAAGAATTACGCCGGGTGCGAGCAGCGCGGGCACTGGTACGGCTGGATGTACGGGACCGACATGCTGCGCGACGTGGATCGCGATGCGGTGATCTTCGGCGGCACCGATCCCGGGCGCTTCGTGCCGACATACACCATATTCTGCGAGAGCGCGCAGGACCCGAGGTGGAAGCGCGACAAGGATTTCGATCGCCGCGACCTGTACATCATCACGCAGAACGCCCTGGCGGACAACACCTACATGAAGTACATCCGCGGCCATTATGACGAGGCGCGGAGGACGGAATATAGCGCCTTCGAGCGCTGGCTGGGCCGCGACACGATCTATCCGAAGAAGCCGATCAAGATCCCGGATGACGAGGCCGTGGCGCGCGCCTTCGGCGAGTACGTTCGGCAGTCGGGCCAGCAGGTGAAGCCCGGGCAGCGGGTGGTGGTCGAGGGCATCGCGGGGGTGTTCGCGATCAACGGGATGATCTCGAAGATGATCTTCGACATGAACAAGGAGGAGCACGCCTTCTACGTCGAGGAGAGCTTCCCGATGGACTGGTACTACCCGCACGCGGTGCCGCACGGGCTTTTCCTGAAGATCGAGAAGGAGCCGCAGGGGCAGTTGCCCAAGGAGAGGGTGGAGGCGGACCGTAAATTCTGGGACGGATACGCGGCGAAACTTCTGGCGGAGAAGAAGTTTCTCAACGATCGTCCGGCGCGGATGTCGTTCGCGAAGCTGCGGTCCTCGATCGCGAACATCTACGCGTTCCGGCAGATGTGGCCGGAGGCGGAGTACGCGTACCGGCAGGCGCTGGAGCTGGCGCCGCAGAACTCGGAGGTGGTGTTCCGGCTCAGCGAGGTGCTGGTGCGGCTGGAGCGTTTTGACGAGGCGCTGGCGCTGGTGAAGGAGTTCCAGGCGACGGACAAGTTCAACGTCCAGGTGCCGAACCTCCTGCGCTCGATCGAGGAGAGGCGCTCGATGCTGACGGCGAAGCGGCAGATCGAGGAGAAAGTGGCGGCGGGGACGGCGACGCCGCAGGAGCGTTTCCAGCTGGTGGTGGCATCCGCGCAGCTTGGGGCGTGGCCGGATTTCGAGCGGCACGTGGATGGGCTGATCGCGACGCCGGGGCTGGGGGCGGGGGACCTCAAGCAGGTGGCGTCGCTGTGCGCGCAGCACAAGCGCACGGATGCGATCTACCGGGTGATGCGGGTGTGGAGCCGGGTGGACGCGCAGAACGGGGCGCTGTTCTATGATATCGCGGCACTGGCGGCGATGCGCGGGGAGACCAACGACCTGCGGGCGGCGCTGGCCCGGGCGATCGAGATCGGGGGCGATGGGTTCCGGAACAACGCGGCGAAAGATGGGCGATTCGCGCCGTACCGTAACGACCCGGCGATCGCCGGGCTGCTTGGGGCGGGGACGGGGGCGGCGCCGTTGGCGCCCGTGCCGGTCCCGCCCGCGGCGTCCGGCGGTGGTCCCGGCGGGCCTTGAGGGGCGGCATCTGGATTTGTGGCAGGAGGATTTCCGCATAGCGTGGCGGTTGATCTGCGAACGGGAGGTAACGCATGAGTCGGTGTCCGATGTGGCTGTGGGTCGCGGCGGCGTGTATCCTCGGGCTATTCCTCTGGACGATCTCTGGGGCGGTGGCGTCGCAGGGGGGAGAGGCGCATGGGAACGGGGGAGGCCACGTGGATCCCTTCTCGCTGATCCTGATCGAGCTCGCGCTGGTCACTCTGGCGGCGGCGGCCGGGCGTTGGCTGGCGGGGGTCTTTGGCAAGCCTGGGGTGCTGGGTGAGTTGGCGCTCGGGGTGCTGGTCGGCAATCTGGGCTACTGGCTGGGGGTGCCGTTTTTCGAGGCGCTGATGCACCTCGGGCAGGTCGGGCAGATCATCTCGACGGTGTTCGCCACGGGGTGTTCGATGGCCGATGCGGCGGCCAAGGTGTTCACTCCCGAACAGATGGCGGACGGTGCGGTCGGGCAACGGTTGCTCGATATCCTGACCGGCGACGGTGGCCGCGAGACGACCCTTATGCTGCTGTCGATCTGGGTCTTCTCGAATCTCGGCGTGATTCTCCTCCTCTTCGTCGTGGGCCTGGAGACCGATACCGATGACATGCTGCGGGTCGGCCCCGTGGCGACCGTCGTGGCCGTCGTGGGGGTCGTGGTGCCGTCGGTGCTTGGTTTCCTGTGCAGCAAGTGGCTCCTTCCGGGCTCATCGACCGAGACCCACCTGTTCGTCGGCGCCATCCTGTGCGCCACCAGCGTCGGGATCACCGCCCGCGTGCTCAAGGATCTCCAGAAAATCCACACCGCAGAGGCGCGCGTGATCCTGGGCGCGGCGGTGATCGACGACGTGCTGGGCCTGATCGTGCTGGCGGTGGTCGCGGGCATCGTGGAGACGGGAAAGCTCGACGGTTTCGAGGCGGTGAAGATCACGGTATTGGCGGTGGCATTTCTCGTGGGTGTGGTGTGGGTCGGATCGCGGGTGGTGGCGCGGGTGATCCCGCCGATCTCGCGGGCGTTCGGCGCGCACGCCAAGCTGCTCCTGCCCCTTTGCGTGGCGTGCATCGTGGCCTGGATGGCGAACCTGGTGGGGCTGGCCACCATCGTGGGTGCCTTCGCGGCGGGACTCATCCTTCACGAGGGACTCTTTCCGAATGCGCCGACGGGGCAATCGACCAAGACCATGGAGGATCTGATCCAGCCGCTCGAGGCCATCTTCGCCCCCATCTTTTTTGTGCTCATGGGGATGCAGGTCAACCTGGCTGTCTTCGTGGATCCGGGGACGGTCCTGTTGGCGGTGGCATTCACGGTGGCGGCCGTCGTGGGCAAACTGGTCTGCGGGCTGGTGTGCGGCCGCTCGGTCGACGGGCTGTCGGTGGGTTTTGGCATGGTGCCCCGAGGCGAGGTCGGACTGATTTTCGCCAGCGTGGGCAAGGCCCTCGGGGTGGTCGGCGACGAGGTGTTCTCCGCGATGGTGGTGATGGTGATGGCGACGACGTTCATGACACCGATCTTGCTGAAATGGTCGATGGGACGGCGCGGCGGGGCGGCGGTCCGGGCGTCCTGACGTTTGTGGTATTGCCGGGTGCCCGGGGGGCGTGCAAGATTTAGGTTGGCGGATGGCCCCGGAGGCGGGGTGTTGGTGCCAGAGGCGTGGACGCTAGAATTTCATCGGGCGGGCAGGGTGGCGAGGTCGAGATCGAGTTCGACTCGGAGCTGGGGCGGGTGTTTGTCTTGCGCGAGGGGGAGCGGTGGCGGTGTTCGGTGCAACTGGCCGGGCAGGGGGCGGAGGGCGAGGGGGATCTGGATTCCAACGGGGAGCGGGACGCGGCCTATCAGTGTTTCGAATACCTGAGCCACCTGCTCAAGCACGACAACCTGTTTCCGGGCATCCTTGGGGAAGGGGACGGGGGCGGCGGCGCGGAGGGTGACGAGGCGCGGGGCGAGGGCGCCGCGTCTCCGGGCGCCAGGGGCCCGCGGGCGGGGCGCCGCAAGAAGCGCTTCTGAGCGCGCCGATAAACGCATTGCGGGCGGGGCGGCTTCCGTTTATGAAAGATCGCCCATGACGGTCCCGCGGCCCAATCTGACCTGGCACGAGCGGCTATACCTGCCGGCGATCGCCGTGGGGCTGGGGGTGACGCTGCGGCGGTTCATGGGGACGCTGGGGGCGCTGGTGCTGGGGCGCCGCTCGGCCCGGGTGACGATGTTCTACCCGGAGGAGAAATGGGAGGTGCCGCCGGGCTATCGGGGGGCGCCGACCCTGGTGAAGGATGAGGCTGGCCGGGAGAAGTGCGTGTCGTGCCAGCTGTGCGAATTCATCTGTCCGCCGCGCGCCATCCGGATCGTCCCGGGCGAGATACCCGAGGGCGACCCGCACGCGAAGGTCGAGAAGGCACCTAGGGAATTCTACATCGACATGATCCGGTGCATCTACTGCGGGATGTGCGAGGAGGTCTGCCCCGAGGAGGCGATCTATCTGCTGAAGGATTATGCGGTCGTCGGCCTGAGCCGCGCGGACATGGTGCACGACAAAGCGAGGCTCTACGAGCTCGGCGGCACGATGCCGCGGCCGATAAGGAAGTGGGAGGCGAAATAGCGGCGGGCGAGGGCCCGCCGGGAGATCGACATTGGGCGAGACGTTTTTCGAGTGGGTTTTGTTCTGGGTCCTGGCGGCCGGGGCGGCGGGGTGTGCGCTGGCGGTGGTGGCGGGGCGAAGCCCCGTGGCCTCGGCGCTCGCGCTGGCGTGCAGCATGGTGTTCGGGGCGGGGCTGATGGTGCAGATGCGGGCGTATTTCATCGCGGCGGTCCAGGTGCTGGTGTACGCGGGGGCGGTGATCGTGCTATTTCTATTCATCATCATGCTGATGGACCTGAAGGCCGAGGCGGGGCGGCGGCGCAGTCCCGCCGCGGTGGTGGCGGGGCTGGCGCTGTGTTTCTTTCTCGGCGTGGCGGGCTGGCGGGCGCTGGCGCCGCTGGCGGGTGGCGGCGCACCGCCCCCGGTGCCGGCCGACGAGGCCGCCCAGATCGGGCGATTGCTGTTCACCGATTACGTCCTGCCGCTGCAGGTGACCGGGGTGCTGCTCCTGGTGGCCATGGTGGGGGCGGTGGTCCTCTGCCGGCCGGGGGGGGCCAAGGGCGAAGGGGGCCAGCCGTGAGCCCCGGCCTGATGCATTATTTGGCGGTGAGCGGCGCCATCTTCCTGATCGGGTTGGCCGGGGTGGTGGTGCGGCGGAACATCCTCGTGGTGTACATGTGCCTGGAGCTGATGCTGGCCGCGGGTATCCTGGCCGCCGTGGCGTTCTCGAGATTCCTGGGCGGGGACGACGGGATGGTTTTCGTGTTTTTCATCATCACGGTGGCGGCGGCGGAGGTGGCCGTCGGGCTGGCGCTGATCGTGGCGCTATACCGGGCGCGACGGACGACGCGGCTGGACGAGATGACCACCCTGAGGTTTTAGGAGAGACGGATGCCCTGCGCGTTCTGGTGGCTGTTGTTGCTGTTGCCCCTGGGCGGCGCGCTGCTGATCGCGGCGGCGTTGCGGCCCTATCGGCGGGCCAGCGCGGCGGTCTCGGTGGCCTCGGCCGCGGCGTGTTTTGCGGTGGCGGCGTGGGGCGTGGCGAGCGGGGCGCCGGCGCCGGAGCCATTGGCGTGGCTGCGTGCGGGGGACTGGGTCTTCGAGATCGGGATGGTGCTGGACCCGCTGGCCTCGGTGATGCTGCTGGTGGTGTCGGGGGTCGGGCTGGTGATCCACGTGTTCTCGCTCGGCTACATGGCCGATGACCCGGGTCGGAGCCGATTTTTTGGGGGGCTCTCCCTGTTCATGTTTTCCATGACGGGGATCGTCGTCTCCGACAATCTGGTCATGACGTTCATGTTCTGGGAGCTGGTGGGGGTGAGCTCCTACCTGCTCATCGGTTTCTGGTTCGAGCGCTCGAGCGCGGCGGCGGCGGCGAACAAGGCGTTCGTGGTGAACCGGATCGGGGATTTCGGTTTTCTCCTTGGGATCTTGGCGGTCTGGGGGAGCCTCGGCGAGCTGGGGTTTGGCCCATTGCGGGAGAAGGTGGAGGCCGGCGCGCTGGACACGGCGCCGGCGGCGCTGGTCTTCCTGATGGCGATGGGGCTGTTCTCCGGCGCGGTGGGCAAGTCGGCGCAGGTGCCGCTGCACGTGTGGTTGCCCGACGCGATGGAGGGCCCGACGCCGGTGTCGGCGCTGATCCATGCGGCGACGATGGTGGCGGCGGGGGTGTATTTCCTCTGCCGGGTGTTTTTCCTGATCGAGATGTCGGTGCCCGCCCTGGACGTGATCGCCTGGGTCGGCGGCGCCACGGCGCTGATCGCGGCGCTGATCGCGGTGCGGCAGGACGACATCAAGCGGGTGCTGGCGTATTCGACCGTGTCGCAGCTGGGCTACATGGTGATGGCGGTCGGGCTGGCGGCCCCGGTCGCGGCGATGTTCCACCTCTGCACCCACGCGTTTTTCAAGGCCCTGCTGTTCCTCGCGGCGGGCAGCGTGATCCACGCGCTGCATCACGAGCAGGACATCTGGAAGATGGGCGGGCTGCGGGCCTCGATGCCGGTCACATTCTGGACATTCGTGGCGGGTGCGCTGGCGCTGGCGGGGTGTCCCGGCCTGAGCGGTTTCTTCAGCAAGGAGGCGATCCTCGAGGCGGCGCACGAGGCGGGTGGCCCGCTGCTGTGGGTGGGGCTGCTGACGGCGTTCCTGACCGCCTTCTACATGACGCGGCTTGCGGTGACGGCGTTTCTGGGTGCGGCGCGGGAGGGTCGGGCGCGGGAGGCGCGGGAATCGCCCGCGGTGATGGTGGTGCCGTTGGTGGTTCTGGCGGTGCTTTCGGCGGTCGGCGGGTGGCTTGGGATCGACGTGGCGTTGCGCGGGGAGGAGGCCTTGGCCCATGAGGAGGGGCATGGCTGGCTGGTGCCCGCCCTGTCGCTGCTGGTCTTCGCTGGCGGGGTGTGGGCCGGGTGCCGGCTCTACCTCGGGCGCCGGGCGGAGCCGCTGCGGCTGGTGGCCCTGCGCGACAAGCTGTATTTTGATGAGTTCTACGGGGCGACGGTGGTGGCCGCCAACGGTTGGATGGCGCGTTTCTGCGACTGGTTCGACCATTTCGTGATATCGGTTTTGATGGTCCGCGGCACGGGGATGCTGGCGGGGGGCCTGGGCAACGTCTGCCGATTTCTCCAGGGTGGCAGCGCGTCGGGTTACGCGTTGCTGTTTGGGGCCGGCGCGGCGGCGCTATTGTTTTGGGCGGTGATCTGGCGAGGGTGATGGCATGAGTTTTTCGCCACTGCTGGTGATCGTTGGCGCGCCGCTGCTCGGTGTCCTGGCGCTGTTATTCCGGGTGCCCGCCCGGCTCGTGGCGCTGGGGTCGGTGGCCCTGATGTGCCTGGGCTCGCTGTGCGCGGCGGCGGCGCTGCCGGCCGACGGCGGGATGTATTTCCGGCAGGGGTTCGACTGGCTGGAGGCGGGCGGCATCCGGGTGACGGTGGGGCTCGGCGCGGATGGCTTCAGCCTGCCATTCGTGATGCTGACCAGCGTCGTCGCGCTGGCGGCGGTGATGGTGACGCCCAAGGACGTGCCCCGCGCCGCGGAGTTCTACGCGTGCCTCCTGCTGATCGCCGCGGGTGCCGCGGGCTCCTTCCTGGCGACGGACCTGTTTTTCCTCTACGTGTTTCATGAGTTGGCGCTGGTGCCGACCTTCCTTGCGATCGGGATCTGGGGCGATGGGCCGAGGCGGGTGTTCGTGACCTTCCAGACGGTGATCTATCTGGCGGCGGGGAGCATCGTGCTGCTGGCCGGCATCCTGGGTCTGCTGTGGGTGCTGCGAGAGGCATCGGGGGGGGCGGTGATCAGCACGGATCTCGCGGCGCTCCGCGATCTCGCGGCCTCGCGGGCCCCGGAACTCGGGGCGCAGCGGTGGGTCTTCGGTTTTCTGCTGGTGGGGTTCGGCATACTGGTGGGGCTATTTCCATTCCACACGTGGGCGCCCCGGGCGTACGCGGTGGCGCCGGCGCCGGTGGCGATGCTGCACGCCGGGGTGCTGAAGAAATTTGGCGTCTACGGCCTGATCCGCGTGGGGCTGGCGGTGTTGCCGGAAGGGGCGGGACTCTGGCGCGAGTGCCTGCTGCTGCTGCTCTTGGGCAACATCCTGATCATCGGGTGGGCCACGATCGGCCAGAAGCAGTTGAATGACATGCTGGGCTATTCGAGCGTGATGCACATGGGGTATCTGTTCCTGGGTGTCGCGGCGGGGACGAATCTGGGGCTCACGGGCGTCGTGCTGCTGTCGGTGGGGCACGGGCTGAGCATCGCCGGGCTCTTTGCCGTGAGCGGGATGGTCCTGGAGCGCTCGGGCACGCTGTCGATTGGCCAACTCGGGGGCGTCGCCTCGCGGTTGCCGACGCTGGGCTTCGCTTTTTCGGTATTTGGGCTCGCGTCGATCGGGCTCCCGGGCCTGGCGAATTTTGCGGGGGAGGTTTCCATCCTTTTCGGGAGTTGGGGCGCGCGGGGTGACTGGGTTTGGGGCCCGCTGCCCGCGCTGTCGTGGGGCGTGGTGGCGGCGGCGTTCGGGTTGATCCTGTCGGCGGTGTACATGTTGCGCGCGACCAAGGCGGTCTTTTTTGGTCCCGGGGGCCACGTCGAGGTCGAGGTGGCGCCGATTCCGGTTGCCTGGAGGGTGGCGGTGTTTCTCCTCATCGGCTGCCTCCTGTTCGCCGGCCTGGCGCCGGCGGGGATGTCCGCGGCGGCATCCTCGGGGCTGGCGGGATGGTTCGCGGGGGTGGCACCATGAGCGGGCCGGGCATGATGGTGGCGACGGTTCCCGTTGCGACGGGCGAGGTGATGGCCTGGTGGCAGATCCCGGAACTGTGCTGGCTGCTCGTGGGGTTGACGCTGCTGCTGGGCGGGTGCGGTGCCGCGGGGCGACTTCGGGACCGGGCCGCCGAGATCTCCGCGGCGTTCTTTGGCCTGATGCTGATGGTCAGCCTGTTTTTCTGGAGCCCGGGCGGCGAGGCCTTCGGCGGGGCGTACCGCCCGGACGGTCTGGCCATCCTATTCAAGCGGCTGGTGCTCTTTGGCGGCTTCATCGCCTCGTGGATGATGGTGCGCTCGCCAGACGGGCCGCGGGCGGAGAGGATCGAGTACGTGGCGCTGCCGTGGTTTGCCGTCTTGGCGATGGGCCTGATGGCCTCGGCGGGGGATTTCGCGGTGCTCTTTGTCTCGCTGGAGACATTGACGTTGACCTCGTATATCCTGGTTTCGTTGGAGCGCGACCGGGAGAAGTCGCTCGAGGCGGGGGTCAAATATCTGGTGATGGGCGGGCTATCGGCGGCATTCTTGGTGTACGGCATCGCGCTGCTATACGGGTGTTGCGGGACGCTGCACTTCGACGAGATGGCGGAACGGTTGCCCGGGGCCCTGTCGGGCGAGGCGGGGCCGGTGGTCTGGGCGGGGCTGCTGTGCGTCCTTGTGGCGGTGGGTTTCAAGGTGGCGGCGGCGCCGTTCCAGTGGTGGGCCCCGGACGTGTATCAGGGTGCGCCCGTGCCGGTCACCGGCTTCTTGGCTGTGGCATCGAAGGCGGCGGGCTTCGCGGTGTTGCTCCGCCTCCTGTGGGGTCCATTTGACGGGGTGCGGGACGAACTGCTCCCCGTCGTCGCCTGGCTGGCGGCCGCGTCGATCCTGGTCGGGAATTTCGGCGCGCTCGCGCAACGGGATTTGAAGCGCCTGATGGGGTATTCCGGGGTGGGGCACGCCGGATACCTGCTCATGGGGGTTGCGGCGGGGAGTGCGGCGGGCGCGGAGGCGATCGTGTACTATCTCGCGGGGTATGCGGTGGCGGTGTTCGTGGTGCTGGGATTGCTCGGCGGCCTGATGGATCGGTTGGGAGGGGTGGAGATCCGGCACCTGAACGGCCTCGCGAAGCGCGAGCCCGGGCTGGCGTGGATCATGCTCGTGGGCCTTGCCTCGCTGGCGGGGTTGCCCCCGCTCGCCGGGTTCTTGGGCAAGTGGCTGGTGTTTGCGGCGGCATTTCAGGCGGGTTTCCTGTGGTTGGTGATCGTGGCGGGCGTGGGCGTCGTCGCCTCGCTCTACTATTATTTGGCGCCGGTGCGCGGCATGTTCTTTGAGGCTCCGCCCCCAGATGCCCCGGCGCTGGAGCTGGATATGCCCTACCGGACATGCATTTCCGTCCTCATGGGACTCGCCATCATCTTGGGCATCGCGCCCGGTCCCCTGATGGCGGGGATCATCCGGCTGCTGGCGGGATTGTGATGGAATACGTCGCCTGCAACCTTTGTGGCTCGACGGACACGCGTGTCCGTTTCCCCGATACCATTGGAGAAAGTGGGCAGGCGCCCAATGCCGAACGATTCCAGTGCACAAGTTCCGGATACGGAAAGCATCGCGCGATCGTCGAGTGCAACCGGTGCAGACTTGTCTACAGTAATCCGCGCCCCAGCCAATCGGAACTGATCAAGAGCTACGAGGCGGTTGAAGACAGCCTTTATTTGCAGGAACGGGCGGGACGTGTGCTGACGTTCTCCCGAAATCTTGTTCCTATAGAAAAAATCACGGGGCCCGCATGCGGGAGGAAGCTTTTGGACGTTGGTTGCTACACGGGCATTTTCCTCGATATAGCGGCCCGGGTGGGCTGGGAGGCGTGGGGTGTCGATCCTTCGAGATGGGCCGTTGCACAAGCTCGTGAAAGAGGGCTCAATGTGATCGAGGGAACGCTCGCTGCATTAAAGGGAGACGATGGATCATTTGATGTCGTGACGATGTGGGACGTGATCGAGCATGTGGCCGATCCTCTGGACGAATTGTTTTGTGCTTGGCGGCTGCTGCGGCCAGGTGGTCTGCTGGTGGCCCACACAATGGACATAGACAGCCTCTTTGCCCGAATCATGGGTTCCCGCTGGCCATGGTTGATGGAGATGCACATTTACTTTTTTTCGAGAGAAACGCTCCGGGCGATGCTTGAGAAGGCCGGTTTTCGAGTACTGCGTGTCGTGCCGCAAGGGCGCTATCAGACCCTAGGGTATTTGGGGACGAGGATTACGGCGCTGTTTGGGAGCGGGGTTGGGCGACCGATCGAACGGTTGATCCGCGTACTTGGCTTGGGAAGGAGAGCGGTGTCGATTAATCTAGGAGATCTCGTCACGGCGTATGCGATCAAGGCAGAATCGGATCTGCCAGCGCGCCGGTTGGCCAATCGGGCTAGTTATTGAATCGGTCCGGGCGCGTATCGGGACGAGATCTCCTCGCGGAATTGGCTCTCGAGATCTCGCCGCCGGGGTTCCATCTCGCGGAAGAGGGTCTCCTCGATTTTTCGTCGTCCCTTCCAGAAGTCGCCGAGGAAGGCCTCCTCTTGGTCCGGGCGAATCTGGAGGCCCATCTGCTTGGCCGCGTGCAGGGCGGCCTGGCGCCGGACCTTCCGGAAACCCTCGAGGCGTTTGCGGAAATTCATTTTTTCGGCATCGCTCATCTGCTTGAAGCGTGGCCACCGGGCGAGCTGGGTCTCGAGGTCGGCGGGCGAGGCCTCCATGAGCAACAGCATCAGGGCGCGATCGGCCATCCAATTGCGGGTGTGGTCTGGCGATCCCGGGGATTGGCCGGGGGAATGGGGCGGGCGCTTGAAGAAACCGAATCCATGGGGGCCGGGACCCTTGCCGGGGGGTGCGCCGGGACCCCTCTCGGGAGACGTTCCCTGAGCCGGGGCCGGAGGCGGCTGCTCCTGCGGGTGCAAGACGTTGCCGCAGAGGAGGATGAGCGTTGCCGCGCAGGCCTTTAGTAGCTGTTGTTGGACCATAGGTAATCGGCCTCGAACGCATTATCGGCGAAGGCTTCAAAGGCGGCGAACAGTTGCGGAGCGTCGCTGGGAATATTGTCGTGGGCCGGGCGGTTTATCGTGAGGATGGCCAGCCAGAGCGCGGCGGCGCCGGCGGGCACCGCGAGCCAGCGCCAGAGCCCGCCGAAGCGGCGGTGGCGCACGGCATTAGCCTGGTGGCGCGCAATGGCGAGGATGCGCGTCGCCATCCAAGGCGGGGCCTCCGGTCGGCGGGCCCTGCCGAGCAACTCCCACAATGGATCTGACTCGAAGTCGTCCATACCCATATTTAACCCTCCATGTGGCCCTTGGTTGCAGCAAGATATTTTTTTAATCGGGCGCGCAGGACCTCTCTGGCGCGGAAGATGAGGGATTTGACGGCCGGGACGGAGGTGCGGAGGACCTCGGCGATCTGCTCGTAGGAGAGGTCCTCGTAGCGGAGGAGGACCATGGCGAGCCTCTGCTGTTCGGGGAGGGCCTGGAGGGCGGCTTGGATGTGGGCCTCGAGTTCGGCTTGCATGGCCTCGGTGTCCGGGCCGGCCTGGGTGGGGTGCGGGAGTTCTCGCGGGGCGTCATCGTCCGAGAAGGGGGAGGGTGCATCGAGCGAGGTGAGGACGCCGTGGCGCTTTCTGCGCCGGGACTCGTTGAAGACGAGGTTGCGGAGGATGGCGAACATCCAGGTGGTGAAGCGGGCGGCCGGGCGGTATTTCGGCGCGGCGCGGTGGATGCGGAGGAAAGTCATCTGGGCGATGTCCTCGGCGTCGGAAGGGTTGCCGAGCATGCGGCAGGCGGTGCCGTAGACGGCGTGCTGGTGGCGATGGACCAGTGTCTCGAAGGCGGCCTGGTCTCCATCGCGCACGCGGAGCATGAGCTCCGTATCGCCGGGGGCGGGCCCGCTAGCTGATGGCGCTGATGGCATCGGGGGCGAAGGGGCTGACCGATCCGTCCTTGGATTGGTGGACGAAGGCGCCGCGGAGGCGCGCCAGGGCCGAGGGCTCGTCGACCAGGAGCGATCGGCCGTCGGTGAGCGTGATGGTGAAGGGCGCGAAGGGGAGTTGCGCCATGCGGCCCTCGACGATGTCGGCCATCGAGGGGGGCCTGGGCGGGTGGAAGCACTGCTCGAAGGCGAGGTGCTCGACCGACTCCCGGACCTCGTCGGCGGTTTGGCCGAGCAGCGTGAGGTGGCCCATTTCCTCGAGGGGTTTCGGGTCGGTCTTGCCGTAGAGGTGGAGGTGGGCGCGCGGCAGGGCGCGGATCGCATCGAGAGGGGGGGGCGACTGCAGCCAGAGGTCGCCGAGGACTAGGACGGTCGTGGCGGGTTCCTTCTGTTCGATCTTGTGGAGGGGGCGGTTGGTGATCGCCAGGATGTGGTGCCCGAACTGGCTGCTGGAGCAGGCGTCGATGGAGGCGAGGCCCGCGGCGTGGGGGGCGGGATCGATCTCGTTGACGACGAGGGAATCGTCGTGCAGCAGGAACATCTCGACGGTGAGGGTGCCGACGGCGCGGGAGGACTGGGTGATCTGCAGGGCGAGGGCCTGCGCCTTCTGCGCGATGTCTGCGGGGATTTCCGTTGGGGTGCGGGTGAGCACGGGGATGCCGCGATGATGCGTCACCTCGCAGACGGGAAAACAGCGGGTCTCGCCCGAGGGGGAGCGCGCGCAGGCGACGGAGATCTCGCTGGCGAAGTCGACCCACGTCTCGAGGATGGCCTCCGGGCCGGCCATCTTGGCCCAGGCCTCGTCGAGGTCGTCTCCCCGGGCGATCTTGACGATCCCGTGGCCTCGGTTGCCGGCGCGGCAGTTTTTCAGGATGGCGGGGGTCCCCATGAGGTCGAGGGCATCGTCGAGTTCGGCGCGGGAGCGGACCAACACGAAGTCCGTGGCGGGGAAGCCACGGTCCTGGAGCCAGCGTTTTTGATCGAGCCGATTTTGGGCGATGAGGAGGATCTCGGGTGCGGGATGAATGGTCGCGTGCGGGGCCAGGTTCTCTAGGCACTCGGCGGGGACGATGCCAGATCCGAAGGTGACGACGTCGGCGCCCTTGGCGAATTCGCGGATGGCGGGCGCATCGAGGAAGTCGGCATCGAACTCGCGGTCGGCGACCTGTCCGGCGGGGCTATGGATGCCGGGCCCGAGGACCCAGGGGCGATACCCGCAGTCCCTGGCGGCCTGCGCAAGCATGCGGCCGAGGTGGCCGTTGCCGAGGATGCCGATGACAGCGCCGCGAGGGATGGGGGCATGGCTCATGGGACGGTCTGGGCCTCGACCGCGCGGGTCTGTTCCTCGCGAAAGCGGCGGAGGCGCTCGCGGATTTCGGGGTATTTGTTTCCGAGGATGGCAGCGGCGAAGAGGGCGGCGTTGGAGGCGCCGGCACTGCCGATGGCGAGGGTGCCCACCGGGATTCCGGCGGGCATCTGGACGATGGAAAGCAGGGAGTCGAGGCCCTGCAGGGCCTTGCTCTGCATGGGGACACCGAGGACGGGCAAGGGGGTGAGGGCCGCCACCACGCCGGCGAGGTGGGCCGCGCACCCGGCGGCGGCTATGATGACCTCGATGCCGCGGCCCTCTGCGGCGGTGACGTAGTCGTGGGTTTTCTGTGGCGTCCTGTGGGCGGAGAGCACCCGGCACTCATGGGAGATCCCGAGTTTGTCGAGGTGGTCGGAGGTGTTCTTCATCGTGTCCCAGTCGGATTTGGAACCCATGATGACAGAAACGAGGGGATGGTCTGGTAGAGGCATGGGCTCCTTGTAGCGCACCGCGGGTCGAATGCCAATACGCCAGAGGCATCACGCCCGCCTGGCGCGAGTCGGGTTCCGGCGCCCGGGAAAGCATGCCTTGCAGATCTCGCAGCGCATGCCGTCGCAGGATCGCGCCGGGCATTTCTGGCGGCCGAAGTAGATGAACTGGAGGTGGAGACGGTTCCAGCGTTCCCTGGGGAAGGCGCGCATGAGATCCCGCTCGGTCTGGGCGACGCTGCGGCCGTCGGTGAGGCCCCACTGCTGCGCGAGGCGATGGATGTGCGTGTCCACCGGGAAGGATGGGTGCCCGAAGGCCTGCGCCATCACGACGAGCGCGGTCTTTCGCCCGACCCCCGGCAACTCCTGCAGGGCATCGAGGTCCTCCGGGACGCGGCCGCCATGCCTGTCGCAGAGCATTTCGGAGAGGGCGCGGATGGCGCGGGCCTTCTGCGGCGCTAGGCCGCAGGGCCGGATGATCCCCTCGATCTCGGAGACCTCCAGGCGGCGCATGGCCTCGGGGGTTCGCGCGCGGGCGAAGAGCGCCGGGGTGGTCTGGTTGACGCGGGCATCGGTGCACTGGGCCGACAGGACCACGGCGACCAAGAGGGTGTAGGGGTCGGCGTGTTCCAGGGGCACCGGGACTTCGGGAAAGAGTTCCTCTAGCCGCCGATCGATGAATGCCGCGCGTTCCGCCCGGGTCATCCGCCTAGTTCAAAGGGCAAAAGTCAGAAGTCAAAGCCACAGGTGAGAGGGCAAAGGGCATTGCCGCGGCGGCGGAGGCGATTCATGGCGATGGGTCGCCGGCCATTCTGGGCGGCAAGTGCAGCGGGGCGAGGTCGGGATCCTCACGCGCGATGTCATGGAAGGAGTCGTCCAGGGTGAGTGCCCGGTCCAGCGCGAGCCTGGCGGAGTCCAGGGCGCCCAGCTGTGCCTCGTAGCAGGCGAGGTTGTAATGGAACAGGGCGCGCTTGCGCAGGCTCTTGGGCGCGCCGAGCAACCGATCTTTGGCGTCGCGGGTGCGCCCGAGTTCGTGGAGGCAGAAAGCCGCGTGCATGAAATTCTCCCCGGAGAAGGGGAGGGCGCGACAGAGGAAGTCCAAGATCTTCAGCGCCGAGGCCCAGTCCTTCTTCCGCATGAAGATCGACGCTCTGAGTTCCAGGACGTCCGGGTCGTTCGCGTGGAGGGGACCCGCGGACGCGAGTTCCTCGAGGGCGTCGTCTGGCATGTCGAGCGCCAAGAAGCCTCTCGCGGCCTCGATGTGTCGGCCCAGTTCCATGGTCCAGAAATATAGCCGGGTTTTTGGTTCCCGAGGCCAGAAATTCATGCCGGCGCGTGAAATTTGGGGGGATGGGGCGGCTTGCGCCGACGGCGGCCTGCGGACAGGCTGATGGGGTGACGATCCGTTGGGCGCCGTCGGGCGCGTTGTTGGCGCTGGTCCTGTGGTTGCCGCCGTCCGCGGGGATTCCGCAGGAGGGGGCCTCGGGCCCTGGGTCGTCGTTGGGCGCGCTGTATCAGGCCGTGGCGATCGAGCGGGCCCGCGCGGGACTCCCGGGGCTGTCTATCGCGCCCGAACTCGAGCAACTGGCCGGTGACTGGGCGCGCCATCTTGCCGGGAGAGGCAAGCTTGTCCACCGGAATGATCTCAGGAGGCTCATGGGCGAGCGGGGCTGGTGGGCGCTCACCGAAAACCTCCATTTCTCTTCCGGGCCGTTCGATGCCGTCGAAGTGATGGCCCGCTGGTTGGCCAGCCCGCCGCACCGCAAGAACGTGCTCGATCCCGATGTCACCCACGTCGGCATCGGGACCGCGCGCGATGCGTCGGGCCGTTCGTACACGGTATTCAATGCCGCCCGCCTCGCGCCACCGCCGGGTGGACTCGTCGCCCCACCCGGTGCCGTGAAGCCCTCGCCGATACCGGGGCGCTGACTCGAAAATTGGGTCGCGATGTAGGCTGCGCCTTGGCGCACGCGGACGTTCGATTCGGCGGCGTGCGCCGAGGCGCAGCCTACCATTTTCCGCCCCGGCGGTGCGCCGCCATGGCAGGCCGTCGGACCTGACAAAAAAAGAAGGGCCGGCCTTGCGGCCGGCCCTCCCGATCCGAGACTGCCGTTTCGATCAAACGTCGAAGTACAGGAAGAACTCGTGCGGGTGCGGGCGCACGCGCAGCGCGTCGTAATCCGCGTAGCGCATCGACAGGATGGTGTCGATGAGGTCCTTGCTGAACACGTCGCCCTTCAGCAGGAACTCGTGGTCCGCCTCGAGGGCCTGCGCCGCGCCCTGAAGCGAGTCGGGCGCGCTCGGCACCTTGGCGAGTTCCTCCGGGGCCAGCTCGTAGAGGTTCTTGTCGAGCGGGTCGCCCGGATGGATCTTGTTCTGCACCCCGTCCAGGCCGGCCATGAGCATGGCCGCGCAGGCGAGGTACGGGTTGGCCGCCGGGTCCGGGGTCCGGAACTCGACGCGGATCGCCTTCGGGCTGGACGAGTACGTCGGGATCCGGATGGCCGCGCTGCGGTTCCGCGCCGAATAGGCGAAGTTGACCGGCGCCTCGAACCCTGGGGTGAGCCGCTTGTAGCTGTTGGTCGTCGGGTTGCAGATGGCCGTCAGCGCCTTGGCGTGCTTGATGATGCCGCCGATGTAGTACAGGGCCGTCTCGCTCAGGTTGGCGTAGCCTTTGCCCGCGAAGACCGGCTGGCCGCCCTTCCAGATCGACTGGTGGGTGTGCATGCCGGAGCCGTTGTCCCCGAAGAGGGGCTTGGGCATGAAGGTCGCGGTCTTGCCGAATTTCCTGGCGATGTTCTTCACGACGTACTTGTAGAGGCACATCTTGTCACCCGTGCGGACCAGGGAGTCGAAACGGATGTCGATCTCCGCCTGGCCGGCCGTGGCGACCTCGTGGTGCTGCCGCTCGATCTTGATGCCGAGGGCCTCCATCGTGAGGACCATCTGGTCGCGCAGGTCCTGCTGGGTGTCCGCGGGGGGGACCGGGAGGTACCCCTCCTTGTGGCGGATCTTGTAGCCGAGATTCGGGCCCTCCTCGCGGCCCGTGTTCCAGATGCCCTCGACGGAATCCACCGAATACATGCTGCCGTTGGAGCCGCTGCTGTACCTCACGTCATCGAACACGAAGAACTCCGCCTCCGGGCCGAAATACGCGGTGTCGCCGATCCCGGTGCTCTTCAGGTAGGCCTCGGCACGCAGCGCCACGCTGCGGGGATCGCGCTCGTAGGTCTCGCCCGTCACCGGATCCTTGATCGCGCACGTCAGGCTGAGCGTCGGCTCCGCGCAGAACGGGTCGATGAACGCCGTCGTCGGATCGGGCATCACCAGCATGTCCGAGGCGTGGATCGCCTTCCAGCCGCGGATCGACGAGCCGTCGAAACCCAGGCCCTCCTGGAACGTCGCCTCCTCGAGTTCCCCGATGGTTGTCGTGAAGTGCTGCCACGTGCCGGGGATGTCGCAGAACTTGTAGTCCACGAGCTTGACGCCATTCTTCTTGGCGAAGTCGAGGACCTCCTTGCCGGATTTTGCTTCTAGGTGCTTTGCTTCCATTTCTCTCTCCGTTTCTGTGTTGCGTGACCCACTGGCCCGCGCGCGGCGCAACACCGCCCGCCGCCGACCATCGATTTCCTCGGCTCCCGCCGCGGGAAGATCGCTACAGCGCCTTGTCCCCTTTCTCGCCGGTCCGGATCCGGACCGCCTCCGCAAGACCCTGCACGAAAATCTTGCCGTCGCCGATCTTTCCGGTCTGGGCGTGCCTGAGGATGGCCTCCACGGCCTTCTCGCAGAGCTCGTCGGCGACCGCCACCTCGACCTTGAGTTTCGGCACGAAGTCCACGGTGTATTCGCTGCCGCGGTAGATCTCGGTGTGGCCCTTCTGGCGGCCAAAGCCCTTGACCTCCGTGACAGTCAGGCCCTCCACCCCGATGCCGGTCAATGCCTCCTTCACTTCCTCCAGTTTGAAGGGCTTGATGATCGCCTCGATCTTCTTCACTTCGGCCTCCTGCTCTCGTGTCGCGGTGTCCTAAAATTTGAGTCCGCCCGATCTCGTGACAACCGATACCGAACGGACACGCTCTGATAACAAGATGCGTGCCAATGTTTGGATTTGGCTTATTATGCTCGTCGATAGCGACTTACAAAATAATCGGGGAGGCGAATCCGAGGCGGGCGGGGCTGATGCGCAGAATTGATCAGGCGGGCGTGTGCAAAAGGAGTCAGACGGCTTTTTCGCCGGTTTCGCCGGTGCGGATGCGGATGGCCTCGTCGAGGTCGATGAGGAAGACCTTGCCGTCGCCAATCTTGCCGGTCTTGGCGCTGTTGAGGATGGCGGTGGTGGCGGCCTCGACCTGGTCGTCGCGGAGGACGATCTCGAGTTTGAGTTTGGGGACGAAATCGACGGTGTATTCGCTGCCGCGATAGATTTCGGTGTGGCCTTTCTGGCGTCCGAAGCCGCGGACCTCGACGACGGTGAGGCCCTCGATGCCGACGGCGGTCAGGGCTTCTTTCACCTCCTCGAGTTTGAAGGGCTTGATGATGGCTTCGATTTTCTTCATGGCATCTCCTGTGTGGGCGGCGGAACTCTGGGGGGGAAGCCATAGCAGAAACCGCCGGGAATGGAATGGGGTTATTGGCGGGGGCGTCTGCGGGACGGGGTCCGGGGGATTCGAGTGCCTGGGGCTGGACAAGGTAGGGCGCGGGGCGATCTTTTGCGGATGCCCTCACCGGTGACGGTATTATGGGAGACGTGGCGATTGGCCGCGCAGATGGCGCCGTATCTTCTGGTGGGTTTTGGGGTGGCCGGTGCGCTCTCGCTGGTGCTGACGGCGGGGCTGGTGGGGCGGGTGGTGGGCGGCGAGGGCTGGCTGGCGTCGCTGAAGGCGGTGCTGGTGGGGATCCCGCTGCCGCTGTGTTCTTGCAGCGTGATTCCGGTGACCGCGGCGCTGCGGCGCGGGGGCGTGGCGCCGGGGCCCGCGGCCGCGTTTCTGGCGGCGACGCCGCAGACGGGGGCCGACAGCATACTGGCGACGCACGCGCTGATGGGGCCGTGGTTCGCGGCATTTCGCGTTTTGGCGGCATTCGTGAGCGGGATGGCGGCGGGTGTCGCGGTGCGGTGGGCCGGGGGAGGCGCGGGCGATTCGGTCCGGCGCGAGGCGGGGGGATGCGGCTGTTGCCATGGCGGGAATGGGGGCGGCACCGGGGACGGGGCGCGCGCCGAAGCCACGGGTCCGGCGGTATGGCGGGCGCTGCGTTTCGGTTTTGTGGATCTGCCCAAGGACGTCGGGGTGCACCTGGTCGTGGGGTTGTTCATCGGGGGCCTGCTGGCGGCGATGGTGCCCCCCGATGTTCTTTCGAGCATCGCGCCACCGTGGTACGTGGCGTATGGCCTGGCGATGGCCATCGGTTTGCCCCTTTACGTGTGCTCCACCGGGTCGATCCCGATGGCCGCCGCGATGATCGCCTCGGGTTTTTCGCCCGGCGCGGCGCTGGTATTCTTGATCACCGGCCCAGCGACCAATCTCGCCACGATCGCGACCTCGGCCAAGATGATCGGCGCGCGCGGGGCCGCCGCGTACGTGGCGAGCCTCGTGCTCTCGGCCTGGGCGATGGGGTTCGTGGTCGACGCACTGCCATTCGCGCCGACGGTGGTCGCGACCGTCCACGCCCACGGCGCGTCGCTGACGCCGTGGCACCACCTGTCGGCGGCCGCGCTGTGCGTGATGCTGGTCGTGCCGTTGGGACGGGCCGCCCTCAAGTTGATTGCCAAGAAGGGGCGATGACCTATCCGGCGCGCAGCGGGTTGCTCCAGCGCAGCCCGATGAACCGCGCGAAATCGCCGTCGTTGCTGTGGAGTTCGGCCTGGTGCTCGACCACGAGGGCG
Organism: uncultured Verrucomicrobiales bacterium; assembly: GCA_964651705.1. Lineage (GTDB taxonomy): Bacteria > Verrucomicrobiota > Verrucomicrobiia > JADLBR01 > JADLBR01 > JADLBR01. Next base: position 36,016 of record CAZYWZ010000052.1, read on the forward strand.
GCGAGGTGGGCGTCCGTCGTCAGATTTCCCGCCGTGCCAAGCCGCTCGAGGTAGCCGAGGAAGATGCCCGGGAATCGGTTGCCCGGCTCCGGGATCATGACGATGGGCTGTTCCAGCCAGCGGCGCACGTGGCCGACCGCCGTCGCAACCGGCATCGGCCTCTCCAGCACCCGCGGATGGGTTGCCAGACGGATGAATCCCCCGCAAACCAGCCACGGCAAGCCCACGGTGTCGTCGCCATTGAGCAGCCCTTCCCACCACTCCCGCGCCGCCTCGTGATGCGGGGTCGCGCGGTTGTGGGCGTAGAGCAACAGGTTGATGTCGGGAATGATCACGATCGGCGTGCGCGGGCCTTGCGGACCGATTCCTCGGCCTCCAGTTCGTCCGCCAACTGGTTGAGCCTCGCGGGATCCACCCCGGCGGCAAACCCCGAATCGTGCGGTTCCACCCGGAATTTTGCCCGCTTCGCCCGCGGCCTCAGTCCGAAACCCACGCGCAACCGCTCGTTGACCACCCGTTTGAGGCTGGCCTTGCGCTGCCGCGTTTCCTTGCGCAGCAACTCCGCCACGTCCGGGTCGATCGTCAGCGTAGTCCTCATCCGGTTGGCATCATAAGCCACAAAAAGATGATGTCAAGACATCAAGCTAGGAGACGCGCGGGGATCCATTGTCATGGCCGCCGCGCGGGGGCCCGGCGCGTGGCGGGCATCATCTCAGCAGCGAATCGATGACGTCGATGAGGGTGCGGACGGCGCCGCCGACGTTGTCCTCGACCTCGCGGACGGCGCCGGAGGCGAGGCGCCGCGTGAGGTCCTCGGAGGGTTTTTCTCGGGTGCCAGAGAGGCGGACGGCCGGGTTTGCCCAGACATAGCCATCGGCCTCGCGGGTGAAGACGTGCCGTCGCGCCCCGGGGATCAGGCGGAGGCGGGCCTCGGTTGTGCCGACCTCGAGGAGGCCATCGAGTTGGCCGCGGAGGTCGGTCGCGGTCCCTTGGATCCTGAGGAGGCCGTGCGATTCGATCCAGAGATCGTGGAGGGTCAATCGGGAGCCATCCCATGTCACGCGGGATGTCGCCCTATCCAATTTGAAGCTGCGAAACTCTTTGGTCTGGGTGAGCGTGGCGATCTCATTTAGCACCGGCAGAGCCTCGACCTTGCCCTCGGTGATCTGGATCGCGCCCTCGGCGGTCAGGCCACCCGGACCCTTCGTGGGGCCGCGGAAGCGCGCCCGCCCGTTGAGGCGCCCGTCGAGGCGCGCGCGCCAATCGCGCTCGAGGAATTCGTCGATGGGGAGGCCATCGGCGCGGACGTCGAGATCGACAGGGTTCCGGCCCGAGAATACGGCCTCCCCGCTGAGGGAAACGGAGCCTTGGCCGCGGTCTCGGGGCCGGAGGTCCGCGGAGGTCACGTAGAGGGCGGGCCAGTCGAGCCGCGCGCGGAACTCGCCGATGGCCATGTCGGGCGCGCCGGGGTGGCGCAGGACGCCGCCCTTGCCATGGAATTCCCACGCGCCTCCCGCGGGCCGTGTCTCGATGGCCGTGCCGCTGATGGAGCCCTGCTTGCCGCCCCCCGCGGGCCATCGCAGCTCGAAGTCCTCCGCCAGGACGCGGCGCATCTCGAATCGTTTCGGCAGCCAGGGGAACGAAAATTTCCATCCGCCGCGCGCTCTTTCGGCCCGGGGCGCGGTGGCATCGGTGGTCGCGGTGGCATCGACGTGTCGCGGGACTCCCGTCTCGGGGGTGTCCGCCATCGTTTTACCAGGCGCGGCGGCTTCGGCGGCTGGCGATCTCGTTTCACCGACATCGATCCGCAGTCGGCCGACCGTGAGGGAATCTAGGCGCCAGACGCCCTCGAAGATGCCCCGCGGGTCGAGCTGTGCGCGGATCTGGTCCGCGCGCACGGACGCGAGCCCGCCGCCTTCGGCGCCACGGCCGTAGAAACATTCCGAATACACGGTGGCCTGCGACCAGCGGGGCGGAAGGAATTGTCCATCCACCCCCAGCGCGCCCGACACCTGCCGCGAGACCAGGGCCCGGAACTCCTCGCTGGCCAGCCAGCGATTGACCGCCACATGGGTGGCGACGACGGCGGCTGCCAGCGCGGCCAGCAGGCCGACGAGCCCGATCAGGATCCAGCGCGCCGTCTTGCCCATAGGATCAGAGCACGTCGCCCCTGGGCATGGGCGGTGGCGAGGGGAGGGGGGTGAAGCGATGGACGTCTCGCGAGGGGCGGTCTCGCGACGCGCGCCACAGGGCGAACTGTTGCCGCGACACGCGGCGGAAGGTCAACTGCGCCTGGCTGGGTTCCTGGCCCGGTCCGGGGTGGAGCCGACGATAGGCCCCATCGGGGCCGAGTTCCCGGGCCTTGACGCGGTCGGCCAGATAGACCGGGAGGATTTCCTCGACCACGTGCTTGCGCAGGGCGGGATCCTCGATCGGGAACACGACCTCGACCCGCCGATAGAGATTCCGCGGCATCAGGTCGGCGCTGCCCATGTACACCTCGGGCGCCCCGCCGTTGGTAAAACAGAAGATGCGGCTGTGTTCCAGGAAGCGCCCGACGATGCTGGTCACCCGGATGTTCGCGCTCGCGCCGGGAACCCCCGGCCTCAGGCAACAGATGCCCCGGACGATCAGCTCGATCCGCACCCCGGCGCAGGAGGCCCCGTAGAGCGCCCGGATGATCGCCGCGTCCACCAGCGAATTGATCTTGATGATGATCCCGGAGGCCCTTCCCGCCAGCGCGTTGTCCCGCTCCCTGGCGATGAGGCCCAGGAGCCGGTCGCGGAGTTCCTGGGGCGCCACCAGCAACTTCCGGAAGCCCGGGTATTCGCCCAGGCCCGTCAGCGCGTTGAACAGCTTGACGACCTCGTCGGTGATCTCCTCTTTCGTCGTGAGGAGCCCGAAATCGGTGTAGAGCCGCGCCGTCTTCGGGTGGTAGTTGCCGGTGCCGAGGTGGACATAGGAGCGGATGCGGTCCTCGTCGCGGCGCACGATCAGGAGCATCTTGGCGTGGACCTTGAGGCCCACGACGCCATAGACGACATGGACGCCGGCATCCTCCAGGCGCCGCGCCCATTGGATGTTGTTGGCCTCGTCGAAGCGCGCGCGCAGCTCGACAAGGGCCGTGACGTGCTTGCCGTTCTGCGCGGCCTCGCCGAGCGCGGCGATGATGGGCGAGTCGCCGCTGGTCCGGTACAGGGTCATCTTGATGGCCAGGACCTCGGGGTCGGAGGCGGCGCTTTTCACCCAGTCGACGATGCACTCGAAATCCTCGTAGGGATGGTGGAGCAGGACGTCCTGGCGCCGCATCACCCCAAACGCGTCTGACTCCGGAGGCAGGGCGAGATCCGGCGCGGGGTAGAAAGGCCTGTCTTTGAATTGCGGCGCGTCGATCGCGTAGAGGGCCAGCAGGTCGGTGAGGGTCATCGGGCCTTGGAGGCGATAGAGGTCTCTCTCCTCCAGCCCGAAGGTGTCGAGCAGCATCCTCTCCACCTCGGGCGGGCAGCCGGCCTCGACCTCGAGCCGGACGGCCTTGCCCTGGCTCCGCTTGCGCAATTCGTGCTCGATGGTCCGCAGCAGGTTCTCGGCCTCCTCGTCGTCGAAGTAGAGGTCGCTGTTGCGGGTCACGCGAAGCGCGTAGGAACCGAGGATCTCGCAGCCCGGGAACAATGCTGCCGCGTGCCGGCGGATCAGCGAGCGGAGGAGGACGAAGTGGTGGCGGGATCGGTCCCCCGCCGGATCGATGCGGAGCAGCCGGTCGAAGAGGCGCGGCAGTTGGACGATGCCGTGGGTGATCTGGGAGTGCCCGGGGCGGCGCAGCAGGAATAGGAGGTTCGCGCTCTTGTTGAGCAGTTGGGGGAACGGGTGACTGGCGTCCACCGCCAGCGGGGTCAGAACCGGGAAGATGCTCTTCCGGAACAATGCGTCGAGCCAGGCCTGATCTTCCGGGCCGACCTCCGTCGGCTCGAAGATCCGGACGCCCTGGGCCGCCAGGGCCTCCTTGATCTCGCCGTTCCAGAGCGCGTACTGCCGGTCGACGAGGACGTGTATGCGGCGCTGGAGCGCGTCGAACACCGCCGCCGGGCGCATCCCGTCGGTCTCCGCGTCCACCGAGCCCTGCTCGATCTGCTGCTTGATGCCCGCGATCCGGATCTCGAAAAACTCGTCCAGGTTCGAGCTGAAAATGCTCAGGAACCGCACGCGCTCCAGAAGCGGCTGCTCGGGGTCCTCGGCCTCCTCGAGCACCCGGCAGTTGAACTCGAGCCAGCTCAGCTCGCGGTTCAGGAACAGCGCGGGGTCAGCAAAACTGGTGTCGCTCGTATCCATGCGTGTCGCGGGCCTGCCCACGTTGGTCCCCGCAAAAAATCAAGCTAGTCCATGGGCGGCGATTTTCCAGCCTGATCCGGTGAGAACTTCGGCGACCTCACCGTCAAGGACCGCTAGCCATACGGCATCAATTCGGCAAACTCCCGCCCGAAGCCGGCCAATCCCCTCCAAAATACAACCTCAGCCCGGCAAACCCCTCAAAATCCTACGACCTCACTTCGGCGGGCGCCCCAAGAGCCCGTCCGCCAGTCGCGCCCTCTCCTCGGGATGCAGGGTCATCGCATCGCGCTCCACTGTCTCAAGCGTCACACTCAATGGGTTCAGGATACAGCCACGATATTCCCATATTTGCGTTTTGCTTCGTCGGCTGAAAGGCAACGCAGTTGAGGGGGGCCACCCCCATGCAATTCACCTTGAGGATAAATCAATTCCCAAAATCGCCCGTCACTTGGGTCGCGATAAAGCGCATCCCAACCACTCGAATCACACCCAAGCTCGGCCAAGTGGTTTTGCGTCAAATCAAGGATTCTCTGGCACGCTTCGTCTGCCGCGGCGCGTCCTTCGGAGATCAGCCATTTGCCGGTGATTTCTATTTCGCTAGAAGCGATCAATTTCATGGCACTGTTCTGATGGTTGAACCGGCTGGAATCGGCCCGTTTGGAATCACAAACTGTCTAGTCAGGAGAAGCGGGGTCAGCCCTTGACAGTTGACATGATGGTGCGTGCGATCCGCTCGTCAAAGCTGTCCAGAGCCTTGCAGGATTCCATTTGTCAATTGTCAAGGGCTGACCCGAATGGCGCTACTTCTCTTTCCCCGCCGCAGGTCCCGCCGGGCGCTCGCTTCCGAATTTCAGTTCGACATCCTTGACGACGTTTGTCGAAAAGACCGCGAACCATGGACGCCCCGCCCAGAGTCGCTCCAGTTCGCCCATGAACTCCTTGGCATGCGACCCGCCATCGAAACCATATAGCACACCGTACTGACTTCCGAGTTCCGACTGGATCAGGCCGCAAACCCTGCGCAACTGTCCATCCCGGATAGCCTTTGCCCTGAGCGCTTCCCGCCTAGCCCACTTCTCTGGACCTTCGGGCGAACTGTCAGCAAAGAATTCCTTGAGATCCTCCGATTTTTCGTCGTCCCGGACGACATCCTTGTATGGCCTTGCCTGCCACGCCTCGAGCCACAGCGCGATCGCGCTATTCCACAACCGAGCACGCGCCGACGGCGATCGTACCACCCGGTTGTCTGCGCCGCGCATTATCGCCGCGTCCCCCCGATCCTCCAGCACGGTTGGGTCATCGGTGCGACGGAACTCCTCGATGGCTGCCGCCACCTCTTTCTCAACCCAACCCACTTTCGCCTCCGGAGTCTCCTCCGTCGCCACAGCTGCCATGGATGGGCCACCCAACAGGAAAAATCCGACCAGCGCCCGCCTGCCCCAGTCAGTGCGCCCCCGATCCGGTCCCACGAGTTTGACGATCACTCCCATGCCTCCACGATCCCCCAGCCAGTCGCCCTGACCGTACTGCGGATTACCCTTTCCGGGAACGACCGTCTCCTCGAGGCGACAAGAGTTCGGCGGATGGGGGTTCACGGGGTGAGTGACAAAATAGCCGGTGGCCCCCTCGCTGGGCGCGCCGCTCTCGCACGTTTTGGCCCGATAGAAGTTCACGCTCGATGGTCCATAATATGGCATCCAAAGGAGTTCTGCGACCACTGGATTATTCTCCGGGGGTGGGCCGCTTCCTCTCGCCACCTTAAGGTCGGGCGCGGAAAACTCGGGTTCGATGACCGTGAGGACTATCCGATGCCTCACGCCCTGGCATTCCGCCTCGACTATTTCGGTGCTGGCGGCTCCGGGCGCGTTGTAGCGAACCACGCTGCCCGCGCCGTCCACCGGGTGCCCTGTGCCCGGCGGGACGACGCGCCACCTCGTGGCCCGCGCCGTCGGGCAGCTCGGCGACCGGTTCCGGTCGCTGGATGCCCGGGTGGCCGCGTACCGCGAGGCGCGCGTGCCGGACTGGCTCGCCCACGACATCGTGGTGCGGGCCGCCGACTGCAACGCCATTACCGCCTCGCAGATACCGGACGTGCTGAAGGAGTGGCGGACGCCGGAGCACGAGGCCTTCCGGCCCCGCAACGCGTGGTCACTGTTCAACGCGTTCACCAGCGTCTACCGCGAGACCAACCCCCACACCTCCCTGCGCCGAGGGCAAGCCTTGCATGGTTTGTTCGACGCGGTCGTCGGGCTGTCGTGAGAGGAGGAGAGCCTTTGCGCCCCGGGGGCGCGGGGGCTTTTCTTTAGGTCTCCGCTGCCCACCACCGATGATCGAAGGACTTGTGGTCACCGGTCGCCGCCTCCGCCGCTCCGACGACGTAGGAGGCAGATCCAGATCGCCAAGCCAACGGCCAGAAGCGCGAGAATCCCGCCCACAACCATCCCTCGAACCCCGCGGGCGGTCTCTTCCCGTTCCCTTTCGTGAGCCACCTCGGGCGCCTTCGGTTGACCCGCCTCGGATGCGCGCGAAGTCGACGCATCGGCACGGACAGCCGCGTTCGCATCGCCCGCGACCGCCCTTTCTGGCACGAACCCGCCCCCGGCGACAATTCGCCGCGCCTCCTCAACGTCATCCGGCATCAGCAGGATCTCGCGGGTGGGATCGTCGACCGCCTGATCCCTGCGCCGCAACAGCAGCGCGATGGCATAGGAGAGAAGCGGGGTCAGGAGAGAAGCGGGGTCAGCCCTTGACAGTTGACATGATGGTGCGTGCGATCCGCTTGTCAAAGCTGTCCAGAGCCTTGCAGGATTCCATTTGTCAATTGTCAAGGGCTGACCCCGCTCATGGACCCAAAGAAATTCAGCGAGCCGCCCGCAGGCGGTCACATGGGCTTACTCAGACGGATACAAAAGACCCTCATGGTTCCCGTTCGCGTTCCAACATGTCCAAGGCACTTCGCCGGCACTCTTCGAGCAAGGCGTCAGGATCAGTTCCCGTTGCTTCAACATTCCGGCCCTGGCGATCTACTCCAGTAACTTTGTAAACGCAGGCAGAGACTTCATCTGTCTCAAAGCGCCAACCGGGAAGCTCATCAAATTCGGCAGCCATCAGGAGAAGCGGGGGCAGGAGAAGCGGGGTCAGCCCTTGACAGTTGACATGATGGTGCGTGCGATCCGCTCGTCAAAGCTGTCCAGAGCCTTGCGGGATTCCATTTGTCAATTGGGAAGGACTGACCCCTCTCGACCCGAAAGTCGGTAACACTGACCCCTTTGCTTTCGGGACGTCGCATCACTTCACGTTGCGGCGCGCGAGGAACAACATCGCCGCCTAATTCCTCCGATCAAATGGGTGATCGTAGGTGCGTTCACAACGAGATTCACGATTCGAGGCGTGGTGCCATCCCAGTTCGAAAACGACTCTCCCTCGTATCTCGGTTTGGCGATGCATGATTCGATTTGCGAGCCGCGGTAATCCAGGGGTTCTTCAAAATGAATTGCGAGTTCTCCAGGACTCATCGTGGTCACGGTTCCCAAATAGGGACCGTCTCCAGCCTCCAAAAAGAAGTCGGGAGGTTCGCTGACTCCGATTTCGAGTCGAACACCTGGCTTGACTGGAGATTCGTCAGAATTCATCGACACCTAAAACTCTGGCTCTCACCACCCCTGTCGCAGTTCTCTCTGCGAAAGATTCTGGACACTACCGTTCTCTCGGTTCCGCCGCCGGGCAATATCCTGCCGTTTCCAAGATCGAGAGGCCGTACAGTTCGCGATGGCGAGAAAACGCCAGTCTCGACCTCCAAGGTCACCCGCACATCTTTGGCCTGCGGTAGAGCCAGACGAAGACGAGCGCGCGTCAAATCCGAGTTGACCGCATCGCTGACGAAGTGTGGGTCAAGTTCGGTTCCAGGTTTTCCGAATCTAATTGTTCCATTCGCCCGAAGATAATCGAGTTCCGCGCGCGACATTGCCCGTTGGACAACCTCTGTTCCACTCTTTGGGGCAAGGCATCAGCGCTTCAGCGAATAAAAACCTCCTTTGATTTGGTTGTCGAGTTGCTCCTCATCTGGGGCAGCCCAATCCAACGGGATATTCCCCAAGTCTTTGGCAACAGGAACGGGAACAAAACCTAGATGGATAACTTCGACGATTTTGTCCCAGTAGCTTTCTCCGTGCCCTGTCAAATGAGACCCGGATTTTCCCCCAATGACTCTGGCAGAATGATTAGGAAGTATTTCTACCTTCAACGGCAACGGAGGTTCGTAGCTTAAATGGACAAACCATATCTGTTTTTCGGTTGGGATCATATGCTTTTTAGTAGTCAAGGATGACGTCATCTATTACACCTCTCTGGAGTAGCCGGGGTAGCTCGACTTCGTTGTAAAACGATTCCTTCCCGATTTCTCGCATGAAGCGGTCCCACTTGATCGGATCGGTTTTCAGTATGATTTCGTCACCGCGATCAATGGCATCGTCCATCCACCGAACGTTAAGTTCCTTCCGTGTTGCGAGAGGCAAGCTACGGTCCATTTGCAGCACATTGTAGCCAGGCTTCCCAAGATATGGAGCGACGTCTTGACCGCTGCCGAGCACCGTTTTGATCTGCGGCACTGCCCTTGCGGCACCTCTGAGAATCCTGCCAGCCAGCTTGCCGCCGACAAGGCCTAATGAGGCGCCTGCGGCGATGCCGGTCAGCGCGGCGCGGTCATGGCGCGCGATGGCGACGCCGGCCTGGATGCCGCTGCCCAAGAGGCCCCAGCCGCCCGGCGCGTAGGAGATGACCTCGCCGATGGCGTTGCTGACAGACATCCAGTCCCGCGCCTCGAAGTTAAAGACCCCGGTGGAGGGGGATAGCGCCCGGGGCGCCGGGCCGCTCAGTTGCAGGGAGGAGAGCTCCGCCGCGATGGTGAAGGTGCCGTCGTAGCCCACGCCTTCGCCGAAGCCGCCGCCTCCCCCTGCCGAACCGTTGCCGCCGCCCCGGGTGACGACCACCCCAGAGCCGGAGTCCCCGCCGTGGGGTGAGGAGCCCCCACCCCACGAGCCGATGACGCCGACCTCGATCTGCCCGCCGCCGAACCCGAAGGCGACCGGAAGGCCCAGCGAGTACCCCGCGCCCGCGGCGGCGCCCATCGCCGCGCCGGTGAGGGCTCCCTTCCCGACGTCGCCGCCGTTGTTGGCGGCCTCCATGGCGCCGAGGGCGGCCCCGCTTGCGGCGAAGAGCGCGATGATGCCGACGATCTGCCAGAAGTGGCCGCTGGGGTCGGTGTAGACCAGGGGGCTGTTGCGGACGTAGCTGTAGCGGTTGTAGGCCTGGGAGTCGGCGGGGTCCGGGACGATGGAATCGGGTTGGACGAACCTCCCGATCTCCGGGTCGTAGTAGCGGGCGTTGCAGTAGTAGAGGCCGGTTTCGTCGTCGAGGT
>CAZYWZ010000053.1:0-45494 GCA_964651705.1 uncultured Verrucomicrobiales bacterium
CATCATTCATGTGGAAACTTCATTCCCGCTGCCGCCTGGCACAGGCGGCCTACAAGATTTGTAGGGCGTCTCTGCAGAGGCCACCGGGGGGAAGTTTCAGGTCAGCAAAAAGCGGCAGACGACCTGCCCGCCCAACTCGGGCGGGGGATTGCGTGATTGGCTATGAACGTTGCTGGTCCCGATTCGCCGCGGGAGAACTCCCCAAAGAACACACCCTTGTGCCCGGCACCCCGCGCACCCTATCCTCTCCCCGCGCATGAAAAACCTCGCCGTTGCCACCCTTTTTGCCTTGGCCATCCCTCCCCCGGCGGTCGCGGTAACCAAGCCCGCCATCAAGACCCCGCCCGCCTCCTCGGTCCTCTCCACCCTCCGCCGCTCCCACCCACGCCTCCTGCTCACCGAACCCGATTTCGCCCGCATCAAGAAAGACGTCGCCGTCGATCCCCACCTCAAGGAATGGCACGCCGACCTCCTCCGCTCCGCATCCAAGATGCTCGGCGAAGCCCCGTCGAAATACGAGATCCCCGACGGCCTCCGCCTGCTGGCCACGAGCCGCCGCGTCCTCGACCGCGTCTCCACCCTTGGTCTCGCCTTCCGCCTCACCGGCGACCGGAAATATGCCGAGCGCGCCTGGGTGGAATTGGAGACCGCGGCAAAATTCAAGGACTGGAACCCGAAGCACTTTCTCGACGTCGCCGAGATGACCGCCGCCTTCGCCCTCGGCTACGATTGGCTGTTCTCCTACTGGACGCCCGATCGCCGGGCCACGATCCGCGAGGCGATCATCCGCCACGGCCTCACCCCGGCGCTCGATGTCTATTCCGGCAAAACGCGCTCCGGATGGTGGGCCAAGGCCGAGCACAACTGGAATCAGGTCTGCAACGGCGGCATCGGCATCGGCGCCCTCGCCATCGCCGACGAGCAGCCCAAGATCGCGGCCGACATCCTCGCCGCGGGCCTCCAGTCCATACAGCTCGCCATGGTGCACTTCGCCCCTGACGGCGCGTGGAACGAGGGCCCCGGCTACTGGGGCTACGCCACCCAGTACAACGTCGCCTACCTCCGCGCGCTGGAGACCGCCCTGGGCTCTGACTTCGGGCTGTCAAACATGCCCGGCTTCTCCGAGGCCGGCACTTTCCCTATCCACATGTCCGGCCCCACGGGACGCTCCTTCAGCTATGCGGACTCGCACGAGGGCACCATCCGCGGCCCTCAGCTCTTCTGGATGGCCTCCCGCTTCAAGCGCCCCGAGTTCGCCGCGTTCCAGATCCGCAACGCCCGCCCCGACGCCTTCGACATCGTATACTATCGCCCCGGCTCCGAGGGCGGCGCGGGTGCCGCACCGCTCGACCGCCACTTCCGCGTCACCGAGGTCGCCTCGCTCCGCGGCGCCTGGGGCGACAAAGATGCCACCTGGGTCGCGTTCAAGGCCGGCGACAACAAGGCCAATCACAGCAACCTCGACCTCGGGGTCTTCGTCATGGAGGCCCTCGGCCAGCGCTGGGCCGTCGACATCGGCGCAGACAACTACAATCTCCCCGGCTACTTCGGCAAACAGCGCTGGGACTATTACCGGATGCGCGCCGAAGGGCACAACACCCTCGTCATCCGACCCGACGCCACACCAGACCAAGACCCCAAGGCCGAGGCCAAAATCACCGCCTTCCAATCGAAACCCGAGCGCGCTTTCGGCGTCATGGACCTATCCGCCGCCTACCCCAAGCGCGCGAATGAGGTACGCCGCGGCATCGCCCTGCTCGATCGCAAGACGGTCCTGATCCAAGACGAGATCCGCGGCGCCAACCCCGGCACCGACGCATGGTGGTTCATGCACACACCGGCCACGATCCAGATATCGCAAGACGGACGCGGCGCGCGCCTCTCGCTCAAGGGCAAGGAACTCCAGGCCTACCTCCTCTCACCCCCCACCGCGAAATTTTCTGCCATGGACGCCGGCCCGCTGCCCACCTCCCCGAAACCCGCCAAACAGGCCGATAATAAGGGCATCCGAAAACTCGCCGTCCAACTGAAAGCCGCTGGCGACACCCGCATCGCGGTCTGGCTCGTTCCCGCCAATGGCGCGACGCCTTCCATGCGGGCGCCAAAGATTGATCCGCTCGCGGCCTGGCGCTGACGCATGCGCGGGGTCGTCATCGTCGGCGCCGGGATCACGGCCTGCTTTACGGCGTACCGCCTCGCGCAGGAGGGCGTCGAAGCCACCGTGGTCGACCGGGCGGAGATCGGCGACGGGGCGTCGGGCAACAATCCGGGCGGCCTCAACCCGTTGCATGGCCCCGGCATCCCAGGCCCAATGGCCGCGCTCGCCTGGCACTCGTTCCAACTGCACCTGCGATGCCAGGACGCCATCTCTGCGGTCGCCGGCGCGGGCGCTTCCATCCGCCGGGTCTCGCGCATCGAACTGGCGCTCGGGCCAGACGAGGCCGACAGCCTGTTAAGGGCCGCCCAACTCTATCACGCCGCGGACGCTTTCTCCGCGCGCTGGCTCGATCGCGGGGAACTCCTCGATATCGAACCGCGATGTGGCCGCGCCGCCGTGGGCGGGCTCCTGACGGATGGAAACGGGATGGCCGATGCCCGCGCCTACACCCTCGCCGTCGCCCGCGCCGCGAGGCGGCTCGGTGCCACCTTTATGACGGGCGAGGTCACCGGGGTGCGGCACCGCGGCCCCCGGATCACAGCGGCCCTCGTCGGCGAGAGGGCGATTTCGTGCGACGCGATCGTGTTTGCAACGGGCGCCTGGGTCAGCGGGCCGGCCCGGTGGCTCGGGCTCCCCATCCCGGTGGAACCCGTCAAGGGCCAGCTCCTGCTGGCAGAGCATCCGGGCGAACCTTTCCATCACCACATCTCGCGACAGGCCATCGGGATTTACCACATCTCCGGCAACCGCGTCTGGCTCGGAGGGACTCAGGAACGCACCGGTCTCGACACGCGCCCAACCCAGGAGGCCCGCGGACAGATCCTGGCCGAGGCGGCCCGACTCGTCCCCACGATCGCCGACGCCACCGTCCTGTCGCACCTCGCCGCCCTCCGCCCCATGACACCGGATGGCCTGCCACTCGTCGGCCCCGCCCCCGGATGGGACAACGCCTACCTCGCCACCGGCGCCGGCACCAAAGGCTTCCTCGTCGGCGCGGGCATGGCCGATATCGTCTCCGCCATGGTCACTAGGCAATCGCCGCCCGTCGATACGGCACCCTTCGCGCCAGACAGGTTTTGATCCAAAATCTCGACATCGCCATCCTCGGGCCCAAAATCTTTTCGGAGCAACAGTGAATGCCATCGCGCACGCCCTGGCCACCGGCAACCCGTTGATGCGGGTCGCCTGCGCCGCCTGCGGCAGGCGATTCGAGCGCCGCTTCCAACCGGAGTGCGATGCCTGCGGCGGCCTGGTCGAGGTGCACTATGATACGCGGCGCGCCGTGCTCCGCGATTCCGAGAATCCCTACGAGCGCTACAGAGACTTGCTCCCCGTCCACGACGCCTCTCTCTTGCCGTGCCACGCCCGCTTCACGCCCGCGGTCCACGCCCAACGGCTCGGCGACAGCCTCGGCATCCCCAAGCTCTATTTGAAAAATGAGACGGTGCAGCCCACCGCGAGCACCAAAGACCGCATGGCGTCAGTCTCCTTGCCCTTCCTCTGGGAATCGGGCGTCCGGGTGTTCTGCACCTCGTCAACCGGCAACAGTTCCACGGCATATATCCACGCCATCGCCCGATTCCCACAGATGCGGATGCACCTCTTCACCGCCTCGGATTTCCTGGATCGCGTCGCCAGCCGCCCCACGGACAACGTCGTCCATCACATCATGCGGGGCGCATCTTTCGTCGAGGCCTTCGAGTACGCCGGCAATTTTGCCAGGAGCCACGGCTTCGTGCCGGAGCGGGGCTTTTTCAACCCGGGAAGGCGCGAGGGCTTGAAGTTGGCCTTCCTCGAGGCTGTCGACCAGATACCCGAAACCATCGACTGGTATGTGCAAGCGGTCTCCAGCGCGATGGGTGTCTACGGCACCTACAAGGGCTCCATCGAAATGGTCGAGATGGGCCGCATTCCCCGCCCTCCCCACCTGCTCTGCGTCCAGCAGGAGACATGCGCCCCCATGGTCCGCGCCTGGGAGTGTGCCTCGCCAACTATCCGGCCAGAGCACATCGTCAGGCACCCAACCGGCATCGCGAAATCCATCCTCCGGGGCGATCCGACCAAAGTCTTCCCGCACGTCCGGCGCATCGTGCTCGAGAGCGGCGGCGACTTCGTGTCGGTCTCTGAAACCGAGATTCGGGAGGCGCGCCACATGGTGGAGTCCATGGAGGGCATCCGCCCGTGTTTCTCGGCATCCGTGGCCGTGGCGGGTCTCGTCAGGGTCTCGCGCGCGGGCCGCCTCCCGCCGGACCAGACCGTCCTGATCAATCTGACGGGCGGGGATCGGCCCCCCTCCCCTGATAGTCCACACGACCGGAGCACCAGATGGCTGATCCGCTCCGGCGACGGCTGGGTGCCCGAACATTGCGACGCCTGAGTGCACCCGGTAAGATCACCACGGATGCAAGTTGCGCCACGGGACAGGGCCGAAACGCCGGATCCGCCTCCGGAATCCGTGGCATCCCTTTTCGAGAGGGTCGCCGCGAAGGAACCCGGCGCGACAGCCATTCGACACACGGGCGGCTCACTGACCTACGCGCAGCTCAACTCATGGGCGAATCGCATCGCCCGCGCCTTGCTGGCCGCGGCCGGGCCCTGTCCCGGCCGCATTGCCCTCCCCATCGATCAGGGGCCGGGCGCGATAGCCGCCTCGCTGGCCGCCCTAAAGCTTGGTCACGCGTTTGTTCCCCTGGAAGTCGCCGCCCCTCCCGCAAGGCTCAGGTCTATCATCGAGGACTGCGAGCCCGCCGCCGTGGCCCGATCGGGCGACCCGGCGGCCTGGCTCGACCCGACGATACCCGCGATCGCCATCGACGGACTTCGCGAAGGGCCCGACGAACCGAATCCCGGCCAGCCCGTGATGCCAGACGCCATCGCCTACATCCTCTTCACCTCCGGCTCCACCGGCCAACCCAAGGGCGTATGCCAAACACACGGGAACCTGCTGCACTTTGTCCGCGTCTATTCTGACAACCTGGACATCACGCGCGAGGATCGCCTGTCACTCCTATATTCGCCGGCCTTCAGCGCCTCGAACATGGACGTCTTCGGCGCACTGCTGCGAGGCGCCACCCTCTGCCCCTTCAACATCCGGCAAAACGGGATCGCCGGACTCGCCGACTGGCTGGACGCCCAGGCCATAACGGTCCTCCACTGCGTCCCCACCGTTTTCAGACACCTCACCCAAAGCGTCCCCCGGGCCCGCCGCCTGCGATCTGTCCGCGCCATCGACCTCGGCGGCGAGACCGTCTTCCCGTCGGACGTCGCCCTGCACCAGGATCACTTTGCAGAGGACTCCGCCCTGTATAACCACCTGGCCGCAACCGAGGCGAGCGTCATCGCCCAATGCCGCATCGATGGGACCGACTTCGATCCCGCTCGCCCGATGCCCGTCGGTTATCCCGCCGAGGGCATCCACGTCACCGTAAACCCCATCGGCGGCACCGGCACCGATCGCCCCCGCAAGGGCGAGCTGATGATCCACAGCCGCTTCCTCAGCCCGGGGTACTGGCGCCGCCCGGACCTCGACGAACGCGCGTTCACGGAGGATCCCGCGCGCCCGGGCTGGCGCATCTTCCGCAGCGGGGACCAGGGTTACTTCGGCGACGATGGCCGCCTGTATTTCATCGGACGGAAGGATCTTAGGATCAAGATCCGCGGCCACACCATCGACACCGCGGAAATCGAAATGGCGCTCCGCGCCATCCCCGGCATCGCCGATGCCGTCGCCGTGTCTAGGCCCGCCCGCGACGCGCGCGCTCCCGACGAGTTGGTCGCCTACGTCCGATTCCGGGATTCCGCCGCTGTCCCCCCGAACGAGATCCGCGGCGCCCTCCGGAAGGGCCTCCCTCCCCAGATGATCCCCGCCCACATCATCACCCTCGATTCGTTGCCGGTCACCACCACGGGCAAGATCGATCGCGCGGCCCTTGCCGCATCGGACCTCCGTGAGACAGCGATCGGGCCCGCCCCTCCCCCCGAGACAAAACTCGAACGTCAGATCGCCAACATCTTCAAAGAGATCCTCCATCGAGACGCCATCGGACGAGACGACGACTTCTTCCTGTCGGGCGGCGATTCGCTCAAGGCGACTCAACTCCTCATCGCCCTGGAGGGGATCTTGGGTTCGCCATTTCCTCCGGCGGCGCTAATCCGAAATGCCACGGTGGCCGGAATCGCCCGAGCCGCCTGGGGCCCCACGCCGTCCTCCGGACCCGACCCGGCATTGATCTCCCTCCGGGAAACGGGATCCCATCCCCCCCTGTTTCTCATGCATGGCCGCCAGGGCCTCGCGTTCGTCAGCCCGCACTTCATCCGGGTCATCGGCGCCCAACAGCCGCTCTACGCCTTCCATGCCCCGGGCCTGCACCAGGACCGCGTCCGACACCAGTCTGTCGGCCGGATGGCCGACGCCTACATCCGCGCCATGCGTCGGGCCCGACCATCCGGGCCCTACTTCCTCGGCGCTCTCTGCGCCGGCTGCGTCGTCGCCATCGAAATGGCCAAGAAGTTGCGCGCATCCGGCGAACGCGTGGGCCCCCTGCTGCTGATCGATCCCACGGTGACCCCGCCCGGCGAACTGCCCTGGCCCAAGCGGCTGAAAAGGTTGCTCTCGGCGCTCCGGCGACGCTTCCTCCTGACACCGGCGGAGGCGCGGCAAAGGACCCGCCGCCTGCGGAGGATGCAGTCGCTGGGAAGGATCGCGGCGGGCCCCGAAAATGGCCCAGACCTCAGCCGCGCAATCCGCGTCGGGCTGGATTTCGAGATCGCCCTGCTCCGGCACCGGATGACGCCATACGACGGCGATGTCTTGCTCCTGTCCAGCAGGGCCCGAGAAAAAAGACGCCGCGCGTCGCGCCACAAGACAATCGCGGATTTCCTGGTCGGAAAAACCGAGATCTTCGAGGTGTCGGCCAAACACGGCGATGTCCATGATATCCACAACGAGGTCTTCGCCCGGGAACTCGCGCGATCCGTCCAATCCGCCGTCTCCGCCATGGGCAGCGATCGAACCCACCCCGCGGCGTCCCAAGATCTGGGGCCGCAGACATCCTCATGACACAGAAACCTCGCGCCGGCGCCACCGCCAACCTCACCTTCACCGTGGAACCGGACCACGCGATCGATTTCGGACCGCCCGCATCCGCCGCGCTCAGCACGCCCTCGCTGATCTGGCACCTCGAGCATGCCGCCATCGAGGCGCTAAAGCCTTTCCTCGACCCCGGCGAGATCTCCCTCGGCACCGCAATCGACCTCCAGCACCTCGCCCCCACGCCCGTCGGGGGCAACGTCACCTGCACCGCACGCATCGTCCGCGCCGAAGGACCTCGCGTCCTCTTCCAACTCGAGGCCCGCGACGACCGCGCCCCCATCGCCCGCGGCCTGCATCGTCGCGCCATCGTGAGCGCCGAGGGTTTCGCCAAGCGACTCCGCCCGAAATGAATACACCCCACCGCGCGTTTGACCAACCCGCCCGATCCTGCTGAAATGCCGCCGTGCTGGCTTTGCATCGTTGGGATCACCCCATCGCATCCATCGCCGCAGCGATGCTCGCGACCGCAACAACCGCGCCCTGCCGCGCCGAAACGATCTCCTTCCCCAAAGACCATCCCATCGGGATCCTCAAGATCGCGGACGCCGACGAGCCCGAATCATCCAGCGTTCGCGACTACGCCGTTCATCCCGCGTGGGAGTGTCTCGGCCCGGCTGTCGGGGAGATCCAGATCCCCGCAAGGCGCAGGGTCTATCTGCACGTCACCGGCCAGGCCTGCGCCACATCGCCACACTGACCCAGATCGAATACTTGTCCGTCTCGGGCGATACGCGTCTCCTCGACGCCGACCTCCCCTGCCTCTCCGGCCAGCACCGCCTCACATACCTCACCCTCAGGGGCGATTTCACGCCCGAAGGTCTCCACGCCCTCTCCTCACTTCAGGGCCTGCTTTCCCTCAGCGTTGGCCAAAACTCCATCGAACCCGCCGAACGAGACCGCCTACGCGACCTCTTTCCCTGCCTCCAGTACATCACCGCACCATCCCAAAAACCAAATCGCCCCTAACCAAAGAGCTCATTGCGCAGAAAGCTGCGATTCAATTGATTCAAGAACCGGTATGCCGACACACCCTGGGGAGTTTCACGGGACATGAATGTTGATTGTCGAATGTTGGTTGTCGAGTGTTGGTTGTCAGGCCATTGGATCTTGAATATCGCCTTCCCCCCACACCATCCCCCCGCTACCCTGCCCCCATGAGATCGATCCTCGCCCTTCCCCTCCTCCTCGCCCCCGCACTCCTCTGCGCCCAGCTCTCCCCGCCCACGCTGATGACCTCCTGCGGCAAGCTCCTCCTCAGCGAGGACTTCGCGAAGGCCGTGGAACAGGCCCCGCCGGGCAAAGCGACCCCCGGCAAGCCCGCCACCGGCTGGCGCCTCAGGCCCGGCCAGTGGGAATTCGTCGACCGCGCGATGAAGGGCACCGAACTCGCCGAGGACAAGCACGGTGCGGTCGCGCGCTTCCCCTTCCCCTTCAAGGACGCCGTCATCCAGTACGAGGTCCGGCTCGACGGCTGCAAGGCGACCACCTTTTCCGTCAACGATGCCAAGGACCACGTCTGCCGCGCCATGATCGACGAAAAGGGTTTTGGCTGCCGCAAGGATGACAACGACCACGATGGGCCCGACAAGGCCGTCGATTTCGGACGAGTGGAAATGGCCATCAAGCCCGGCCAGTGGAAAACCGTGATCATCGAGATCCTCGGCGAGGAGATGGTCACCCAGATCGACAAGAAGGCCGTCTACGGCAGCGATCCGCTCATCGCCACCGACAAGGCCAACTTCGGATTCACGGTCTCCGGCGACGGCGCCTCGTTCCGCAACCTCCGCGTCTGGGAGGCCAAGCCCAACCTCTCCTGGTCCAGCAACAAGGCGAAGCTCCAGAAAAAGAAGTAGCCGCCCGCGCGCCCGCATCGCGCCACGAGATCGAAGGCGGTCTTGCCAGATGGGCCGTTGACTCCCACCCTCTGGGCGAACAGGTTCTCCCCCGAATGCGCCTCCTTCACCGCCTCGTGCTGCTCGTCGAGCGCCATCTCATGCCGTCGCGGGCCAGGGCACGAGAGCATCGGCGATGGGAAACCCGATGGCGAAAGAAGGATTTCTCCGCGCCGTGGTGCGGACGGGGCGTCGCTCCCGAGATCGTGGAGGCCAGCGACCGGGGTTGGCTGCCATCACGGGGAGCGGTGCTCGACATCGGTTGCGGCTTGGGCGAGATCGCCGCTTGGTTTGCCGCGAGGGGCCATCCCGCGGTCGGGGTCGATATCGCCGAATCCGCCGTGCGCAGGGCCATCGCCGCACACGCCCACTTGGCGAATCCGCCCGAGTTCCTGGCCCTCGACATCTGTGCGGCCGCGCCGCCCGATACGCGTTTCGAGATCCTAGTCGACAGGGGCTGCCTCCATCAGATCAAGCCGCACGACCGTCGCCGCTACGCGAGGCACCTGGGCTCGGTGGCTTCTCCTTCCGCCCGGATGCTCCTGTTTGTTCGGGCATTCCGCCACGGCCATCCTGCCGGGGATCCCCGCGAATGGCGCCACCAGATCAACTGGGTCACCCGCACCTTTGAGGGGACTTTCCATATCGAGAGGGTCTCCTTTACCTTCCTCGATGCCGAACGCGGCGCGTCGGCGGAAACCGCCCTCCCCGGCCTCGTATTTTGGCTGACGCGACAGCCCGTGGATGTGAATATTTCACGCGCGCGCGTGAAATATTCAGGCTAGGCATCCGCCGCGCGCTGCACCTCCAGCGCCCACCGGCTCGCCTCAAGCACCGACGCCGTCGTGAGCCCGCCCTCGATCGGAGACCCCGCCACATCCGCCAAAAAATCCTCCAGATAGCCGCCCGGGCGCCCCTCCGACAACGGCAGCGCCTCCGGCTCTTTGGCGGCATCGTCCGCCACGCGCACCGCCTTTGCCCCGTAGCTCGCTTCCGCAAAGCCCCGGGTCCCGTGCACCGTCACCCGCCAGTAGTTCTCCAGCTTGTATCCACACCCATCGGGCCCGAGATATGAGACATCGCCAATGACCCCGCCACCGCCCGCCAGCCTCAGCTGGAACTGCGCGCAGTCGCGAAAGTGCGGAAAGTCACCCGCCTTCGCGTTCCACGCCCGCGCCCCAACGATCCCTTCAATGGCTTTCCCCGTCAGCCATGGCGTGAGGTCGATCGCGTGGATCGCGATATCGTTGATCGTCCCGCCATGCATGCCGGGCTCGAAATACCACCCCGGACGCGACCCCAAAAGCAGCGGGTGCTGGCCCGCGAAACTCACCGTCTGTGGCTCCCCGATCCGTCCGGATCGCACGACCTCCCGCAGTGTCCGCATCGGGCCCGAATCCCTCAGGTCCAGCATCAATCCGACCCGCGCCTCACCCCGCGCCACCAGATCGCGGATGGCATCCAGCTCCTCCATCGACGTGCAGAGGGGCTTGTCCGCGATCACGTGCTTTCCGGCCTTCAGCGCCCGGACCGCAATCGCCCCCCGCCTCCCATAGCAATCGCCGATCGCCACCGCGTCGCACCCGGAACCCTCGATCATCGCCGCGATATCCCCGTGGGTCGGCTTTAACCCCCTGGATCCCATCAGCGAGGCGTCGGCATGCTCCTCCCCCATCGCCACGACCTCGACTCCCAAATGCGCCCGGCACCGGTCCAATAGATCGAAGATATGCCCGTGCCGGAACCCGGCGAACGCGATGTGCATCGGCAGACCCATGCGACAACGTTTCGCCGCGGCACGCATTCCCGTCAAGGCCGAACGCCGCACCCGGGGTTGACGCGATCGGCTATTGTGGTAGTCCACCGCCCATGCATCTCCGGCCACGGATCGCCACCGCGCTGCTCCTCGCTGCGGGACTGCCGCACGTCGCGGATGCCGCGCCCGTCGAGGTGACGGTCTCCACGGCCGACGACGCGCTCGTGGAAACCCCTCCGGACGGCGGCGCGCGGCCCGGCCTCCGCTCCGCCGAAAACGCCCTTCTCCGCGGCACCCGGGCGGCCCTGTCGAATCTCGTCTGCGAGGCGGGGATGCTGACGGGTTCCGGCCCGGGCCCCTGGCGCATCCACGCCAGCATCGTCGAGTGGATCGGCCCGGAGGAACTCCGGGGCGCCTTCGGTCCCGGCGCCCCCGGAGTCGCGCTGCACGCCAGCCTCTTCGACAGATCCCTCGGCGAAAAGTTCCCCCTCGCCCTCGCGGACTTTCCCGCGACCGCCGAACGCCTCGCCGCCGCCAAGTCCTCGCGCGTGCTACCCATCGAGGAGGCGGTCCGGCAGATCGCCTCCTGGGCCACCGCCCAGATCGCCGACGCCATCGCAAAACCCCTCCCCAGACAATCAGGAGATAACCCATGAACGAACTCACCGTGCTCGCCGCCATCGAAAAACGCCGCTCCACGAAACACTTCAAACCCGATCCCATCGCCGATACCGTCCTCAACGCCCTGGTCGACGCCGCGGCCGAGGCCCCCAGCAGCTGGAATTTTCAGCCCTGGAGAATCGTCCTGGTCCAGTCCGGGCCACAGAAGCGCGCGCTGGCCGCCGCCGCATGGAATCAGGCCCAGATCCTCGAGGCCCCGGTCACCTTCGTCTTCGCCACCTCTATCGGGAGCTGGCGGGCGCAGCTCCCGCGCGTCGTCAAGACCGCCGGCGCCACCGGCGCGTGGGGGCCCAAGATGGTCTCCATGGTCGAGCAGATGGCGCCCGGTTTTCAAGAGGCCCTCGGGCCCCGGTTGCGCGAGTACACGATCAAGGACGCGATGATCGCCGCCACCCATGTCGCGCTCGCCGCGGAGAGCCTCGGGCTCGGCTCGTGCTTCATGAACGGCTGGGCCGAAGACGACGTCAAGCGCGTCATCGGCGCCGGCGACAACCCCGATATCGCCATCGCCCTCCTGCTCCCCGTCGGCCACCCCGCCGAGAGCCCCGCGAACCCCGGCCGCCTCCCAAGAAAAGAACTCTTCTTTGTCGATGGCCTCGACCGCCCATACGAATTCAAGCCGGGGAACCTCCGCAGCCCGCGGGAGAAGGCCATGGGCCTCGTCCATCTCCCACGCCTCATCGACAAGATCCGGCTCGCCGCGCGGGGAGAACTCCCGGGGTATAATTACCTCGCCACCGGCTTCGACAAATACCTGATCGACCTCTTTGGCGTGGCCCCCGCCGCCTTCGAGGCGGCCGTGCTCGCCTCGCCAGACGACGCCGCGGTCATGCAATGGCTCGAGAAGAACGCGCGCCCCTTGACCGACAAGGAGAAACATGCCTTCAACGAGCAGATCCTCTCCATCGGCCCCACCGACGAGCGGAGACGCCAGCGCTTCCGCGTCCTGCTCGACGCCACCGACCCCTCGCGCGCCGACGTCAACAGCTTCGCCGAATTGATCGACCTCGCCGAAGGCCGGATCTAGTATCGGGCCATGCTCAACTGGATCTGGATCGGCCTCATCCTGGCCTCGCTGTTGGCCGCCGGGGCCCAGGACCTTGGCCTGGTGCATATCGCCGATGCCGCCGGCCAGGCCGCGGGAGAATCCTCGCGCATGGCCGCCGTCACCGAGGCGGCCTTCGATTCCGCCAAGACGGCGGTCAACATCGTCATCGGTCTCATCGGGGTCATGGCGATGTGGCTCGGCCTGATGCGCCTCGCCGACAAGGCCGGCCTCGTCCAGATCCTCGCGCGCATCCTGCGGCCGGCCCTCAGGCGCCTCTTCCCCGACGTGCCCGATGGCCACCCGGCCCTCGGCGCGATGGTCATGAACATCGCCGCCAACATGCTCGGCCTCGGCAATGCCGCCACGCCCCTCGGCCTCAAGGCCATGGAGGAACTGGACAAACTCAACCCGCACAAGGGCACCGCGACGAACGCGATGTGCACCTTCCTCGCCATCAACACCGCCGGATTCACGCTGATCCCCGCCACCGTCCTGGGCATCCTCGCCGCCGCAGGATCCAAATCCCCCCACGCCATCATCTCCACGACGCTCGTCGCATCGGGCGCCGCCACCCTCACCGCCATCGTCGCCGCGAAAATCCTCGAGCGCCTCCCCGCGTTCCGCCCGCCACCCGCCGGCGCGCCCCAGCCCACCCCGGCCGACGGAAAGGATCGCCCGGCATGAAAGAGATCCTCCAGGCCGGCGCGACCGCGGTATCCGCTTGGGCGGTGCCCGTCATGATCGGATCGATCCTCGTCGCCGCACTCTGGAAACGCCTCCCGGTCTACGAGGAGTTCGTCGAGGGAGCCAAGGAGGGCTTCCAGGTCGGGCTGCGCATCATCCCGTTCCTTGTCGCCATGCTCGTCGCCATGGGCATGTTCCGGGCCAGCGGCGCCATCGACATCCTCAAGGCGGCCGCCGCGCCAATCCTCGGCACCATAGGCTTCCCGCCAGACCTCCTACCCATGGCCCTCATGCGACCCCTCTCCGGAAGCGGCGCCCTCGGCATCTTCACCGAAATCGCCAAGAGCTTCGGCCCCGATTCCCTGCTCGGCCGACAGGCCGCCACCATGGTGGGTTGCAGCGAGACGACGTTCTATGTCCTCGCGGTGTACTTCGGTTCGGTGGCAATCACGCGCACCCGCCACGCGGTATTCGCTGGCCTTCTCGCCGACCTCGCCGGCTTCCTCACCGCCATCTGGGTCTGCCGCCTCGTATTCGCATGAAATTTCCGGGATAGCCCAAGTATTCCTGCCCCGCCCGGCGGGGCACCACCGCGGCTGAAAATGTGGCCCATCTGGTAACAGATGGTCCACGCGTGGGAAGATCCACGGCCTGCCGGCCGTGGCGACGTCTGGAATATTCGAGTCAGCCCTCGCCCCGCGCCGCCCCCCTTTGACCCGAATGACGGATGTCCACCGCCTTGCCCAGATAATAGACCTCCTCGGCGATGTTCTTCGCGTGATCTGCGGCGCGCTCCAGCCGACGCACCACCAGCAGCAGGTGCACCGCCCGGCGGATGATCGGGGGATCCGCCTCCATCCGGTCCACCAGCTCCACGAACAGCTGCCGGTTGATCGCGTCGACGAGCTTGTCGCGCTGCACCAGCGCCGGCACCCGTTCCGGGGCCTCATCGACGAAACACGCTATCGCCTCCCGCACCATCTCGACGCTGATGGCCGCCAGCCGCCCGATGTCCACCGGCATGTCCATCGGCGCCTCCTTGTTCAGCTGGACCGCCGAGCGCGCGATGCTCACCGCCTGATCCCCGATCCGCTCCAGGTCCCCCGCGATCTTCGATGCCACCATCATCAGGCGCAGGTCGGTGGCCACAGGCCGCTGCTTCGCGATGAAGGTCACCACGTCCTCGTCGATCGTCACCTGCAGCGAGTCCAGCTGCGAGTCCTCCGCCTCGACCTGCGCCGCCAGCCCATCGTCCCGCTCCGTCAGCGCACGGATCGCGTGAGACAGGTTCCGGTCGGCCAACGACGCCATCATCAGGAGGTTCTCCTTGATGCGCCGGATCTCTTCGTCGAGGTGGAGTTTCATCCCTGCCCTGAAATGTCAGCGTTTAACGGTTTTGGACGCGGGCGGCAAGCCCCGCCTCCAGGCATCACCCGAATCTCCCGGTGATGTAATCCTCCGTCTGCTTATGGGCCGGGTTGGTGAAGATCCGCATCGTGTCGCTGAATTCCACCAGCCGCCCAAGGTAGAAGAACGCCGTCCGGTCCGAGCAGCGGCTCGCCTGCTGCAGGTTGTGCGTCACCGTCACGATCGTGTAGTGCCGCTTGAGGTCGTGGATCAACTCCTCGACCTTCATGGTGGCGATCGGGTCCAGCGCCGAACATGGCTCGTCCATCAGGATGATGTCGGGCTCCACCGCGATGGCCCGCGCGATGCAAAGCCTCTGCTGCTGCCCCCCCGAAAGCGCCATGGCGCTTTCGCCGAGGCGATCCTTCACCTCGTCCCAGAGCGCCGCGCGCCTCAGGCTCCGCTCGACCACGGCGTCCAGCTCACCCTTGCGGTTCACTCCGGCCACCCGCAACCCGTAGGCCACGTTCTCGTAGATCGATTTGGGAAACGGGTTGGATTTCTGGAATACCATCCCCACCCGTTTCCGGAGCTCGATGGGATCGACCCCCGACCCATGGATATCCACGCCCCCTACGGTGATCGTGCCACGCGCCAACCGCGCATCCTCGTTCAATTCGTTCAGGCGGTTGAAGCAGCGCAGCAGGGTCGATTTGCCGCAACCGGATGGCCCGATGATCGAGGTGACCAGGCCGCGCGGGATGTCCATCGAGACGTCGAAGAGCACCTGCTGCCCCCCGTAAAAGAAATCCAGCCCGCGGACCGATATGATCGGATCGCCCGTACCGCCGCCATCGCCGCCGGGCCCTGCCGCAGCCGCACCCTCGCCCATCTCTGTCACGCCCCCTTTCACCAGCGGTGCCTCCGCCGCATCCGCGCCCGCAGCAGGATCGACACCAGCACCAGCGCGAATACGATCACCAGGAACACGAAGACCGTCCCGTATCTGGCATCCCGCGTGTACTCGTTCGGGGGGACCTTCGAGCTGAGGTAGTAGATGTGATACGGGAGGGCCATCACCCCCTGATAGAAGAACTCTCCCGCATGCCTCAGGCCCTGCCATGGCAGGTTGTCCCGTATCACGAATGCCGCCGTGAACAGGATCGGCGCCGTCTCCCCCGCCACGCGCGCGATGCCCAGGATCGAGGAGGTGAGCATCCCGGGCAGCGCGTATGGCAAGACGTTGGTCCGGATCGCCTGCCACCGCGTCGCCCCGAGCGCCAGGGCCCCCTCGCGAAACCCTTGCGGGACGGCGCGCAACGACTGCTCGCACGCCGTGATGATGACCGGCAGGACCATGACCGCCAGCGTGCACCACCCCGCCAACAGCGAGACGTTCCATCGGAAGAAAAGCACGAACAGCGCGAAACCGAAAAGCCCGAATACGATCGACGGCACGCCGGCGAGATTGAGTATCGCGAGCCGGACCGCTCGGATGAAGGCCCCCTGCCTGCTGTATTCGCTCAGGTAGATCGCGCACAGGATGCCGAGGGCCATCGCGATCACCACCGACCCCATCGTGAGCAGCACGGTGCCCACGATGCACGGCAAAATACCGCCACCCGCATGGGCGAAGGACCTCGCCGATTCGGCCCGCCCGGACCGCGAGAGGTACTCGCGGAACTCCCGCTCCCCCATCCTGCGCTCCGCCCCGGTCCCGTCCCGAAACACGTGCAGCGTCTGCGGCGCCTCCGACAGGAACCCCAGGTTCACAAAGGGCGGCGTCGCACGGAGGACGACCGGGGCTCCTTTCCAGATGATGTCCGCAAACACGCAGGCCGCCGCCAGCAGGATCGCATAGGTGGCGCCGCGCAGGGCCAGTACCGCGACCGCCTCGCCAGACCGCAACGCCCGCCTCCGGCAAACGAACCCTCCGCCCGGGACGCTCTCGCGGGCCGCACCCATCTCAATACCCCTCCCGGCGGAATCGCCGCATGACCAGCTCCGCGCAGTAGTTCACCGCCAGCGCGATCACGAAGAGCGCCACTCCCACCATGAAGAGCGCGCGATAATGGAGGCTCCCCTTGGGCACCTCCCCCAACTCCTGCGCGATGATGCCCGTCATCGTGTGCGCCGGCTGGAAAAGCGCCCCCATCCCGAGGGAAAAGTCGGGGATCTCGAGCCGATTGCCTGCCACCAGCAGGACCACCATCGTCTCCCCCACCACCCTGCCAAAACCCAGGAGCACCGCCGCCATGATGCCGGACGCCGCCGCCGGCACGACCATTCGCGCCACCGTCTGGAACCGCGTGGCCCCGAGCGCCAGCGACCCCTCCGAGAATGCCCGCGGCACGTTGCCGAGCGCCTCTTCCGCGAGCGTGAATATCGTCGGGCAGGCCATCAGGGCCAGCATGAGCCCCGCGGTCGCGATGTTGAGCCGCTCGGCGATGGGGAAAAAGGGCACCCACGATAGCCACGGCTGCTGGCTCAGCCATTGAATGCCGCCGCCCAACACCGTGATGCCAAAAAAACCCAGCACGATCGAGGGGATGGCCGCGATGAACTCGATCGCGGGCTTGATGACCCCACGCTCCCAGGGCGAGGCAAATTCGCTGACAAAGATCGCCGCCGCCACGCTGAAAGGCACCGCGACGCCTAGCGCCACCGCGGCGATGCAGAGAGAACCCACCAGCAGCGGCAGCAGCCCGTAACGGTCATGCCATTCGCTGTTCGTCACCCAGTGCCGCCCCAGAAAAAATGCCGCGAGCGACTCGCTCAAACGAACCGGCTTCCCCGGATCCCATGCCGCCGCCCGCGCGTGTGCCGCCGGCGCGGATTCCGCCAGGCGCCCGGCCATGCCAAGGAATCGCTCCCACAGCCGGCGAGAGGCGGCTGTCTTGGGCGCGGGCGCCCCCGCCACCGCCGCCTCCACCGACGAACGGAACTCCCGGAGGGCCACCTCGGCCTCGGGCAACAGCGCCCGCAGCGCGGCCGCCTCCCGCGAGAAATCCACGGCCTCCCCCGCCGCGGCCCGGCCCCTCACGTCGCGCGCGATCTCTTCCGCCCGATCCACGAACTCCCTGAGCAAGACCCCCGCGCCCCGAAAATCGTCCGCGAATCTCTCGAAATCCGCCACGCCATCGCGGCCCGCGCCCCGCAGGCCCTCCGCCTCCGCCGCGCGCACCCTGCCCAGGTAGCGATTCAACGCCCGATGATCCACCAGCGGCCCACGGATCGCATCCACGAATTCTTGGCCCGTCTGCCGATAGAGCGTCAGCCCCCGGCGGTGCTCCGGCACAAAGCCCATCCCCTCGCGAAAGAGAAACACCATGATCAGCGCCAGCACCAGGATCGCGATGGTGGCGCTGCCGACGAAGAAACCGCGCATCCACGAGTCGAAGGTCAGCCTCAGGAAACGCCTCCGTTTCGAGGCGACCCGCGCCGGCCGGGCGCCCGTCCC
This sequence comes from uncultured Verrucomicrobiales bacterium, assembly GCA_964651705.1. GTDB lineage: Bacteria > Verrucomicrobiota > Verrucomicrobiia > JADLBR01 > JADLBR01 > JADLBR01. The sequence goes on from CAZYWZ010000053.1 coordinate 18,119, forward strand.
ATCACCAGGGGAGTCGCCCCGTGGCGGGCGCCCGCGGTCATCGCGCATCCCTGTCACCTCGATCCCCTCCCCACGCCGGCGACGGCGGCTCCGCGCCGATCGGGATGAATCCGTGATCCCGCACGATCGCCTGGCCCTCGCGCCCGAGCACGAAGGCGATGAATCTCGCCACCTCTTCCTCGGGTTCGCCGCGGGTGTAGAGAAACAGGGGGCGGCTGTAGGGGTACGTGCCGTCCTGGATGGTCCCGAGGCTGGGCAGGCGACCGTCGATCCGCAATACCTTCAACCCGGCCCCCGCGGCATAGGGCATCCCGATATAGCCGATCCCGTTGGGATTGTGTGCCACCTCCGCGGCCACCTGCTGGTTGCCCGCCATCTTCTGCGCGCTCGGGGCGTAATCGCGTTTCTGCATCGCCAACCAGCGGAAACCGGAGTAGGTGCCGGACGATGCGTTCCGGGCGTACACCGAAATCGGGCCCGGGCCTCCCCCCACCGCGCTCCAGTCGGCGATGTCGCCGGCAAATATCTCCTCCACCTGCTGCCGGGTCAACCCCGAGACCGGATTCTTGGCGTTGACCACCACGGCGATGCCATCGTGCGCGATGGTGGTCTCGCGCAGATCCAGCCCCTTGGCCTTCGCCCGCGCCCGCTCGAGCGCCGAGAGCTCCCGGCTCGACATCGCGATGTGGCAGGAGTTCTCGTCACCCTCGATCAGGGCAATGAGGCCGGTGGTCGATCCCTCGGCCGCGATCTCGAAGGTCGTGCCGTGGCCCTTGGCGATGTAGGCCTCGCGCATCGGGGGGATCAGCTCCGCGCCGATGGTGTCAGACCCCTTGATGACCAGACGCTCCCCGGCCGGGGCCGCGTTCGCCGCGGCAATCGATCCGGCAACAAGCAAGCTCGCGCGCCATCTCATGGTCCCGGGCCCCCCGCCCCCTCTGGCACAAGTGACCGCACGGCGCCTCGCAACCTCCCTCAACACTCCCGGGAGCCGCACAGCGCGAGGGCGGCCTCGGCCACGCCTTCGACCGTGAAACCGAACTCTTTCGCCAACACCTGACTCGGCGCGCTCGCGCCAAAACGGTCCACCGAAAGGACGCGGCCCGCGGGACCGGCATACCGCTCCCACCCCATGCCGACGCCGGCCTCGACCACCAGCCGCGCCCCCGCCGTCGGCGGCAACACTTCATCCCGATACGACGCCGGCTGCGCCTCGAAGAGATCCCATGACGGCATCGAAACCACCCGCGCCCGACGACCGCCGGCGGCCAACCGCCGACCGGCCTCCAGGCACACGTGCACCTCGGAACCCGTACCGATCAGGATGACTTCGGGCGCCGCGCCCGACGCCGATTCCCAGAGAACGTACGCGCCGCGGGCCAGCCCGGCCGCCGGGGCGCACCCCCCCCGGTCGATCACCGGCAGATCCTGCCGCGATAGCACCAGCACCGTGGGCCGCGCGCGGTTCTCCAGCGCCACCAGCCACGCCTGCGCCGTCTCGTTGGCGTCGGCCGGCCGGATGACCGAGAGATTCGGCACGGCGCGCAGCGCCGCCAGAGTCTCCACCGGCTGGTGCGTCGGCCCATCTTCCCCCACGAAAATCGAGTCGTGGGTCATGACAAAGACGACCTGCAGATGCGACAGCGCCGCCAGCCGGATCGGTGGCCGCATGTAGTCGGTGAACACGAAGAAGGTCGAACCAAAGGGCACCAGCCCACCGTGATAGGCCAGGCCCGCCAAGATCGCCCCCATCCCGTGCTCGCGTATCCCAAAATGCAGGTTCTGCCCACCGAAACTCCCCTTCTGGAACGAGCCGCACTCCTTCACGAAGGTCTTGGTCGATGGCGCCAGGTCCGCCGAGCCCCCGACGAGCCATGGCAATTCCGCCATCAGCACCTTGAGCACCTCGCCGCCCGCGGACCGCGTCGCCATCGCCTTGCCCGGCGAGAATGCCGGCAGCCTCGACGCCAGCCCCTCCGGCAATCGCTTCGCCGCCGAATCGCGCCATGCCGCGGCCTTCTCGGGATGCCGCGCGGCGTACGCCTCGAACATCCGGTCCCACTCGGCCTCCCGCGCCGCCCACTTCGGTCGCAACCCGGCAAAAAGCGCCTCGACCTCGCCGGGAACCCCGAACGCCTCATCCTCTGGCCAACCGAGCTGCCGCTTGGTCGCCGCGACCTCCTCCGGCCCGAACGGGTCGGAGTGCGCCTTGGGCTTGCCCTGCCTCGCCGGGGACCCCTTGCCGATCACCGTCCGCCCCATGATCAGGGTGGGCGCGCCCCTGTGGGCGATCGCCTCCCGCAACGCGCCCTCGATCTGCCCGTGGTCGTGCCCGTCGACCCGCACCACGTGCCAGCCGTACGCCGCGAACCTCCCCCCCACGTCGTCGCTGCACGCCAGGTCCGTCATCCCCTCGATCGATACGCTGTTGTCGTCGAAAAACCACGTCAGGTTGTCCAGCCCGAGGTGCCCCGCCAGTGCCGCCGCCTCGTGGGACACCCCCTCCTGGAGGTCGCCGTCCGACACGATCGCGTACACCCGGTGGTCGCAAACCGGAAACCCCTCCTCGTTATACCGCGCCGCCTTGTACTTCTGCGCGATCGCCATCCCCACCGAATTGCCCGTCCCCTGCCCCAGCGGGCCCGTCGTGCACTCCACCCCGTCGGTCACCCCGAACTCCGGATGCCCCGGCGTCGCGCTCCCCCACTGGCGGAACGCCCGCAGCTGGTCCAGCGTCATCTGCTTGAACCCCGCCAGATGAAATAGCGAGTACAGCAGCATCGAGCCGTGCCCCGCCGATAGCACGAAACGGTCGCGGTCCTCCCACCCCGGATTCGCCGGATTGAACTTCAAAAACTTCGTCCACAGAACGAACGCGAAATCCGCGCACCCCATCGGGAGCCCCGGATGCCCGCTCCGCGCCTTCTCCACCGCATCGATGGTCAGGGTCCGGATCGTGTTGACCGCCAGTTCTGCCACTCTATCCATGCGATCCGCGATAGCGGCAACCCTCCCCCAAGTCAAACCCCTCCCGTAGCCGCGCGCGAGCGTTTGGCCGACCCACCCGCCGCATCGCCCCGTAGCGAAGCCCCACCCCCGTCGCGAAGCCCCTTCGGGCTTCGGCGCCCCCGCCGAAGGGCGAAAGCCCTTCGCCGCTAATTGGGCCTTGCAGCCCCCGCGGGGGGCCAACATATTTGGCGCATGACCCGGTTCTCGGACCCCCGCGCCACCGCCATCGCCGCGCTGGCCGCGGCCCTCGCCACCGCCTTCTGGGGCTGCGCCAAACCCCCTTACAAGGACGCCCTCGACGAGGCCCGGACCCTCGCCAAACACGACGAGTTCAAGAAGGCCACCGAGGTCCTCAACGATGCCATCCAGGCCAACCCCGACGTGCAGGACCTCCACCGCGAGCGCATCCGCGTCCTGCTCATGGCCGATAACGCGCAGGCCGCCGAGCAGGCCTACCTCCTCTTCAAAAAGAAGTTCTCCAAGGAGGATCCCATCCTCGTCCAGTCGCTCGGGGACAGCAGCCCCGTCATCCGCGCCGCGGCCGCGCGAACCCTCGCCGACCTCCGCGACGCCACCGCCCTAAAGCCGCTCGCCGAGGCGACCGCCGACGGCGATGCCGAGGTCCGCCGGGCCGCCGTCGTCGCCTTGGGCAAACTGCGCGGGAAAGAGGCCGTGCCCCAGTTGATCAAGCGGCTCGCGGACGAGGCCTGGGAGGTCCGGGGCGATGCCGCGGCGGCGCTCGGCCTCATCGGGGATCCCGCCGCCATCGGGCCTCTCTTCGCCCTGCTCGGCGACCCCGACGGCTACGTCCGCTCGACGGCGACCTCCGCCCTGACCGACCTCGCCAAGGAGGACACCAGGCCCCTGTATGCCGCCCGTCTCCAGGACCCCAACGCCGACGTCCGCCTCACCGCCGCCCTCGCCTTGGCGCGCACCGGCAGCCGCGAGGGCGCGCCCATCATCTACGCCTCGATGAAATCCGCCGAGGACCCGCAGCAGCGCCGGCGCTGCATCGAGGCCCTCGCCCGCATGCAAAATCCCGAAGACGCCGCAGCCCTCCAGGCCATGCTCGCCGACCCCAACCCCATCGTGCGCTTCACCGCGGTCGACGCCATGCGGTTCGTCCCCAGCGCATCGGCCATCCCCCTGCTCCGGCAGATCGAGGCCGATACCAATGCCTCCGCCTCCCTCCGCGACCACGCCCGAAAGGTCGCCAAAGCCATCGAGCAGTGGGACTCGAAACAGAAGAAATAAATAGCCGCGGCATCGGCCACCCCGTCAATATGAACAGAGACACCCTCAGCCGACGACACTTCCTCGCCACCTCGCTCGCCGCCGCCGGGGCCGCCGGCGCGCCCGCCCTGCTGCGCGCCTCAGACGATCCCTCCGGCCCCGCCACGCCCCGCGAGTATTACGAGCTCACCCGCTACCACCTCCGCCGCGGGCCCAAACAGAAACTCTTCGACGCCTTCATGAAGGAGGCCGCCATTCCCGCGCTCAACCGCGCCGGCATCGGCCCCGTCGGCGTCTTCCATGTCATGGCCGGACCCGATAGCCCCACCGCCCACGTCTTGCTCCCCATGCGATCCCCCGACGGCATCCTCGCCGCACACCACCGCATCCTCGCCGACCCCGACCTCCAGTCCGCGGGCAAGGAATTCCTCGCCGCCTCCCCCGACAGCCCCGCCTTCACCCGCGCCGAAAGCGCCTTCATGATCGCCTTCGAGGGCATGCCAAAACTCGAGGTCCCCGCCGCCGCCGAGGGCAACAAACCCCGCATCTTCGAGCTACGCACCTACGAGAGCCACTCACGCCGCGCCAACCTCAAGAAGATCGAGATGTTCAACATCGGGGAGATCGCCCTCTTCCGCCGCACCGGCCTCGCCCCGGTTTTCTTCGGCGAGACCCTCGTCGGCACCCGACTCCCCAACCTCACCTACATGCTCACCTTCGAGAACATGGCCGCCCGCGACGCCAACTGGGCCACCTTCGTCGCCGACCCGGAATGGAAAAAGATGAGTTCCACCCCGGGCTACACCGACCCCGAGATCGTCTCGAACATCTCCAACGTCTTCCTCCGCCCCGCGCCCTATTCCCAGATCTAGGAATCTGTCGGACTTTGTCCGACAGATTCCGGTCCCTTGATAACCCGTCGCCACCGTCCTATCTTGGAGCATGCGCGCGCGCCAAGCGGTGTTCCCCTGCCTCGCGATGCTCGCCGGCACCGCCATCGCGCACCCGGACCGCCAGCAGGAGAAGCCAATGAGCCAGAATGTCTTCCGCATCGCTTCGTCGGCCTTCGCCGAGGGGAAACCCATCCCCGATCGCCACGCCTACCGCAAACAGAACCTCAGCCCCCCGCTCGAGATCACCGGCATCCCCGCCGGCGCAAAATCCCTGGCCCTGATCGTCGATGACCCCGACGCCCCGGTTGGCACCTGGGTCCACTGGCTGCTCGCCAATGTCTCTCCCTCGATCCACACGATCCCCGAGGCCACCACCCCGCCATCCGCGACCCGCGGCAAGAATGACTTCGGCACACTGAACTGGGGAGGCCCCGCACCCCCCAGCGGCACCCACCGCTACTTCTTCCGGCTCTACGCCCTCGATGCCCCGCTCCCGCTCAAAGAAGGTTTCTCCCGAAAAGACCTGGACGCCGCCATGACGGGCCACGTCTTGGCCGCCGCCGAAACCATGGGCACCTACGCCGCCAAATAGTTCTCATCCCCGCACGTCGCGGCACCACTGGAATAGAGAATCGTAGCGAAGCCGCTTCCGGCTTCGGCCCTGCCCCCCAAGGCTCTCCCCGTAGCGAAGCCGCTTCCGGCTTCGGCCCCTCGGCATCTGTCGGGCAAAGCCCGACCGATGCCGCCCCGACAGATTCCGCGCTGGACCAAACCCCAAAAACGCCTTAGATTTCTCCACGATGATGGCTTTCGAAGGAAATTACTCGCTGCACAGCGGAGGCTTTCAACGCTGGTGGGACGAATATGCGCTGGCCACCCGCGCCGCGGGCGGCTCGGTGGGTCCCGTCGATGAAGAGGTCGCCCACAGCGCCTGGGTCGCCTGCCGCCGGCGCCGCCACCGCGACCAGATCGTCATGGGCCTGGTCTTCGGCTGCGTCCTCGGCGTCCTGATCGCCGACCGCATCCTGAACCGGCGCGCCGATTGACAGGCTCAAGATTTCGGGTGTAGCCCATCTGGTCACAGATGGGCCGCGTGGGTTGCGGGATTCTAACGACCGAGCCGTCGCGTTCGCCCCTTGGGATCTTTCCGACGGATTCCTCAGGAAGCCACCCTACCGAAAATCATGCCCCGCGACCGGGGCCTCGGTCGGGTAGGCCAAAGGCTCGACGCGTTCCGCCTTCACGGAAATGACCCCCGCCTGATTCTGCACCCGGCCCACGATGGTCAGAAACGGCTCCTGCACGATCACCAGCCGATGGCGTTCGAACAGCTTGGGAGTCACGATGGCGTTGGCGATGCCCGTCTCGTCCTCGAGGCTGATGAAACAGAATCCCTTGGCCGAGCCCGGCCGCTGGCGGCAGATGGCCTGCCCCGCCACGCGCACGCGCCGCCCGTGTGGCACCGACGCCAGATCCGCCGCGCGCCATATCCCGCGGGCGGCCATCTCGGCCCGCACCAGCGCCATCGGGTGCGGCCCGACGGTCAGCCCCGTCCCCGCATAATCCGCAGCCAGCCGCTCCATCGGCGTCATCACCCGCAGCGGCCCCGGAGGGCGCGCTTCCGGCGTGCCATCGCGTCGGCCCTGCCCCGCCCCACCACCCGCGAACAGGTCCCCCTCCCGCAGCACCCGTTCCGCCTCCCACATCGCCTCGCGCCGATGCGACGACAGCGCCGCGAAGGCCCCGGCCGACGCCAGCGCCCGCAGCTCATCTTGGTCCAACGGCACGCGCCGCCGCAGGTCCTCCAGCGAATCGAAGGGCCGCTTCTCCCTCTCCTCCACCAGCCCCATCCCGTGCGACGCGGATAGCCCACGCACCACCCGCAACCCCAGCCGCAGTGAGTCATCCTCCCCGACCGCGCACTCCCACCCCGAGGCCACCGCGCATGCCGGGCGCACCCGCACCCCGTGCCGCCTCGCGTCCTTCACCAGCGTCGCCGGCGAGTAGAACCCCATCGGCTGGTTGTTCAATAGCCCGCAGTAGAACTCCGGCGCCCGGTGCGCCTTCAGCCACGCGCTCGCGTAGGCCAGGATCGCGAAGCTGATCGCGTGCGACTCCGGAAACCCGTACAGCGCGAAAGAGCCGATCGAGGACGCGATCTTTTCGATCACGTCCGCCGCCACCCCCTTGCGCGCCATCGCCCCGCGCAATTTCGCCGTCACCCTGGCCATCCGCTCCCGCGAGCGGTGGAAGCTCAGCGCCCGCCGCAACTCCTCCGCCTCGGCCCCGCTGAAATCCGCCATGATCATCGCCATCCGCAGCACCTGCTCCTGGAATAATGGCACCCCCAGCGTCCTCTCCAGCACCGGCCGCAACCGCTCGTCGAAATATGTGATCGGCTCCTTGCCCTGCCGCCGCGCCAGATAGGGGTGCACCAGATCCCCCTGGATCGGCCCCGGGCGGATGATCGCCACCTCCACCACCACGTCGTAAAATTCCCTCGGCCGCATCCGCGGCAGCGTCGCCATCTGCGCCCGGCTCTCGATCTGGAACACCCCCACGGTGTCCGCCCGGCACATCATGTCGTATGTCGCGGGGTCATCCTTCGGGATCCTCGCGATGTCCACCGGGCGACCACGCGCCGCGCACGTCGCCATCGCGTCCTGCAGTACCGCCATCATACCCAGCCCCAGCAGGTCCACCTTGATGATGCCCAGATCCTCGCAGTCCTCCTTGTCCCATTGCACCACGACCCGGCCCGGCATCGCCGCATTCTCCAATGGCACGATCGCGTCCAGCCCGCCCTGGCACACGATCATCCCCCCGCTGTGCTGCCCCAGGTGCCGCGGCAACCCGTAGATCCTCCCGTACAGTTCCGCGAAGACACCCGCCCTCGGATGATCCCCCGGCACCCCCGCCATCCGCAGGTGCTCCCCGAGCTCCAGCGTGTGCGGGAAATCCCCACTGTGAAATATGTCCGAAAACCGCCGCAGCACGTCCGGCCCGAAATTCAGCGCCATCCCGATCTCCCGCGCCGCGCTCCGCCCGCGAAAGGTGATGACATTCGCCGTCATCGCCGCCCCATGCGGCCCGTGCTTCCGGTACACCTCCTGGATCACCCGCTCCCGCCTCTCGCCGCTCGGCAGGTCCAGATCGATGTCTGGCCACCCCTGCCGCCCCTCGCTCAAAAACCGCTCGAACAACAGCCCCGAGCCCACCGGATCCACCGCCGTGATCCCCAGGCTGTAGCACACCGCACTGTTCGCGGCGCTCCCCCGCCCCTGCACCAATATCCCCTCGCGGCGACAGAAATTCACGATGTCCCACACGATCAGGAAATATCCCGCGAACCCCAGCCGCCCGATCACCCCCAGCTCGTGCCGCAGTTGCCCCCGCACCGCATCGGACAGCTCCCCATACCGTTCCCGCGCCCCCGCCCACGTCACCTTCTCCAGATACGACGCCACCGTCTCCCCCGCCGGCACCGGATACCTCGGGAACTCGTAGCCCAGATCCTCCAGAGAAAATCCCAGCCGCTCCGCCAGACGCCCCGCCTCGTCCACCACCCGCGGCATGTCACGGAACAGCTCCCGCATCTCCGCCTCACCTTTCAGGTGCCGCTCCGCGTTGGCCTCCAGCAACCGCCCCGCCGCATCCAGATGCGTCCGCTCCCGCAGGCACGCGAACACGTCCAGCACCCGGCGGCAGCCCCGCTCCGCCCCGCACGCCCCGTTCGTCGCCACGGCGGACAACCCCACCTGCCCCGCCAGCGACGCCATCGCCCCCGCGTCGCGGTCCGCCCCGCGCAGCCGATGCCGCTGCAATTCCACGAATACCCCCCCCCGCCCGAATAGCCTGACCAATCGCTGCAGCCACTCCAGCGGACCCATCCCCCCAACCCCCCCGCACCGCAACGCCCGCCGCACCGGACCCTCCCCGTCCCCCGTCAGGCACACCAGCCCCCCCACCGCGCCCTCCAGATCCCCCCACGCCACCCGCCCCTCCCCCTTCGGCCCAGACAGGTGCGCCCGCGTCAACAGCCCGCACAGATTCCGGTACCCCTCCCGATTCTCCACCAGCACCGGCAACACCGACCCATCCTCCATCCATAGCTCGCTCCCCACCACCGCCCGCACCCCCGCCGCCTTCCCCGCCACGTGCAACTTCGGCGCCCCGTACACCCCCATCCGATCACACAGCCCCACCGCGCCCACCCCCAGCCCCGCCGCCGCGCCAGCCATCGCCTCCGGCGACGACGCCCCCCTCAAAAAACTGTACGCGCTCCGGGCATGCAATTCCGCAAAGTCCATGAGGAATAATACCGATGTATTATTACCCAGCAAATCCAAAAGCTTTCGGTCTTCGCCCACCGTAGCCCATCTGGTCACAGATGGGTCTGCGCGCTCAGCCAGCGCGTCCACGGTCTGACGACCGTGGCTACGTCCGGAATTTTTGGGTCAGATCCCATGCCCCGGCCGGCCGCCTGACGGCGGGCATTCGGGGCACCACCGGGGGTGAAAATTTGCCTATTCCCCGCCGAAGGGCGAAGTCCCTTCGCTACTAGCGAGTTACGTCGTATTTTCGAGTCAGCGCCCCCGCCCCGGACCCGGCTACTTCGATCGGCGCCGCCAGCCGAACCACCCCAACGCGCCAAGCCCCGCCAGCAACAGCGCCGACGACGAGGGCTCCGGGATCGCCGCCAGCAACCGGATGTAGTCCACCTCGAAGGTCTGCCCCGTCACCTGGAACGGATCGAGCCGCACCCGCATGTTCGCGTTGGTCCAATCCGCCTCGGCCGTCATGTCGAACAGGTACTCGTGCCACTCGCCATCGTTCTCGCCAAACCTGAGGGAATTGGCCTCGGAGAACGCCCCGTTGGGCCCCCAGAACAACTGCGCGTAGTTGGTGCTGGTCGTCACCGTCGTCCGCATCCGCACCGTCAGGTACCCATACTTATCGGCGTCGATGAGCGTGCCGATGTTGAGCTGGAGATCCCCGGTCGCGCCACCCGTCACGGCGCTCCCCGCCACAGAGATGTTGGTCCCGCTGGCCACGCCCCAGCCGTTGAGGTCGCCCTCCCTGTCCCACTCGCCCAGCCCGATCGTCTCCACCGCGTCGATCATGATGTAGTCGAGCCGGAAAATGTCGTTGGAGACCGTGGTGCTGAACGGGTCGATGCGGAACCCGCTGCCATTCGGATTGGGATTCGGGATGTCGCCGCGGAATTCGAGGTAGCTCGTCGTCGCCGTCAGGTTGGACGCCTCGCCGCCCCTCGCCGGATTCTCCCAGATCTGCGGGTTGCCCCTGGCGGTCGTGCTCTGCTGGTAACGCACGCGGGCATACGGATACGCCGAATGGTCGTAGGTCCCGTTGCCATCATTCCAGACGATCCGCGGATCGCCCAGATCGGCGTTATAGGTCATCTCGCTCACCCCGCCGCTCACCACCTGCACCGGCGCCGTCGGGGATCCGTTGTTGCTGAAGACGACGTTGGCGTCGCTCGATCCGTTGAAATCCCGGACGATGATCGGATGCGCCACCTGCGGCGAGTCCACCGTCAGCGTCACCTGGGCCGCACCCGGCCAGGGCCAGGCCGGCAGCAGCGCCGCCGCCGCCCAGAACCAAAACCCGCCTCGCCGTCGCCTCATGTGCCCGGACATCGTTTCCTCTATTGCCTATTTGACCAGAAGTCTACCATCCCCAAAGCCAGCGGGTCAACCCCTCCATGCCTCCCCAAATCCTGGCAGGGTGTAGCCCATCTGGTGACAGATGGGCCCGACCGCTCCGCCACGAGATTTAACGCCGCCGCCCTATCCCATCAGCCGCAACGCCAATTCGGCGACATGGATCCCCACCTTCTTCGCCGTGTCCAGGCCCAGCTCGTCCTGCGCGATCTCGTCCTTGGCCGACAGCAGCGTCGCCCCCTGGAATGCCGGCGCCTTTCCCCCGACGGGGATCATCCCGAAACACAGCATCGCGGCCTGCACCTGCCCGATGACCAACTCCTGCCCGCCGTTCCGGAAACCCCCGACGGCGACGACACCCACCGGCTTATCGGCCAAGACCATCGTCGGCTCGCGCAGCGGCGAGCACCGCTCGATGAACGCCTTGCAAAGCGAGCTGATGCCCCGGAAATACGATGGCGATCCGATGACCAGACCCCCCAGCGCGGGATCCTTCAGTTTCTCCAGGATGGCCCCCATGTCGTCCTTCGGCGGCTCGGGCGACCAGCCCGCGATGCTCATGCCGCCAAGGTCGATCAGCTCGGTCTGTATGCGCGCGCCTACCGACGCCGCCCCATCCAGCGCCGCCCGCACCGACATCGCCGTCGTCATGCCCTTCCTCGGGCTGCACGAGATGCCCAGGATCTTCAGTGCCTTGCCCTCGCCCGTCGCGGCAGATGCACCGGCGGAGCCCACCGCAGCCGCTATCGCCCCGGCTCCCGCCAAACCCACGAAGTCCCTACGATTGCACTCTCCACTTTTCATGTTGCCTCCTTATTCCCTTCGCGTGTTCACCTATTCCCATCTCAGACACCGCACTAGGGCGCGGTGTATATCATCCAGGCCCCGCCGAGGATCACCAGGATGCCGCAGATGATCTTCACGGCCCCCAGCCCGCGGGATCTCTCGTTCCAATGGAGAATGCGCTCCACCAGTTCGGTCGATGTCCCGGCGATGACGATCACACCGCAATGGCCCACGCCGTAGGCCAATAGCAACAGCGCGCCGTAGGCGGGGCTGGTCGCCGCCAGCTTGAAGGTCACCCCGAGCATCGGGGCCATGTAGGCGAAAGTGCACGGCCCCAGCGCAATGCCAAACACCAGCCCCAAAACAAAAGCGGCGAGCAGCCCCCGGCGCTTCATGCTCACCTGCCCCGGCCCCGACCACGGCATCGGGATCACGCCGACCAGATGCAGGCCCACCGCAAAGAAGATCAGCGCGACGAGATAATTCGCCCACGGCCCGAGGTCGCCCATCATCCGCCCCGCCGCCGCCGTGATCGCGCCAATGGCGGCGATGGTGACCAGGATGCCCACGGCAAAAAGGGCCGATGCCCAGAACGCCCGCCTCATGGTAACCGCACCCTGATCGCTGATGAATCCCACGATCAGCGGGATGCTGGCCAGATGGCACGGGCTGAGCACGATGCTCAGCACCCCCCAGGCCACGGCCGCCGCCAGCGCAATGAGCGGCGCACCCTCGACCGCCTTGGCCAAACCCGAGAACAGCGATTCCATGCTCGGTTGATCTCCCCTGTGTCAGGGCCCGCCGCCGAGATCCACCCCCATCTCCTTCCATTTCGCCAGGATGTCCTCCTTGGAGATGAAGCCCTCGTGCCGCCCCAATTCCTTGCCGTCCGCACCATAGAATATCTGCGTCGGTATCACGTTGACGTCGTGCTTCTTGACCGCCCCCTCCTCCTCGAAGACATCGATGAACTCGACCACCATGCGGCCCGCGTACTCTTTCTCCAACTGGTCGAGGATGGGGACCATCATCTTGCATGGGACGCATTTGCCCGATCCCAGGTCCAGCAGGCGGGGCAGCGGCCCCTCGGCCTGTGCCTTCGCCCCGGCGGCGGCCGCCGCCGACCCGCCCCCATGGGCGGGCCCGGCCGGATTCGAGCGCTTGGCGACGACTGCGGCCGCGGCAAGGGCCGCGACGGCCACCACGATTACGGCCCTGACGGATGTCTTCATAGCTCGGTTCCCTCCCTCAAGACGCGCCCTGCAGGATGCGCTTCATCTCCTCGATATTCGGCACGCGGCCCACGACCTTTACGGCCCCGTCGACCACCAGCCCCGGGGTCATCATGACCCGCAGCGCCATGATCTGTCTTATGTCGGTGATCTTCTCGATCTCGCATTCGAGGCCGATCTGTTTGGCCGCCTCCTCCGCCACCTCGTAGAGGTGTTTGCATTTCGTGCACCCGGGCCCGAGCACCAGTATCTTCTTCATCGGGGATTACCTCCTGTCCTCTATTCTGCTGCGCCATCCGAGTCATTGCGCATGGCTGAAAAACGAGCCGAACCACATCCCCGCCGCCGTCGACATCGCCACGACCAAGAGGATGAAGACCGCGGTCTTCCGGACACCGATGACCTTGCCGATCACCAGCATGCTCGGCAGCGAGAGCGCCGGACCCGACAGGAGCAGCGCCATCATCGGGCCGCTGTGCATCCCCAGCCGCCGCAGCGCCTCGCAGATCGGGATCTCCGTCAGCGTCGCGAAATACCAGAAGGCCCCGATCACGCTGGCCACCAGGTTGGAACGCAGGGAGTTGTCGCCCACGAACCCCGCCACGTACGCCTCGGGCAGAAGCGCCCCCACCACCCCGACCACGAACACCCCGCCAAAGAGCAGCGGCACCAGCGTCTTGGCGAAATCCCACGTGTTGGACATCCAGAGCGTCACCTCGTCGCGCTCGAACCATCGCCACACCATCACCAGCACGACCGCCCCCATCAGCCCCGCCAGAAGCCACTTCTGGTGATGCACCGCGATGATCCACGTGTCGGCCTCCTCGACCGAGGCAATGCTGGCCTTGGGCAAGGTCACCTTTTCCCCCGCGGCCTTGCCATCCCACGACTCCTTGAGTTGGAACAGCACCTCGTCGCGCATCTCCTGGAGCTGCACCGCGGCGAACTGCGCCCCGTCGGCCCGGCGCACGACCACGTCGCCGGGGTTGTACCAGTCGCTGAAGACCAGGAACGCCACCATCGCCGCGAGGAACAGCGACGTCTTCCAAAGGGGCCGCCGCGGCGCCTCCTCCCCGGGCAGGTCGGCGGCCCCGGCGAAACGATCCTTCTCGCTCCGCCGGAAAATCCATGCCATCAGCAGCCCGATGACCAGCGCGAACACCACCGCCCCCACCGCGCGCCCCGCACCGATCGGCAACCCCAGTACCCGCGCCGTCAGGAAGATCGCCAAAATGTTGATCGCCGGACCGGAGTAAAGGAATGCCGATGCCGGCCCGAGCCCCGCCCCCATCGCGTAGATGCCCGCGAACACCGGCAGCACGCTGCACGAGCACACCGCCAGGATGATACCCGACACCGACGCCACGCCGTAGGCCAACGGCTTGTTCGCCTTCGGCCCCAGATGCCGCATCACCGAGCCCTGCGACAGGAACGTGATGATCGCCCCCGCGATGAACATCGCCGGCACCACGCACGCCAGCGTGTGGTTCCGCACGTACCATTGCAGCAGCCGGAAACCCTCCAGTAGCGCACGGCTGAAGGACCCGCCCTCCGACAGGGGCATAAAATACGCCGCGACGAATACGCCGACCATCCACAGGAAGATCTTACGCTCTTTATTCATACCCTTAACCCCGCGCCCGACCGGTGCCCATAGCGGCGAGCGTCAGCGAGCCGACCCCGCGACCTCTGCCCGCCTCCCGCGACTGCCCATCGCACACCTCCGCCACGCAATCGAACAGCCGCACCACGCAAGGCGTCCTCAGCCGATAGAACACCTGCTGCCCACGCTTCTCGTCCTCCACCACCCCAGCCTCCCGCAGCACCGCCAGATGCCGCGACACCGTCGGCATCTCGTACCCCACCAACTCCCGCAACTCGCACACGCACCGCTCCCCACGCGCCAGCTCCTCCGCGATCAGCAAGCGCGCCGGATGCCCCAGCGCCTTGAATACCCGCGCCCCCACCCGATGCCGCCCCAGACCACACTCACCACCCTTTGCCATCTATTCGCTATTTAGCAAAACAGCGAATTATGTCAAGCATCGGCCCCGCGGTCCGGACGCCGCAAGATTTGACTGCACTGCATTCATTGCTTATATTAAAGGCATCATGGCCATGATCACGGTGCGCAACTTGCCTGGGGAGGTGAAGCGAAGGCTGCGCCTGCGTGCGGCGCAGCGCGGACACTCCATGGAAGCCGAAGCCCGGGCTATCTTGGCAGAGGCCGTCGCGAGACCCATCGACAAGACCCTCCGGGAGCCGGATCTTCCGGAGGGGCCGTTCGCGCATCTGGTCGGGCGCTGGAAGGGCCGCATGACCACCGACGCGTTGATGTCGCTCACGCGGGGAGACGACTGATGGCCGTCCTCGTGGACACGAATGTCATCCTCGACGTCCTAACCGATGACCCCCGCTGGCGACCTTGGTCCCAGACACAGCTCGCGAGACATCGGAACGAGGGCCTCGCCATCAACGGCGTCATCTTCGCCGAGCTCTCGATCCCGGCCCGGGACCTGGCCGAGGTCGAGCAATTGCTGCTTCAACTGGAACTGGACATGATCGAGGTACCGCGCCGCGCCCTATTTTCCGCCGGGAAGGCCTTCGCCCGCTACCATGCGGGCGGCGGGACGAAATCCGCCCCGCTCCCGGACTTCTTCATCGGCGCCCACGCCGAGGCCGCCTCCCTGCCCCTGGTCACCCGCGACCCAAATCGCTACCGGACCTACTTCCCCTCGATCGCGCTGATCGCGCCAGAGCCATGAACCGGGCGGGCATCGGCTTTCGGCACCGGGACAACTACCCGAGCGCCCGCCGATACCATCCGCGGGTCCGGTTGCAGACTTTGCAGACCGATAGCATCACCGGGACCTCAACCAGCACACCGACCACGCAGGCCAGCGCCGCGCCCGACCCGGGGCCAAACAACGTGATGGCCACCGCGACCGCCAGCTCGAAGAAATTGCTCGCGCCGATGAGCGCGCCGGGCGATGCCACGTCGTGCGGCACCTTGAAGAGCCGCATGAGCATGTAGGTGAGGCTCGAGTTGAAATAGACCTGCACCAGGATCGGCACCGCCAGCAGGACCACCGCGAACCACTTGGACGTCAGGTTCTCGGCCTGGAAGGCGAAGATGAGCACCAGCGTGGCCAATAGCGCCACGATGGTCACCGGATGGAACCGCGGCAGGAACTCCCGGTCAAACCATGCCTGGCCATGGGACCGCAAAAGCACCGTGCGCGTGGCCCACCCCGCCGCCAGCGGGATCACGATGAACACCACCACCGAGGTGACCAGGACCTGCGGCGGCACCACCACGTCCGCCACCCCGCAAAGGAACATCACGATCGGGGCGAAGGCGAAGAGCATGATGAGATCGTTCACCGCCACCTGGACCAGGGTGTAGGCCGGGTCCCCGTCGGTCAGGTACGACCACACGAACACCATCGCCGTGCATGGCGCCGCCGCCAGGATGATCAGCCCCGCGGTGTACTCCTTCGCGGTCTCTGGATCGATCCAATCGGAGAACAATTGCCCGATGAACATCCACGCGAACAGCGCCATGCTGAACGGCTTGACCAGCCAGTTCACGAAAAGGGTCACCGCCAGCCCCTTCGGCCTCTTGGCGATCCCCCCGAGCGAGCCAAAATCGATCTTGAGCATCATCGGATAGATCATCAGCCAGATGAGCACCGCGATCGGGATGTTGACCTGAGACCCCTCGCCAAACTCCAGCCGGCTCAGCGCCGCCACCGCTTCCGGCAGCAGTTTCCCGACCCCGACGCCCACGACCATGCAGACCAGCACCCAGAGCGACAGGTACCGCTCGAAGACGTTGAGACGCTTGGGTTCTTCTCCCCTCATGGCTTCTGTTCCCGTGGTTTCCGGGCCGATACCTCCAGGCTGGTGACGTAGTCGGCGGGGCCCATCCCTGCGGGCAGGCGCCCGACGATCTTAGCGTAGAGGGGATCGTCGGCGGCGACCATCGCCTCGATATAGGCGGGTCGCGGGGTCAGGCGAATGTCCACTCCGATGGCCCGCCCCGCGGGGCCCACCTTCGGCCCCGCGATGAACACGTCAAACCCTCCTCCCGCGCCCAGGTCCAGCACCACCTCCCCCGGTTCCAGCGAGGCGATGGCCGTCGGGTTGCCGCACGAGAGACCCAGATTCGCTCCTTCCGGCAATGCGGAGAGATCCGCGATCGAGTAGCCGATGCGGCCGACCAGTTCCGCCGCCCCGCCGCGGGGGCTCGCCCCGCAGCACGAACCTCCCTTTGAGGCCACCGCGCCATAGGCCGCCAGCACCGCCTGGCGGATGAAATCCCCGTCCGCTCGCCCCTCGGTCATTTCTTCACCCTCGACATCAGATAAAACATCTCCCCCGCGATCTGGCGGCAGCGCTCGTCATACCCCGCCGCTTCCCCGGGCGTGCCGTCGCCCTTCTTCGGGTCCACGTAGTGCACCGAGAAGCGCCCCGCCGCGCCCCTCACCAGCGGGCACGCCTCATCCGCATGGTCGCAGCACAGCATCGCCGCAAAGCCCTCCTTCGGGTTGCCCTCCGCGTCGTAGACCTTGGAGAATGCCCGGATCGCTGGCGCCCCCTCCGCATATTGCACCAGATACACGGGGTTATCGCCCCCCGTCGAATCCGCCACCGACAACCCCGCGCGCCGCAGCGCCCGCACCGTCCGGATGTTGCACGCCGTCGCCTCCGTCCCCCCAGAGAAGATCCTCACGCCCTCGATCCCATAATACCGCGCCGCCACCTGCGCCCAGACCTGAGCCAGATGGCTCCGCCTCGAATTGTGCGTGCAGATGAATGTCAGCCGCGCCTCGCCCTTGTCCTTCAACTGGGCAGACACGAACGCCGCCGCCTCGTCCAGCACCGCCTTCCGCGCCTCGGAGATCCCCCCGAACTCCCCCGCCACCCCAGCAACGTACGGCCTTAGCATCTCCAGCAACTCCGCCTCCCCGACGCCCGCCATCGCGGCCGGCGCCGATAGCGCTGCCGCCGACGCCAGCACCTTGCCCATCTTGCCTCTCATCGCGCCTCCCTCCTATCGGGTTCGTTCTCTCACTTACAACACGCCCCCGCCAGATCCGGGCACCCCTCCCGCTCCCGCGCGATCCGCCGCACCACCGCCGCGCGCCTCGCCAGATCCCGCCGGAATCCCGCGTCCTCCCGCGCCACGTCCTGCAAACACTTCAGGTTCTCCTCCAGCACCGGATGCCGCCGCGCCGGCAGCCGATAGATGATCCAGTTGTTGTGCCGCTCCGACTCCACCGCCCCGTGCGCCCGCAGGTACCCCAGTTGCCGCGACACGCTCGGCTGCGCCTCCCCCAGGATCTCGTGCAGGTGGCACACGCACAGCGGCCCACCCCGCAGCAGGTTCAGGATCCTCAGCCGCGTCCGCTCGCACAGGCATTTGTAGATCTGAATATATTCCATTTGACGTATATTGTGGCATACGCATACCTTGTCAAGACCATCCCGGCACCGGCGCCCCCGTTTTGGAGTGCGCGCGCTGCACCGCCGCTTTTGCTCCCCCCGGCGGCCCGCACGGGTCACCCGCGCCGCCTGAAGACGGAACCCCGAACCCGGATCCGACGCCCCGGCTTCTGCCGCGCCACCCACCCGAAGTTTCCGGTCAATCGCCCCCCACTACCACAGCTTCCAGCGAGAGGTCCTCCCCAAGTGCGTCGAGCGCGGCATCCCCGTGCTCGCCATGAAATCGCTCGCCGCCCAGAAGGGCCGCATCCCCCGCGATCTGCCCTTCACCGCCGAGATCTGCCGCCGCTACGCCCTGTCCCTGCCCATCTGCTCCCTCGCCTGCGGCATGATGTCCCGCAAAGACCTCCTCCAGGACCTCGCCATCGCCCGCAATTTTCAGCCGATGACCGAGACCGAGCTGGCGGAGCTGGTGGCCCAGAGCAAGGGGTTCGGCACCGATGGCCACGTCGAGCAATACAAGATCGTCGACTACGGTTGCTCCTGGAGCCGGAAGAACCCGCCGTGAATTTTTCGAGGCGTCCCATCCGCGTCGGTCGGGATCCTTCCCGGGCCACGACCACGACCCTTCGCTTTTGCCCCCTTTAGGCTCGACAGGCTCCCGCGAATACCCCATAAAGCGGGGCTCTCGATAACTCGGAAATGAAGCCGATCGCCCAGACGCAGCCGGGATTGCCTCTGCGCCTCGGGCTGCCCAAGGGCAGCCTGCAGGAGCAGTGCTTTGCTCTGTTCGACCACGCGGGCTGGCGCATCACGGTAAGCTCCCGATCCTACCGCCCCATCGTCAACGATCCCGCGCTCGACCTGCGCCTGCTCCGAGCCCAGGAAATGAGCCGCTACGTCGAGAACGGTTTCCTCGACGCCGGCATCACCGGCAAGGACTGGATCGCCGAGAACGGCAGCGACGTCCACGTCATCGGCGACCTTCCCTTCAGCCGCGCCACCTCGGCCCCTGCCCGATGGGTGCTCGTCGTGCCCGAGGATTCACCGATCCGCTCCGTAAAGGATCTGGCGGGCAGGCGCATCGCCACCGAGGCCGTCGGCCTCACCCGCCAATATCTCGAGAGGCACGGGGTCGACGCCCTCGTCGAGTTCTCCTGGGGCGCCACCGAGGTCAAGGTGCCCGACATGGTCGACGCCATCGTCGACATCACCGAGACCGGCTCCTCCCTCCGCGCCAATAAGCTCCGCATCGTCGACACCCTCATGGAGAGCTACCCGCAGCTCATCGCCAACCGCACCGCCTGGGCCGACGCCCAGAAACGGGAGAAACTCGAGAACCTCATCCTCCTGCTGCGCGCCGCCCTCAACGCCCGCGACAAGGTCGGGCTGAAAATGAACCTGCCGGAATCGGCCCTGCCGGGCTTGCTTTCCGCCCTGCCCGCGCTTAGAAATCCCACGGTGTCCCCGCTCGCCAACGGCGGCTGGATCGCGGTCGAGACCATCCTGGACGAGTCGGTCGTCCGCGAGATCGTCCCGCGCCTCAAGGCCCTCGGCGCCGAGGGGATCATCGAATATCCACTGAACAAAGTCGTCTACTGAAACGGAAGCCCATGGGTTCGCTCAAGAAACACCGCAAGGCGAAAATCAACAAGCATAAGCGCCGCAAGCGCAACCGCTCCAACCGCCACAAGAAGCGCCTGCGCTACAAGTCCTGAGTCCCGCAAACAACGGCGCGGCCCAGCGGGTCCCGCCGCTTGGGCGGGACGGGCCGGCAGGGGCAGACTTGGTAAAGTCCCACAGGCTGCTAGAACACAGCATGCCTCTCGGGCAACATCGCCGGATCGCCTCCCGCCTGGTGGCCTTCGCCGCCGCTGCCCTCTTGTTGGCCGGCTGTCCCCAGGACGGGTCGCGCCCCCCACTCGCCCGCGAGGCCGAGGCGGAAATCAAACCCGCGCCCTCGCCCGACGCCAGCGCGGTGCTCCGCTCCGACGACGGCCCCCCGCTAGAGCTCTCTCCCGTTAAAGAGGAATACGCCACCGCACTCGCCGAGTACGCCGACGGGGTGCGGGCGCGCCGGTCCGGTGACTTCGATCGGGCCCTCGGCCTCTGGCACAGCGCCGCGGGACGCGACCCCGCCCTCACCAACCTCGCCCTCGGCCTAGCCCACGAGTTCCTCCAGCGCGGCGACACCAATCGCGCACTGATCAACCTCGACCGCATCCGGGACCAGGCGCCCCAAGATCCCCTCATGCTGCTCCGGCTCGCCGTCGATTTCCGCAGGGCCGGCCGCCCGGAAGACGCCCGGGATGCCGCAAGCCGCGCCGTCCAGACCGAACCCCCCAGCCACTTGGCCCAGGCGGTCCTCTTCGACCTCGACGCCGCGCAGAATGGCCCCGAGATCGCCGTCGATCTCCTCCGCATCCGCGCCGCCGACGAGGCCGGCAAGGCCTCTTTCTGGGAACTCGTCGGCAGTGGCTACGGCGACATCCTCCTCGAGCACGACAAGCTCCCCCGAAAGGCCATCGCCATCAGGACCCTGCCGCTCTTCGAGGCCGGCGCCGCACTGCCCGACGCCGGCCCCCAACTGAGACTCAAGGTCGCCGAACTCCGCATCCTCGCCGAAAGACCCGCCGATGCCCTGCCCCTCCTCGCGCCCGTGCTCCACGCCGACACCGCCTTCGCCGCCGAGGCCCGGAAGCTCGCCGTCATCGTCTACGCCCAGCTCGGGCGCCACGACGAGCTCGCGCCACTGCTGGAGCGCATCGTCGGGGAGAGGCCCGACCGCCCCGCCCTCCTCGTGAGCCTCGCCGACGTCTACGGGCGCATCGGTCGCCGCGACGACATGCGCCGATGCCTGGACCAGGCACGCGAAAAGGGCGTACCCCTGAACGATATCGCCGCGATGAGCCAGCGCCACCGGGACTGGGAGTACGCCGAGCGCTGCCTCCGCGAGATCGTCGCCGGCCCCCTCGCCACCCCCGACCCCTACCTCGAACTCCACCGCCTCCTCTCAGAGACCCTGAAACGCCCCCGCGATTCCCTCGACATGCTCGAACAGGCCATCCCACGGTTCCCCGCCTCGATCCCCCTGCGCCTCGCCGCCGCGCACGCCGCCACCGAGGCCCGCGACTTCGACCGCGCGCTCGCCGCCATCGCCGAGGCCGAAAAGATCGCCGAGTTCGGGGAACAGCGCGGCTCCCTGCCGTTCATCTGGTTCAACCGCGGCATCGTCTACGAGCGCAAGGGCGACATCATCGAGGCCGAGGGCTGGCTCCGCAAGACGATCGACGCGCACCCCAATCACCACCCCGCCATGAATTATCTCAGCTACACCTGGGCCGACCGCAACATCAACCTCGAGGAATCCCTCGCCCTCGTCCAAAAAGCCCTCCTGCTGGACCCCGGCAACCCCGCCTACCTCGATACCCTCGGGTGGATCTACTTCCGCATGGGCCGCTTCGATGAGGCCCTCGCCGAAATCGACCGCGCCCTCGACGCCGAACCCGACGAGCCAGAAATCCTCCTCCACCGGGGCGATATCCTCGAGAGGCTCGGCCGCCGCCAGGA
Source organism: uncultured Verrucomicrobiales bacterium (assembly GCA_964651705.1). Lineage (GTDB taxonomy): Bacteria > Verrucomicrobiota > Verrucomicrobiia > JADLBR01 > JADLBR01 > JADLBR01. The sequence continues at coordinate 39,974 of CAZYWZ010000053.1, forward strand.
GGCCCGCGAGGCATGGAAAAAGGCGCTGGAACTTGACCCCTCCCAGACCGCGGAGATCGGCAAACGACTCGGTCCCACCCCCACCCCCGGCTCCCCCCCGCCGCCCTAGGAATCTGTCGGACTTTGCTAAATCCGACAGGGCGCTAGCCAGAAACTTCCTGTTGGTTGGGGTTGCGCGCCTACTCTCAAGGGCAGCGCAGAAGGCGACCCACTTTTGGACTGCGGTGGCAGAGCGCAGCGGCGACACCGCTTTGGCTCCCGGCGAAGCCGGGACCCGCGCACCAGGGTCAACGCCCGCGCTCCGATCGCCAGGGGCGACCAGAGCGCGGATCCAAAGCGGTGTCGCCATCCGGCCGCCGCCGGATTCTGCCACCGCAGTCCAAAAGGCCCCTCGGCCGAATCGGAAGTTTCCCCATGGATGATGCGGCCCACAGCACGCTCTGCAGCCCTTCTGGCCCTACCGTCGCAGACTAATGGCCTGACACCACCAGCCACTCCCTCAACGCCCCCATCGCGCGCGCCCGATGACTGCGCCGGTTCTTCTCCTCCGGCGCGATCTCCGCAAACGTATTGCCAAAGCGCAGCCCGCCAACCTCGGCGGACCCCTCCCACTCCGGCACGAACAGCGGGTCGTACCCGAACCCCCCATCCCCGCGCGGCCCGAAATCCACCCACCCCCGGCACACGCCCTCGCACGTGAATAGCACCCCGCCGCCCCGCGCCACCGCCAGCACGCAACGGAACTGCGCCCCCCGCCCCTCCGCAGCGACGCCCACCAACCGCTCCAATAACGCCGCGTTGTTCGCCCCGTCATCCCCGTGCCTCCCCGCAAATCGCGCCGACAGCACCCCCGGCGCGCCACCCAGCGCATCCACCTCCAGCCCCGAATCGTCCGCCAGCACCAGCCCCCCCACGTGCCGCGACACCTCCACCGCCTTCTTCACCGCGTTGTCCAAAAACGTCGCGCCATCCTCCTCCACCTCGGGCGCCCCAGGGAATTCCCCCAGCCCCCGCACCTCCCACCCCTCGCCCAACAGCGCCCGCAGTTCCGCCGCCTTCTTCGCGTTCCGGCTCGCCAGCGTGATCGTCCTCGACTCGCCCATGACCACCCACATTGCCCGCGCCGCGGCAGCCCTCAACCCAGAATCCAGTTGCGATTTCCCCCCAAACGCGCATCATTCCCTGCCCCGCACCCTTAGCTCAGCGGATTAGAGCATCTGACTACGGATCAGAAGGTCGAAGGTTCAAATCCTTCAGGGTGCGCTTTAGGAACAGCGCGATCGCGCGCCCGCGGGCGGGACGCCAATCCGGAACCCGGTAGGGCACCATGACCGTGATGGCCCGGCGAACACCATCGCGATCGGCAAACCCGGTGAACCAGGCCGCGCCGCCCCACGCGCCCGTCTTGCCATATAGGCGGAGGCCTTCGATCGCCGAGGGCCAGGCCAAGACCTCCTCTAGCATCTCCTGCACCGCCGGGCGGGACGTCAGCTCCCCGCGCATGAGGCGCACGGTAAAATCGTGGAGGCCGCGCGGCGTCACCTTCAGCACACCCCCGCGGACCACTGCCGCCGGATCGTCTCCCACCCAATCCGGCGGTGGTGCCCCTTCAAAAAATCCGACTCGCGCGGCCATCTCACCCACCACACCGGCACCCACCCGCCCCGCGAGCCACGAAAAGTATTCATTGCTCGAGTGCCGCATCGCCTCGCGCATGTCGATCTCCCGAGAACCCCCTCCCGGGGCGTCCGCGCACCGATGCCGCGAGGATGGCACCGCCACCCCGGCCTCAAATGCCGCGAGGGCGATCACGGCCTTGAACGTCGATGCCGGACACGCGGGCGCATCCGCCAGCGCTTCGTCCCCGGCCACCACGATGCCCGCCCCAGCCCCGACCGTCTCAAGCACCACGAAAGGTTCCGCCGAAAGTTGTCCCCACCAACCCAGGGGCACCAGCATGACCGCCGCGGCCGCCCATCGCCGACAGGACCCCGTCCCCGACTCCAAAATTCCGGGTGCCGCCACGGTCGCCGGACCGCGGGCGCGCCGGCTGGACGCCCGGACCCATCTGTGACCAGATGGGCTACGCTCTGCAGCCCCAGTGGCGCCCCGCATCCGAGGCTCAGGCCATGCCATGAAAAACAGGCTAGTGTTTTCGCCCTACTTTGCGATAAGCCTTTTTCTGCGAGATTTGTCCTGGTCGAGGGCACAATGGCCGAACGCATCCTCAAGCCGATGGACTACAGATATTTCGGGGTGACCGTCCGCGGTTTCGCCCCGCGCCATCGCATATTTAATCGTTACATCTTGCAGCGCCTGCTGGGCAGCGGCGGCATGGGGGTGGTCTGGCTCGCGCAGGACGAGCAGCTGGGCCGCGCGGTGGCGCTCAAGTTCCTGACCGACTCGCTGTTCCACGACCCGACGGCCCTCGACGAACTCAAGCGAGAGACAAGGAAGTGCCTGGAGCTGACTCACCATAACATCGTCCGGGTATACGATTTCCTTCAGGACAGGGACTGGGCGGCGATCTCGATGGAGTACGTGGATGGCGACACGCTACGAAATCTGCAAAGCAACAAGGCGAGCGGGGTCTACGAGCCCCTCGAGCTGGAGAAATGGATCTGGCAGCTCACGGATGCGCTGGAGTACGCCCACAACACCGCCAAGCTTGTCCACCGCGACCTGAAACCCGCCAATCTCATCCTGAATCGGCGCGGCGATCTCAAGATCGCGGATTTCGGCATCGCCCGTAACGTGGCGGAGGGCCACAAGTCCCATCAGGACGAGGTCTCTGGCATCGGGACGCCCGTCTACATGAGTCCCCAGCAGATGAATGGCGAGGCGCCTACGGTGGCCGACGACGTCTACTCGCTGGGGACGACGCTGTACGAGCTGGTCACGGGCCGGCCTCCCTTTTACGAGGGGGACATCACTCACCAGGTGATGACGGCCATCCCGTCCATGCTGGAACGGCGGCGCGCGGAGTTCGGCATCCGCGGCGGCACGATCCCGAAGTGCTGGGAAGACACCGTGGCGCGATGCCTCGCGAAGCGACCCGACGACCGGCCCGCCAGCATCCGAGAGGTGGCGGAATCCCTTTATCCCCAAAGTCGATTCGCGACGGCGATGCAGGCCCTGCTCGGAACCGACGACGGCGGCGCCATCCGCCCCGCCGGACAGCCCTCGTCTTACAAGCCCCCGACCACCTTCCGCCCCGTCGTGCCCCCGCAGCCGCCGCACGCCGCGGCCACGCCGACACCGAAGGCAAGCCGCGAGCCTGTCCGGTTCTCCCTGCCCAAGGGCGTTTGGATTGCGCTGGCGGTGTTGGCCATCGTGGGCCTGGGCCTCGCCACCGCCACCCTGATCCCGTCGCGGGTCGCCCCCCCCATGCCAGAACCCGAAGCGGCGCACCCCCCCGAAAAGACGGTCGCGCCACCCTCCCCAGACACGCCCCCCGCGCCCCGGCCACCGTCCCTGCCATCCGCCGCAGACCTGGCCTCCGAGGGCACATTCGTCCAATACCTCGAAACCCTGCGCGACCGACCCGATGCCCCGCGCCCCGCCAAGGCCTTGGACGCCGACCAGATCGAACTCGACCGAAGCGCCCGGGAGTTCTTCAACCAGGGCAAACTCGCCGAGGCGGCCGATGCCTATCGCACGATCCTCAAGACCTCGCCGGATAGCGCGCATGCGCTGGCGAATCTGGCGACGATCTTGGCGCGACAGGGCCTGAGCCAGGAGGCGCTGAAATACGCGAGACAGGCGGCCGACGCGCAACCCGCCGACGCGTTCGCCAGGATCACGCTCGGCTCCATCCAACATGCCTTGGGCCAGGATGCCGAGGCACTCCACACGCTGGCCTGCGCCGCAGCCCTCGATCCCAAGAACCCGGAGGTCCGCCTCTTCCTCGGCGTCGCCGCCTCGGCCCGCAAATGGCCGGCGCTGGCCGAACGTCAATTCCTCGAAGCCATTCGGTTGGACCCCGATTACGCGGAGGCCCATCGCAACCTGGCGGTCCTCTATGCGACCGCCGACCCGCCCCTCGTCGACCGCGCCCGAAAACATCTCGACAAAGCCAGGGCCCTCGGCGCTCCCCCGATGCCCGAGATCGAGGCCGCACTCAAGGACTGACCTGAGAATACGACGCGGCTCGCTAGTAGCGAAGGGCCTTCGCCCTTCGGCGGGGGATAGGCCGAAGCCGGAAGCGGCTTCGCTACAATTTTCTGCTCCGGTGGTGCCCCGCCGCGCGGGGCACGGGACCCTGCCTTGCGGTTGACCGATCCGGATTTCGACCGCAACCTTCCGGGTCCCGCGGCCCACTGGCGGGCGAACGGAGAATGACATGCCCCGGATGACCCTCGACCAACTGGAAGCCATTTACCATCAGCCCCTCTTCGACCTGCTCTCGCGGGCGCGGGAGGCCCATGAGGCCCATTGGCCCCGTCGGGAAGTGCAACTCTGCACGCTGCTGAGCATCAAGACCGGAGGCTGCAGCGAGGACTGCTCCTATTGCGCCCAGAGCGCGCACCACGCCACGCCCGTTGAGCCGGAACCCCTGCTCTCGAAAGACTCCGTCATGCGCGTCGCCCGTGCCGCCAAAGACAATGGCTCCACCCGCTTCTGCATGGGGGCGGCATGGCGGGGCGTCCGCGAGACCGACAAGAAGTTCGAGCAGGTGCTGGAAATCGTGCGGGACGTCAGCTCGCTGGGCATGGAGGTGTGCGTCACCCTCGGCGAGCTCACGCCGGCCGCCGCGCAGAGGCTGCGCGACGCCGGGGTCACCGCGTATAATCACAACATCGACACCAGCCCAGAATTCTACCCGAACATCGTCACCACCCACACCTTCGAGGATCGGCTCCGGACGATCCGCGCGGTCCAGGATGTCGGGATGTCCGTCTGTTGCGGGGGCATCATCGGCATGGGGGAGGCGCTCGCCGACAGGCTCCGGATGCTCGAGGTGGTCACCGGCTTCGATCCCGCACCCGAGAGCCTCCCCATCAACTCGCTCGTCCCGATCCCGGGCACGCCGCTGGCGGACCTCCCGCGCGTCGATGTCTTCGAGGTGGTGCGGCTGATCGCCACCGCGAGGATCGCCCTCCCGAAGACCAAGATCCGCCTCTCCGCCGGCCGCGAGGGCATGTCCCGCGAGGCCCAGGCGCTGTGCTTCTTCGCCGGGGCCAATTCCATCTTCTTCGGCGACAAATTGCTCACCACCGGCAACGTCGGGGCCGAGCAGGACCTCGCCCTACTGCGCGAGCTGGGCCTCGAGCCCCAGGCCCCGTTCACCGACGTCGAGGATCCCCTCCCCCACGGCTGCCACAAAGAGGCGCACGCGCATTAGAAATAATGTAGCCCCTCCGGTCACGGAGGGGCCGCGCCGCGCGGATCCACGGCCTGACGGCCGTAGCTACATCCGAAATTTTCACCCTCTCGGCAGCACCGGCGGGGCCGGCGCCTGCACCTTAGCCCGGACATTTCATCGTGGGAGAATTTTCTCGGAGGGTCGCAGGATTGATAG
>CAZYWZ010000054.1:0-45472 GCA_964651705.1 uncultured Verrucomicrobiales bacterium
TTCGCGCCACGGGCAACCGGCAGGGCCCTCGTGGCGCGGATGGGAATCCGCGCCGTACAGGCCGATCCCGTGGCCGATTTCCGAGTCAGCCCCCGGCGCCGAGGCACACGAGCGTCGCGCCCTCGTTGCTGCGGCAAAAGATGCGGCCATTGGCCAAAACGGGATAGGTCCAGCACTGGCCGGACAGCACGCCCTTCCGGGATATCTCCTTGAACGCGCCGGGATCGGCCTCCGCGATGAGGAGATCGCCCCCGTCCAGCATCGCGACGATCTTCCCGTCGGCGACCATGAGGGAACCGATCTTGGCGGGCGGACTCGCCCACTTGACCTCGCCCGTCTCGAAATCCATGCATTTGAGCGAGCCCCGCGCCCCCTGCTGCCCGTCGAACCCATAGAGGTGCCCCTTGTACAGGACGCTGCTGTTGCAGTGGTTCCTCATCTCCTTGTTCTCGTAGACCTTCTTGAGCTTCCCGTTCTCCAACCGCAGCAGCGCGCAGCCCCTGCCATAGCCGGAGGAGATAAAGATCTTGTCGCCGGAGGGAATCGGCGTCGCGGAATTCACCTGGTACTGCGTCTCCCATTCGTATTCGTCCACCTTCTTGCCGCCGTTGGCATCCACGACCAGCAAACCCTCGGCGTTGAACCCGAGCACGTATTCCTTCGTCCCGTCTTTCATCAGCCGCGGGGAAGAGAACCCCGCCTCGGCGCTCCCCGTGTCCCAGATCTTCTTGCCCGTCTTCTTGTCCAGCGCGGCGATCGGCCCCACATCCAGGATGAGATGATCCCCCCGGACCAGCGGCGAGCACGCGAATCCCCAATTGTACTTGGTCTGCTTGGCCTTGAGCAATTTCTTGATATCGGCGCCCCAGAGGACCTTGCCATCTGCGACGTTCAGGCAGAAGAGATCCCCCTCTTGGCTGAGGGTATACACGCGATCGCCGTCCACCGTCGGCGTCGCCCGGGGTCCCTTGTGTTGCCCCACCTTGCAGGCGTACTTGTGCGACCAGAGCACCTTTCCCGTCGCCTCGTCGAAGCACCAGACGATGTCTTCGCCGCCGATGTTGCCCATGGTGTAGACCTTGCCCGCCGCCACGGACACCGACGAAAACCCCACGCCCACCTCCGCGCGCCAGACCTCCTTGATGCCATCCGCCTTCCAGCCGCCCTCCTCCGATATCAGATCCCGGTTCGGGCCGTGCCATTCGCGCCAGTCGGCCGCATCCGCCCGGGCCCCCATGCCGGCCGCCACACCGCACAACATAATCCACCGGACCCACATCGCCCGATTCACGGTAATTGATCGCATCGCAGGCCTCCTCCCATAAAGGTTATCATCTAGGTTGCCACCGGACGGCTCCGCGGTCAACGTTGGCCCCTCATGGGACTGCTGGTCAAAGTCCTCCTCGTGGCGTGGGCCCTGTTCTGGATCGCCTCCCAGGCGCTCGGCCTGGTGGAACGGTGCGGCGGGACGATCGGGGAGACCGCCGGTGTGACGCTCGCCCGATGGCGGCGCGCCGGAAAGATCGTCGGCCGCGTCATCCTCGTCGCCCTCGCGGTCGCCGTCGCCCACACGATCATCGCGCGGTTTCTCAACGGGTCCGGCGACTGACCCGGCATCGACGCCCGCCCCAGCAGATAGGAAAGGACCGGCATGTGGGATGGCTCTGCCATGTGAGGCAGACATTCCTGTCTCCCCCAGCATTTCCGCTTGCAGGCGCCGGAAGTCCGCTTTTCGTATCCGTGATATCCCTTCGGAGAAATGACCATGCGCGCGACCACATCGATCCCGGCCCTCCTGTTCCTAACGCTGGCAGCGCCCCCGCCACCCTGCCCGGCGCTGACGATCGAGAACGCGCCGCTGGCGGTGGCGATCGACGATGCCTCCGGCGCCCTGACCGTCACCGAGAAATCCAGCGGGCGGACGTGGGGGCCAGACCCATGGGAGGGCGCGGCCGGCATCCTGGAGGCGGGCGCGGGACCCGCCAGCCGCACGTGGAATATCTCCCGGTCGGGGGCCGTGCGGGTCGAGGCCATCGGCGCCCTTGGCGCGCGGATCCGATTCTCGAATGGCACGGGGGAGGCGAACGGGCCGCCATGGTCCCTGGCGATGGATGTGGCGATCGCGCCAGACGAGGCGCGCCTGATCCTCCGCCTCGCCGAGTGGACGCCCGCGGATGGCCTGGGGCAGGCCAAACTCTTCTACCCCCGCCACGCGTTCGCCCTCAAGACAGACGCGGAACGCGGCGCCGCGGTGTTGCCTTACTGGCAGGGCGCCATCATCCCCTCCTACATCTTCCCGATGAACGGCGGGCGATTTTGCATGTGGGACGACGCCCAGCACGAGCGCGGCGCGGTCGGCGAACTGGGATACTATGGCTGGGACGGCCTGGTGATGCCGTGGTTCGGGATACACGACGACAAGGCCGCCGCGATGGCCGTCGTGCCCCGCGACGGCTCCGTCGGCCTCCAATGGGTCGCCAACTACAACAGCTACCACGAGGTCGCCAGGCGCCAGCACCGGCGCACGACGCTGCCACGCATCCTCGCACTAACGCCCGTCTGGCACCTCCCCGATGCCAGGCCCGGCACGGAGGTGTCCTATTTCTTTCTGCCCGGCGCCGACCACGTCGGCATGGCGAAGCGCTACCGCCAGATCGCCAGGGATTCGGGCTTGCTCGTCACCCTTAAGGAGAAGGCCAAGGCCAACCCCGACGTCGAGAAACTGCGGGGCGCCATCTACACCGGCATCTACGGCGGTTACCCTCACTACCTCAATATGCCCGGCATGGCCTTCGACTTCGAAGACCTCGAGACCATCATCCGCAACATGCACGAGAACCAGAACGTCACCAGGGCCATCATCCACGCCTGGGGCACTTTCGAAAACTACCCCCCAAACCCGTGGCCAATCAGCGAGGCGCTCGGCGGACCCGTCAGCCTCCGGCGCGTCGTCACCCGCGCCAAGAGCTATGGCTGGCTCTTCTCCTCATACCACTCCTTCGTCTCCCTCTTGGATCACGACCCGAAATACGACATCGGCCTCGCCCCGAAGGACGACCAGGGCCGACCCGCCCTGGGCATGCGGTGGAAGGCCGTCGACGAAACCCGCTGGGCCGATCTGGCGAGAGCGACCCTGCCCCGGGAGATCGAGGCGATCGGCCAGAATGCCGACATCACCGACATCGCCTTCACCGGCCGGGTCGGCGATGGCGGCCGCCGCCTCGCCGATTACCTCGCCTCCACCGGCCTGGTGCTCGGCACGGAGCGGGGCAACGAATGGCTCGTCCCCCAGTACCACATGTTCGAGGGCATGGTCGCGCCATATCGCGAGACCCCGCTCGCGCGCTACAGCCACCCCGCGCCCCTTTTCAACCTCGTCTACCACGACGCGGTCGCGAACTTCGGGAAGATCCAAGACCCGAATCACCTCGCCTCAAACCTCTCCGGCGACTATTATGTCAAAACCCTCCGCGCCATGCTCCACGGCGACGGCCCCATGGTCTTCATCTCCCCCTACGAGTACGAGGGCATCAAGCCCTACCTGCGCTTCGCCGCGGAATTCCTCTGCCCCATCCACGAGTCCATCGCATTTGAGGAGATGACCGCGCACGCCTACCTCAGCGAGGACGCCCTCGTGCAACGCTCCAGGTTCGCCAACGGCGTCGAGATCCTCGTCAACCTGGGGCCCACCCCGTGGAAGTCCCCCATGGACGGCGAACTCCCCGGCTACGGCTTTCGCGTGAAGAGAACAGACGGCTCGGCCCTCGCCGGCCGCTTCCGCCACAGCGCCAAGATCGATTCTAGGGACTGGGACTTCTAACCGTCCAGCGTCCAGCCGTCGCGGTACTGCTTCTTGAGCAGCGCGTCGGCCTCGGGGCAATCGGTCACCTTCCCGGCGGCCCCGTCGTACTTGATCTTCTTGCCGACCCGATAGGCGACGAGCCCCAGCAGCATCGTCTCGATCAGGTTGGCGCTGTACTCCATGTCGCACGAGGTCTTCAGGTCGGTCTTGCACGCGTTGATCCACTCCTTCTGGAAGTGGTCGATCGGCGGCGCCAGCTCCTCCTTCGGGCGCGGCTTGTAATATGTCATGTCCGCCTCCTTCCCGAAAGGGATCACCAGGCGCGTGGTGAAATCGCAGACGATGAAGCCCTTAGTCCCCTTGAACATCGCGCCGTGGCCGACCTTATTGAGGTCGACGTATTTGCTCGGCGAACTCGGCATCATGCCGCCCTGATACCAGTGCAACTGGATCGCCTGCCGCCAGCTGTTGGCCGGGATCTCGAAGGTGGTGTGCAACTCGACCGGCGTGACCTCGGGATTGAACTTCTCCCCCTCGCCACTCGCCGAGGTCGGCAGGCTCGCGTCCAGCGCGTTCCAGGCCAGGTCCATCGTGTGGCTGCCCATGTCGCCGACCTGGCCGGTCCCATAATCCCAGAACATATTCCAGTTGAGGCAATTCGCGCCGGGCTTCGCGCCGAAGTAGCCCGGATTATACGGGCGCATCGGCGAGGGACCCACCCACAGATCCCAGTGCAACGTCGGGGGCGGTTCCCCCTCGGCGGGGAGGTAGCCGTCGCGCCGGATCTGCCGGTCGCCCCAGGCATAGGCCGCCTGCAGATCGCCGATGGCTCCGTCCCGGACCATCTCTCGCACCCGAGCGAAATTCTCGTGCGCGTGGCGTTGCGTGCCCACCTGCGTCGCCACCTTGTCCTTCCGCTTGAGGTAGTTGGCGCGCACCGTGCGGACCTCCGCGACGCAGTTGCCCAGCGGCTTCTCGCAGTACACGTGGTACCCGCGATTCAGCGCCCAGTTCGACACGAAGGCGTGGTGGTGATCCGGCGTGCAGCACACGACAGAATCGATGCCCTTGTGATCCAGGCACTTTCTCCAGTCGGTGTAGTGCTTCGCGTCGGGGAAGCGCTCCGCGGCCAACGCCAGGTGCTTCTCGTCGACGTCGCACATCGCCACGATGTTCTCGCTGCCGATCGCGTCGTAATGCTGGGTGGCGCGGCCCCAGGCGCCGATCAGCGCGATGTTCAGCTTGTTGCTCGGGGCGGTCGCGCCGCGCAGCATCCCGCTCCTCAGCACCAGCAAGCCCGCTCCCGCGCCCCCGGCGCGCTTCAGAAATTCACGTCGTTTCATGATTGGATCCTCCTTCGGCTATGCTTTGGAATAAGGTTGGATAATGCGGGCCACCCGCGCCAAATCAACCGAATTTCGGCGGCTTGGGAGGGCGCCACGAGAAGGGGACATGTGCCCGAATTCTCGAGCGAGACATCATGCCCCGCGTGCGGGGCACCACCGGGGGTGAAAATGGGGTTGTGGGGCGTCTCCGCCAGACGCCGGCCCATCCGTCGCTGCCGTCTCGCAGAGACGGCCTACAAGATCTGTAGCCGGGATTTGGGAATCCCACCTATTTTCCAGTCATCCCCTCCCGGCCGCCTCGCGCAGGCCGAGGGTCCGGTAGATCTCGAGGGTGGCCCTGGATCGATTGAGCGTGTAAAAATGGACGCCCCGGACGCCGGCGTCGATGAGTTGGCTGACCTGCTCGGTTGCCCAGTGCGTCCCGATGCGCTCGACGTCCTCATCGCCCCCGGCGCGCATGACCATCTTGAGCAGGCGCGCGGGGATGCGCGCCCCGGCGGCCAGGTCGGCCATGCGGACCATGTTCTGCCGCGACATGACCGGCAGGATGCCCGCCACGATCGGCACCCGGATGCCCGCCAGCTCGCAGCGCTCGCAGAAATCGAAAAAGTCGCGGTTGTCGAAGAACAGCTGCGTCACGATGTAGTCGGCGCCCGCGTCGATCTTTGCCTTGAGGTAATCCATCTCCTTGAGGCGATTCGGGGTCTCGGGATGTCCCTCGGGAAAGCCGGCGACGCCCACTCCCATCTGCGGGAAGTGCCGTTTGATGAACGCGACCAGTTCCGCGGCATAGCGGAAATCATCGGGCGCCGGGGCCGGGCCCTCCTGGCCCTTGGGCGGGTCGCCGCGGAGCGCGAGGATGTTGGTCACGTCGTGCCCGGCATAGCGCTCGAGGATGCGGCGGATCTCGTCGCGGGCGGAACCCACGCAGGTGAGGTGCGAGACCACGGTCAGGTCGGTCTCCTTCCGGATGCGCAGCACCAGGTCGTGCGTGCGGTCGCGCGTGCTGCCGCCGGCCCCGTAGGTGACGCTCACCGCCGATGGCTTCAGGGGCGCCAATTCCGCGATGGCGCGGAACAGCATCTCCCACCCCTCGGCGGTCTTCGGGGGAAAGAACTCGAAGCTGAAAGCGGTCTTCGGTCCCTCCAGGATATCTCTGATCAGCATGACCCGATGACTATGGCGCCCCGATCCCGCGGGGCAAGGCGCGGCATCGCCTACATCCCCTTCGGCATCCAGGCCTCCATGGCGGCGACGCTGGCCTTGGCCCCCTCGCTCACCGGCACCCCCCAGCGGTCGAAGAAAGGGCCGAGGTTCTTGCCCGTCACCCTCGAATAGCGAACCATCCACTGGTCCCGCTTCTCCCCGTCCGACTTCGGCGGCGGACCAAATTCCCCTCCCCCGTACGAGGCGATGACCCGCTTCAGGGCATCCCACCCGAAGGCGTCGACCAGTTGCCAATATTGCGTGAGCGCCAGGAACGGGTCCGCCTTCCACGCCTCGAACGGCGCGCCGGCCGCCAGGTGTTTCTTCAAACGCGCCTCGCGACGTTCGGGCGACATGGCCTCGTGCCCGACGGTCGGGTCAGGTTCGCCCAGCGCCCTATGGAATGACCAGAGCGAAAAGAGATTGCAGGTCACCTCGACGGTGCCGTCGAAGGTCCACTCGGGCCGCTGGTGGTTGTGCCCCAGCTCGTGATAGAATCCCCACCCCGGCGCCCGCTTCCCGGAGCGCGTGACCATCGTCTCGGCCTCCTTCAACGGCACCATGATCGGATAGCCGCTGTGCATGTACCCGGCGCTGATCTGCACGTCCGCCACGATGCGCTCGGGCCGCCGGCGCTCCGCCGGAATCCCCGCCAGTGCCGCCTGCGCGTCCAGCACTTCCGTCCAGAACCGCATCAGTTCGGTGGGATTGGACACCCTCCGCGCCACCTCGGTCGGGCACGTCAGCACCACGCGGTCGCTGGCGAACTCGGCCCACGGACCAGGCCTTCTCTTGATGTCGGAATTCCACTTGGCGTCGTCGTCCTTGCCGAGCACGAACAGCGGGGCCGGCACCGCGCCCGCGACCGTCGCGCGGAATGGCGCCGCCGGGCCACCCTTCTCGGGAAGCTCGATATACACCGGCCCCCCAAATGCGTTGGACGCCGCGGTGACGGGCCCCCGGATCGGCACGCGCCGCGCGATCTCCGGGGCGCGGCACCACGAATCCAAGTGATAGAGCCGATCGGTGTGGCAACCGATGCGCACCGAGCAACCCGCACCGGCCACCGACCCGGGCACCGTCACGGTGATCGTCTCCCCCGGCGCGGCATACAATCCCGTGCTGTGCCAGCCCCAGGATCTCGGGTCGATTTCGACATCGCGCGCGGCGCGCGGCGCCGACGCGGGCACCGCGCCCGGAAATTTCGCCGCGGCCGGATGCGCGCCCCCGGCGAGGCCCACGCCCAGTTGCGACAGCCGCGCCTCGATCGCCAGCCGCGCGCGCTCTGGCGCGGCCTTGTCGGCCCGCAGCGGTTTCTCTTCCGAGGGCACCGCCGCCCCCATGCCACGCAAGACCGCCTTGACCCGATCGATCAGGGCCGAGGTTCCCGCCGGCTGTATCGAAAGCGCCAACTCGATCGCGGCCGTCGCCTGCGCCAGATCCTCCCGCGGGAGACCCGACGCCCGCCGCCCCGCGAGCGCTTCGAGGGCCGCATGGGCGTTCAGCAGCGCCGGCGGCGACCCGCCCGCCGAAAATCGATCCGCCCCGTGCCGCAGCGTCGCGTCGGTGAACCCCAGGCCCGCGGACGCCAGCGCGCGATTGATCGCCAAGTGCCCCACCAGGTCTTTTCCCCCGCTGGTCTGCTCGAAGGCCCACCCCGTCGCCGCCGCGATCAATCCGCCCCCGGCCGAGACAAACTCCCCCACGGCCGACGCCTCATCCGGCTCCGTCATCCCCTGCGCATTGAGGACCAGCACGTCGATCCCATCCAGCGCACGCCCCCCCAGCGCGCCCCCGAGCCTCTTGGCCTCCATCCCCTCGCCAGAGAAAAAATCCACCGCCGCCGCCGATCGCGCCCCCACCCGCGCCTTCCGCCCGCCCGCGCACCAGTTCGCCGCATTCACCAGCAACCGCCCCAGCCCGGTATCCCCCACCTTGCCATCCAGATACCCGGTGTGCCCAAAGAGAACGATCCTCCCCTTCCCAAGCTCCCCCGCGGCGCACACCGCCATCCCCGGTTGCCCCACCCCCCCGCCCGCGATCACCGGAAATGCCCCCTCCCCAAAAATCGCCACCGGCCCCGGCACGCCAAACTTCGGGATCCCCTCCACCCCGGCCAACAGTTTTTCCCGGTCCGCCTCGCGCCCTGGCGCGCTCCCCTGCATCGCCAGGGGAAGCAACACCGTGGCCATCCATCGACCACGAAACCACGCGCTGGAACCCATCGGAATTCAGAGTAGAGCAGACCGGCTACGGCGCAACTCACCTGAGGCATCCTGGAATCGGCTGGCTCGAAAATCCCCGCATCCGAACGCCCCAAGGCGTTTGGCCCGTGCCACCAGGACCCACGCGCCAACCCCGACATCGAAGACGTCGATGTCTGGGTCGGCTACATCTTCCGCCCAGGTGGTGCCCCGCCGCGAGACACGGGTTCTCGCTAGAAACTTCTCGACCTCCCCGGCAGCCCTTTGGACTTGCGGCGTCGTAGCGCCGCTTTGGATTGCCCCGCGCGCCGGAACCGATCGCCAAGCTTGAGCCGCGCCCGGCGCCGCCCTAGGCTTCGGTCGCCCCCCGGCACCCGCCATGAAGATCCGCAAAGCCGTCATCACCGCCGCCGCCCCATCGCAGCGCGCGCTCCCCCTCCAGCGACTCGTCGATCGCGATGGTCACGAGAAAAGCGCGCTCCAGATCCTCATCGAGGAGGTGCTCAGCGCCGGCGTGGAGGAGATCGCGCTGGTGATCTGTCCCGGCGACGAGACGCCGTACCGCGAGGCGGCGCCCGATCACGCATCGCGCCTCACCTTCACCCCGCAGCCGGAACCCCGCGGCTACGGCCACGCGCTCTGGTGCGCCTCCGGATTCGTGGGCCGCGACGCCTTCCTCCATCTCGTCGGCGACCACCTCTGCCTCAGCCGGGAGGAACGCCGCTGCGCCCAGCAACTCGTGGAGATCGCCGCCGCGCAGTCGTGTTCGGTATCGGCGGTGCAGGCCACCCGCGAGAGCATGCTGCCCTATTACGGGACCGTCGGGGGGCACCGCCTCCCGCGCAGCAGGGACCTCTACCAGATCGAGCGCGTGGTCGAGAAACCCACCCCCACCGAGGCCGAGCAGATCCTCAATGTCCCCGGCCTCCGCGCCGGCCACTACCTCTGCCTTTTCGGCATGCACGTCCTCACCCCCGCCGTCATGGACATCCTCGGGGAGGCCATCGCCGCACCCGGCGCCCCCCCGCGAATCGACCTGTCTTCCGCGCTCTCGACCCTCGCCCGCCGCGAGCGCCACCTCGCGCTCGAGGTCCGCGGCGACCGCTACAACATCGGGGTGAAATACGGCCTCCTCATGGCCCAGCTCGCCCTCGCCCTCGCCGGCGACGACCGGGAGATGGTCCTCGAGCAGCTCGTCGAACACCTCGCCTCCGGCCACATGCAGCCGGTGCCGCCGGGCACCTGAGAACCCCGATGGCCGACCTGATACAGATCATCACGGACGGGGACCCGGCGCGCCGCAACCTGCCCATCGAGCTCGCCTGCCGCGGCATGGACGCCGAGAATCTCCTCGCCGAGTGCGGGCGCCTCGACGCGTTCCGGCGCAACTGCGACAACCTGTATCACCGCGTCCGCGCGCTGCTGTTCCTCTACGCCATCCACCGCTTCCACCTCCCCGCGGCCATTTCGGCCGAGCGGCCCTCGAGCATCCCCTTCGCCGGGTACCAGAGGCTCCTGCGGCGCCGCTTCGAGGAGGCCATCGATACCTTCCTGGACGCGCAGGGGCGCGAGGGTCCCAGCGATGGCCTCTCCAGCGCCCTCGCGGTGGCCTACCGTGACCTCGCCTTCGCCACGCTCGCCAACCAGGTCCGCCGCAGCGTCCGCTCGGTCCGCGGCAACCAGTGGATGTTTCGCATGGGGCACCCCGCCGACCAGCCCCTCCGCATCCGGCCGGAACTCCTCCGCCGCACCGCGGGCGGGCCCTTCCCCATCCTCTCGGAATCCACCCCCGTCCGGATGGACCTCTCCCACTCCGCCTGGAGCGACATCTTCTTCCTCGGCATGGATTTCCCGGAGGGCGCCCGCGTCCTCAACGTCTCCATCGATCTCGCCGTCCGCGGCCGCGATCCCTCGCCGCGCCCGCCCATCGAGACGCACCTCCGCGTGATCGACGAGCCCGTGCTTCGCCTCGTCTCGGTCGACCTCGGGGCCTCGGCAACGATCGCCGGCTTGGCCGAGGCCTTCGATTTCGCCCGCGACTACCTGGGCCTGCTCAAGGCCGCCGTGATCGCCGCCGGGATCGTCCCCGCCGGACTCGAGGGTTCCGAGGAGAACCTCACCGACCTGCTCGAGGTCATGGTGGGGCCGGGGCTCGGCCTCGAGATCGTCTCGAACGTCAACAATATCCCAAAGGGCTCGCGCCTCGCCGTCTCCACGAACCTGCTGGCGTCGCTGATCAGCCTCTGCATGCGGGCCACCGGACAGGCCCGCACCCTCGAGGGCCAGCTCGCCGAGGACGAACGGCGCCTCGTCGCGGCGCGCGCCATCCTGGGCGAGTGGCTCGGCGGCTCCGGCGGGGGATGGCAGGATTCCGGCGGCGTCTGGCCCGGCATGAAGCTCATCACCGGCACGCTCGCCACCGAGGGCGATCCCGAGTTCGGCATCTCCCGCGGCCGCCTGCTCCCCAACCACAAGATCCTCGGCTGCGAGGACGCCTCCGACGCCACCCGCCGCGCGCTCCAGGATAGCCTCGTCCTCGTCCACGGCGGCATGGCCCAGAACGTCGGCCCCATCCTCGAGATGGTCACCGAGAAATACCTCCTCCGCTCCGAGAGCGAATGGCTCGCCCGGCAGGGGGCCATGGGCGTGCTCGACGAGATCCTCGCCGCGCTGCGCGCCGGCGACGTGCCGCGGATCGGCGCCGCCACCACGCGCAACTTCATGGGGCCCATCCAGGCCATCATCCCCGCCGCCAGCAACCTGTTCACCGAGACCCTCATCGCCCGGGCCAGGGAACACCTCGGCGATGACTTCTGGGGCTTCTGGATGCTGGGCGGCATGTCCGGCGGCGGCATGGGTTTCATCGTCGCGCCCCAGCGTCGCGCCGAGGCCCAGGACTTCCTCGGGCGCACGATGTCCGCCACCAAGCGCGAGCTGGAGCACGCACTGCCCTTCGCGATGGAACCGGTCGTGTACGATTTCGCCATCAACGCCCGCGGCACCGACGCCCGCCTCGTCTCGGGCGACGGCGCGATGATGCCGCCCGGGTACTACGCACTCATGGTGCCCGGCTGGCTCCGCGCCGATGCCCGCACGTTGACGCCGGGCGCCCGGCTCGAGCTCGAGCGCCTCGGCGCCGCCTGCCGCAGGCCCACCCCCGCCACAGCCTCCGCCATGGGCGACATGGCCCAGACCCTCTTCGACCGCCTCGTCCCCCGCGGCGTCCGCGAGCAATCCGGCGCCGAGAGCCTCGAGGAACTCCTCGCCTCCAATGGCTTCGACCGGGAACAGCACGAGCACATCCGCGCCGCCCTCAGGGCGGGCCGCATCGGTCTCTCGCAAAATCGCCTGCCCCCCAGCACCACCATCGAGGACGTCGCGCCCGGAGACGTCATCGATTCCCGCGAGGAGGCCGGCGAAGGGCGCACCCGCACCGGGGCGGACGCCATCGCCGCCGGAGAGATCGCCGTCGTCACGCTCGCCGCCGGCGCCGGATCCCGGTGGACCCAGGGCGCCGGCGTCGTCAAGGCGCTCCATCCCTTCTGCAAACTCGGCGGCGCCCACCGCAGTTTCCTCGATGTCCATCTCGCCAAGAGCCGCCTCGCCTCCCGCGCCCACGGCGCGGGACTGCCCCATGTCATCACCACGAGCTATCTGACCCACGGGCCCCTCGCCCAGTTCGTCTCCTCCCAGAAAGACGGCGACGGCCCGATCCTCCTCTCCGAGGGCAAGAGCGTCGGCCTCCGGCTCATCCCGATGGTCCGCGACCTCCGCTTCGCCTGGGAGGAGATGCCCCAGCAAATGCTCGACGAACAGGCCCAGAAAGTCCGCGACAGCCTCCGCGCCGCGCTCGTCGGCTGGGCCGAGTCCGCCGGCGAGGGCAACGATTACACCGACAACCTGCCCAACCAGTGCCTGCATCCCGTCGGCCACTGGTTCGAGATCCCCAACCTGCTCCGCAACGGCACCCTCGCCGGACTGCTCCGCGCGCGCCCGGGGCTAAAACACCTCATGCTCCACAACGTCGATACCCTCGGCGCCAACGCGGACCCCGGCCTCCTCGGCATCCACATCCAGCGCGGGGCATGCCTCACTTTCGAGGTCATCACCCGGCGCATCGAGGATCGCGGCGGCGGCCTCGCCAGGGCCGATGGCCGCCCCCGCCTCATCGAGGGACTCGCCATGCCCCGCGAGGAGGACGAGTTCCGCCTCTCCTACTACAACACCATGACCACCTGGATCGCCATCGATCCCCTCCTCGCCGCCTTCGGCCTATCCCGCGCCGACCTCGGCGACCCCGCCCGCGTCGCCGCCGCCATCCGCGACCTGGCCGCCCGCATCCCCACCTATATCACGCTCAAGGACGTCAAGAAACGATGGGGCCATGGCCAGGAGGACGTCTTCCCGGTCGCCCAATTCGAGAAACTCTGGAGCGACATGACCTCGCTCCGCGAGATCGATTGCGCCTTCGTCGCGGTCCCCCGCCAGCGCGGCCAGCAGCTCAAGGACCAGGCCCAGCTCGACGGCTGGCTCCGCGACGGCTCCCGCGAGTTCGTCGAGTCCCTCTGCGCGTGGGCGTGAGGGCGGAGGCGGTGTGGACTGCGGCGTTGTAGCGCCGCTTTGGATTGCCCCGAACGGCCCAGAATTTTTGTGGGACGCCTGTGCCAGGCGGCTGCGGGAATGAAGTCTCCCCTTGAATGACGTGGCGCGTTCCCACGCCGCCGCCGGGGCTATCCGGATATCCCCAATTCCAGGCGGCACTCCGACCGCAGGGCTTCGATTTCCTCCCAGACCCGATACACTGGCAGTCCCGCGATCCTGCGCACCTCGCCCCAATCCACGTCGAGGTTTCCCGCCTCCGCCTGCGCCAAGAGCAGCTTGGCGGCCTGCCGCTGCTCGGCATTCGGCTGCGGGTAGACCGCGACGAGAACGCGCTGCACGATGGCCTCCTCCGGCGCCTCCAACACCACGGGCCCCTCGATGGTATCCACCTCGACGAAGTTGCGGCTCAGCAATTCGGCACTTCCGCCAAGGTCCACCACCACATCCTCGACCCGGAACAGCCGCAACGCCGGCTTGCTGCCCAGCGCCTGCATCACCTCGTTCTTTTCCCCCATGTCTGGCGCGGCACCATCGAACCCAAGATCGACATCGCCCGTCGCATATCCCCCGCGGGTATACTGCTCGACCGTCGCCCCACCATATTGGATCACCCGATAACCCCGCACCCGGAATGCCGCGGACACCCTCGCGGCAATCCGCAGGCGCTTCTCCGCGGGACCCTCAGGCCTGTCCCCGCTCGCCATATGCCTTCCGGAGGATCGCGCGCTTCACGCGGCCTTTACCGACCTGCCGTTCCACTGGCGACCGCCGCACCCCACCCATTCGCCGGCTCACCTCCTCCATGCGTTCGCCCAGGGCCCGCCAGGCTTCCGCCGTGTAACGCCGTTTCATGCGGAAAGCAGTCTACCCCCTCGAACCGGGGGGTCGAGCCGGAATCCCGCGGCTACTGCAGCTTCAGCTCGTCCCGGACGATGCTCACGGACCTCGGCACGCCATCGGGCCCGGCGACCCGCAGCATCACGGCCGATCCCTTCGAGCCCCGCAACATGCCGACCACCTGATCGAGTTTCATCCCACCGACATCCACGAAACCCGCTCCCGGTTGGCCGACCGACACGATGCGGTCGTTTTCGCGGATCTGCCCCGTCTTGGCCGCGGGACCCTCCGACATCAGCCCGCCGATCAACACCGCCCCGGAACGGTCCGTCCTCAGGGTGAGGCCCACGCCCACCGGCCTCGCATTCCATATTCCCGACTCCGCGGCCGCGCGCGCTTCCGGATCCGCCAGCGACGACGCCCACGCCTTGGCCGACGCCTCGTCCTTGGCGGCCCACTGCTCCGCGACCGATTGCAGCGCATCGCCGCGCGCCTCGCCCTCCCCCATCGCCACGGCGGCAGAGGCCGCGGTCACCGGATCTTGCTCCGCCCACGGTTTCATGACGGCCAAGAGCGCCCGATTGCGCCCCGATCCCGGGGGGAACTGCGCCACCCATTCCGCCGCCGCCCGGGGATCGACGCTCGCCCAGCCCCCGGCCACCTCGGCCGCGAGGCGATCCTTCTCCCAGCCTGTCAGATCCTTCCCCAGTTCGAAGGCGCGCATCGGATCGCTTTTCGCGATCTCGCGAGCCGCCGAGGCGAGCAGCGAAACGGCCCCGCGCGATCGCTGTCCCGTCATCAGCGCCTGCGCCCACCGGACCGCCATCTCCACGTCCGGCGGCTCCGCCTTGAGAAATTGATAGCCCAGCCCCGCCTCCAGCCCATACGAGCGGATCAGGCTGCCAAATGGCGCCGATCCCCCATCCGGCATCCAGGCGTAGGCCAGCGTCAGCAGCGCGCCCGCGCGATCCCCCTCGTCCAATTGCCGCGCCAGATCCAGCCCCTTCTCCGGCCCCGCCTCAGCCAATTTCAGAAAAACACCCCGCAAAAACTCCGCCCGCTCCCGCTGGCTCGTGATCGCCTTCGCCGCCGCGATCGCCTCCTCCGGCGACGTCTCCGCCGCCTCGTAGCCCCGCGCCTCGAAGTCGCTCGCCATGACCAGCGCCCGCCCACGCGCACGGGAGGACCCCGACGAACCACCGGCCGACACGGGTGACGCAGCACCCGCGTCGGTCGACCCCGCCGCCCCCCCGGCAACGGAAACGCCCGCCAGATGCCCCACACCCCAGTGCGCCGCAGGCCGCATCCACGCGGCCCCGGCAAACCCGATCACCACGCCAGCCAGAAGACCCGCGCCCACCAACGACAACGATTTCATATCCTCCAGATCCCCGCTAACAAAGCATGCCACCCATCCAGTTCAACGCCAATCGCCGCCACTCCACGCAGATAATTGCATCTTATTGCTTATTGTAATGATGTATTTCTATGCAATCATATTTCTATGAGGATTACCGTGGAAGTGGACCTGGACGTACTCGCCGAAGTCATGGCCCTGACCGGCGAGCGACGGAAGAGTCCAGCCTTGGCCAAGGCGATCATTGGATTTGTGCGTCGTCAGCGGGCCAAGGAGTTTGGTCGATTGATCCGCGAAGGGGCGTTCGACTATCCGGCCGGGCCCTCGCCCGATCCGGGAAACCCGGTGCCTCCCCTGAGGTAAAGGCGATGGTCCTGGTGGATTCATCGGTCTGGATCGAGGCGCTGCGCCGCGACGGGCGCCTCGATATCAAACTCGCTGTCGAGGGCCTGCTCGATGTGTACGAGGCACAGTGGTGCGCCCCCGTGCGCCTCGAAGTGCTCGGCGGCGCCCGTCCCGAGGAGCGGCGACGGCTCGGCCAACATTTCTCGGTGATACCCTACCGCGGCTGTGACGAGGGGGATTGGGACCGCGCGATTTCGTTGGCGTGGACGCTGCGCGATCGGGGCGTCAGCGTCCCGTGGCTGGATGTCTTGATCGCCGCCATTGCCCTCCACGACGGAACGCGGCTCTTCGCCATCGATACCCATTTCCAAACCATCGGCGCCCTGACGGGCCTCGGTCTGTACGAACCGGGCTACGGCGGCACATTCCGGCCCGCATGACGATCAGAACCGGATATCCTCAAAAACGGCGGAGGCCCCCGCGCCGCCGCTGACGCCCAGTTTGACGATCCACGCCTCGCCGGGCCGGTCGAGCACCTTGGGATCCAGGGGGATCACCACCTCGCCGGTCTTCGAATCCTCAGTCGTGTGCGCCGCAAAGACCTGGCCGCCGTCTCCCACGTTGCCCGCCAATTTGAACATCCACTGGGCGCCGGGGCTCACCGAGGCGATCTTGACCCGCGCCTCGCGCGCCCCCTCGGGCAACAGGAACCGCCCGGCGGTCCACGACGCCACGCGCTTGCCACCTGCGGGCACCCCGATGCGCAGACCATCGCCCTCGGCCTTCACCACAGCTCCCCCATTGCCCTCGTTCCAGAGTTCTGGTTTCTGCAGAATCGCCGGGTCCCACGCGACGGCCGGACCAACCCCCGCGTCGCCAGCCTTGGCCCCCTTCTTCTTTCCGCCCTTCTTCTCCAGGGGTGAACCATCGGCGATCTCCGGCACCCTCTTGTCCGCGAGGATCTCTTCGAAGCGCTTCCGCGCCGCGACTACCTCCGCCTCCGCCGAATCCGTCACGTCCCTGTACCCGCTCCCATCCCGGCCGCTCCCGCAGTCGAAGAACCTCCCTTTCCGATGCGGCGAGTTATCCTCCAGCAGCCACCGCGAATCGCGCAGCACCCGCCGATCCGCCAGATAGCCATACGCCCAATCCCGCACCGAGTCTTGCTCCCCCTCCAGCACCGGGCGCAGGGACACCCCGTCGATCGGCACGCCCCCCGGCAACGGCGCCCCCGCGTAATCCGCGAGCGTCGGAAACACATCGCTGAGATCCATCAGGGCGCGCGTCTTCCCCAGCGCCTTCACCCGCCCCGGCGCGTTCCATATCCCCGGCACCCGGCAGCCCAGTTCCGTCGCCTGTCCCTTGCCATTGCCGCCCGTCCCGTTGTCGCCCGTGAAAAACAGGACGGTGTCCTCGCGCAGCCCCGCCTCCTCCAGCGCCGCCACGATCCGCCCCACGATCTTGTCGGCGTACTCCACGTTCGCGCGCCAGTTGTCCTTGGAATGCCTGTGCCGATCCTCGAGCGTCTTCGTCGTGTCGGGCGTCGTGTAGTGGGGCGCGTGCGTCAGCGCCATCGGGCAGTACAGGAAGAAAGGCTTGTCCTTGTGCCGGCGGATGAAGTCGACGGCGAAATTGCAGAAGAAGTCTGGCCCGTAGTCGCCGGGCCCGGTCGGCACATACTCCCCATTCTTCACCAGCGAGGGATGCCAATACCGTTCCGTCTTTGAACCCTTCTTGTCCTCCCAGGCGCCCGTGTGCTCGACCCCCGGCGGCAGATTGTGCTTGTATGCCCACATCAGGTATTCATCGAAACCCGCCTCGCGGATGAGATTCGGGTGCCCGCCCGACAACTGCCATTTGCCCGACAGCCCCGTCGCGTATCCCGCCTTCTTCAGCATGTGACCGAAGGTCACGTGATTGACGATCTGCTCCGCCGGATCATCCGGCCCAGGACCGCCCGCGCGACCGCCGAAATTGTAGATCCCGTTGTGGTGCCCGTACTGCCCCGTCATGATCATGAAACGCGTCGGGTGGCACAGCGGCGTCGCATAGCACGTCAGGAACTGCACCCCCGTCGCCGCCAGCTTGTCCAGGTTCGGCGTCCGGTGCCCCGGGTGCCCGTAGCAACCCAGCTCCCCCGCGCCAAGGTCATCCGCCATCATCACCACGAAATTCGGGAGGCGGTCGGCCAGGGAGTCGAGGCACGGGAGAACCAGCCCCAGGGCAACCGCAGACAATCGTCTCATGCGCCCATGCTACTCCCGCAGTCGGCCACACCGCAACCCCGCCGAACCCAGCGCCCGGACTGTGCCAACTCCCACGGGCTGCTGACTCGAAAATTGGGGCGCGATGTAGGCTGCGCCTTGGCGCACGCGGGCGTTCGATTCGGCAGCGTGCGCCAAGGCGCAGCCTACCATTTTCCGCCCCGGTGGCGCCCCGCGTGCGGGGCGCCGGACGCCGCCCAAAAATCCCCTCGCCACCGCACCCGGCGCCCACCACACTCGAATCCGTGCCATCCTGATATCCGCGGTTCCATTCGAACGGAGGTCCCCATGAGTCCCGAATTCACCCTCGCCCTCGCGCTCACCCTCGTCGCCGGCCTCTGCCAGGGCACCTTCGGCCTCGGCATGCGGCGCTTCGCGCCGCTCGCGTGGGAGGCGCTATGGCTCATCTTCTCGGTCGTCGGGATGATCGTCCTCCCCATCGCCACCGCCTCCCTCCTTGTGCCCGACACCTTCGCCGCCATCGCCGCCGCGCCGCGCGACGCCCTCGCCAAGTGCGCCCTCTTCGCCTTCATCTGGGGCGTCAGCTCGATCACCTTCGGCCTCGCGCTGAACTACCTCGGGGTCTCGCTCGGCTACGGGATCGCCGTCGGCCTCGCCGCCGCCGTCGGTTCCCTCATCCCGCTTTTCCAACTGCCCGACCCCTGGTCACGCCCCGCCACCCCGTGGATCCTCCTCGGCAACGCCGTCATGGTCGCCGGCGTCGCCGTCGCCTCCTGGGCCGGCATCGCCCGCGACGGCGAAATGGCCCGATCCGGCAAGGAGGTCGCCGGCATCCAGAAGGGCAGGCTCTTCTGGCTCGGCCTCGCCTTCTGCCTCTTCTCCGCCTTCGGCGCCGCGATGCTCAATGTCGCCTTCGCCGCCGCACAGCCCATCGCCGAGGCCGCCGCCCTCCAAGGCGCCGCGCCCCGCAACGCCTCCCTCGCCTGCTGGGTCGCCGTCTTCGCCAGCGGCGTCATCCCCAACGCCGGTTACGCCCTCTGGCTCCTAATCACCAAGGGCACCTTCCGCACCTATGCCGTCCCCGGCGCCTCGCGAGGCTACGGCTGGGCCCTCTTCACCGCCGTCCTCTGGTTCGCCGCCCTCGCCCTCTACGGCCAGGGCGCCGCCCTCATGGGTGAACTCGGCACCTCCCTCGCCTGGACCATGTTCCTCGCCATCTCCCTCATCGTCAGCAGCGCCTGGGGCATCGGCACCGGCGAGTGGCAAGGCTTCCGCCGCCCCCTCCGCATCCTCCTCGCCGGAGACGCCGTCCTCCTCCTCTCCTGGATCGTCCTCGGCTACGCCAATAGCCTCTAGCCTCCCATCCTTGAATGTTGGTTGTTGAATGTTGGTTGTTGAATCTTGGTTGTTGAGTGTTGGCGCACCCCCCCCATTAGCTCCCCTTCACCCGCCCGCACCCCCGCCCCACCAAACTTTCCTCACTTCGCGCTTGCCGCATCCATCCCCCTTGTTAATTTCCGCCGCGTTCGCGGCCATGGCGGAGGCAGGAGAATGCGGTCGGGTGAAAATCAGCCGGGCTGATTCGCCCGAAAATATTTCTCATTTTACCGGCCCTCCCGCACCGCCACGTTTCGCGGCATTTTGATCGGAATCGGAGAAAACGGAAAAGGGCATGGCGAACATCTTCCCGCGCTGGTCGAACTGGCTGCCGCTGCAGATCGCCGCGTGCCTTTTGATCGCGGGCCCGCTGCTGGTGGGGGGCGTGACATATTATTTCACGCCGAAGTTCACGCGGGTGGGCTACGAGCCGATCCAGCCGGTGCCTTTCGACCACGCGCTGCACGTGACGCAGCTGGGGATGGACTGCCGCTACTGCCACACGGGGGTCGAGACCTCCTCGCACTCAAATGTGCCGAACACGCAGACCTGCATGAATTGCCACGCGCACGTGCAGGCGAACAACCCGAAGCTGGCGCCGGTGAAGAAGAGCTTCGAGACGGGTCGGCCCATCGAGTGGGTCCGGATCCACCAGGCGCCCGACTATGTCTATTTCAACCACGCGGTGCACGTGAACCGGGGCATCTCCTGCGTCGAGTGCCACGGCGAGGTGAACAACATGACGGTCGTCCGGCACGATCAGCCGATGAGCATGGGCTGGTGCCTCTCCTGCCACCGGAACCCCGAGGAGAAGATCCGCCCGCTGGACAAGGTGTACGACCTGACCTGGAAGGCGGAGAGCAAGGAGGCCCAGGCCGAGATGGGCAAGCGGCTGGTCGAGGCATGGAGGGTCAAGCCGCCCCAGGACTGCGCGGGGTGCCACCGATGAAACGCGAATTCCAGCACCCGCCCGCAACGGGCCGCCGCTATTGGAAGGGCCTCGACGAACTCGCCGGCACCCCGGAGTTCCAGGAATGGCTCCACCGCGAGTTCCCCGCCGGCGCCTCCGAGCTGGCCGCCGACGGCACCTCCCGCCGCGCCTTCCTGCAATTGATGGGGGCCTCCCTCGGCCTGGCCGGGCTGGCCGGCTGCCGCCGCCCCGAGGCGCACATCGTCCCATTCACGAAATCGCCGGAATGGATGGTCCCCGGCCGCGCGCTCCAATACGCGACCGCCATGCCGCGCCGCCGCGGCGCGATGCCGCTGCTGGTCACCACCTTCAACGGGCGCCCCACCAAGATCGAGGGCAACCCCCTCCACCCCATGAGCGGGGGCAAGACCGACACCTTCGCCCAGGCGTCGATACTGGATCTCTACGACCCGGACCGCAGCCGCCAGATCCTGAAGGGCGGCTCCCCCGCCGACGCCAAGGCCCTGCAGGACCAGATCGCGGAATGGCGCAAGGCCTGGGCCGCCGACGGCGGCAAGGGCGTCGCATTCATCGTCGACGAGACCCTCAGCCCCACCCGCATCCGCCTCGCGGGCGAACTGCTCAAGCAGTTCCCCAAGATCTCCGGCTGCATCCACGAGCCCATGCTGGATTGCGACGACGACCTCAAGGCCACGGCTGCCGCGTTCGGCCCGCGCGGCCATGCCACCGTCGATTTCGCGAAGGCCGATGTCGTGCTCGCCCTCGGCTCCGATTTCCTCGGGGGCGACGACGGCACCCTCGCCGACGTGCGCGAGTTCTCGCTCCGCCGCCGCCCCGGCAAGGCGATGAATCGCCTCTACGTCGCCGAGCACGCCTTTACCCTCACCGGCGGCTCCGCCGACCACCGCCTCCGCATCGCCGAGTCCCTCCTCCCGCACGTCGCCGCCGAGATCGGTCGCGAGATCCTCAAATCGGGACGGGATGGCGGGCTCCGCGAGGTGGTCGACGCGATGCCCCCCGCGCCCCACTGGACCGAGAAGCAGGCCGCCTGGATCCGCGAGTGCGCCAAGGATCTCGTCGCCCACTCGTGCCATTGCGCCGTCATCGCCGGTTTCGCCCAGCACGGTGCCACCCAGATCCTCGCCCATGCCATCAATGCCGCGCTGGATAATTTGGGCAAGACGGTCATCCCGAGACCAAGGCCCGGATTCGGCCCGTCCGACAACATCCTCGGCCTAGTAAAAATGGCCGAGCGCATCGCCGCGGGCGAGATCCATACCCTCTTCATCCTCGGCGCGAATCCCGCCCACACCGCACCCGCCGACCTCGGCTTCGGCGAGCTGCTCAAAAAGGTGAAAACGGTCGTCCACCACGGACTGCACGCAGACGAGACCGCCGCGGCCGCCCACTGGCACATCCCCGCCGCCCATTACCTCGAATCCTGGGGCGACACGATCGCCGCGGATCATTCTCACTGCTCCGTCCAGCCGATGATCCTCCCGCTGTTCGGCGGCTGGTCGCAGATCCAATTGCTCGCCGCGCTCGCGGGCAAACCCTTCTCCGAGGGCCCCGAGGAAATCCAGGAGACATTCCGCGCCAAGATCGCCATGCCCCCCGGCCCGGATTTCGAACAGGCCTGGACGCGGTTCGTCCACGATGGGTTCGCCCGCACGGGCGCGCCGACAGACACGGGTCCGGCACAGTTCAACGCTGCCGGGGCCGCCGCCGCAACCCGCCTGAACCCCCCCCGCGATCCCGCCCCGACCCCCGAGGCCCTCGAGGTCGTCCTCGCCGCCGATTACCGCATCGACGACGGCAGGTATATAAACAACGGCTGGATGCAGGAATTCCCCGACCCGATCACGAAATTGACGTGGGAGAACGCCGCGCTCATGAGCCCGGCCACCGCCAAGGCGCTCGGGCTGCGCCTCCAGAAACGCGGCGGCATCGTCAAGGATGGCGTCATCGTCGGCCAGGTGATCAAGATCACCGTCGGCGGCCGCACGGTCGAGGCCCCGGTGCTCGAGGCCCCCGGCCACGCGGACAACTCCATCACGCTGCACCTCGGCTATGGCCGCCGCGTCACCGGCAAGGTCGGCAGCGGCAGCGGCTTCGACGCCTACGTCCTCCGCACCACCAGGAACCCGCGCCTCCTGACCGGCGCCAAGATCGAGCCCACTGGACGGACGCACCGCTTCGCCGTCACCCAGGAGCACCACTCCATCGAGGGCCGGGACCATGTCCGCGAGGCCCCGCTCAAGCATTTTGAATCGCATCCCGATTTCGCCAAGCACCTCGGGGTCCATTCCCCGCCGCTCAAGAACGCCTTCGAATCCAAGCCGTTCCTCACCGCGCCGCACCAGTGGGCCATGGCCGTCGACCTCTCGGCCTGCACCGGCTGCGGCACCTGCATGGTCGCCTGCCAGGCGGAAAACAACATCCCCATCGTCGGCGCCGAGCAGGTCCGCAACGGCCGCGAGATGCACTGGGTCCGCGTCGACCGCTATTTCACCAGCCACGAGGACTACAGCCCCGACCTCGGCACCGCGCCCGCCGACCCCGAGATGCTCGCCCAGCCGTTGATGTGCCAGCATTGCGAGAATGCCCCGTGCGAGGTCGTCTGCCCCGTCAACGCCACCGTCCACAACGAGGAGGGCCTGAACGTCATGGCCTACAACCGCTGCATCGGCACGCGGTATTGCGCCAACAACTGCCCCTACAAGGTCCGCCGATTTAACTATTTTGACTACAACCACCGGCCCGTGCTCGAGCGCCACAAGTTCCTCGGCTTCGACATCGGCGGGCTCTATTTCGGCCCCACCCGCCCCAAGGGTTCGCCCGAGACCCTCAAGTTGCAGCGGAATCCCAATGTCACGGTCCGCATGCGCGGCGTCATGGAGAAATGCACCTTCTGCGTCCAGCGCCTCGAGGTCGCCAAGATCGACCAGAAGGTCAAGGCCGGCGCATCCCCGGATATCGCCGTGCCGGCCAACTCCATCCAGACCGCCTGCCAGCAGGCCTGCCCCGCCAACGCCATCTCCTTCGGCAACGAGGCCGACGCCAAGGATGCCGTCGTCGCCCAGCGAAAAGACCCGCGCGCCTACGAGGTCCTCTCCTACCTCAACACCCGGCCCCGGGTCTCCTACCTCGCCAAGGTCCGCAACCCAAATCCCGCCATGCCCGACGCCGAGCACGTCGGCATGAGCGCCCTCCGCGAGGCCCATGGCCATGGCAAGGATCACGGCGAGGGCCACGGCACGCACGGGGAATCCCACGGCGCGGCCGGCGGCCACGCCAAACCCAACGGGGGGCATTGATCATGGCCAACGGCACCGCCAGCCAGACCCACCCCGACGCGCACCTCGTCGCGCGACAGCCGCTCGTCCTCAATCGGCGCCCCATGGCGTGGATCACCGACCACGTCGCCCGCATCGTCGAGGACAAGTCCAAGATGTGGTGGTGGATCGCCACCCTCATCGCCGGCGCCATCGCCGCCCTCGTCCCGGTCCAATTGGTCTATCTCGTCTCCACCGGCGTCGGCGTCTGGGGCCTCAACCACCCCGTCGGCTGGGCCTGGGACATCACCAACTTCGTCTTCTGGATCGGTATCGGCCACGCCGGCACCCTCATCTCCGCCATCCTCTTCCTCACCCGCCAGAAATGGCGCACCTCCATCAACCGCTCCGCCGAGGCCATGACGATCTTCGCCGTCATCTGCGCCGGCATCTTCCCCGCCTTCCACGTCGGCCGCCTCTGGATGGTCTGGTTCCTCGCCCCCGCCCCCAACGCCAACGTCATCTGGCCCAATTTTAAATCCCCCCTCCTCTGGGACGTCTTCGCCGTATCCACCTACTTCACGGTCTCGCTGATCTTCTGGTACATCGGACTCATCCCCGATTTCGCCACCATCCGCGACCGCGCCAAGGACCCCATCCGCAAGTTCATCTACGGCCTGCTCTCGATGGGATGGCGCGGCTCGAATCGCCAGTGGAGCCACTACGAGAAGGCCTACCTCGTCCTGGCCGGCATCTCGACCCCGCTGGTGCTCTCGGTACACAGCGTGGTCTCCTTCGACTTCGCCACCTCCGTCATCCCCGGCTGGCACACCACCATCTTCCCCCCCTATTTCGTCGCCGGCGCGATCTTCGGCGGCTTCGCCATGGTCCTCACCCTCCTGATCCCCTGCCGCTGGCTCTTCGGCCTCCAGGACCTCGTCACCACCAAGCACATCGACAACATGTGCAAGATCGTCCTGCTCACCGGCACCATCGTCGGTTACGCCTACATGATGGAGCTCTTCATCGCGTGGTATTCCGGCAACCCCTACGAGTGGCACGCCTTCCTCCGCAACCGCATCGCCGACCCCTACATCATCGGCCCGGCTGCCGGCGTGCCCCCCGCCCCCTACTGGTGGGCGTACTGGTCCATGATGTTCTGCAACGTCATCGTGCCCCAGTTCTTCTGGTTCAAGCCCTGCCGCCAGAAGGCCTGGCTCGCGCTCATCCTCGTCATGGGGCCCAACATCGGCATGTGGTTCGAGCGCTTCGTCATCATCGTCACCTCCCTGCACCGCGACTTCATGCCCGGCGCCTGGGGCCACTTCGTTCCCACGATCAACGACATCCTCCTGTTCACCGGCACCATCGGCCTGTTCGTCTTCCTCTTCCTGCTCTTCGTGCGCTTCTTCCCGATGATCACGATGTTCGAGGTCAAGGCCGTCCTGCCCGAGGCCGACCCGCACCACCACGACGGGCCGCGCCCCGATCCGGGCGCCCACGCCGGCGCGATCCAGGGCGAGGTCCGCTCCATCCTCGCCTCCCGCGAGGCAAAAGAGAAAGGGGGCCACGCGTGAGCGCCTCCCCGCAGCGCCAGCTCTATGGCTTCGCCGCGGAGTTCGCCTCCGCCGCCGCCCTCTACCACGCCGCAGAGAAGGTCCGCGATAAGGGCTTCCGCCGATGGGATGTCCACTCCCCCTACCCGATCCACGGCATGGACGACGCCATGGGCCTCGGCCGATCCAAGGTCTCCCTCTTCTCGCTCCTGGGCGCGGCCACCGGCCTGTCCCTGGCGTTCCTCATGATCTGCCTCGCCGGAGACGACCGCGGCATCGTCAAGGCCATCATGGGCAATTTCAATTACCCCATCATCGTCGCCGGCAAGACCCCCTTCGACATCGAGCCCTCCGTGCCCATCTTTTTCGAACTGACCATCCTGCTGACCGCCTTCGGCACCGTCTTCGGCCTGCTCGCACTCGGCCGCATCCCCCAACTCCACCACCCCATGTTCAATTGGGATAGGTTTGACCGGGCCACCGACGATGGCTTCTTCATCGCCATCCGGGCCGATGACGCGCTCTTCGACGAGGCCGAGACCCGGCAATTCCTGGAATCCATCGGCGGCACCGGCGTGTCGCGCATCGAGGAGGACTGACCCGTGCGCGCGCAACCCGTCATCAGGTGGTTCCTCGCCGGCCTCGCCATCGCGGGCGTCGTCGGCCTCGCCCTGCTCGGCCCCCGCGGCGCCAAGAAACTCGACCCCCCGATCGAGATCTTCCCCGACATGGACAGGCAGGCGAAGTTCAAATCCCAGCAACCCTCGCGCTTCTTCGCCGACGGCCGAGCCGACCGCCTCCCGGTACCCGGCACCGTGCCGTTCGGGCTGCCCATCGACGACCCGTATCGCGCCACCGGGAAGATGGGCGACCACTGGGGAGACGGCATCCCCGCCAAGATCGACCGCGCCCTCATCGAGCGCGGAAAGGAGCGCTACGCCATCAACTGCCTCCCCTGCCACGGCGCCCTCGCCGACGGCAAGGGCATCGTCCAGACTTACGGGTTCAACCTCATCGCCAGCCTCCACCAGCCCCGCATCCTCGAGATGGCCGACGGCGAGATCTTCAACACCATCGCCCACGGCAAGGGCCAGATGGGCGCCTACCCCCACACCACCATCGAGGACCGCTGGGCCATCATCGCCTACCTCCGCGTCCTCCAGAAGGCCCGCAACGCCACCCTCGCCGACGTCCCCGCCGCCGAGCGCGCCAAGCTCGAGGTCGCCAAGACCCAGCCCGCCCCAGCCTCCACCAACGCCCCCCCACCCTCTTCCTCTTCCCCTCCCCCGTCCTCTAACCCCCCGCCCGCCGCGGCAACCGCACCGGCACCCGCAACATCATGAGCGAGCACGCCGCCAATCCGCCCGCCCCAGAGCGCTTCCGGCGCGCGTCCGCCGGCGCCCTGCCCATCGCCTTTCTCGGAGGCGGCGCCCTGTGCCTCGCGGTCGCCCTCGCCTGGGGCCTCGCCGCCGACCGCCAGCAGTTCGCGCACTCCTGGCTCTGGGGCTTCATGTACTGCTTCACGATCTGCGCCGGCTCCCTCTTCTGGATCCTGCTCCACCACGCCGTCGACGCGAACTGGTCGGTCGTCGTCCGCCGCCTCTTCGAGAATGTCGCCTCGCTGTTCCCCTACCTCGCGCTGCTGTTCGTCCCGCTCCTCTTCTGCCTGCCCGAACTCTACCGGTGGCTGACCCTCGACCCGCACGCCGACCACGCCCTGGCCCACAAATCACCCTACCTCAACAAGGGCTTCCTCCTGTTCCGGCTCGGCTTCTATTTCCTCTACTTCACCTTCGCGGCCCTGCTGTTTAAGACGAAGTCCGTGATGCAGGATGCGAGCGGCGACCCGAGGCTGTCCCTCTCGATGCGGCGCTGGGCCAACGGCCTGATGCTTCCCTTCGCCATCTCCATCACATTCGCTGGATTCGACCTCCTCATGGCCCTCGACCACACGTGGTATTCCACGATGTGGGGCGTCTACATCTTCGCCGGATCCGCCCTCTCCTCGATGGCGCTGGCCATCCTGCTGGCCCACCTGCTCCGCGGCGCCGGGTATTTCAAAGGCGTGCTGACCGTCGAGCACAACCACATCATGGGCAAGCTGCTGTTCGCCTTCACGGTCTTCTGGGCCTACATCGGCTTCAGCCAGTACATGCTCATCTACTACTCGAACATCCCCGAGGAGACCGTCTTCTTCCTTCGCCGCAACACCGGCCCCTGGTTCTACCTCAGCCTGTTCCTCATCATCGGGCACTTCATCCTGCCATTCCTGCTGATCCTCACACAGCCCGCCAAGCGCGAGGGCGGGCGCCTCCTCTTCGCCGCCTGCTGGCTGCTCTTCATGCACGCGGTGGACATGTTCTGGATCATCGCCCCGTCGCTCCAGTCGCACCGCGACTTCGTGGCCGGCGGCTACGGCGACACCACCGGCTTCGCCATCCACCCCCTCGACATCCTCTGCCTCCTCGGCTTCGTCGGGGTCCTCGCGGCACTCTTCCTCCGCGCCCTCGAGAAACAGGATCTCTTCCCCTCGCGGGACCCGCGCCTCATGGAGTCCATCGCGCTGAAGAACTGATCATGGCCAACGCCCCACAGCCCCCATCCCAGCGCCTCGGCCTCCCGGGCTTGGCCGCCATCATCGTTGGCTTCCTCCTCTTCGGCGCCGCCACCCTCTGGCTGCGCCATCAGCCCGCGGCCCGCACCGACCTCGAGACCGACCGCGCCCGAGAGCGCAGCGAGCGCCTCGCCAAACTCCATGAGGGCGATGCCACGGCCCTATCGGAATACACCTGGGTCGACCGCGACGCCGGCGTCGTGGGGCTCCCCCTCGACCGCGCCATCGAACTCGCCCTCCCCCAGCTGAAGAACAAACCCGTCCGCCAAGGCCCCCCCATCCCCCCGCCCGCCGACACCAACGCCCCTCCCGCCGACGCCACCAGCGCGCCCCCCGCCGCCCCGGTTCCCGCCACCTCGCCCCCTTCAAACTTGAAACCTCAGACTCCCCCATGACCGCCGCCTACCTCATCCTCGGCTTCTCGCTCGTGGCCTTCGGCGCCATGGCCGTCACCGCACTGGTCTGGGCCGCGCGCGCCGGCCAATTCGAGAATTTCAAGGCGGGCTCCGAGTCGATCTTCGACCCGGGCGAACCCATCGGGGAACCGACCGACGTCTTCCCCGACATCGACCGATCCACGCTCGCCCGTCGCGCCACGAAAGGGGCCGCAAGACCGTGAACGAAGAGACGCACAACCCAGGGGCGGGCACCCCGACGCCCCACGTCGGCGACGCCGCCGAACGCGCCGCCATCGACCGGTCCTGCCGGGTGCCCGTCCTTTTCTTCTTCGGCTCGGCCCTGTTCTGGCTCCTGGTCGGCACCTTCTTCGCGATCGTCACCTCGATCAAGCTCCACGACGCGGAATTCATGACGCGGGCACCCCTGCCCGATGCCGTGAAATTTCAAACTGGCGAATTCCTCAAGGCCAATCCCCTGTCGATGCAGGACGTCGGCTTCCTGACCTTCGGCCGCTTCCGCGCCGCGCACCTCAATTCCGTCGCCTATGGCTGGGCCTCTTCGGCGGCGATCGGCGTCGGGGTGTGGCTCATGGCGCGCCTCTGCCGCGTCCCGCTGCGCCGCCCCGCGCTGGTCACCGGCGCCGGCGTGCTCTGGAACATCGGGATCGCGGTCGGCATCGCGGCCATCCTCGCCGGCCAGAGCACCTCGGTCGAATGGCTCGAGTTCCCCCCCTACGCCGCGATCATCCTCGGCATCGCCTACGCCATCATCGCGGTCTGGGCCGTCGAGATGTTCGCGGCCCGGCAGCCCGGCCATGTCTACGTCACCCTCTGGTACGTGCTCGCCGCCTTCTTCTGGTTCCCATGGCTGTACGCCTCCGCGAACATCCTGATCCTGCTCAAACCCGTGCAGGGCTCGGTCCAGGCGATCGTCAACTGGTGGTTCGGCCACAACGTCCTCGGCCTCTGGTTCACCCCCATCGGCATCGGCGCCGCGTACTACATGATCCCCAAGGTCATCGGCCGCCCCATCCACAGCTATTACCTATCCGCCATCGGCTTCTGGTCCCTGGCCCTCTTCTACTCCTGGAATGGCGGCCACCACCTCATCGGCGGCCCGCTGCCCGCGTGGGTGATCACCGCCAGCATCGTCGCCAGCGTCATGATGGTCATCCCCGTCGTCGTCACCGCGATCAACCACCACATGACCACGAAGGGCCACTTCCACATGCTCCGCTATAGCCCCACGCTGCGCTTCGTGGTCTTCGGGGCGATGAGCTACACCCTCGTCAGCCTCCAGGGCAGCTCCATGGCGATCCGCTCCCTCAACGAGATCACGCACTTCACCCACTACACCATCGGCCACGCCCACTTCGGCCTCTACGCCTTTTTCACGATGATCATGTTCGGCTCGATGTATTACATCGTGCCGCGGCTGTGCGGCTGCGAGTGGCGCTCGGCCTACCTGATCCGCCTGCACTTCTGGACCGCGGCCTACGGCATCGTGGCCATGGTCGCCGCGCTCACCATCGGCGGCCTGGTCCAGGGCCTCATGCTCGCCGACCCCGCCAAGGACTTCCTCGGCGAGATCCTCGCGATCACCAAGCCCTACCTCGTCGGACGCTCGCTCTCGGGAGTGCTGCTGAGCGTCGGCCACGTCGTCTTCGCCTACCATTTCGCCCTCATGGTGCTCCAGCTCGGCCGCCGCGAGGGCGGGCCGGTCTACTTCAACCCGGTGCCCGGGGAGGTGCGGCCATGAACCGGATGCGCAACCTCTTCATCGGCTTCTTCGCCACGTTCATCTCGTCGTGGCTCGGCCTCGTGCTGGCCCCTCACCTCCAGTTCGGCGGCCTCAAGGAGCATCTCGACCCGGACGAGAACCAGTACTTCCCCCCGGGGCGCTCGGGCCTCGCCGAGCGCGGCGCCCGCGTCTACGCCGCCAATGGCTGCGTCTATTGCCACACCCAGCAGATCCGGCCCGCGCACCAGGGCTCCGACCTCGCGCGCGGCTGGGGCGCGCGCCGCACCGTCGCCAGAGATTACATCCATGACCGCCCCCACTTCCTCGGCACCATGCGCACCGGGCCAGACCTCGCCAACATCGGCCACCGCCAGAACAGCGAGGAGTGGCACCACAAGCACCTCTACGCCCCGCAATCCACCTCCAGGGGCTCGATCATGCCGCCATTCCGATACCTGTATAAAAAACAGCGCATCGTCGGCGCCCCCTCGCCCGACGCCCTAAAACTCGATGGGCCCGACGCCCCAGAACCCGGTTTCGAGATCGTGCCGACCGAGGACGCCAAAGCCCTGGTCGCCTACCTGATCTCCCTCAATCGCATGTACCCGCTTCCCGAAGCCCCGGTGGAGTAGTGAGGATCTCGCCATGTCCGACGCGTTGAGACCCCCACCAGAGCCCCACGAGCTGGACCCCGCCCTGCCCGGCGTCGATTACTTCGAGCAGGTCAACGTGGCCAACATCCACGACGCCGTCCTCCGCGAGAAGACCGATCCCCGCGAGGGAATGGAACCCATGCCCATCTGGCTCTGGATCGCCGTCGCGCTCCTGATCGGCTGGGGCGGCTGGTACCTCGGCACCTTCTCCGGTGGCTACCGCGCCGACGGCTTCGACGAGCGCGCCGGCGGCGCCTTCCTGGGCGATGCCGGGGCAGCCGCCGCCGCCGGGGGCGCCGCCGCCAAGGATGACCCCGCCACCGCATTCGCCAAATTGGGAAAACGCACCTACACCGCCAACTGCCAGTCCTGCCACCAGGCCACCGGCCTCGGCCAGGCTGGCGTCTATCCCCCGCTGGCGGCCTCCGAGTGGGCCACCGGTTGCAAGAAACGCGTCATCGCCATCGTCCTGAAGGGCCTCCAGGGCCCCTTCAAGGTCAAGGGCATCACCTACAACAACGTCATGCAGGCCTGGGAGCCCGTCCTCGACGACAAGAAGATCGCCGCCGTCCTCACCTTCGTCCGCAACGAATGGGGCAACCAGGCCGAACCCATCTCCCCAGAAGAAGTCGCCGCCGTCCGCGCCGAATTCGCCTCCCGCAAAGTCGCCTGGACCGAGGCCGAACTCCTCGCCATCCCAGAAAATTCGCCGATCCAGATCGCGCCACCGCCGGCGCCGGCCGGCGCTCCCGCCGCCACCGCCGCGCCCTGAGGCGATCCGGGCCGTCAGCCCCCCACCCGCGGCGTCGACTCCAAGACCTCGTGCAGCCGCTCCAGCCGCAACGGCTTGGGAATGTAATCGTCCATCCCGACGTCGAGGCATCGGGATCTGTCCTCGGCGGTGGCATTCGCCGTCATCGCCACGATCCTGGGGCGCCTCCGCTCGGGGATCGCCTCGAGGATTCGCCGGGTCGCCTCCAGGCCATCCATGACCGGCATCTGGATATCCATCAGGATCAGGTCGTATTCTTGCCGTTCCAAGGCGCGCAGGACCTCGACCCCCGTTTCCGCAACGTCGGCCAGATAGCCCATCTTCTCGAGGGTCAGGAAGGCGACCTTCTGATTCACCCGATTGTCCTCCGCGAGCAATATCCGAAGCGGGCGCCTATCCCCCATGGTGGGATCCAGCAACCCGCGGGAATCTTGCCGCCGGGGGCCCCGCGGCCCGCCACCGAGCGCCTCCGCCAGCGCCTTGGCCAGGTTGGACGCATGGATCGGCTTGGCCACGGCCGCGCGCGCGCCCAGGACGCGCGCGCGCTCCGCCACGTCGGTCCGTCCCACGGGATAGGTCGCCACCACCGGCATGCCGTCCGCCCCGCGCACCAGCCGCAGCCCCTCCTCGATGCCATCGTCGGTCGCCCCGATGTCCACCAGCACGACCCGCGGCGCGCCCTCTCCCGGGCGATCCGCCAATGCCCCTCCGACCCCCGCCGCAACCCTCCCCTCCATGCCACAGGTCCGCACCAGCCGCCCCAGGATCTCGCACGCCATGGGATCCCGCCCGACCAGCAGGACCCCCGCGCCCCGCAGCGCCCCGAGGTCGATACCCTCCGTCGCGTCATGCCGCGGCGACACCGCGCTCATCGGCACCGCAAACTGAAAGTTCGAGCCCTTGCCCGGCTCGCTCTCCACCCAGATCCGACCGCCCATCAGCTCGCACAGGCGAAGGCAGATCGCCAACCCCAGACCGGTGCCGCCCTGCTCGCGCGTCGATGTCGTATCCAGTTGACTGAAGGGTTTGAAGAGCCGCCCCAAGTCCTCCTCGGCGATCCCCCGTCCGCTATCCCGCACCTCAAATCGAAACTCCATCGCCCCGCCATCCCCCTCGGCCACCTCCCCCGGCGCGGGACCGGCGCACACCAGCCGGACCACCACGCCCCCCCGATCCGTGAACTTCACCGCGTTGGAAACCAGGTTGAAGAGGATCTGCCTCAGGCGCGTCGGATCCCCCACCACCCACCGGGGCACCCCCTCTTCCACATCGCACCACAGCTCGAGCCGCTTCTCCGCCGCGCGCGCACCCAAGAGATCCAGCGCGGACTCCACGCACTGCCGCACATCAAATGTCGCCCGCTTCAGCGTCAGCCCCCCGGCCTCGATCTTCGACAGGTCCAAGATGTCGTCGATCAGCGTCAGGAGGTCGTCACCGCACTGCCGGATCGTGTCCACGTAGCCGCGCTGCTCCGGGGTTAACTCGCTGTTCAGCAGCAGCCGCGCCATGCCGATCACCCCGTGCATCGGCGTCCGGATCTCGTGGCTCATCGTTGCAAGAAATGCCGACTTCGAGTGGGACGCGTCCACCGCGATGTCCCTCGCCCGCGCCAACTCCCGCTCGGACTGCACCCGCTCCGTGATGTCCCGAAACTGCCAGACCTGCCCCAGATGGACATCGTCCACCAGAATCGGTATGAAATCTCGCTCCAGCACCCGCCCGTCGGGCAGATTCAACTGCTCGCCCACCACCGGGAGGCGACGCCCAAGGATTTCGGCGACCCGCGCCTCATACTCCCGCCCGCAGCCGAAGGCATCCCCCATGAACGCCACGAATTGCGCCCCGTCGACCCCGATCAGGTCCTCCGGCGCCACCCGCCGCGCGAACAGATCGCAGAATCGCGGGTTCGCCAGAATGATCCGCCCCTCCTCGTCCTCCATCAGGACCGCCGTCTGGACACTCTGGATCAGGCAAGTCAGCCGCGTGGTCGTCGCCCGCAGCATCTCCTCCCCCTGCCGCCGCTCGATCTCCGATGCCGCGCGCGCCGCAAAAATCTGCGTCGAGCCCCGGATGTGCTCCACGCCCACCATCGGCTTGTCGTCCAGCACGCAGATAAGGCCGTTGGCGCGCTGGCCAGAATCGTATAGCGCCTGGCCAAAGAAACTCTCCGCCCCGACCACCCGCAGCAGCAGGTCCCCCGGAAACATCTCCCGCGCCCCCTGGGCCACACACCGCTTCCCCGCGGAATAGATGTCCGCCAGCACCGTCCCATCCCATCCGCTCCCCCACGGCGCCCACGCCACCCCCGGCCCCCATTGCCCCAGTACTTTCACCCCCTGCCACCCCGCCTGCACCAACTCGATGATCACCACCGCCCGCACCCGCAACACCTGCCCCAGTTGCCTCGCCAGCTCGGGGAAAAATTTCTCCCCGGCTGTCGCCGCCCACGCCTCCTCGGCCAGGCAGCGAAACGTGTCCCGGATGACCTTGTACTCGGTGTTGTCTCCCCGTCTCTCCGTCGCCACGCGCACCTTCCTCTTACCCGACCAATCTACCCCCACCCCACTCCCACGCGCAAGAATCCCCGCACCCCCCGCTCGCCACCACCCCAACCAACCCACCGCCATTCCTCACCCCACGCGAAATCCAAAATCTGCGGCGATCCGAGACGCCCCGGGTCGCACGACTGCCCCATGCCCCGCAGCGCGCACGCTTTCGCCCCGGCCGATCGGGCGTTAATCGCCCGTTAATCATGGCGCCCCAATCTTAGCCGCCCAGACGACGCGTTTCCTTTGCGCACCCCAGATACCGGAATTACAGTTACTCGGGCTCGCTAGGATGAGGTGGTCATGCGAATGAGGACGAGACTTCACGGAACGGCGCACACCTCTCTGGACCAGCGCCGCCTGGCTCGCGCGCGCCGGAGACCGTGCCGCGGGGGGCAATCCCTGGTCGAGTTCACCCTGATATTTCCCTTTTTCATGCTGGTGATCCTCGCCCTGGCCCAGTGGAGCCACATGTTCTTCGTGCACCAGACGCTCCAGCACGCCGTCCGCGAGGCCGGCCGCAACGCCGCGGTGGGCATCACGAATATCGGCGCCGCCTCGTATGGCTCCGTCGAGCAGGCGGCGTACACCATACTCTGCGCCAGCTCGCTCGGCCTGCTGCCCAGCGACAACGCGCACGTGCATTTCAACAACGACCGGGACACGAACGCGTGGCTCGGCGGCGCCAACGCCACTTTCGTCATCCGCGTCGAGTATCGGTACGGCTACCACACGCCCCTCATCCCATTCTTCAATGCGTTCTTCGGCGGGCCGAACAATTTCAACAACAATTCCAACATCGTCGTCTCCTCCACCTTCGTCGCCGAGAAATACAATGACGACTTCCTTTGAGCGCCAATGGCGGCGCGGTCAGGCGACTGTCGAGTTCGCCCTGATCCTGCCTCTCTTGCTCGTCCTGACGGCGATGCTCTTCGAGATGGGGCGATATATCGTCGTCAAACAGACCGCCGTCAACCTCTCCCGGGAGGCGGGCATGCTCGCCGTCCGGCGGCTGGACTCGCCGTCGGCGACCAACTTCCCAAACGTGATCCGCGCGGCGACCTCCATCGCCCAGCCCATCAACCTGACCAACGACGGCAGGATCTTCGTGGGGCAGGTGATGCGGCGCACCTCGGACAACCAGCCGCAGATCATCCAGTATGACCGATTCGGGCAACTGAATGCCCCGGCAAAGGTCCTCGGGGCCGGCCTCGGGGGAATCGCCCAGCTGCCCCCGAGCGTCGTCCTCCAGTCCAACCAGATCCTCTACGTCGTCGAGACCTACCTCCGCTTCGTGCCCGCCATGCAATTCGCCTTCGGCAACCTCAGCTCCACCATCAACGAGACCAACCGCGTCTATGATGCCTCTTTCTTCTAGGTCGAACTCGCGCCGGTCCCAGGTCCTGGTGATCTTCGCCCTGTCCCTCGTGGTGCTCCTCGCCCTCGTGGGCTTCGGCATCGACGGGGGCCTCGCCTACGTGCGCCGCGCCCGCCTCAACAAGGCGGTCGACGCCGCGGCGATCGTCACCACCCGGCACATCGGGAAACCCGAGGAGGTGATGCGCCAGTACGCGTATGACGCCGTCCGGGCCAATGACCCGAACGCCACCCTCAACCCCACGAACGACATCTCGATCCGATTCACCTACGACGACCAGGGTGTCCCGATCAAGGTCAACGTGGGCGTCGACGCGCGCGGCGTCCAGCCCATGACCTTCATGCGCGTGCTGGGGTTCGACCGGGTTCCCGTGTCCGCCGCGGCGGAGGCCGTCCGCTTCCCCATCGCCATGGCGGTCATCATCGACCGCTCGGGCTCCATGACGAAAAACGGCGGCTCCACCACGATACCCGCCACGATCCCGGGATTCCTCGAGAACTTTATCCCCGGGTTCGACACCGTCGGGATCTACTCGTACTCTTGGACGCCCGTCCGGGAACTCGCCTTCACCACCAATTTCCTCGGCCAGGCGATGCGCGACCTCTTCAACGGCAGCTCCAAGAGCATCCAGTTCTCCGGCTACACCTCGCCCGCCGACTGCCTGCGCATGGCCCTCCAGGACATGGAGCAGCTACGCGCCTACAACGAACGGGGGGTGAAGAAGATCGTCGTCTTCATGACCGATGGCCTCTTCAACACCTTCCGCACCCGGCCGCCAAATGTCATGGGCGCATTCTCCGCCCCGCCTCCCGGCAAGTCCCAATCCTGGTGGGACGAGAATTACCTGAACACGGACCCGCTGTATGGCAGCATCGCCCAGTGGGGCACGGATGGTTCTGGCCTCCCGCCGCTCAGGAGCCTCTCCGGCCCCAGCTACCGCTACCCCGCAGAGGGTGGCGGTTTCACCTTCTTCGCAACCAACCGTTATGGCGACGGCGTGATCTTTCGCAACCTCGACGCCATGGTCAACGAGGCGAATGATTTCCGATTCCCCGGCATCGGCATCACCCAGCGTTTCTCATTCGCCCAACCGAGTGGCGGTGCGTATACCAACGCGTATCTCGTGGCCGGCAAAGGTTCCTCCGCAAGCGGCTATCCCGAGGGGGTGTCGATCAATGACAGCTCCAATAGCCGGATAAAGCTCATCAACCCAAGATTCCGATATCAGAATGTGGACCTGCCCAACGACAGCAAGAATGCCATTTCCCGATTCGAGAGCGATTTCCGGTTCCTCTCGGCCGCCGATGGTTCCTGGAAACGCCTTCGATCCATCGACATCCAGGCCGAGGCCAGAGAACACGCCCTCCGGTACTGCGACGTCGCGCGAAAAGATAAGACCGACCCCCGCCGGATCACGATATTCACCATCGGCTTCGGAAACGACAGCCAGCTCGATGTCGATGTCCTGATGAAGATGGCCAACCTGGACCCGTCGGATCGCGATGCGCCGTACACGCCCCGCAACTCCAATGAGCCATTCGATGACACCTTCGGCTTCACCCTCGCCCGGAATCCCGACGAACTCCACCGCACCTACGTCGCGCTCGGCATCTACCTCGCCACCCGCCTGACAAAATAGACGCCGCGCTTTCCCGATCCCGGCAGCCTAACCCATCAGCCGATAGCCAACCCCAAGCTCGGTCCTCAGCCATGACTTGGGCATGCCATGCTCCGCCATTTTCCGGCGGAGGTGCGCCATGTGCACCCGCAAGGGGTTCCGGTACTGCTCTCCATTCGGCCCCCAGATCGCACGCAGAATCTGCGTCTGCGTCACCACCTTCCCCCGGTTCCCTGCCAGAACTTTCAACAGCGCGTACTCTGTCGGCGTCAGGCGCACCTCCCGCCCGTGCACCTCCACCCGATGCGCCACGCAGTCCAAACGAAGTGGCCCCAGTACCACCTCCGGCGCGCCCGCATGCATTTCCGCCCGCCGAATCAGCGACCTCAGCCTCGCCAGGAGTTCGTCCGTGTTGAATGGCTTGCTCAGAAAATCGTCTGCCCCCAGATCCAAAATCCGCGCCATCTCCTCCGGTTCCTGCCTCACGCTCAACACCAATATCGGGACCCGCGTCCACTCGCGGATCCGTCGGATCACGTCCGCACCATCGATGTCTGGCAACCCCAGGTCCAACACGATCCCGTCCGGACGCGCGAAGGCCGCCTGGCTGATCGCCAATTGCCCAGAGTCCGCCTCCGCCACCCGCCAGCCGATGCCCTCGATCACTCGGCGCAAAAGCCGGCATATCGGCGGATCATCATCCACGACCAATACCGTTACCCCCTGACGACGCACCCCACCCCCACTTCCCTCCCCAGCCGACTTCGACTCCTGCGCCAAAACAGCAAACATCACCCATAGCTTCTCACCAACCCTCTGCCCCCCTGAAATTAATCTCCGCCCAAAGCCCTTAAGAAGCCGCTAAGGCGCGCCAAAACCCGCCGCCGACGGGAAATACTGATCCATTGCGGATCGGTTTCGGGCGCCGGCAGACAATCCGATAAAGATGTCTATTCGACGAAGCGATAGCCGACGCCGGGATCGGTGCGCAGGTGCCTTCGGTCCAAGCCGGCATCCGACAGCTTTTGGCGCAGGTGGACGATGTGTACCCGGAGATGGTTGCCGTGCTGTTCGGCGCTGGGCCCCCATATTTCCCTCAGGAGGTGGCGATGCGTGACGACCTTGCCCGAGTTCCTGGTCAAGATGCGCAAGATGGCGTACTCGGTGGGCGTGAGGTGGACTTCGCGCGAGCCGACGTGGACCGTCCGCGCGGCATAATCGACCTTGATGGGCCCACACACGAACTCGGGCCCATCGTTCGCCGAGTCGCTCCGTCGCCACATGGCCCGGAGGCGGGCCAATAGCTCCGCGGTATTGAAGGGTTTGGAGACGTAGTCGTCGGCGCCGGCGTCCAGCGCCCGGACCTTTTCTTCGGCATCATCGCGCACGCTGAGGATCAGGATCGGGACGCGGCTCCACTCGCGGACGCGCGTGATGACCCGGATGCCATCGATGTCGGGAAGGCCGAGATCCAAGATGACGACATCGGGCCGGGCGAGGGCCACCTCGCTGATGCCCAATTGCCCGCTCTCGGCCTCGAGCACGCGCCAGCCGTGGCCCTGCAACGCCGCGCGCAGGAGGCGGCGAATGGCCACCTCATCGTCGATTATCAGCACACTCAATGATATGTCGCTCATATGCCGCGCCCATCATCCTCAAGGCACCGCGCCTCCGCCGGCAACCGAACCCGAAATATGGCGCCGCCCTCCGGTCGGCGCATTGCGGTCAGCTCTCCGCCCTGGGCCCGAACCAGGCCCCGCGCGATCGTGAGACCGAGGCCCATTCCACACGACCGGCCGCCGCCATGGAAGAACTTTTCAAAGAGGCGTTCCGGGTCGATATCGCCAAATCCCGGGCCCCGATCGGTGATGCCGATCTCCAGCACGCCCCCCGTGACCTGGGCGCGGAGACACGCCTCCGTGCCCGGCGGGGTGTGCCGCCCCACATTGTGCAGGATCTGGACCAGCGCGCCCACCAGCAGGGTCTCGTCGAGCCTCACCATGGGCAAGGATGGCGCAATTTCCTCGTGCACCGGATGCCCCTCGAGCGCATCCCGGGTCAGATCCAGCGCGGCATCCACGAGCGCGGGAATGTCGCACCAGTCGTGACGCGGCCGCAGGGCGCCGGTCTCCAGCCGGGTCATCTCGAGGAGGTTGTCCACGTTTCGGGAAAGCCTGCGGAGCGCCGAAATCGACTCCCCCACATAGACGGCCGCCTCACCCGGGGATTGCCCGATCCCCTCGATCGCCGCCTCTAGGGCGGCCAATGGCGATTTGAGATCATGAGACACCGAATCGATCAGTATCCGTCGAAACCTCTCGGTCGCGGCGGCGATCTCGGCATCCCTCCGTTGCC
Source organism: uncultured Verrucomicrobiales bacterium (assembly GCA_964651705.1). Lineage (GTDB taxonomy): Bacteria > Verrucomicrobiota > Verrucomicrobiia > JADLBR01 > JADLBR01 > JADLBR01. Next base: position 39,139 of record CAZYWZ010000054.1, read on the forward strand.
GCGCCGCCCCCGCCTTGCGAATGGCCCGGCCCAATTGGTCACAGGCAGAGCCCAACCAAGTCTTGGCCTCATCGCCCAAACCGCCGCCGGCCACCAGGCCCAGGACGCCCAAGGTCACATCATCTCCCGGTATCGGCGTCCACCAGCCCGACGCTTCCGGGACCCTCGGGGTCTGACGGCCCGCCGGCTCGCGAGTCTCGCCCGCCGATACCGCCGCACGACGATCGCAGTCACCGGGCACAAATGTGCTCCCCGGGTGGGGCTCGCCCCCCAACTCCCCCGACTCGTTTCGCAATAACAGGCAGACCGGGACACGAAACCGCTCCCCGATGAGTTCGATCGCCCCCGCCAGCCCCGCTTCCAGATCGTCCGCGAACGCCACGCGATTCGTCAGCTCTAGCAATGGGTCACGCCCGCGCGCCAACGATACGCCATCCTCCCCTCTCGGACGGTCCTGGACCATGTATGATCTATGCTGCGTTCTCCCGATGGGCCGGTCAACGGACAACCGCAACCCGGGCCATCGGGCTTCTCAAGCGCGGGAAATGCGCTACCCTCCCGCCATGATGAAAACCCTCCTGCTCCTCTCCTCCGGATGCCTGCCCTTCGCCGCCGCCGACAGCCGCGGCGCGCCCGCCGATCCCAATGGCACCTTCGGCTCCGACGCCGCGTTCCTCGAGAGACACGCCGGGGCCTTCATCCTCCGGTCCGGCGACGCCGCCATCGCGGTGGTGCCCGGCTATCAGGGCCGCGTCATGACCGCCACCTACGCCGGCGATTCCGGCCCTTCAACCGGCTGGATCAACTACGACCTGATCCGCTCCGGCAGAAAAGAACAGCACATCCACGTCTTCGGCGGGGAAGAGCGAATATGGATCGGCCCCGAGGGCGGACAGTTCTCGATCTACTTCGCGCCAAAGTCCGAGTTCACCTTCGACCACTGGTTCGTCCCGCCACCCATCGACACCGACGCCTTCAAGGTCGAGAGCCGCGACGCGACCTCCGCGCTCTTCGCCCACGAGTTCAAGCTGCGCAACTGGTCGGGTTTCGAGTTCGACGTCCGCGCCGAGCGCGAGATCCGGCTCCTCGACCGGGCCGCCGCGGCCAAGGCCATCGGCGCGGAGATCCCCCCCGGGCTCAAGGTCGTCGCCTACGAGACCCGCAACGCGCTCATCAATCGCGGGAAGGCACCGTGGAAGAAGGACACGGGCCTGCTCTCGATCTGGATGCTGGGCATGCTCAAGCACTCGCCGACCACCACGGTATTCATCCCCGTGAAATCCGGCGATGGCCCCGCCGTCAACGCGGACTACTTTGGCGACGTGCCGCCGGCGCGACTCCAGGTCCAGGGCGACGTGATCTTTTTCCGCGGCGATGGAAAATTCCGCAGCAAGATCGGGATTCCCCCGGGGCGCTCGAAACACATCGCGGCGAGCTACGACGCCGCGGCGGGCCGCATCACCCTCATCGCCTGCGCCCCACCGGCATCCGGGCATGCCGGCTACGTCAATTCGGCTTGGAAACTCCAGGACAACCCCTTCGGCGGCGATGCCCTCAACGCCTACAACGACGGGCCCCTCGACGATGGCGGCCAACTCGGCCCATTCTACGAGTTGGAATCGTCCTCGCCCGCCTACGAGTTGGCGCCAGGCGCCCGCATGGAACACAGCCAGACCACCGTGCATCTCGCCGGTGACGTCCCCTCCCTCGACGCCGTCGCCAGGGCCCTCGCGGGCGTCGATTGCGCCGCCATCGCCGCCGCCCTCCCGCCCCTCGTGCCCCTGCCGAAGGACTAGCCAGAAACTTCAACCCGGCTGCGTCTCGCAGAGACGCCCGATTTTGGACTGCGGTGGCAGAGCGTAGCGGCGACACCGCTTTGGCTCCCGGCGGAGCCGGGACCCGCGCCCCGGCCCATCCGTTACCGGATGGGCTACGATTTTTCTCCCCGGTTCCGGCTCGCGCGCCGGGCGCGCTCAGGGCGCCTTTCGCGTCACCCACATCGGTGAGGTCCAGGCCAGATCCCTTTCCCCGATGAGGGCGCGCACGTAATAATGCGCGGACGCGCCGGGCTTCAGATCGACATCCGTGAATTGGATCTGGGCCGAGGCCTTTCCTGGCTCCGCCGAATACACGAAGGCGCTATCGCGCACGACCTCGATGCGGCGGATGACGTCCGGGGCATCGACGCTGGCCTCGAGCGTCGGCGGCGCATCCACCTGGACCTCCTCGCCGATCGGACGGCCCCCGACAGTCGCCCTGACCGCCACGGCCACCGTCGCGCCAAACGCCCGCCGATCGCGGAGGCCCGACAGGATGCCCTCGCGCGTAAAACCGCCATCTGCCGGAACGTACACCCCGGCGCGCGCCTCGTGCGTCTGCCCGTGGTCGCTCGACGCGATGATCCCGATGCGCACGCCCTTCGCCAGCGCATCCCATATCATGTGGCCCTCATCATGGATCTGTGCCTCGCGGGGACAGCCTTGAAACTCATAGCTGCCACGGGCCTGAAAGATCTCCGCGACCCGCTCGAATTCGGCATTCCACTTGTCCCAATCCGTCCTCGAGCCCCCGTCGGCCAGCTGATGGGGGATGGCCAGCGCGCCCGACCCGGCCAGCGCCGCAAAGAGCTCCTCCGGCGCATCCTGCTCGAAGACCGGGCGACCGCGGCCCGCGTATATCACGTTCTTGTGCCCACCCCGGTCCTTGTACCCCCCGCCGTGCTCATAGCCGTACAGGGCCACGAAACGCCCCGGGATCGAGTACAGGTCGCAATATTTCTGCGAGCGCCACCAGTCGTACAACTGGCGCGGCCGCTCCTCCCGGTCCTGGCGGTGCCGCAGGATGTCCTGGTCATGATCGCTGATCGCGAGCCAGTCCAGGCCGCAGGCATCCAGCGCATACCGATACGCGTCCCGCAACGATCCGTCGCGGCCGTTGGCGCAACGGCTGATATCCGTGTGCCGGTGTGTGTCGCCGAGCACCAGCCGATAGCTCTTTCCTCCAACCGCCCACTCCCGCGGCAACGGCGCCAGCTCCGGATCGGGATCCACCGGCCCGACCCTCCCGAGATCCGGGGCATCGGCAAAGCGAGGCGCCGAGGGCTCGCGCCCGAAGCCGGCGAGCGATGCCCGGGTCACGTCGTAGTCCACCGGCTTGTACGGGAATTGCCGCGTCCTGCGATCGGTCGCATAGCACACGACCAGCTCCCCATCCCCGCCGATGTCCACGGCAGGGCGCACATCTTGGCGCCCGTTGCCATGCGCCAGCAGCAGGGGCTCGCCCCACCCCGATCCATCAAATGCCACCGCGAACTCGTGCCACATGCCATAGCTCTGCGCCCTGCCACGCGGCGAGAGGAGCTTCGGCGCAACCCGATTCTGGTGCCGGAAGATCACCCAGACGCGATCCTTTCCATCGACCGCCACCTGGGGGTATTCCGAGTACTTCCGGAAACCCTGCGGCAGCGATGCGCCAAGGCCGGCCTCCGGCCTGCGGAGCGCGCCCCCCGACCAGCGCGCCAGATCCAGGCTCCGCTCCGAATGCAGCGAGGCGCCACGGCCAGGGTGCTTGCCCCAGTTCTCGCATGCCACATCCCAAGCGATCCACACCCCGCCCCCGCGATCGCTCACCACCGTCGCGTGCGCCTCGCGGGCCGCCGTCGCGGCGACGGCCATCGCGCCTCCCTTTGCCTTCGCCGAGCCCTCCCCATTGACGGCGAACTCGCGGAGATACACGTCAAAACTCCCGTTCCGGTACGTGTCCCACGCCACCACGATGCGCCCGTCGGGCGTCGCACAGATCGCGGGTTCCCAGTCGTCCGCCCCCGATTCGCTCACGTTGACCCGATCCACCAGCGCCTTGCCCTCCAGGCGCGCCAGCCACACCTCGTAGTGCCGATCCTCACCGACCGACTGCCAAGTCACCCACACCCGCCCCGCGACATCGCGCGCCACCCGTGGCCAAAAGTCATTCCCCGGGCCATCGGTGAGGCGCCCGACCTTGCCCCCGCGCCAACCAAAAAGATCCCACTGCTTGCCATCGCCCTCCGCCCAAACGATGGAGAGTCGCCCTTCCCCGTCCACGATGCATTGCGGATCCAGCGCGTCATTCCCCGGACCGCGCACCGCATCCACCTTCTCCCCTCTCCGCAGCATGACCGAATCGCGCGCCCCATCCCACGACACGTACGCCACCGCCTCCTCGCCGTCCGGCAGCACGGCCACGGAAGGGAACTCCTCCGACCCCGAATCCCCCGTCACCACCCGTGCCTCCGGCAACCTGGTCAAGTGCATCCGTCCACCCAGGACGGCCATCGACCGCCCCGCGACCACGCCCGCCACCGCCACATCTTCGCCCACCTCGCCCAACTCAATCCGAAGCACCGCTCCCGCCCCGCCCTCCACCTCCACGATAATACCCTTGGGCAGGCTCGCGCGATAGATCGTCTTCAGGCCCGCCGCCTTGCCGCTCGCCGCATCATGCTCCATCTGGATGGCAAACCGGTTGCCCTCGATCCCGTCTCCGCGGTCATGCAGCCATGGCAGCAGCACCGCCGAAGCCCCCTTCGCCGCGATGGCACCCTCGACCTTGACGCCCGCCCCCACCACCGCTTCGTCAAAGGTCGCGTGGATCACGGATCGCTCGGAAAATCCGCCGCATGGCGCCCAAAGGAATAGCGCGGCCGCCATCAGAAATGGCGGGTGGAGAGATACGGGAAATTCCAGCTTCATCCGGTGATTCTGCTGCCGGAATCCGCCCGCGTCCAGCGGACATGCGACGCCGAGGGCCTGCCGCGGGTTGCGCCCGGCCCACGGTGCGCCATGATCCCCAGCATGAAGAAGAAGGACACGGTGCAGCGGATCCCCGAATTCGATGTGGCCATCGTCGGCGGCGGCAGCGGGGGGTACGCCGCGGCCCGCGCCGCGGGAGGCGCCGGCGCCTCGGTCGCGGTGATCGAGGGCGGGGACGAGGTCGGCGGCCTCTGCATCCTGCGCGGCTGCATGCCCACCAAGGCACTCCTCGAATCCAGCCACCGCGCCCACGAGATCCGCCGCGCGCGGGAATTCGGCATCGCCGTTCCCGAACCGCGCCCCCTCCCCGCTGCAATCCTGCGCCGCAAAAACCGCCACATCGGGGAGTTCGCCGATTATCGGCGGGGGCAACTGGAGGACGGCGACTTCACCTTCATCCGGGCCTTCGCCCGGTTTGATGGCCGAAACGAACTCGCCCTCGATCCCGTCGCGGGCGCGCGGTCGCGCCACGCCGGCAAGGCCATCCCCACCCCGCGACAAATCCGCTTCCGCCGATGCATCATCGCCACGGGTTCCCAAATCTCATGGCCCGATGTCCCCGGACTCCGAGAGGCCGGTTGCCTCACCAGCGACGACGCCATATCGATGACCCGCGTTCCCGGGACCCTGATCGTCCTCGGCGGTGGATCGGTCGCCTGCGAATTGAGCCAGCACTTCTCCCGCCTCGGTTCCCGCGTCACGAAAATCCAGCGCAGCCCCCAGTTGCTCTCCGATATGGATGCCGACCTCGCCGCGGTCCTCGCCGAGCAATTCCGCTCCGAGCGCATCCGCCTCTTCACCGGCACCCGCCTCCTTCGGGTTGAAAAACGCGGGCGCCTCCGCCGGGTGATCTTCGACCACGGGGGAAAGAGGCGCGCCGTCACCGCCGACGAGATCCTGTGCGCCCTGGGCCGCAGGCCCGCGATCGACTCCCTGAACCTCGGCGCGGCCGGGGTCCGCGCCCAGCGCGGCGCCATCGCCGTCGATGACTCCATGCGCACCAGCAACCCCGACATCTTCGCCATCGGCGACTGCAATGGCATCATCGAGGTCGTCCACATCGCCATACAGCAGGGAGAGATCGCCGGACGAAACGCGGCCGACGGGGGAAATGCCACCTGGGATAGCCGTCTCAAGGCCCACGTCGTCTTCACCGATCCCCAGATCGCCGCCTGCGGCGCCACCGAGAAAGAACTCGAGGCCGAGGGCCGCCCCTTCCTCGCCGCCTCCTACCCTTTCGCCGACCACGGGAAATCCCTGATCCACGGCAACACCCGCGGCTTCGTCAAAATACTCTGCGACCCCGACAGCGGCGAAATCCTAGGCGGCGCCATCGCCGGCCCCCACGGCGGCGAACTGATCCACGAGCTCATCGCCGCCATGCACTGGCGCGGCACCGTCGCCCAGCTCGCCGCCATGCCCCACTACCACCCCACCCTCGCCGAGATCCTCACCTACCCCGCAGAGGAACTCGCGGAGAAGGTGGCGCGGGGCTGACTCGAAAATTGGGTCGCGATGTAGGCTGCGCCTTGGCGCACGCGGAC
>CAZYWZ010000055.1:0-45000 GCA_964651705.1 uncultured Verrucomicrobiales bacterium
GGGCCAACGCCATCATGGCTGACTCGAAAATTGGGTCGCGATGTAGGCTGCGCCTTGGCGCACGCGGACGTTCGATTCGGCGGCGTGCGCCAAGGCGCAGCCTACCATTTTCCGCCCCGGTGGTGCCCCGCAGGCGGGGCATTGAATCTGACTCGAAAATCGGCCACGGGATCGGCCTGTAGGGCGCGGATTCCCATCCGCGCCACGAGGGCCCTGCCGGTTGCCCGTGGCGCGAAAGGGATTTCGCGCCCTACATTTTCACCCCCGGTGGTGCCCCGCGCGCGGGGCACGGGATCTAGCTCGAAAATTCCGGGTGTAGCCACGGTCGTCGCGCCGACTGAGCGCCCCGGCCCATCTGTGACCAGATGGGCTACATTTTCCGCGCCGGTGGTGCCGCCTTGCGGGGCATGCGACCTTCGCGGCAGATCCTCATCGGACCACGCCACCCGACGGGATCGGCAACACGACCCGCGTCGGGTGCCCGCGATCCAGATAGACGGTGTTCCGCGCGGGAGACGCCTCCGCGTACTGAGGTTCCCCGCGGGCCTCATAGCCCCGGAGACGCCGCGCCATCAATTCCCGCGTGACCGCGTGGTCGCCATACGGGTCGCCCGTGTTCGGGTTGATGTCAAAACGGTCGAAATTGCTGCTGGAGATCGCGAGCCTCAGGCGGTGCCCCGGCGCCAGCGCGATCGCGATATAGCCCAGGTCGATCTCGAACTCGTAGATCTCGCCGGGCGCCAGGAACTCCTCCTTGAGGTACGTGTCCCGGTAGCGCCCCTTGACGATCCCATCCAAGAAAATCATGGATCGCCCATCCGGGTACACGTCGGTGAGTTTGGCGGTGAAGTCGGTGTCCTTTCGGTCGCTGGAGGCCCAGAGGCGGACGCGGACCTGCCCGACGATCTCCAGCGGCGAATCCAGGGCCGGCGTCGTGAAGAGAAGAACGTCGGGGCGCCCCTCCACCTCCCGCTGGTCGTGGGGGCCCTTGACCGGCATGCGGGCGTGGACCCGGCCCACGGTGGGCACGGGATCGCGGGGGTCGTAGGTGTAGGAGATCGATGCTTTCTCCCGCTCCGGCGGCGAGAGCCTCAGGCTATGGTCCGGATGCGCGTAATAGGCGATCGGGGTATGCTCGGGCGGGAAGTCGTCGGCCTCGACCCAACGGTTGCCCGGGGCTTTTGGGTCATCGGAGTCGCCCATCAGGTAATAGAGCACCGCCGGCCCCGCCATCACGCCGGTCTCCTCACCCTTGAGCCAATGGTCGAACCAAGGGAGCCAGACACCCTTTTCCCAATCGGGCTTGCTGTTGGCCGGAAAGGCCAATCCCCCGTCCAGCCTCAGGGGGGTGCCGGGGGTTTCCTCCTGGAGCACGCCATGGCCCCATGGCCCAATGAGCAACCTCTGCTTCCCTCGCGCACCCGGCCCGCCAGCCCGCTGGCAGGCCCGGAAGATCTCGATGGCCCCCTCCTTGTAAAAATCGAACCACCCGGCGCTGTGGAGCATCGGGATATTGAATTGGCCGATGACCGATCTGTCCCGTCCCCGGATGCGCCGGTTCAGCAGCTGCTGCGTCCTCGAGGTGAAGGCCCCGCGCAACAGCGTCTCCATGTCGGCCTTCCGGAATTTCTCCGGATAGTACGGGTCGGTATAATAACTCCCCGGCGCCTGGGCGGGGATGGCGCAGGCGAGGTGCGGCGGCCCCGCGACGGCGGTCTCGTACTGTACCGCGCCGAGGTGGGAATAGCCGATCATCCCCACCTTGCCATTGCACCATGGCTGCCCGGCGATCCATTCGACGGTGTCGTAACCGTCGCCGTGCCTCGATGTGCCCCGCCCCGCCGCGGCGGACCCATGCATGCCCCGCATGTCCTGCGCGACAAATGCGTAGCCATTGCGGAGAAAACACTCCCGCCAATACCCTGCCGCGTTCTCCCGGGTCCTGTCATACGGCGTGGTGATGAGGATCACCGGCAGCCCCTCCGGCGATTTCTCCTTCGAATAGCCCTGGGGCAGGAAAAGGTCCGCCGCCAGCCGGGCGCCATCGCGCATCGGAATGGCGATGGCCTCCTTATGGGGCGCGGGCTCCCGGGCCGCCAGCAGCAGCGGCGGATAGAGGAGCGCGATCAAAATGCTGCGCGTGCCGCCCGACATGGGATAACCCCCTCTCCTATGGCTCCCCCCCCGGGCGCGCCCGTCGCAGGACGCATCCGCCCGATGACCCGCCCCAGCAACTCCGCGGGCGCTCCGTAGATGCGCACCGCGTCCACGAGATCCTCGATCGACCGCGCAAACGCCACGACCCCTTCCGCGTCGAGCGGGACCCGGCCGCGCTCCGCTGTGGTGACCAACTGCACGAAGATGCCGATCTTCGGATTGCCCTCGCGGAGCCTCTCCGCAATGCGCTTGACCCCATCGCGATAGGCACCCGCGTCCACCGGCTTGCGCGTGACCTCATCCAACTGCAACCGCTGCGACTGGATCATCCAGATGTCGCAGGCCCTTGCCAGCTCGGGGTACAGGTCTTCCCTCTTGGACATCTCCCTCAGCCCGGGACCGACCAGCAGCGGCGCGCCATAGGCCGATGCCATCTCCTTCGCCCGGCGCACGCTGGCCACCAGTTCCTCCAGTTCCCGCGACGGCGTTCCCGGCTGCGCCTCGGGATTGTACGCTATGATCACGCGCGCCGGCGGCACCCCGGCCCCCCGGAGGATATCGATCGTCTCCCTGATGCCCGGGAACGGGCGCGCCGCGTTCTTCTCCAGCGAGCGCGCGATGCAGGCCACCCGGACCGGAGGCCTCACCCTCTGGAACACATCCAGCTTCCCCGGGCCCAGGATCACATCCACAAAATCCTTCCCGCGGCCCAGCCCGCCCGCGATCGGCTCGCTCTGCGCCGTCCACAGAAAACCGATGCCCAGCGGCGAATCCGTTTTCCCGGCAGCCACCGGGGCGGGTCCGGCATCCGCGGCAATTAGCGACAGATTTCCGGGCCACGCCACGCCCATGGCAAGGGCCGCGCCCCACCTCCGCGCGGTTTGGCAAACTGCCATCATCGCATTCAACCCCGGAAGGCCAAAATAGTCTCGCCATTCAAAGACGCCGCGAACCCGGCCTACCCGAAAAGCCTCAGGAATGCCCGCTCTGACTCCTCCGTGCCGATGAGGACCAGCTCGCACCCCCCGGCGAGGATCTCCTGCGGGTTGGGGTTGACGAGAAAACGCTCGGGTGTCCGGATCGCCGCCACGTTGCAGCCGGTCAGCCTCCGGATGTCGCTGTCGGCCAGGGACCGGCCGACGAGCTGGTCCGGCACACCGGAACGGAAGACGTTCAGCCCCCCCGCCAACATGACGACGTCGCTGTGGCGATAGTAATTGTAGATGAGATTCGAGCCCATCGAGGCGTACGACATCACGATGTCCGCCCCGGCCCGATACAGCGTGGCCACGTTCCGCTCCGCCGTCGCACGGCTGATGATCTGGATATCCTTGCGCAGTTTCCGGCAGAAGATCGTGAGGTAGATGTTCATGTCGTCGTCGCGCGTCGTGATGACCACGGCCGGGGTACCCCGGATGCCCGCCCGTTCCAGCACCCGGGAGTCCGCCGCGTTGCCGATCACCGCCCGGCCCGGGTCGGGCACCTTCTCGCCGATGACATCGACCAGGCAGTAATCCGTCCCGCGCTCCTCCATCGCCTCCGCGACAGACCTCCCCACGCGGCCGGCCCCCACGATGATCACCCGGCCCGTCGTCACATGATAGATGCAGAACAGCTCGTTGTAGCGCTCGATGTGCTCGGCGCTGCCCGCCAGCACCAGAATGGAATTCTCGCCGATGGCCGTGTCGGGCCTGGGGATCGCAAAGCGCCCGCGCTCCGAGATCCCGACGATGTTGATCCCCGTCGTTTCCCGCAGGCGCGTGTCCCGCAGCAACTTCCCCACCAGCGGCGTGCCCGCCGCGCTGGCCTCAGCCACGAGCAGCTCGTCCATCTGCCCGATGACGTGCGCGCGCGCGTCCCCGCCAATCGTCCGCCGCGCGAATGCCTCCCCCAGCATCTTGCCCAGGCGTATGACCTGCGTGCACCCCGCCAGTTGCAGGATCTCGCCCGCCTCGCGCGAACGGGCCGTCGCGAGGATCGGCACCCGGGCGTCCTGCTCGCGCACCGTGAACGCGATGTTGGTGTTGAGCATGTCGGTGCCCGTCGCCACCACCAGGGGTGCCCGATCCACATTCACCCGCCGATACGTCTCCGGGTCGTCCAGGTCCCCCACCACGACCTCGAATCCTTCCTCCACCAGCTCCATAGCCGCCTGCATGTCTGCCACCAGCAGCACGTACCTGTCGCCGTGGGCCTTCAGCCGATCGATCAGGGCCCGCGTCACAGGATCCAGGTGCGTCAGCACGATGTGCCCGCCCCGCCCCCGAGGCAGCTCCCGCGGCAAGCGCGCGCGCGATTGCGCCCGCATGAACGGCGCGTAGAAAAACTCGATGAAGGTGAAGGGCAGCAGCACCAGCAGCGACACCAGCCCGCTGAGCAAAACGAATATCGAGAAGGCCCGACCAAGATCGCTGTGGAACGTGATGTCCCCGAAACCCAGGGTGGTCATCACCGTCAGGGTCCAATAGAAGCCCGTCAGCCAGCTGTATTGCCTGCCCTCCACCTCCATGATGAAGTGGAACAGCAGGCTGTAGGCGGTCACCATCGCAACCAAAAAGAAGAAGTACCGGAGCAGCAACCCGAGATTCTGCCGCGTCGTGCGGCTGGCGGTCACATACCCGACCACTGAAGTGAAGAACTTCATGCCCCCCCAAAGAAATCGATTGCTTCAGACCCGCCCGGAAAACTAAGGTCATGGCCGTCGGCCCCCATGGATCTGAAAGACATCATCCGCGACGGGCGCCAGGTCATCATCGGCCTGGAAGCCGCCTCGCGATGGGACGCGATCCGCGCCCTCGTCGAGGCCCTCGTGGATTCGGGCCAGCTGGACCGGGGCGATTTCGATTTGGTGCTGGAGGGCGTCACCCGGCGCGAGACCACGCTCAGCACGGGCATCGGCAACGGGATCGCCCTGCCCCACGCGATCACCGACCGGGTCTCCCGCGTCATCGGCGCCATCGGCCTGAGCCGCGGCGGCATACCCTTCGATGCCGTCGATGGCCAACCCGTCACCCTCATCGTCCTTTTCCTCGTCCCCAAGGGGCAGTCCAAGGAACACCTCGATACGCTCGCCAGCATCGCCCGCCTCCTCAATCGCCCCGAGTTCCGCCAGCGGCTCGAGTCCAGCCCCGACGCCGGGGCGCTCCTCGAGACGATCCGGGGCGCCGCCGCGGCATCGTGACCGGTATCCAAACCGATAGGATCACCGCCGCCATCGTATACGGTTCCCCGCATCCGCTCAAACTCAACCCCGACCGAAATTGTCGCGCGCGACCTACCAGTCCTGACGAGCGATCCCCCTCACCTTGTCGAAGTGTCTATCGCGACTCAGGATCGGCATGCCGTGTTGCCGCGCGAGCGCGGCGATCCACACGTCATTCGCCGGTATCGGCGTGCCCGCCTTCTTCAATTCCATACGCACATCGGCGTAGAACGGCAACGTCTGCAGATTCGGCGACAATACTTCCGCACCCCCCAGGAATGCGTCCAGCCATTTCTCCAGATCCCGCCGAAAGGCAGAATCCCGGACGCCAAAGTGGTATTCGCCAAGGGTGATAAGCGTCACGCAGAGTCGCGGGGCACGGCCGATCCTCCCGATCAAAGCCGGATCGCGGACCGCAAGGGCGGACAGGGCGTTCGTGTCGAGAATCATCCCGGCGCGATGGCCTATCGCCACATCTCCGCGTCAATCGCCCGAAAATCTGCCGCAGAAAAGGCGCGCTCGATATCCCGCAGGGCACCCCGGGAAAGTCGGGGCAAGGATCGCACCCAATTTTCAACAGATGCCCCCTGCCGCTCGTCCTCCAGCAGGCGCCGCTCCAGACCCTCCTCGATATATCGTGCCAGCGCCTGCCCGCGTAACGCGGCCCGCGCCTTCGCCCGCCGGACGATATCGTCCCGAAGATTCAGCGTTGTCTTCACGAACCCTATTTACGGCAAAACCGTAAATATGTCAATTTTCACCACACCAGGCAGACGCGGATTGCCGCATTGACCGGTTCTGACTATTCTGGCTCCCATGAGCCAAAGGAACGGGAGAGCGCGGAGGATCGGCGCGGGTCTGGCGGCGACGATGGTGGGGTGCCTGTTGATTGTCGCGTTTCCTGCGTTGGCCGAACCGGAGGGCCGCGCCGACATCGTGATCGCAGATTTCGAGGGCGAGAGCTACGGCGAGTGGAAGACCACCGGCGAGGCGTTTGGCGATGGCCCGGCCCGGGCCAACGTCAGGCCGCCAAACCGCGTGACGGGGCACCAGGGCGAGGGCCTCGTCAACAGCTACCTCGACGGGGACCGCTCCACCGGGACGCTGACCTCGCCACCCTTCACCATCGAACGAAAACACATCAACTTCCTCATCGGCGCGGGAAACTATGCCGGCGCCACCTGCATCAACCTGCTGGTCGGCGGAAAGGTGGCGCGCACCGCCGTGGGCCCGGCCCTCAAGATCGAGGGGAAAGAGCTGCTCGACTGGCAATCTTGGGATGTCGCGGAACTCGCCGGCAAGGAGGCCGCCATCCAGATCGTGGACAGCGCCACGGGCGGATGGGGGCACATCAACGTCGACCAGATCGTGCAGTCCGACGCGCCGCGCGAGCCGGCGATAGAGGATAGGCCTCCACCCAGGCCAAAGATCGAGGTCGGCGGCAGATCCCTGCTCCCGCAGTACACCTTCGCCGAAACCCTCGAGGAGCAGGAGGCCCAACTCAAAGCGAATCCCCTCCTCCAACGCATGGCGGCATCGCGAAAGGCGCAGGCCCGCGACCCGCATCGCCCGATCTACCATTACGTCAATCCGGAGGGCAACCTGAACGACCCCAACGGCCTCTGCTTCTGGCGCGGACGATGGCACCTATTCTATCAGGCCTATCCGCCCGAAGACCCGCGCCAGCACTGGGGGCATGCGGTGAGCGACGACCTGATCCGCTGGAGAGACCTGCCGCCCGCCATCTACCCCCACCCAGAGGACAAGTGCTTCTCCGGCGCCACGCTGGTCGAGGAAGACCGCGTGATCGCCATCTACCACGGCATCGCGGCCGGCACGATGGTCGCCGTCTCCAGCGACCCTCTCCTGCTCAACTGGAAGAAACTCACCGGAAAGGCCGTCATCCCCTTGCCAAAACCCGGCGACCCCCCGATCCCATACAACATCTTCGATCCCTGCCTCTGGAAACAGGGCGGGACGTACTACGCGCTGACCGCCGGCACATTGAACGAGGGCCCCGGCGGGAGACCGGTCCGCGCCGAATTCCTCCACCGCTCCACTGACCTCACCGATTGGCAATACCTGCACCCGTTCCTGGAGAACGACCGGTACGGGATGGTCGGCGACGACGGCGCGTGCCCCTACTTCTGGCCCATCGGCGACCGCCACATCCTGCTCCACTTCAGCCACACCAGCGGCGGGAAATACCTCCTGGGCGACTACGACACGTCGCGACAGAAATTCGTGGTGACTTGCGGCGACGATTTCAACTTTGGCCCCGTCGGGCCGGGCGGCGTGCACGCGCCCTCCGCCTGCCCCGACGGCAAGGGCGGGGTCATCGCCATATTCAACATGAACCCCGCAAAACCCACGGGGTCCTGGAACCAGATCATGACCCTCCCGCGGCGCCTGACCCTCGTCGGCAAGGACGAATTGGGCATCGAGCCCGCCGGAGACATCGAGTCCCTTCGGGAACGGCACGCCCGCGTCGAGGCCCTGACCCTCCCAGCCAACGAGGAGGTCGTCCTCCAGGGCATCGCCGGCAACGCGATGGAGATCGCCGCAGAGATCGACCCGGAAGGTGCGCCCATGGTCGAACTCAATGTCCTGCGCTCACCAAACGCCGAGGAGGTGACGCGCATCGTTTTGCTGCAACGGCGGGGCTATCGCGACCGCGCGGATCGCAGCAAACCGGCGGCGGATGTCATCTCGATCGATAACACCCGCTCCTCAATCCTGCCGGACGTCCAATCGCGCCCCCCCGAGATCGCGCAGTTCCGCCCCGCCAAGGGCGACCCGCTCCGGCTCCGCGTCTTCATCGACCGGAGCGTCGTCGAGGTATTCGCCAACGGAAGGCAATGCGTGGCCCTGCGCGTCTATCCCGGCCGCGAGGACAGCACCGGCGTCTCGCTCCGCGCCCAGGGCAAGGACGCGCGCCTCCTCTCCCTCGATGCCTGGCAGATGAAAGACATCTACCGCTGACGGCTCGCCCGCGCGAGGGGCCACGGTAACGGATCGATCCGCCGGAGGAGCACCATCATGGCCCCGAGCGGGATGATTACGAGGGGCTGGAACGGGAACAGGGGACGCAGGAGGGTCAAGATATCGACGCCCATCAGGGCGCCGAGCACCCACCATGCACTGCGATCATCCGGGAACCGAAGCCGCCGGGCAACCGGGAAGAGGCAGAGCCCGCAATCGTAGAAGTGGCTGTGCGGCGAAACCAAGAGCATCGCCGGGACCGCGACATCAAACCACGCCAGTAATCGCCCTTGCCCCGGCGCGTGATCCCCGCGGGGGACCGCGGCAAATTTCCAGAGCAGCCACAGGAAGACCGCCCCCGCGATCGAATAGGTCACATATGAGATCGCCGCCCCCGGCTCCCCGGCGCCACCCGACGCTCCCGCCAGCCACTCGAAGAGTCCCGAGCCCTGGATCGATACGGGAAAATTGTTCTCGAACAGCGCGTCGATGGCGGCGAAATCGAAGACCGCCGCGGCCCACGTCAAGGGCCAGGACCAATCCATCACGAGACAGCCGATCGCATAATACGCGCACGCCACCGCGGAGAATCCCCCGACGACGGCCCAGCGACGCGCCACGATCAGGCATGCCACCAGAATCAGGGGGTACTGTGGCTTGAACAGCCACAACCCGAGCCAGACGCCACAGGCGAAATCCCCCCCGCGGCTCCCCCTGGCCAACGCGTCCCACGCCAGCGCGAGCAACAGCATCCCGACCGCGGTGTTCTGCGCCCCGATCAACCCCATCGAACCCGGCAAGAAAACCGCGAACACCGCGACCGTCTCGATGGTGCGCGACCGCAACATCGGGATCGACCGCGCGGATACGCGGATGGCCCCCGTCAGGCACAGGAGCATGAGTGACACAAAGATCCACTTCCCCACCATCAGCGGCACCGCGGCCAACGGCCGCAGAAGGAGCGCCACGGGCGGCGGGTAGGCGAAGGGACAAAAGGCCTCCATCGCGTTAGAGGAATAGCCCTCCTGCAGTTCCATCTGCCATCGCCAGTCATAGAGCCGATCCCCCTCCCCCATCGCCACGATCTCGGCCGCCACGTGAAACGCCGGATAATCCCCCAGGTTGAGGACGGCGCTCTCGCGCGTCGCGGGCAAGAGAACAGCGGCCCCCAGCGCGATGGCCGCCGCCACCAGCAGGGCACGGGACAGGCGCCCCACCCGCTCCCCCGTCCAAAAGCGACCCGGCGCCTTCACTTCCCCCCGCTCGCCCACGCCGCCGCCTCCCACATCGCAAACCTCATGATAAACCTCTCCCCATGCCAGCCGAAAAGGGCACCTGCGCCGCCCACGCTACCGCCCCGATTCCCATAACGCCAGCGCATCTGCAGGGCCCCCGCCGAAGGGCGAAGGCCCTTCGCTACCGCCGACGCGCTCCCCGTAGCGAAGCCGCTTCCGGCTTCGGCGTGGGCCCCGGCCACCGCCCGAAGGGCCATGGGCCCTTCGCTACCGCCGACGCGCTCCCCGTAGCGAAGCCGCTTCCGGCTTCGGCGTGGGCCCCGGCCACCGCCGAAGGGCCATGGGCCCTTCGCTAATGGGATTATCGAGCTAGCGGAAGGAAAAATAGAAATGCCCGCCGCCGCCATGGTATCCCATGTACCCGCCGCTCCGATAGTACCTGCCGTACCCGGCGTATCGCGGAAAACAGCTATAGTACCGGCGATGGCCGCCGTAGTAGCTATATCCGGGATGCCGGCGGTAGTACCGGTGACTGAGGTACGTCGGGAATCCAATCCCATAGCTCGCGCCCGAGTAATACCGATAACGCGGACCGCCGTAGCCCTCGTAGTAGTAGCAGCCGCTCATCATCGACATCGCCAGGGCGCCGCCCAGGATCAGCGCCAGCCTGCCTGTCGCACGGACCCTCATGCCCGTTTAGACGCGCCGCGCGACGCCGGGCTTCAGAGTCAGTGCCGAGATTCCATCCTACGTCCGCGGGCACCAGCGGCGCTCGGAATGTAGCCCATCTGGCAACAGATGGGCCCGGGCACTCGGCCAGCGCATCCACGATCGAACGACCGTGGCTACACCCGGAATCTCAGCACTAGAACATCCGGATCGTGACCCCGCCATCCACCACGAGGACGCTGCCCGTGATGTACGCGCCCGCATCGGAAGCGAGCAGCAGGGCGGCCGGCGCCAACTCGTGCGGTTGCCCCCAGCGGCCCACGGCAGTGCGGTCCGCGAAACGCTTCTGCTGGTCCGCGCTGAGGATGGACATCGGCATCTCGGTGGCAAACGGTCCCGGGCACAAGCAATTCACGGTGATCCCGCGCGCACCCAGATGCAGGCAGTTCGCCTTCGCCAACCCGTGGAGCGCCGCCTTGGTCGCGCTGTACGCGGGGCGCTCTGGCGTGCTCACGAAGGCCATGATGGAAGAGGTATATATAATTCTTCCCCAGCCCCGCCCCATCATGCCGGGGGCGAGCGCCCGGGTCAGAACCATCGAACTGGTGACATTCAACTCCACGAGCGCGTCCCAGTCCTCGTCGCGGATCGCGTCGGCGGCCTGCGGGACATTCCAGCCCGCATTGCTGAAGAGGATGTCGATCTTCCCCATGCGCGCGACGGCCTCCCTGGCCAACCGCTCGGTGTCCGCGCGCCGACCCACGTCGGCGACGAACCCCTCGACCCGTGCACCCGTCTCGGCCGACAGTTCCTTCGCGGCCGCCTCGACTCCGGCAGGGGTCCGGCTGCATATTGCCACCTCCGCCCCCGCCTGAGCCAAGATCTTCGCCATCTCGCGCCCCAACCCCCGGCTACCACCCGTGACCAGCGCGGTGCGACCCTTCAGACAAAACGGAGTGCCCTCGTACATGGGCAGACGATCCGAGAACCGGGAGACAACCGCAAGGATTTTTCTGGCAGGCACGCCCGCCGCGGCGGGCATTCGGGGCACCACCGGGGAGAAAAATTGTAGGCTGCGCCTTGGCGCACGCTGCCGAATCGACCGTCCGCGTGCGCCAAGGCGCAGCCTACATCGCGACCCAATTTTCGAGTCAGTGCGCCGCCATGTCCACCCGGAGGATCTCCCGGTCGTTCCGGGCGAAGATGCTCCTCTCCGCGAAGGCGGGATGCGACCAGACGACCATCCGCTTGCCTGCGTTGGTCGTCGGTTCGATCAGCTTGGCCCGGCCCAATTCCGCGTATCCCCCGGGCGCCAACCTCGCGAGGATCAGGTCGCCGCGCTCGTTGCAGAGGAAGAAGCGGTCGTCATGCCGGATGATGAAGGCGTTGGCCCAGCGCTCCTCGCCAGTCGGTTCGAGCGTGGCCCACAGGCGCTCGCCGGTGTCGGCCCTCAGGCAACGCAGGTGCCCATAGCTGCAGACGCCATACACGTGATCGCCGACGATCGCGGGGGTGCACATCAGCCCGTGCAGCTTGTCCGTGCGCTCTGGTCGCTCGCTGTCGCTCGTCCCGCGCCATAGCACCTCGGCACCCGGGCCCCCCGCCGCCAACCGGACCATCAGGGGCCCATTGAAAAATGCCGTGACGAAGACCGCCCGCCTGCCGGGGTCGTATACCGGCGTCGCCACGGAATGCCCCATCTTGCAAGGGAACGGCTCGCCCCAGAGGACCGCGCCCGTCTCGGGATCCAGGCCGTGCAGCCCGACGGGGTTCCACACCACCAGTTGCCGCCGCCCGCCGCACTCGATCAGGATCGGCGACGAATAGCCGGGGTCCTCCGCCTCCAGCGCGCGCCAGATTTCCTCCCCCGTGCGTTTGTCCAGGGCCATCACGCACCGCCCCTCGCTGCCGCCAACCAGCACGATCAGCCTCTCCCCATCCACCAGCGGCGCGGACGCCATGCCCCACGGGTTCATGCGCGTCCCGAAATCCGAAAGATAGTTCTTCTCCCAAAGGACCTTGCCCGTCGCCGCATCCAGGCACAGCAGATCCCCCATCGCACCCAGGGAGAAAACGCGGTCCCCGTCCACCGTCGGCGTTGCCCGAGGGCCCACGGGATAGCTGATCCGATAACGGCAGGGATACTGATGCTTCCAGAGCACCTCGCCCGTCGCCGCATCCAGGCACATCACCCGCTCCCCGCCCTCCACCGGATCGGTCAGGTTCCACCGGTTCTCGGGCTCGGGAACATTCTCGGGGCGGATGCGATCGCACACGTACACGCGGCCCGCCGCCACGGCCGGCCCGGCAAATCCCCCGCCAACCGGCGCCCGCCATCGCACCGGCAGGGCCCCGGGCAAATTCTCGATGATCCCCTCCTCCCGCCACACCCCGTCCCGATGCCGCCCGCGCCACTGCGGCCAGTCGTCCGCCGGCGCGACGTGCGTCAATCCCGCCACGATCAGAGCCCCGAACCGGATAGCCGCGCCCATGGCAAAACCCTAGCAGCCCGTCGGTCTTTCCCAAGGAATCTGACTCAAAATTCCAGACGTAGCCACGGCCGTGAGGCCGTGGACCCCACCGCGCGGCCCCTCCGTTACCGGAGGGGCTACATTTTGACCCCCGGTGGTGCCCCGCGGCGTTTGTCCCGCCACCCTGCACCCCCGCGTCCCCACGCGAGTTCCATCCCTCACGCGCACCAGGGCCGCCGCCGTGACCCGGACTCGGCGATAAACCGGTTCGCGAGATGGCAATTCTCGGCGATCTGGAAGTCCATCATGCCCACCGCGATGAAGTCGGCGCCATTCTGGAAGGCGTGCTGGAACCCGATGCGCGGGTGGATGGCCCCCGCGGCGAGGACCTTGAAGGCGATCCACGGCTTCTTGACCGACGCCATGAATTCGGCGGTCTCCTCCGGGTTGATGCACCACATGTTGTCGTACCAGCCCTCGCCGCCATCGAGCCAGATGAACTCCTTGCGGAGCGGCCTGGGCGTCGCGGAGGGATAGTCGTCGCGGTGGAAGGTCTTGACGTAGAAGTCGCAGGGGATGCCATGCTTCTCGCACGCCTGCGCCACGAGCAGGGAATGGCCCCCGACCCCGATCGGCAACCCCGTGACCTTCGCCAGCTCGACGGCGCGCGCCAACCGGTCGATCTCCCCGGCCTTGAGCAGATTGTCGGCCGCCACGCCCCAGACGTAGAGCGCCACCGCGCCCGTGTCGGCCTGCTGCGCGATGTGATCGTTCAACTCGGTCTCGCTCTGTTTGGCATCGACCTTGATGTGCGGGATGAACTGCATCTTTCCGCCAGATTCGCGATTGTATCGCCTCACGAAATCCCCCCCGGTCTCGAACACCGTGTTGATCCCGTTGGCCTCCGCCACCTTCAGCGTCTCGAGGATCTTCTCCTCGGTGGCATACGCCTTGAATAGCGCGTTCACGTACTTGAGATCGCGCGAATGCATGTACCCCGAGATGAGGTTGCCCCCTAAGAGTACCCGGCTGATCTTTGCGCCGCAGAGGTCGCCGCAGGGCAGCGCCGCCGCCCCCGCGGCGGCAGGGGCACCCGGCCCTGTCTCTGCCGCCGCCGCACCCGCCGCCGCCAGGGTCCCGATGCCAGCCCTCAAGAGAGAACGGCGGGTGAGGGAATGGGGACATGCGGGCGGCGCCTTCATGCCGGAATGGTAGCGGCGGTGGCCCGCCGATGTCGAGGCCAGGACCGGATCCCGCCAGCCTGGGAGGGCCCGCGGCCTCGCGGGCCGGGTTGGCCAAAGCCTCTCGCTTCCGGTCAGCGCCGCATCATTCATGTGGAAACTCCCCAAGGCGTGTCGGCATCCCTGTGCTGCATGCAGACCCAATGGGCGCCGCGCGCGGGGCGCGAACCTTGGACTGCGGTGGCAGAGCCCCGCCAGGGGCGGCGGCACCGCTTTGGCTCCGCGTGGAACGCGGCGCGGGCCTCGGCTGCCACTCCCGGCTTCGCCGGACGACAAAGCGGCGTCGTTGCCTCCGCTCCAAAAGTCCGCGCTCCCCCGCTTTGCTGCGGCAGTCTGACTGCCGCCTTCGAAGCGTTCCGGGCGAGAGGTGCGGTTCGCTGTCCAGCGCTCGTCCTGGGCCGCCTTGGATGGCGCAAGTCGGACTTGCGCACTCCAAAGAACGCTTCCCGGCGCAGCCCGGATCCTGGATTGATTCAACACTCTTGCTGCAAGCGTGTTATGGGTTGAACCTCGGGTTTCTCGGCAATGAAGTTTCAGTTCGAGGACGCCGGGGCCGACGTCCCTCCCAGACGAAGGCACAAACGAGTAATATGCTGACAACGCCACCGCTCGCGCCATCGTCGTTCCATGCCCCCGGGCACCCGAAATATCTTCGCGTTTGCGTGGTTCAACGCGATGGCTTTCCAGATCATCCTGGGCAGCCCGATGGTGCTCTATGCCAAGAGCCTCGACGCCAGCGCCACGACGCTGGGCATCATCGCCGGCATGATGCCGCTGATGGTGATCCTCCAGATCCCGGCCGCCCGCTACGTCGATGCCGTCGGCTACAAGCGCTTCGTCGTTTCCGGCTGGACGGTGCGGAGCGTATTCGTCGCCCTCACGGCCCTCATCCCGCTCGCGACGGGCTGGTTGCCGGCCCCCAGCCAGATCGCCCTGTTGCTGATGCTGTTGTTCCTGTTCAATCTCTCGCGCGGCATCTCCAGCTGCGGCTGGCTGCCGTGGGTCACCTCCATCATCCCGGCGTCGCGCCGCGGCCGATACCTGACCCTCGAGGCGTCGATGGTCAACGCCGCCAGCCTCGTCATTTTTTGCCTCTCGGCGTGGGTGCTGGGAACCCAACCGGCGCCCTGGCGATTCTCGGCCCTCTTCGGCATCAGCGCCCTGTGCTCCGGCATCAGCCTCGTCTTCCTGAACCGGATCCCCACCGAGCGACCCATCGAGCCCGCCCGAGCGACCGGCCGCCCAAGCATCCGCGACATGCTGCGCCTGCGCCCATTCCGCCGCCTGCTCGCCATGAACATCGCCTTCGCCCTGGCCAACGGCGGCGTCCTGACCTTCGCCGTCGCTTTTCTCAAGGGCATGGCGGGCTGGCCCGAACAGCGCATTCTCCTCCTGACCTCCCTCATGTTCATCGGCGGCCTGGCCAACCAGCTCCTCGCCGCGCGCGCGCTCGATAGCCGCGGCAGCAAGCCCCTCCTCATCGTCGCGTCCGCCCTTTTCGCGGTCACGCTTGCCGCCTGGTCGGCCATGGCCGGATGTCTTCTCCCCCTCGGCACCGCCGCGGCCGCCGCCCTCATGTTCTCGCTCGGCCTCTGCGGCTCCATGCTCAACCTCGCCAATACCCGGCTCGCCATGATCACCGCGCCGGACCGCGGCCGCAGCCACTACTTCGCCGTCTTCTCCGTCGTCGGCGGCGTCACCCTGGGCATCGCCCCCATCCTCTGGGGCCTGCTCCTCGACGCCTGCGGCCCATTGGCGGTGCCTTTCGCCGGAATCGAGTGGAATCGCTACAGCATCCTGTTCGCCGTGCTGTCGTCCCTCTTCCTCCTCACGGGCGCGCTGAGCCTCCGCATCGAGGAACCCGCCGCCGCCCGCTTCGACGAACTGCTCCGCGACATCCTCGAGCGCTCCCGCATCCGGTACTGGATCCGGCTCTGGTTCCGCGCCACCCCCAGGGGGTGAAATCGCACACACCCGCCGCAGGGGAAAGGGAACGCTCATCTTCGCTGATCGCCGCTGATCCCGATCACGGCGCGATACCGGAAGGACATCAGCGAAGATGAGCGAATATCAGCGTTCCCCAAAACGAACCGGAATGCGCGGGGGATGGGGCGCTTCACTCGCCCTCCAGCGCCGCCTTGATCTCCCTCAACTCCTTCTGCCGCTCCTCCCCGACCTCCGGATACTTCAGCCCGAGGCGCTCCATCGCCGCGCAGACGACCTCCGACACCGCCAGCCGCGCGAACCACTTGTTGTCCGCCGGGATCACGAACCACGGCGCGTGCTTCGTGCTCGTGTTGTTCAGCATGTCCTCAAAGGCGTCCTGATAGTCACCCCAGAAACCCCGCTCCTTGTAATCCGCCACCGAGAATTTCCAGTTCTTCTCCGGCTCGTTGATCCGCGAAAGGAACCGCTTCTTCTGCTCCTTCTTCGAGATATTCAGGAAGAATTTCAGTACGATGATCCCGTTCCTCACGAGATACTTCTCGAAATCGTTGATCTGGTCGAACCGACGCCTCCAGATCCCGTCGCCGATCTCCTCCTCGGGCAGTTTCTGTTTCGCCAGGAACTCGGGGTGCACCCGCACCACCAGGACCTCCTCGTAATACGATCGGTTGAATATGCCGATCATCCCCCGGGCCGGCAGGGCCTTCGTCGCCCGCCAGAGATAGTCGTGGTCCAGTTCCTCGGCCGAAGGCGACTTAAAACTGGTGACGCTGCACCCCTGCGGGTTGACCCCCGACATCACGTGCCGGATACACCCGTCCTTCCCCGCCGCGTCCATCGCCTGAAAAATCAACAACAGCGCGTAGGTGTCCTGCGCGTACAGCTTCTCCTGGAGCTCGGCCAACCGCTCGACGTTCTTGGCCACCTTCTCCAGCGCCCCCTCCTTGTCATCGTATCCCCCCGTGAAATCCGGGTCGTAATCCTTCTTGAGCGAGATCTTCTCGCCCGGCGGCACCAGGATATCCTTGAGCTGAAACTGCACCTTCTCCCCCCCGCCCATCTTGATCTTGATTTCCCTATCGGGATCGATGTTGAACTTCATGGTGCACCTCCCGTTAGCCAATGAAGGTAAGTTGCGCCTACCGGGGGACTTTTTCCATGGAAATCTGTCCGGGGCCGAAGGGCAATGAGCTCCAATGAGGCCGGCCCCCGCCACCGCCCCGTCCCACTCGCCCCGCCACCCCCGAGCTTTCGACCTAGCGCTCCACCGCAAGCGCGAAGTATTCCCGGTCCAAGATCCGATAATACAACCACGCCGGGAGGCGGTCGTAATAGGGCTGCACGTCACGAACGACACCGGCCTGCGACCTGTGGACGTCCAACAGGGCCCGTTTGGGCCCGGCGGCCGGGGTGACGCGAACCGCCACGGTGGGCGCCGGAAGCCCCTCCCCCGCATCTTTCGGATATCGCCGCTGGAATGCCTCGACCATCCTCAGCGCCAGATCGATCATCGGTTGCGGGAGCGTGGCCTGATACAGGCGGCGCACCGGAAACCCGGGTTCCGCCGCGCCCGCCTCGACCACCTCGCGAACCCACTTGCCCACCTGCACGTGATCGGGGTGGCCGTAGTACCCGACCCGCTCGTCAAAGCTAACGATCACGCTCGGGCGCGCCCGCTCAATAAGCTCCCGAATCACCGCCCTGCCGGCCGAGGCATCCGCACCCGGCAGCCCGCCGTCCGGCAAATCGAACACCCGGACTTCCTCCGCGCCAAGCACCTCGCCCGCCGCGCGCGCCTCCGCCTCCCGCTCGCGCCCCAATGCCTCGCGCGTCTTTCCCTCCAAACGGGCGCCATCGCCGCGGGTCAGATACGCGAGCACGAGGCGGGCGCCCTCCTCGCGCGCCATCCGCGCGAAGGTCCCCGCGCTCGTGATCTCATCATCCGGATGCGCCCACACGCCCATCACCACTTTCGGCGCCCCCGCCGGAAACAGGCTGTTCGCCACCGCCACCGATTCGTCGTTGATCGCCCGATTCAACCCCACGAACGCGAGACCGGGCAGCAAAAGCCCAACGGCAACCACCGCCCTCACGATTCGTGCCACGACCATATCCCACCCCATACGCCACCGATGCCCCGATGTCTAGCGGCCCGGGCCTCCGCACTCCCATGAATTCGACCAATCGCCGAATATCTCTGGACATCGCCGGGACTCGCCCGCACAAGCACCCCATATCATGAGCCTGCCATCGATGAACGACATGCCGCTCTGGGCGCTATTCGCGATCATGGTCGCCACCATCCTCATCTCCTTGACGATCGGCTATCGCGCCGGGATCGTCGTCCGCAAGCGCGCGGAGGGCGAACCGGAGGGCCCGATCGGCGGCGTGGTCGGCGCGACCCTGGGCCTGCTGGCGTTCATGCTGGCGTTCACCTTCGGCGTGACCACCAACCGATTCGACACCAGGAAGCAACTCCTCCTCGACGAGGTCAATGCCCTGGCCACGGCGGCGATGCGCGCCGACCTGCTCCCAGAACCCCACGGGACAGAGTGCGGCCGTTTGCTGGGGGAGTACGTGGATGCGCGCGTCCTGGGCACCTCGGATATCTCAAGGCTGGCCGAGTCGCTCAAGGCGTCCGAGCGCATCCAGGCCGAACTTTGGTCGCACGCCGTGGCATTGGCGCGCGCCGACATGAACTCGGACATCGGCGCGCTCTTCGTCGAATCGATCAATAGCCTCGTCGAGATCCACAGGTCGCGGACCACGGTGGCCCTCCAGTATCGAATCCCCCCCGTGGTCTGGCAGATCCTTCTCTTGCTAACATTCCTGAGCATGGTGGCCGTCGGCTACCAGTTTGGCATCGCCGGCCGATACAGCGCCGCAGAGATCCTGATCCTCGCCTTGAGCTTCTCCCTGGTCGTCACCCTCATCGCGGACCTGGACCGCGCCACCAGCGGCATCGTCAAGGTCAACCAGCAACCGATGGTCGACCTGCAGCAGAGGCTCTCGGGGGACCGCTGACTCGAAAATACGACGCAACTCGCTAATAGCGAAGGGCCTTCGCCCTTCGGCGGGGGCCCGGTGGGGCGCCGAAGCCCGAAGGGGCTTCGCTACAAATTTTCACCCCCGGTGGTGCCCCGAACGCCCGCCGGCGGGCGGGCGGGCGGGGCATGGGATCTAGCTCGAAAATTCCAGATGTAGCCACGGCCGTGAGGCAGACATTCTTGTCTGCCCTCGTTGGCGCAGGGCCTCCGACGCAGGCAGGAATGCCTGCGTCACGGGGGAAGTTCCCCCTGAATGATGCGGCGCGTCCCAGCGCCGGCGGCGGGGCTGACCCGAAACCTCATACTGCGGATCACGGGGATGGCGGGGAAAGATCCCGGTTGCGCGAAGCGCGCGGCTTTGCGATCATCCATCAGTTTCACGGAGAGCGCAACCAGGAGGGCCTATGGACCAGGCATGGGTGATTGCGGTGGACATGGGTTACGGGCACCAGCGGGCGGCGTACCCGTTCCGCGACATTGCGCGCGAGCGGATCATCACCGCCAACAGCGACAAGATCGTCACCCCGGAGGAGAAGAAGCTCTGGGAGAAGCTCCAGGGCTTCTACGAGGGCGTGTCGCGTTTCAGCCGCGTGCCCGTGATCGGCCCACCGGTCTGGCGCGCCTACGACCGCCTCCAGGCCATCAGCCCCCATTATCCCTTCCGCGACCTCTCGAAACCGACGCTCGGCTCCATGCGCCTCCACCGCCTCATCCGCCGCGGCTTCGCCGGCAGCGTCGCCGAGTACACCCGGAAACGGGAGGACCTGCCCCTCCTCACCACCTTCTTCGCCGTGGCCCTCGCCGCCGATCACGCGGGCCGAAAAAACGTCTTCTGCGTGGTCACCGACACCGACATCAACCGCGTCTGGATCGCCGAACGACCCAAGGACGGCAAGATCGTCTACCTTGCCCCCATGCGGATGAATCGCGCCCGCTTGCTCCAATACGGCGTGCCCGAGGAGAACATCTTCGTGACCGGCTTCCCGCTGCCGCAGGAGAATGTCGACACGGCCGCCGCGGACCTGGTCGGTCGAATCGCGACCCTGGACACCAAGGGCGTCTTTCGAAAGAAGTACTCCGAGATGCTGAAACCCGAACTGGGCTCGATCCTGGAGCGGTCGTCGCGCCCGCTAACGGTGACCTACGCGGTCGGGGGCGCCGGGGCTCAGGCGGAGGTCGCCCGCGATATCCTCTCGAGCCTGACCCCCCAAATCAGGGAAGGCCGCATGCGGCTCAACCTCATCGCCGGCACCCGCCTCGAGGTCAACCAATACTTTCAGAGGATCGTCCGAGAACTCGGGCTCGAGGCGGAACTCGGGCGCGGGGTCCAGATCCTCTGCGCGCTGACAAAAGTGGAGTATTTCGAGAAATTCAACCTGATGCTCAAGGAGACCGACATCCTCTGGACCAAGCCGAGCGAGCTGTGTTTCTATGCGGCGCTCGGGATACCGGTCGTCATGTCCCCGCCCCTCGGCGCGCACGAGGAGCGCAACCAGGAGTGGCTGGTGAAACTCGGCGCGGGCCAGCGCCAGGAGGATCCCCGCGCCGCCGCCGAGTGGATCGCGGATTGGTGCAACAACGGCCTCTTGGCCTACAACGCCTTCAACGGCTATTTCCACGCGCCGCGCCACGGCACCGAGAACATCAAGCGCCTCCTCTTCGCCGAAGATCGCGCGAAGGTGGAGTTAAGGATGTAGCCGCCGACGTGAGGAGGCGGTGGTCCAAAGTGGCGCGCATCCGCCTCCTCACGTCGGCGGTTACGACACGATCGGCAAATGCCTCCATTAATTCTAGTTATCTGCGGCATGCCCGTTATCCGCGGTTCCACACTTCAGGGCGACAGGGGGGCCATGCGATCAGCGAAGATTAGCGAGGATCAGCGTTCCCGAACCCGCGCGAGACGAGTCCGTCGGACAAAATCCGACAGCCCCCGACGCCGGGGGCCATCACCGCCCACTGGTCGCCTGGATGGTCACCCAATCGTCATTAAGCTTCTCGACCGCCTGCCGAAATCCGGAGATCTCGTTGGAATTGAACTTGAGCGTGGTCTCCTGTAACAGCTTGAGCCATCCCTGGACCGGGACGGACATCTCGCGGTTCTTGAGCCAGAATCCGGCGACCTCCGAGGCCTTGATCCAGACGGGCTGGATCTCCTTGAGCCAAGCGATGCGCGCCTCCTTGGCCTTTAGCCTGAGGATCTGCTCGTTGCTGACCTCGAAGCCCCATTCGTCACCCCGCACCTTCTCGTCGGGCTGCGTGACCATGAGCCCGGCGCTCATCTGCAACGCGCGATCCAGGTTGAGGCTCGTGGCCAGCGCGGCGAAATCGTCATACCCAAGCTTGGGCTTCGAGCCCTGCTCCTTGGCGAGTTTCAAGTAGCTCGACAGTATGTCGCGCCGGCCGATCTTGAAGGCGTGATATTGTCCCAGATCCGCCGTGTAGCAGTCGAAGATCTCCCCGGTATTGGGGTGGGTCACCTTGCCGATGGGGAAGGCCTGTCCCTTCCACCACTCGCCCTCCTTGAGCCCACTGGTCGCCACGCCGGCCACGAAAGTATTCGCCTGGGCCACCACACCAACCGAATCTTTCCTCTCTTGGCTGCTGATGCCGGCGGGAGCGAGTTTGCCGATCTTGATCTCGAGGGTGACAGCGTCCTGGCTCAAGGCGGCGGCGTCGGCCGCCACGACCTCGGCTCGCCGCTTGTCCGCCGCGGTGGCCTCCTCGTAATTCGTCCCGGAAAGCGGGGCGTACAGCCGATCCCCCTTGCCAAGATCGACAAACACCCGATCCCCCTCGATGCCATCGGGATGGAATTCCGTGCCCTCGCGGACCTGCACCTTGCCCTTCGGCACCCCGTCAATGACGTAGTCCGCCTGCACGGTCTGCGTCAACTTAAGCTTTGTCGGCAAGGTCACCCCGGCGCCCCGCGCCGCCGCCCCGGGCATTCCTCCTGACGCGAATGACCCAAAGATAGCTGCCGCGATAACCAACGACCATCGTCTCATCGTAATCCTCCAGATAAGGTTGCTAAAAGCCACGATTTTCATGATGCGATGGAAACCCTTTCCGTCAAGGGCCGCCAAAGCCGGAGGGCACCGAGTTAAGCGATGCTCGGGAGGGCCCGCGGCCTCGCGGGCCGGGTCGGACGAGGCATCCCGCCTGCCGGCGGGACGCGGACGCCGGGGCGAGTCCCTCCCAACGGGTTCGGGCCGATCGCGCCCCGTTGGACAATTCGTCCGCCCGATGGTAGCGTAGATTATAGTCTCCGCCATCGGGAGCATTGGAGGACGGGTCAACGCTCCCTCTGGCGATGGCATCAAAACCGAGAAGACCTATTCAAGGAGGCATCATGCGAAAGCGATCATTTGTCGTCGTGGGGATATCTATTTTTCTGGCGGCGTGGCCCTGCGCCGCCCAGGAGGGTGATGCGCGGGCGGCGATCGAGCAGTTGGCGAAGCAGCACGAGGCGGCATTTAGCAAAGGAGACGCCAAGGCGGTCGCGGCGATGTTTGCCGAGGATGTGGAATACACCAACGAGGATGGGGTGACGGTCGTCGGCCGGGAGGCGATCGAGGGCCTCCTGAAGAAGGCTTTTGCCAGAAACAAGGGGGCCAAGCTCGCGATCGGGATCGATTCGGTCCGGGGACTCGGGCCGGACGTCGCCGTCGAGCGCGGCACGACGGTGATGACCTCGGCCGACGGCGCGCAGGCCTCGTCGGCCTACGTGGCGGTGCGGGTCCGAAAGGACGGCAAGTGGCTGATCAGCCAACTGGTGGAATCTCCTCCGCCCGCGCCAGCCCCCGGCGAGATGCTCTCGGAACTGGCCTGGATGGTCGGCACCTGGAAAGAGAAGGATGGCGAGACCGAGGTGGAGACCAAGGTCGATTGGTCCAAGGGCGGCAATTTCCTGACGAGGACGTTCAAGGTGACCGTCGCGGGCGATGTGACCCTCGAGGGTTGGCAGATCATCGCCTGGGACGCCGCGAGGGAGCAGATCCGTTCCTGGCTGTTCGATAGCGGCGGGGCCTTCGCCGAAGGGGTCTGGACCAGCGACGGGACCGGATGGCTGATCCGCCAGGCCGGCACCCTCCCCGACGGAGGCAGCACGTCCGCCGACAATACCCTCCGACGCGCCGGCGAAGACAAGTTCATCTGGGAGTCGACCAACCGCACCCTCGACGGCGAACCGCAACCCAACCTGCCAAAGATCGAGGCCACCCGCGTCAAGGAGAAGTGACCCGGGGCATCGAGGAGGCGTCACCATGCGCATTGCATCTACGATCTTGGCGTCGATCGCGGTAACGCTCGCGGTCTGTTTGCCGTTAGAGGAAGCCTTAGCGCGCGGCCGCGGCGGGGGCGGGGGCGGAGGAAGCCGGGGTGGCGGCGGCGGGGGCGGCAGCCGGGGCGGATTCTCCGGCGGCGGCAGCTTCCAACGGCCCTCGGGCGGCGGTTCCCGCGGTTCCAGTTTCGGCGGCTCCAGTTTTGACCGGTCCAGCGTCTCGCGGCCCTCGTCATTCGATCGGTCGAGCTTCGGCTCGTCGAGCTTCGACCGCTCCAGCATCTCCCGGCCATCGACCGGCGGGATGGTCCCATCGGCGGGCACCCGCGACATCCAGCGGCCCAGCGCGGGGACCCGACCGTCGGGCGGCGCCTCGCAGCTGCCATCCGCAACCCGGCCATCGGTCGGGTCAGGCGCACGGCCATCCCAGTTGCCCGCGACCGGCACCGCGCGACCGGGTGCCGGCACCGCCGGTCGGCCATCGCAGTTGCCCTCGCGGCCCGGCCAGTCCGATCTGGGCAACTTCCTTGGCATCAGCGCGGGTGCAGGAGCGGCCGCGGGCATCTCGCAGTTGCCGGCACGCCCGGGTGCCGGCGATCGCCCCGGCATCGGACAGGCGCCCGGGGCCGGCGGTCGGCCAAGCGTCGGCCAACTCCCCGCTGGCGGCAACCGCCCTGGAAGCGGGATCGCCCAGCGCCCAGGCACCGGCCAAGGTATCGCCAACCGCCCCTCACAGCTCCCGTCACAGCGCCCCAACTGGGACAACTGGAGCAAGGGTCGCGACAACCGGTGGAATCAGGCCGTGGATAATCGCGGGCAATTCTGGAACAGCTGGTCCGGCCAACGGCAGGACAAGATCAACGATTTCCGCCAGAATCAGGGCCAGCGGTGGGATAACATCCAGAACCGGCAGGATGACCGGCAGGAGTGGTTCGATCAGGCCCGGGAAGACCGCCAGGACTGGCGCGTGGACAACCGCGAGGACTGGCAGGACTACCGCAAGGACATGTGGGACTACCGGTACGATCGCGCGGATGAGATCTGGGACGACGTCCGCGACTACCACGACGACCTGTTCGACGACCACTGGTGGGGCGGCTGCTACTGGGGCGCGGGATACTATCCACCGGGCTATAGCTGTCCCTCGAACCCCTGGTGGTGGTGGGTGCCGATGGCGTGGGGCGCAGTATCGACCATCGTCAATGCGGCCGAGCCGGTCTATTACGATCACGGCGTCACGGTCATCTATGAGGGCGACCAAGTCTACCAGAACGGCGCGCCACCCCAACCCGCGGAGCAGTATCGCGAGCAGGCGATCAACCTCGTCGTGAACGTCGAGCAACCCCCACCACCCGCGCCACCGCCGCCGGCGACCGCGGGCGCCGCCGCCCCGGCCCAGCCCGCCGGCGAGTGGATGCCGCTCGGGGTCTGGGCCTTGACACAGGAGGAGAAGGGTGACGCCACCATGTTCTTCCAGATTTCGGTGAATAAGGAGGGCATCATCTCCGGCGGCTACCAGAACGTCGTCACCGGCGAGAACAAGCCCATCGCCGGCAGCGTCGACAAGCAATCGCAGCGCGCCGCCTGGCGCATCGGCGACAACAACAACACCGTCTTCGAGACCGGCCTGTTCAACCTGACCAAGGACGTGACGACGGTCGCGATGCACTTTGGCAAGCAACAGACGCAGACGTGGATGATGGTCCGCCTCTCCGCGCCCCAGATGCCCGGCGCGCCCACCAAGGTCGACACCACCATCCAACGCGAGCCCCCGCCGCCCCCCGCGGCGCCCGCGCCCACGGCACCCGCCCCGGCGGCAAAGCAATAGCAGACGAACCATCCCGTGCGGCAAACGAACGAACCAGGGAGGGCCCGCGGCCTCGCGGGCCGCATCGGCCCGGCTGCACCGCCCGCCGGTGGCCCGCGGACGCCGGGGCCAGCGTCCCTCCCTGAGTCGCGCTGGCGCAGGTGATCATCTATGATACGCGAAACTCTGCACGCCCTCTCCCACGAACTCCGAGAAACCAAGCTCTTCTGGCTCCTGCTCTTCGTGCCGGTCGCCCTGATCCTGCCCCACCTCGCCCCCGAATCCCACCGGACGATCTTCTTTGTCTCCGTGGCGGCGATCGTCCCGCTCGCGGCCCTGCTGAGCCGCGCCACCGAGGGCGTCGCAGCAAAGACGGGAGACGCCGTCGGCGGCCTGCTCAATGCCACCCTGGGAAACCTCACCGAACTCGTCATCGCCCTCACCGCCCTCCGGGCCGGCATGTTCGATCTCGTCAAGGCATCCGTCACCGGCGCCGTCGTCACCAACAGCCTCTTCATGCTCGGCGGGGCCTTCCTCCTCGGCGGCATCCGCCACCGCGTCCAGGAATTCAACTTCCTGACCGCCCGCATGCAGACGGGGATGCTCATCCTCGCGGCCGTCGCGCTCATCGTGCCCTCCGCGGTGGGGAGGCTCGCGGAGGCCTCGGGAAAAGATATCGATCTCGGCCCCTACCAGCAGCAGCTTGCGGTCGGGCTGGCGATCCTCCTTATCGTCGTTTACGGATTGGGGATGGTCCACTCCCTGATCACGCACCGTGACATCTACGCCTCGAGCGCGCATGGCGATGCCCATGCCGAGGAGAAGCCCTGGCCGCTGGCGTTCGCCATCGGCGCCCTGGCGGTGGCGACGGTGTTCATCGCGCTGGTCAGCGAGGTCTTCGTGGAGTCGGTCCAGGTGGCCGCCGAGCAGATGGGCATGTCCCCCGCCTTCGTGGGCTTCGTCGTGGTCTCGGTCGTCGGTGGCGCCGCGGAGATGATGACGGCCTTCTCGGCCGCGAGGAAAAACCGCGTCGACCTCAGCGTTTCGATCGCGATGGGGAGCTCGACGCAGATCGCGCTCTTCGTCGCGCCCGTGCTGGTCTTGGCGAGCTACCTGCTCGCGCCCGCCCCGATGGACCTCGTCTTCCGACCCGGCCAGGTCCTGATGGTCGTGCTCACCGCCATGACCGTGGGATTTCTCGCGGCGATCGGCCGATCGACGTGGTACGTCGGCGTCCAGCTGCTTGCCGTCTACGCCGTGTTTGCGGTGACGCTGTACCTGCTGCCCGCCGGGTGATAGGATCCGGGAGGCGATGGCCCTGAAGCCCGAGCGTCTTGGCGAATCTGTCACGTGGCTGGCCACGCATCGCTACGCGATCCTCTTTGGCGCGCTGGTCTTGGGGCTGGTGACCACGCCGGCCGTGGACGCCGTGGTCGCGGGCCACTGGCTCCCGGCCATCGTCGCCGCCAAGGCGATGCATTGGGCGCTGTTGATCTTTGCCTGCATCCTGGCCGTGGGCCGCGGGCGCGCCCTCGTCGCCATGGGGGTGGCGGCGCTGCTGGGTGCCGCCCTCGAGGGAATCGATGCCTTCTGGCCAGGCGCACAGATCGCCGAGGCCGGCAAGGCGATCTTCCTCTGCTCCATGATCGGCTGGGCGCTGGTCCACCTGATCCGCCGGACATTCTCGGCGCAGGTCGTCCAAGCCTCGAACCTCCACGCCGCGGCCGCCATCTACCTGCTGCTCGGCTTCGCGTTCGCGACCGCCTACCAACTCCTGCACGTCCTCCACCCAGGGGCATTCCGCATCCCCGAGGATACCGGCGCATCGAAAGATACCTTTCTCTACTTCAGTTTCGTCACCTTGACCACCATGGGCTATGGCGACATCACCCCCGTTACCGGGACCGCCCGCATGCTCTCTGTCCTCGAGGCCATCATCGGCCAGATCTATCTCGTCGTCAGCGTCTCGCGACTCGTGGGCCTATACGTCGCGCAACGGACGGAACGCGGCGGGGGGTGAGTGTACCCCCGGGAGGGCCCGCGGCCCCGCGGGCCGCACCGGCCCTGCCGCGCCGCCCACCGGTGGCACGCGGACGCCGGGGCCGGCGTCCCTCCCATCGATCACACAACCGGCACCGGCGGCACGCCCCACACCAGCTCGCAATAGTCCCGGATGGATCGGTCGGACGAGAACTTGCCCATGCGCGCGACGTTGAGGATGGACTTCCGGGTCCAGGCCTCCGGGTCGCGCCACAGCGCGCTGACCTGCCGCTGGCAATCGACATAGGCCTGATAGTCGGCCAACACCAAGAACGGATCCTCCCACAGCAGGTTGTCCACGAGGGGCCGGAACAGCTTGGCATCGCCACCCGACAGCGCCCCCGAAGCGATAAAATCGATCGCCTCGCGCAGCGCGGCATTTTGCTCGTAGACACTACCCGGAAGATAGCCGCGGGCCTTCCGTTCCCGCACCTCGTCGACCGTCAGCCCGAACAGGAAGAAGTTCTCCGCGCCGACCTCCTCGCGGATCTCGACGTTGGCGCCATCGAGCGTGCCGATGGTCAGCGCGCCGTTGAGCGAGAATTTCATGTTCCCCGTGCCGCTGGCCTCCTTTCCGGCGGTCGAAATCTGCTCGGAGAGGTCGGCCGCGGGATAGACGTGCTGGGCGTTCTTGACGTTGTAGTCGGGGAAGAACACCACCTTCAGGCGGTCCCGCGTGTCCGGATCGTTGTTCAGCAGATCCGCCACGGAGTTGATGAGCTTGATGATGAGCTTGGCCATGAAATAGCCGGGCGCGGCCTTGGCGCCGAACAGGAAGGTCCGGGCAGGCTCGTCCTCGCCCCGATTCCGCTTGAGCCGGAGGTACAGCGTGAGGATGTGGAGCACGTTGAGATGTTGCCGCTTGTACTCGTGCAGGCGCTTGGCCTGGATGTCGAAAAGGGTCGGCGGGTCCAACTCCACCCCGACGCGGCTCCGGACCAATGCCGCCAACCCGCGCTTGGCCCGGAGCTTCACCTCGCGCCACTGTTTCCGGAAATCGCCATCATCGGCGAAGGCCTCCAGGCCACGGAGCCGGTCGAGATCGCGCAACCAGCCCTCGCCGATGCGCGAGGTGATGAGCCCAGCGAGCGGCGGATTGCTGGCGGCGACGAAACGCCGCGGGGTGATGCCGTTGGTCACGTTGCAGAATTTCTCGGGCCACAGCTCGGCGAAATCCCGCATGACGGTCTGTTTCAGCAGTTCGGAATGCAGGCGGGCGACGCCATTCACCCGATGGCTGCCGACGGTGGCCAGATTCGCCATCCGCACGTAGCGCTCCCCCCCTTCGTCGATGAGCGACATCCGCGCCAACCGCGCGTCGTCCCCCGGGAAGCGTTCCTGCACCTCCATGAGAAACCGGCGGTTGACCTCATAGATGATCTCCATGTGTCGCGGGAGCAGGCGGTCGAACAGGCGCACGGCCCATTTCTCCAGCGCCTCGGGCAGGAGCGTGTGGTTCGTGTAGGCGAAGGTGTTCCGGGTGACGTGCCAGGCGCTGTCCCAGTCCATGCCGTGCACGTCGATCAACAGCCGCATCAATTCGGCCACCGCGATGGCGGGATGGGTGTCATTGAGCTGGATGGCCCACTTTTCGTGGAAGCTCTCCAGCGGCCGCTTCAGGAGTCGGTGCACGCGGATCATGTCCCGCAGCGAGCAGGAGACGAAGAAATACTGCTGCTGGAGCCGGAGCACCTTGCCCTCCATGTGCTCGTCATTGGGGTAGAGGACCTTGGTGATGTTCTCCGAGGCCATCTTGTCCTCGACCGCGCGGTAGTAATCCCCGTGGTTGAAGGCCGCGAAGTCGAAGGACTCGACTGCCTCGGCCTTCCAGAGCCGAAGGGGATTGCAGGAACCAGCGCCATAGCCGAGGATCGGCGTGTCGCAGGCCACCCCCTTGACCACGGTGTGCGGGATCCATCGCACGCGGTACCGCCCATCGTCGTCGGTCTCCGCATGGGTGCGCCCGCCGAATCCCACGTCGTAGGCGATCTCGGGGTGGACGATCTCCCAGGGGTTGCCAAGCCGCAGCCACTTGTCCGTGATCTCGACCTGCCAGCCATCCCTGATGACCTGATCGAAGATCCCGAATTCGTAACGGATGCCGTAGCCGATGGCGGGCACCCCGAGCGTCGCCATCGAATCCAGATAGCACGAGGCGAGCCGACCAAGGCCCCCATTGCCGAGGCCAGGCTCCTCCTCCTGCTCGATCAGCGCGTCGAGATCGTGACCCAGCTCCGCCAAGGCCTGCCGCGCCTGCCCGGTGATGCCCAGATTCAGCAAATTATTCGCCAGGTGTGGGCCCGGGAGGAACTCCGCCGACAGGTAGGCCACCGCGCGCGCGTCTCGCTCGCCAAAGGACTCGATCGTCTTGACGCCTCGCGCCAACACCCGATCGCGCACCGCCATCGCCAACGCCGTGTACAGGTCGTTGCGCGTCGCGACCGCCGGCACCCTCCCCAGCCCACAGACCAGGCTATCCAAGAATGACCGCTTCAGCTCCTCGACGCCCAGGCCGATCCGGGCGTCGGTCGGGGATGGGGATTCCGCGGTTTCGGGACGGGATGGATCATGGGTATCAGACATATTGCCTCCGATGAGATTAGTTCTCCGCGAACGAACGCAAGGAGTTCCGGCGCGCCCATCGTACACTCCGCGTGAGGGTCGGACGCAACAAGAAACCGGTTGCCTTCGTGGCGATCCATTGGAAATCTGGCGACGGTTTTGGGGCTCCGCAAGGCGCTGGGTTTTCCAAGGGAAAGTGACAAGAGTGGGATCGCGCCCCAATGGCGCTAAGCTGAGCCCTACCCGGGAGGGCCCGCGGCCTCGCGGGCCGCACCGGCCCGGCCAACGCGCGCCCTGGTGACACCCGGACGCCGGGGCCGGCGTCCCTCCCGAACTAACATTTCAGAGCGCGATTTTCCTTTGAGCCTGAATATTTCACGCGCACGCGTGAAATATTCAGGCTAATCAAATCGCTCCGGCTGCCCCGTGGTGGCGAGGACCGCGTGCCAGAGCGGCCCATCGGGATCGACGCGCTTCTTCTGGCGGGCCAGCATCTCGATCGGGATGTGGATGAACTGGTCGTGCAGGCACCCGATCACCACGCCGGTCTTGCCCGCCATGGCGGCGTGCACGGCGTTGCGAGCGTACTGGTCGCACAGGATCGCGTCCTCCGAATCCGCGCAGACGCTGCGGATGATATAGCTCGGATCAAAGTAACGGATCGGGGCCTCGACCCCCTCCGCCCTGAGGTACGCCGCGATCCGCTCGCGGAGGAATAGCCCGATGTCGCCCAGCTTGACGTTGCCCGAGGCGTCCTTGCCCCCGGCGGCACCCGCCAGCAGATCCTGGCCGGCGCCTTCGGCCACCACGATCAGCGCGTGGGAACGCGCCAATAGGCGCCGCTTGAGCGCCGCCAGGAAACCCCCGTCCCCATCCAGCGCAAACGGGATCTCCGGCACGAGGCAGAAGTTGACATCCTGGCAGGCGATCGTGGCGCCGGCCGCGATGAAGCCCGCGTGGCGGCCCATCAATTTGACCAACGCGATGCCGTTCGGCGTGCTGTGCGCCTCGGTGTGCGCGCATTTCAGCACCTTGGCCGCCTCCTCGATCGCGGTCAGGAACCCAAAGGTGCGCGCCACGAAGGCCACGTCATTGTCGATGGTCTTTGGGACCCCGACGACCGCCAGCGGGTGACCCCGGCGCCGGGCCTCCTGGAAGAGATCGTTGCCCCCCCGCTGCGTCCCGTCGCCGCCGACGGTGAAGAGCATGTTCACGCCCAGCCGGATCAGATTGTCCACGGCGATGTTCGTGTCCACCGGCCCGCGCGAGGTGCCGAGCAGCGTCCCGCCCTCCTGATGGATGTCATCCACGAGATCGGACGTCAGCCTCAGCGGCTCCCGGCAACGCGAGGGATCCAGGCCCTTGTACCCATCGCGAAAACCGAGGACCTCCTTCACCCCATAGGAATGGTGCAGCTCCAGAAAGATCGATCGGATGACGTTGTTCAGGCCCGGGCACAGCCCCCCGCAGGTCACGATGCCCGCGCGGACCGACTTCGGCTCGAAAAACAGCTTCGCGCGCGGTCCGGCCAGCTCGAATTCCAGTTCGGGCTGTCGCGGCCCCGCCGGATCGCGCACGATGCCGTACGGGACCCGCGCCGCGTCGCTGACGCCGCGCCGCAGCGGCGACTTGAACTTCGCCTCGCCCAGTGTGGTCACTTCCATGTCTCGCTCCTTCCGAAATGTCGTCTCGATTTCGCGGGCCCGGCCCGCAGGACCGCAAAGTCGCGACTCCCTTCGCGTTGTCTAGCAGCCCGTCGAACTTTGCCAAGCCCGGCAGGCCGCTCGCGCCACCATCGCCACCGATGATTTTCCCGCCACAGAGCGCATAGAGAACACAGAACCGAACACCCTCACTCTCTGCGCCCTCCGTGGCGACGCTCATCGCGCAGGTGAACGACAGGACCATGATGAGGCCAAACAGAATCTCCGAGAATCGTTCGGGCGGGCTCAGGACGCGCGAATCGGAATCCATCTTGGGTCCGGTCATGATGAGGGTCCCCCGGTCCGGGTGTCGTCCCCCTGGTGGTCCGCGGACGCCGAGGCCGGCGTCCCTCCCGGGATCCGATCGGGAGGGCCCGCGGCCTCGCGGGCCGCGTCGGCCAAGGCAACGCCGTCCCCCCGCAGGAAAGCATCGATCACATCGGTCAACGCCATGGACCGGTCGAGGCGCCCGAATCTCTCCTCCACACCCTCGGCGCGCAACATCTCCCGCACGGAGGAGCGCGCATCAACGAGGCGCAGGGCGATGCCGCGCGGCACCTCGCCCAGCAGCTTGACGCCATAGCCGCCCAAGTCCACGAACGACGCGATGGCGATTCCCCCCACCACCACGAACAGCGACACGGGCTTGTTCCGCAGCCAGATCCTGCCCGCCACCAGCGCGAGCAGGGCCCCGCCTCCCAACGCAAGCGAAGGAAGATTGGTCCCGCCGACATGGGCCAGGAAGTCGCCCATGCGCTCCCAGAAATCCCCGTGCCCCGCAAGCAGGGCGCGAAAGTGTAGCCCATCTGGTGACAGATGGGCCGGGCGCTCATCCGACGCGTCCACGGTCTCACGACCGTGGCTACACCCGGAATCTTCGAGCTAGTGCGCCGCGGGCGCCGGCGCAGCCTGCGCCGCCTTCGGCGGGAAAAGCTTCCGGATGACGGAGTAGAACACCGGGGTGAGGAAGACGCCGAAGACCGTGACCCCGACCATGCCCGCGACGACGGCGATCCCGAGCGAGAAGCGCATCTCCCAACCCGCGCCACGCCCCGCGACCAGCGGCAGGCAACCAAGGATGAAGGCGAAGGATGTCATCAGGATGGGGCGGAGCCGCAGCCGCGCGGCCTCGACGGTCGCGGTGATGCGGTCCTTGCCCTGGTTCTGCAAGTCCCGCGCGAACTCCACGATCAATATCGCATTCTTGGCCGCGAGTCCCGCGAGCACCACAAATCCGATCTGCACGAAGATGTTGATATCCAATTTTGCCGCGGCGACGCCGATGATGGCGCACAGGATGCACATCGGCAGGATCATGACGATCGCGGCCGGGAGCGACCAGCTCTCGTACTGCGCGGCCAGGAACAGGAACACCAGCAGGATGCAGAAGGGGAAGATATAGACCATGGTGTTGCCCGCGATGATCTGCTGGAAGGCGATATCGGTCCACGACAGGCCCGACTGCGCGGGGGGCAGCGTCTTCGCCGCCAGCGCCTCGATATCCTTGATGGTCGTGCCGCTGCTGGTCCCCGGCTTCGGGACGATGTTGACGTCGGCGCTCGGGAACATGTTGTAGCGGATGACGCGCTCGGGGCGCGGGACCTCGCTGACCTTGATCAGCGCCGAGAGCGGCACCATCTGGCCGTCGGCGTTCCGCACCTGGAGGCGACCGATGTCCTCCTTGCGCAGCCGGAACGGCGCGTCCGCCTGCACGTTCACCTGGAAGGTCCGCCCCAGGAAATTGAAATCATTCGCGTAGTAGCTCCCGAGATAGGTCTGGAGCGCGGTGAAGATCTCCGTCAGCGGGACATTCTGCTTCTGGGCCTGCTCGCGGTCGATATCCACATAGATCTGCGGGACGTTGGCGCGGAACGAGCTGAACATGACCTGGTAGTTCCCCGACCCCATCCCCTCGCGCATCATCTCGGTGGTGAAGCCCTGGAGCTTGTCGAATCCCAGGGATCCGCGGTCCTGCACCATGACCTTGAGACCGCCGGCGCTGCCAAGGCCATCGACCGGCGGCGGGCCGAAGACCGAGATCCCCGCCTCGGGGATCGCCCGCAGCCTCTCCTGCATCTCGGCGGCGATAACCCGCGAATCCTTCCTGTGGCCCATCTCTTCCAAGACCGCGATCACCGAGACCACGTTGGCCTGATTCACCGAACTGATCATCGAGAAGCCAACCCAGGTCAGCGTGTGTTTCACGCCCTCGGTCCCGGCAACGATGCCGATCAGCTCCCTGGCCACCTTCTCGGTCCGCGCCAGCGCGGCCCCGTCCGGGAGCTGGGCGTTGACGATCAGATACCCTTTATCCTGCTCCGGCACGAAACCCGCGGGCACCCGCGTGAAACCGAACCCCGTGAGGAAGAGCAAACCCCCATAGACGAGCATCACGATCGCGCTGACGCGCACCAGCCGCCCCACGGCCCCGGCGTACAGGTTCGTGCCCGCGTCGAAGGTCTTATTGAACAGCTTGAAAAACCAGCCGAGGAAAAGGTTCAGGATGCGCCCCCCGATGTCCGGCTTGTCGTGGTGGGAGCGGAGCATCAGCGCGCACATCGCCGGGCTCAGGGTCAGCGAGTTGAACGCCGAGATGATCGTCGCCACAGCGATCGTCAGGGCGAACTGTTTAAAGAACTGGCCCGTGATGCCCGAGACGAAGGCCGCCGGGATGAACACCGCCGAGAGCACCGCCGCGATCGCCACCAGTGCCCCGCCCACCTCGTCCATCGCCTTGCGCGTGGCCTCCTTGGGCGAAAGCCCCATGGCCATGTTCCGCTCCACGTTCTCCACCACCACGATCGCGTCATCCACCACGATGCCGATGGCCAGGATCAGGCCGAAGAGCGAGATGTTGTTCAGCGAGAACCCGAACATCGCCATGACCGCGAAGGTGCCAATGATCGAGACGGGGACCGCGAGGATCGGGATGATCGTGGATCGCCAGTTCTGGAGGAAAACCAACACCACCAGGATCACCAGCGCCACCGCCTCGAAGAACGTCTTCTGCACCTCGTGGATCGATTCCGCGACAAAGAGCGTGGTGTCGTAGACGATCTGGTACTCGACGCCGGGCGGGAAATTCTTCTTCAGCTCCTCCATGCGCGCGCGGATGCCCTCCGCCACGCCCAGCGCGTTGGCGTCGGGGAGCTGGTACGTGGCGATGGTGACGCACTCTTTCCCGTCCAAGAGGCTGCCCATGTTGTAGTCCTTGGCCCCCAGCTCGATGCGGGCCACGTCGCGCAGGCGCACGATCTGGCCCTCGGCCCCGACCTTGAGGACCATGTCGGAAAACTCCTTCGGCTCGGTGAGCCGGCCCTTGACGCTGATGACGAGCTGCAGCTCCTGCGTCGGCGGGTGCGGCGGCGAACCGATGCGGCCCGCCGCGACCTGCACGTTCTGGCTCCGTATGGCGTTGATGACGTCCTGGGCCGAGAGCGCCAACTGGGCCATCTTGTCCGGGTCCAGCCACACCCGCATCGAGTAGTCGCGCGCGCCAAAGATGACGACGTCGCCGATGCCCGGGACGCGATAGAGCTCGTCCTTGATCTGGAGGAAGGCGTAGTTGCTCAGGTATAATTGGTCGCGGCTGTTGTCCGGCGAGAGGATGTTGACGCACATCAGCAGCGACGGGGATTTCTTCTTGGTGGTCACCCCGATGCGCTTGACGTCCTCGGGCAGCTTCGCCTCGGCGATGGAGACGCGGTTCTGCGTCAGGACCTGCGCGAAGTCGAGGTCCGCGCCGAGGCCAAAGGTGACGCGCAGGGTCATGCTGCCATCGGAGGCCGATTGCGACTGCATGTAGATCATCCGCTCGACGCCGTTGACCTCCTGTTCGATGGGGGTGGCGACCGTCTCCGCGACGACCTCGGCATTGGCTCCGGGGTAGTTGGCGGTCACCTCGATCGTCGGCGGCACGATGTCGGGGTACTGCGCGATGGGCAGCGAGACCATCGCGACCAGGCCGACGATGGTGATGACGATCGATAGGACCGCCGCGAAGATCGGCCGGTCGATGAAGAAACGCGAGAATCCCATGATGACCTCCTAGCTGGCTGAAATTGCCACACGCCCCGAAAAAGCGGCCCGGGGACGGTCCGCGCCCCAAAGGCCTTCGGCCGAAATCCGGCAACATGTTAGGACAACGCCGACACGCCGTGGCAGAGCCCCGTTTCGCGCGCAGCGCTTTGGAGTGCGGTGCGTCCCCGCACCGCTCTTGCACCGTCGCGATTGCGTGGCGCTCCCCGCGGCGGGAAACATGGCCCCCATCAGCGACGCCTGGGAGGGCCCGCGGCCTCGCGGGCCGGGTGGGCCGGGGTTGCGCAACATGGTGGGGCGCGGACGCCGGGACCGGCGTCCCTCACCTGGGTGGCGCGAGTCACCGCCGAGCGACCTGGCCGTTGCTTTCATGTGTCCGGCAGATCCCCGGGGCCTCAGTGTTTGGCGCTCTTTTCCGCCGCCGGTGGCGCACCCTCGCCCTTCACGCGCACGGGACTGCCGGGCCGGACCCGGAGCAGGCCATCCACGACGATCCGCTCGCCCGGCTTCAGCCCCTCCTCGATCACGCGCAAGCCCTCGGCCATCGCGCCCGGCTTCACCTTACGGAATTCCGCGATGTCCTGGTCATTGATCACGTAGACGTACTTGTCGCTCTGGTCGGTGCCGATCGCCCGCTCGGGGACCAGCAGCGCCTCCTTCTCCTCGCCGATCAGCCGGACCCGCGCGAACATCCCCGGCGCGACCAGCTGCTCCTTGTTCGGGAACACCGCGCGCGCGCGGATCGTTCCGGTGCTGGCGTTCACCTGATTGTCCACGAAATCGATCTTCCCGAAATGCGGGAACGCTTTGCCATCGGCCAAGATCAGCTGGACCTTCAGCTGCGCCCTGGCGGCGGCGACATCCAGGCCCTTTTCCATCGTCTGCCGGCGCATCTCCAGCGCGCTGCGCTCGTCCACGTCAAACGATGCCTTCACGGGGTCCACGGACACGATCGTCGTCAGCACCTGCTTGCCCGCCTCGACGAGGTTGCCGACGGAGAACGCGCCCTTGCTGGCCTTGCCGGTCAATGGGGCGGTGACCTTCGAATACTTCAGGTTCAATTCGGCGGCCTCGACCGCCCCGCGCGCCGCCTGGACCGCCGCCTGCGCGGCCTGACCATCGGTCGTGTACTTCTCGAACTCGACCTTGGAGATGACGTTGTCCTTGAACAACTGGTCGGCGCGCTTCGCGTTAGCGGCGGCGAGTTCCAGCTTGCTCTCCGCCTCCTTCAATTGGCCCCGCGCCTTTTCCAATTCCGCCTCGAAGGGCCGCGGGTCAATGACGAATAGCACGTCATCCTTCTTGACCATCTCCCCGT
Source organism: uncultured Verrucomicrobiales bacterium (assembly GCA_964651705.1). Taxonomy (GTDB): domain Bacteria; phylum Verrucomicrobiota; class Verrucomicrobiia; order JADLBR01; family JADLBR01; genus JADLBR01. The sequence goes on from CAZYWZ010000055.1 coordinate 36,699, forward strand.
CCTTGAACCGGGTCTCCTGGAGGTACCCGTTCACCCGGGCGCGGACCTCGATGCTCTCGTCGGCCTCGATCCGGGTGGTGTACTCGCCCGAGCCCGCGACGTTCTTCACCGTCGGCTGGACGACCACGACCTCGGGCGCCTCCGCCGCCGCCTCCTCCTTCTTGGCGCAGCCGGCGACCAGCGCCGCCGACACCGAACACGCCGCGATGATATGCCAGAATTTCATGTGGGCCTCCTCAATGACTTATTTCCTATAGCCGAATTACCCTCCCGCACAAAAACAATCTCAAACGGGCTGCACGCGACGGCCGGAGGGCATGCATCCCCGCACGCCAACCGCGGCCTCGGCCCCCCCGCACAGGGTGCGCACCCTCCCGCCACAACCAGCATCGACAACGCGCCATCAGGCCCATAAGCTTCTGTCGTGAGCTTCGACTTCAGCATCGGATCCGACGCCCCCGGCAATCCCGCGGAGGTCCGGGCTCGCCGGGAGCGGACGGCCCTCCAGACCCTGCGTTCCATCGATTTTGAGGAGGCCAAGCGGATCCTCGATGCCGTGGCGCCTCCCGGCGACACCTGGGGCGAGGAATTCCACAAGGCCCTCGAGGCGGCGCGGGACGGCCTGCTCCTGACTGGCGATCTGGATGCGGACATCGGCTTCCTGATCTCCGCCAAGCTCGGCAAAGGCGTCTGGTTCTGGCGCACCGGCATCGGCTGCGCCAAGGGACTCATCCCGGAAGAGCGCGTGGGCGCATTCCTGGAACTTGCGCGGCGGAAGGGGCTGAAGGGTCTGGCGTAGACCCACCCGAAGCTTCCCGTAGCCGAACGCGCAAGCGCTTGGTGCGCGGGCGCCAGAGGACGGGGCGATGGCGGGATATTCGGCCCGGGCGGCCCCCGCCAGCGCACATGCGACGACCCCGAACCACACCGTGATTCTCACGGGCGTTGGATCTTTTCGTCGGATGGCCCGCCTTACGATCCTACCTTTGCCTCGGGGGCGCCGGCCCGGAAAAAGGCGAACCGGTTGAGAAAGACCTGGAACCTCTGCATGTACAGGAATATCCCCGGGGTCACAAAGAGGGTCACGACCTGCGAGAAGACGAGCCCGCCCACGACCACGAGGCCGAGAGGCATGCGCGAGGCGCCGTCTGCGCCGTAACCCAGGGCGATCGGCATGGCGCCCGCGATCGCCGCCACCCCAGTCATCAGGATGGGCCTGAAGCGCACGAGGCAGGCGTGATGGATCGCCTCGAAATCGCTGCACCCGGTTTCGGCGAGGTGCTGGTTGGCGAAGTCCACCATCATGATGCCGTTCTTGGCCACGATGCCCAGCAGCATGAAGATGCCGATGTTCGCGTAGAGCGACAGCTCCTGCCCGAACAGATGCAGGGTGGCGAGGCCCCCTAACGCCGCGACCGGCAGCGTCGTGAGCACGGTGAAGGGATGGACATAACTCTCATACAGGACGCCGAGGACGACATACATGAGGAAGATGGCCACCAGGAGCATCACCGTGAGCGAGGACAGCGATTTCTGAAATTCCGCAGCCTGCCCCTGAAAGCGCCCGGTGATCTCCGGCGGGAGGATGCCGCGCGCCGCGCCCTCGATTGCCGCGGTCGCGTCACCCAGCGGGACGTCCGGCGCGACGTTGAACGATATCGTGGCCGAGATGAGCTGGTCGTGGTGCGGGACATTTTGCGGCCCGACCGTCTCGCGCCATTTCGCGACGGATCCCAGCGGCACGAGCTCGCCCATGGCTTGCGAGCGGAGCCAGATCGCGCCGAGATTGCGCGGGTCGCGCTGGAACTCCTTCTCGAGCTCGACGATGACCTTGTACTGGTCGACGTCGGTCTTGTAGAGGGTGACCTGCCCGCCCGCATAGGCGAGGGACAGCGCGTGCTCGATATCGTGCGCGGTGAGGCCGAGCGCGCTGGCGCGGTCGCGGAGGATCTCGACGTCGATCTGGGGCATGTCGAGCTTGACGCTGGTCTGGATGTCCTGGAGTTGCGGGAGCTTCCGCATCGCGGCCTCGAGCTGCTGGGCGCAGCCGAACACCCGCGCGCGGTCGCTGCCGCTGATGCCGTACGAATAGATGCAGCCCGTGGCGGTGCTTTCGCCCCCGGTGCTGAGGCTCAGCGCGGGCCGCGGCGCGACGAACACGAACCGGTAGGGCAGCCCGGCGAACGCGCGGTTGAGTTCCTGCACGACCTTCCGGATGGGCTCGCGCCGATCCCGCGGTTTGAGCGTGATGAAGATCGGCGCCGTGCTCTGGTCCGCCCCGGCCTGCGAGCCGGTGATGCACAGCATCGTGTCCACGTTCTCGTTGGCCATGATGATCCGCGCGACATGGTCGCGGAATTCGCGGATCTGGTCGGTCGAGGTCCCCTGATGCGCGACGATCTGGCCCATGATCATGCCGCTGTCGCCGATGGGCAGGAATGTCTTCGGCAGGGCCTTGAAGAGCCACAGCGTGCCGGCGATGCACGCGGCCCAGATGAGCAGCGGCACGAACTTGTGCCGCAGGAACCACGCCAGCATCCCGCCGTACGATCGCACCAGGCCGCCGACCACCGTGTCCACGGCGCGCTGGAATGCGGACTTGTCCTCTCCCGTCGGCTTGAGCATGCGCGAGAGCATCATCGGCGTCAGGGTGCGCGCCAGGACCAGCGAGCAGAAGATCGCCGAGATGACCGTCAGCGCGAACTCGTGAAAACTCCGGCCCACCACGCCGCTCATGAAGACCAGCGGCACAAACATGATCATCAGGGCGACGCTGGTAGAGATCACGGTGCCCGAGATCTCGATCGCGCTGGTGATCGCGGCATGGAATGGGTCCGCGCCCCGGCCCAGGTGGCGCACGGTGTTCTCCAGCTCGACGATCGCGTCGTCCACCAGAAAACCGATGCACAACGTGAGGCCCATGAGCGACAGGTTGTCGAGGCCGAAGTGCATCGCCCTCATGACCAGGAAGGTGCCGACCAGCGACAGCGGCATCGTGATGCTCGGTATGATCGTGTCGCTCGCCCGGCCCAGGAACAGGAAGATGACGATCACCACTAGCACGAGCGCGATGACGAGGGTCATCTTGACATCATCGATGGACTCGATGATCTGGGTCGACCGGTCGTAGAATGTCTCGATGCGGACCGAGCCGGGAAGGCTCTCCCCGAGCCCCCGGATCGTCTCGTTGAGTTTCGCGGCCAGGGCCACGGTGTTGACCCCGGCCTGGCGCGACACCGCGAGACAGATGGCGCCATGGCGGACGCCCTCGCCGGTCTTGCCAAACGCGTTGTCGATCACGTCATCCTCGATGCTGTCGATGCAGCGACCGAGGTCCTCGAGGCGCACGGGCGCGCCATTGCGGTAGGCGACGATGAGCTTCTGGCATTCCGACGCGCGAAGGAGCTGGCCGTTGGGCTCGATCGAGAAGGTGCGGAATGGGCCGTCGAGGCTGCCCGCGGGGATGGTGACGGTGCCGGTGGTGATGGCGCGCGCGATCTCGTCGAGGCCCAGTTGGTAGGCGGCGAGGCGGCGCGGATCGAGCTGCACCCGGATGGAGGCCTTGGCGCCAAACACCTGAAGCTGGGAGACGCCCTCGACCATCGTCAGCCGCTGACCGATGGTCCGGTTGGCGCAGTCGTAGAGCTCGCCGGCGGGCATGGTGTCGGACATGACCATGTAATACAGGATGGGCTTCTCCGAAGGATTGAACTTGTTATACGTGGGCGGCTGGGGCAGGTCGGGCGGCAGGTTGCCGGCGGCGCGCGAGATGGCCGCCTGCACGTCCGGCGCCGCGAGGTCGCTGCTGCGGTCGAGGTCGAAGGTGAGCGTGATCTTGGTCTGGCCCTCGGTATTGTCGGAGATGATGGAAACCAGCCCGGGGATCTGCATGCACTGCGCCTCGAGAGGGGAGGCGACGGTGGCCGCCATCATCTGCGGGCTCGCCCCCGGATACGAGACGCTGATGGTGATGACGGGATAATCGACCGAGGGGAGGTCGCTGATGGGCAGGCTGAAATAGGCCGCGATGCCGAATGCCGTGAGCGCGGTTGTGACCAGGGTGGTCATCACCGGCTTGCGGACACACAGCTCGGAGATGTTCATTTCGCCGGGGTCCCGTCGTCCGAGGTCGGCGCGCGGGCCCCGGCGTCGCGCGGGAGCCGCGCTTCGGTCACTTCGACGCCGGGCGCGAGGCCCATCTGCCCCACGGCGACGACCGTTTCGCCCGGCGAGATTCCCGCATCGATCGCGATGAGGTCGTCGTGGCGCAGGCCCACGGCGACCTGCCGGAGCGCGGCGGTGTTGGTCGGGGTGACGATGAACGCGTAGGGGCCCATCTGCCCGTTCTGCACGGCCGTGTACGGGACCAGCACGGCGCCCTTCTGCGCGCCGATCAGGAACTTGATGTTGACGAATTGTCCCGCCCACAGCCGGGTGTCGGCATTGGGGACGTCGGCGCGGAGGGCGATGGTGCCGGTCTGGTTGTCCACGGTGTTGTTGATGAAATTGACGACGCCGGTGGCCATGACGCTCTCCGCGCCCTGCGGTGTGAGCAGGGCGTACACGGTGTTGGAGGGCGCGATGATGGCGCGCGCCCGGGAGGCGTACCTTTCGGGGATGGTGAAGTCCAGGCGCAGTCGATCCATGCGTTTGATGTTCACGAGAGCGGGACCGGTGTTGGCGGGCACGATGTTGCCGGGATCGATGAGGCGGGCTCCCGCGTAGCCCGCCACGGGCGCCTCGATGGTGCAGCGGTCCAAGTCTAGCCGGGCGAGTTGGACTTCCGCCTCGGCCAGCATGTTATTGGCCCGCGCCTCTTCGTAGTTGGTCTGGGCGGCCTCGAGCTCGTTCGTGGCGATGACCTTTTGCGCGAAAAGGGCCCGATTGCGCGCCAGGGCGTCCCGCGCGTTCGCGAGTTTCGCGACGCTCTGTTCCAGCGACGCCTGATTCTTCAAGAGGGTGGCCGCGTACTGATTCGTGTCGATCACGAACAGCAGGTCGCCCTCGCGGACGAACTGGCCCTCGGTGAAGTGATAGCTCAGCACCTTGCCGGTCACCTCGGCCTTCACGTCGATGCTCTCCATCGGAAGCAGCGTGCCGAAGGATTCGACGTAGATCGGCACGTCCCGCTGGATCGCCCGCGCCGAGACGATGGGGCGGGGGCCATGGGACTGCGGCGCCGGTGCCCGCCGGCACCCCGCGAACAGGGCGGCCCAGAGCAGCACCACGATCACCGGCCCCTGCAGAATCATGCGCGCGCCGTTCGGCATATAGGAACCTTCCTCACTGGCCATTTGCCCGCGCCGCCCCTCCCGGCATAAGTAGAGCTGCCGCAGCGGCGCACCCGGCCATCGGTTGCGCTTATAGGCAGAATCGGTGCCGGGACGCAAGCCGCGCTTTTCTAGCGGTCGGACGCGCGGCGCAACCAGGACGCCCGACGCCAGGCCCGGACGAGAGGACGCGAAGACCAGAATCCCTCGCAATATCCCGTTTGCCAACCCACCCCCATTGGCCTAGCCTCCCTCCCATGTCTCGTCATATCGGCACAGCCATGAGTGGAGCTGATCGGATCACCCTTATTGTCGCATGCGCGCTGCTGTCGAGCGCGATCGGGGCGAGCGGCCAAACCCTAGCGCCGACCCCCGCGACGCCGCCGGCTGCCACCTCGACGAACGCGGGGCCAGACGAGATCGCCGCGCTCGCCCGTACATCGCCGGGCAACTGGTTGCGGCCCCAGCCCGACTCCGCAGCGATCGCCATCACCGCGAACGCCGCCACCACGCTGACCCTGGATCATGCCATCGCCATCGCCCTGGCCCGCAACCCCCTCGTGCTCCAGGCCATCGCCCAAATCGAGCGCCAGGAGGGTGTCGTCATCGAGGCCCGCTCCGCCGCGTTGCCCCAGCTGAGCGTCGGCATGAATCTCGATGTCATCGACGAGTACCTGAACCCCGCCTCCGACGTCAGCCCCGCGACCACCCTGAACGATGACTACAACGGCGATGCCGCCACCCCGAAGCGCAAGATCCCACCCAATACCGACAAGTCCCCCAACGAGAGCTGGCAGATCGAACTGACCATCGCCAAAAGCCTCTACAACGGCGGCGCGACCCGGGCCAGCATCGCCCAGGCCAAACTGATCGAGGAGTCCGTCACCCACGACTTCCAGGAGCTGTGCCTCGAGACGATCCTCAACGTCCGCCAGCTGTTCTACGACACCCTGTACCAGCGCGGCCGCATCGTCGTCGAAGAGGAGAGCGTCGCCCTGCTGCGCGAGGACCTGCAGGACCAGACCCGCCGCTTCGAGGCCGGCACCGTCCCGAGATTCAACGTCCTGCGCGCCGAGGTCGCCGTCTTCAACGAACTGCCCAAGCTCATCGAGGCGAAGAACGCGTACCGCAACGCCCTGGATCGCCTCGCCAAGCTCCTGGCCATCGATTACCCGCCGGGCACCGGGGAGGAGTTCACCCCGTTCGAGCCGGTCGGAGAACTCGAGAAGACCGACCGCAACCTCGTGCTGGCCGAATGCATCAACGCCGCGCTCATGCAGCGCCCCCTCATGAAAGGCCTGATGAACCGCATCGAGGCCGAGCGCCAGGGCATCCTCATCGCAAGGGCCGGATGGCTCCCCAGGTTCGATGCGCAAGCCTCCTACCTGTTCCAGAACGATCCGTTCTGGGACGCGCCGGACCGCACCGACTCCGGATATGTCGCGGGCATCGCGGGCCAGTGGGACCTCTTCGACGCGTTCGCCACGCTCGGTCGCGTCCGACAGGCCCGGCAACAGACCCGGTCCGCCGAGCTCCAGCTCGAGGACGACCGCCGGCAGATCGAACTCGACACCCGGATCGCCCACTCCCGATACATCGCATCGCTGGAATTCATCCGCTCCCAGGAGAAGAACGTGGAGCTGGCGGCCGAGTCCCTGCGCCTCGCCCGGTCCCGCTTCGATTCCGGCGCGGGCACGCAGCTCGACGTCCTCGACGCCCGCGTCCAGTTGACCCAGGCGGCCCTCAACGAGCTAAACGCCCGATACCAATATCAGCTCGCGCTCGCCGACGTGGACCGGGCCACGGCGGCAGAGGTGCAGTTCATCAAAGTGGAAAACGTCCCGCCCCCGGGCGCGGCGCCCAAACCCGCGGCGGGGCAGGCACCCCCCCCGGCCGCCGACCAACCCGCCAAGAGCCAGGCGCCCAAGAAGCCCACATACGAAAGCAAACCGAGGTGAACATCCCGCCCGGCCCCCGCGTCGAATGTTTTGGCAGGCTCACTCGGGCCTCCAGCAGATGAACCGCGCACGTCATAGCCCGCACATCGCCGCCGCCGTCGCGGCCCTGCTCCTCGGCGCGGCAGGGGCCCCTGCACAGAAAACGGTCGCCGAGGCCATCGCCATCGCGCTCGGCTCCATGGGCTCCGGACCACGGCCCGCATTCGTCGGCGCCGCCGTCGATGACTCCGTCGACGGCGAGACCTGGCACCTCATCTTCCTCGGGGCCGGATTCGGCGCCGAGCGGCGCATCGTCACCCTGGTCAACGGCAAAGTCCAGGCCGAGCCACCGCGCGCCGTCTGGCCGTTCTCCACCGGCAATTACGACACCCTCCGCTCCCAGGAACTTGGCGTCGCCATCCCCTCCCTCCGCCGCATCGCCGCCGAACGCGCCACCCGATTCGGCCTCAAACCCGCCAGCCTCAAATATGTCCTCAACCGCAAGGCCGGCGAACTCTTCGCGGTCTGGGATGTCTACCTCGTCGATCGCAAGCGCATCGTCATCGGCCACATCCGTCTCGATGCCGCGAGCGGCACCGTCATCCGAGAGGAGTTTACCGCCGGCAACGCCTCCGCCGCCCCTCCCGCCCCGCAGGCGCAGCCCACGCCGGCAAGCGCCACCCAACCGCCCGCGCCCACCACCGAGCGCGACCCCTCCGGCCGCACCACCCTCCGGCTCGTCCGCTAGCCAGAAACTTCAAACCTCGAATAGCACGGATACCGAAGATAAATCCGTGCAATTCCATCAGTTGCGAATCTTAGGGTAGCCGCCGAGGTGAGGAGGCGGATGTGCGCCACCTGGGACTCCGCCTCCTCACGTCGGCGGCTACGACGCATAAGAAGTTTCACCACGAATAATCCGGCGCGTGGATGAACGGAATCAGCCCCGCCCCCGCGCGCCGGGGGCGGCGCTGACCTGAAACTTCCCCCCGGTGGCGTCTGGCACAGACGCCCTACAATTTTTTGTAGGCCGCCTGTGTCAGGCGGCTGCGGGAATGGAGTTTTCACATGAATGATGCGGCGCGTCCCCGCGCC
>CAZYWZ010000056.1:0-43185 GCA_964651705.1 uncultured Verrucomicrobiales bacterium
TCGCTACGGGTGAGAGCGCCGGCGGTAGCGAAGGGCCTTCGCCCTTCGGCGGGGGTTAGGCAAATTTTCACCCCCGGTGGTGCCCCGAATGTCCGCCGTCAGGCGGGCGGCCGGGGCATGGGATCTGACTCGAAAATTCCCGTAGCCGAACGCCCCAGGGCGTTTGGCCCGTGCCACCAGGGCCCACGGGCCAAACGCTTGCGCGTTCGGCTACATCTTCCGCCCCGGCGGTGCTCCGCTGGCGGGGCACGGGATCTCGATCGAAAGCCACGGCCGAGAGGCCGTGGACCGCGCGGCCCCTCCGTGACCGGAGGGGCTAGGCGCATTTCCCGCTGGTTCCCAAGCTCCGGCTCGGAAGCCCCCGCATCGCGAATCCCCAGAGGCCGGTCATCCCTCCATCAAAATTTTGTATTTTCTGCCAGATGGGGCGATACTCCCCCATGTCCGACTCGCTGGTCCAGTTCCGGTCCACCGAGGCGATGCGGGTGGAGGCGATGGCCCTGATGGAGCAGAAGGAGCCAGAGCCGGAGCACGCCACGCAGGTGCGCGAGCTGTCGCTGTCGCTGTTCGACCAGCTGGGGGAACGCCACGGGCTGGGGGAGGGGGCGCGATTCGTCCTCGAGGCCGCCGCCATGCTCCACGACATCGGCTGGAGCCAGGCCCCCGACGGGCGCAAGCACCACAAGTTGGCCTATCAGATGATCCTGTCCCACGCGTGGGAGACCGTGCCCGGGGAGGTGGTGACGCTAATCGCCCTCGTGGCGCGCTACCACCGCAAGGCCGTGCCCCACCGCGACCATGAGGGATACGGCGAACTCGGCGCCGCCGATCAGGAGGTCGTCCGCAAGCTGGCCGCGCTGCTACGGGTGGCCGACGCCCTCGATCGCTCGCACCAGTCCCGCGTCATCGCGCTCGCCGCCGAGGCCCAGCCCGGGAAGATCGCGCTCCGGCTCACGGCCTGCCACCCCTGCGGCGCCGAGTTGGCCCTTGTCGAATCCAAGAAGGATCTCTTCGAGGATGTTTTCCAGGCGCGGCTCGAATGCGTGGTCCAGGGGCGGTGAGGCAGGAATCCGCGAGAGCAATTCCCATTGCCCGCCGAAAGCGGCCCGGGGATGGTCCGCACTCCAAAGGCCTTCGGCCGAAATGAGGCAACAGCTCAGGGCGTTGGCAACATCTTGGGATGCCGCGGCATTTCGCGCGCAACGCTTTGGAGTGCGGGGCGTCCTCGCACCGCTATGGCGCGGTGAGAAGGGTCGGGATTTTCACCCCCGGTGGTGCCCCAACCCGCGGGGCATGACGTCTGCCCGGCAGACTCCCGGGCGACACGGTCACTCCCCGGCGCCCTCGAAGGCCGCGATGCGCCGGGCGACCTCGTTCTGGAAAACGCTGCACAATTCCAGCACGCAGAGCAGGGACTTTCCCACCTTGGGGAATCCCTCGAGGTGGAGATTGAAGTGGTCGAGGTGCGGCAGGGGGTCGGGCCGGCACATGCGGTCCCAGCAGAAGATGCGGACATCGTTGAGGACGCGCAGCAGGGTCACCACCTCGTCGATGCCCAGCGTGACCCGCATGCGCCCCGCGTCGTCGGTCCGCCAGCGGAGGCGCAGGAACCAGGCGGCGCGCTGCCGAAAATGGATCTCGCCATCGCGGCGGAGGGCAGCGACGGTCTCCTTGTCGGGCGCCGGTTCGAGATCGGGGCGGGCGGCGGTCGGGGAACAGGCCTGATGCTGGTCCCGCAGGAGGCGCAGCAGCGGCTGGAAGAACGGGTGCAGCAGGATCTCGTAGCGCGATTCGCCCCGCGGCCCCGCTTGGGTGACGTCGACTAGGGACAGCGTCATCGGATCCTCTCGATGGTGACCGGGAGCCCGAAGCGGCGCAGGTCGTAGAGGTAGAGTTCCGCGCGCTCGCGGGTGTCGTGCGCCAGCACGGACCGGCCATTCTGGAGCACTTCGGCCAGATGACGGTCGATCTCGGACGCGCTCCAGCCGAAGGTGAGCCGCAGCGCCAGCCGGGTGTAGCTCACGAGATTGACGGGGTCGCGCCAGAGGATCACCAGGTGGCCCTTGTCCCAGGCCTCCCGGATCTTGGCCTCGATCGCCTGGAGCGATGCCCCCTCCCGCTTTGGCTTCTCTTCCATCGGTGCTCCCAATCGGGAGGCCTTTTACCAGAACCCGCGACCCGCAGCCCAGCACGCATTTTGGGGGGATGACAGCCCGGCGGAAAGGGCCTAGAGTTCGCCCGAAGCGGGGTGCGCGCGGCCCTGCGGTTGGACGCGCCCGGTGAGATCGTCGGACGATGAGGAGAATCGGTGCAGTACGGTTACGCCCTGGGGGTGGTGCGGTCGCGGCTTTGGCCGTTGCCGTGGCGCTGCTGGCGGCGGGATGCGGCACGCCAGAGGAACGGGCGGGCCAGATGCTCAAGCGGGCCGGCATCGAGCCTTCGCCCGAGGCGCTGGTCGGCGCCGCCGAAGCGGGGCGGGCGGAGCACATCGATTGGTTGCTCGCCGCGGGAGTCCCGGTCACCGCGACGAACGCCGCGGGCCGGAGCGCGCTGATCGCCGCCACGCAGAGCAACCGCCCGGATATCGTCGCCCGCCTGATCGCGGTGGGGGCGGAAGCCAACGCCACCGACGCCTCGGGCGCCGCGCCGCTCTCCTATGCCCTGCGGCTTCCCTCGAAAGAACTGGTGTCCCTCCTCTTGGAGAACGGGGCCTCGGGCGCGGCCGAGATCCGCGCCGGGGAACCCGCGCTGGTGGCGGCGGTTCGCGCGGGTGACGCGCGGTTGGCGGACTCGCTGATCCGTGCCGGGGCCGCCGTGGATCGGGCCGGGGCGGATGGCTGGGCACCGCTCCCCTTGGCGATCGCGCGCGCCGACGAGCCCATGGCCGTCACCCTGCTCGCCGCGGGGGCCGACGCGAGGTTGCGCTCCCCCGGAGGCCTGCCCCCGCTGACCGCCGCGGTCCGGGGCACCAACGCCTCCCTGGTCTCGCTCCTGCTCCGCCACGGGGCGGATCCCAACGCCACCGACCGCGCCGGGCGGGTCCCGATCGAGCACGCGGTGGCAACCGGGGACAACACGCTGGTGGCTCTGCTGTACAAGGCGGGGGCGAAGGCCGGCCGTTCCGATCGCCTCCTGGCCACGGCCGTGCGGCGGGGTGACCATGGGCTGGTCTCGCTGCTGCTCGCCCATGGCGCCAGACCCGATGGCCCCGCGCCCGATGGCAAATCCCACATGGCCGTCGCCCTCGAGCGCAACGACGCCCGCCTCGCCCGCCTCTTGCTCGACGCCGGCGCCGACCCCGACCCCTGGCTCATCCCCGCCATCGAAAAACGCGCCACCCCCTTCATCGACCTCCTGCTCAAGGCCAAGGCCGACCCCAATCGCGCCGCGCCCGACGGCGAGGCCCCGCTCGCCATCGCCCTCCGCGCCGGCGACCTCCGCCTCGCGGAACAACTCCTCCAGGCAGGGGCCAATCCCTCCCGCCCCGGCCGCGAGGGCCAGCCGCCCCTCGCCGTCGCCGTCGCCTCCCGACAGCCCCGCGCCGCCAAACTCCTCCTCGGCCACGGGGCAGACCCCAACGGCGTCATCGCACCCCCCATCTCCGAGGAATTTCTCAAACTCCTCGCCTCGGAAAAAACCCGTTTCTACCTCCAGAAAGATTCGGGCCTCACCCCCCTCATGGTCGCCGCGGGTCAGGGCGATGGCGAAACCACCCGCGCCCTCCTCGATGGCGGCGCCAAGACCGACGCTAGGACGAAGGGCTACAAGCGCTACCCCCTCAACTTCGCCGCCGAGGCCGGCCACACCGAGGTCATGCAGATCCTCCTCGGCAAAGAGCCCTCCGACCGATGGAAGGACATCCATATCGAGATCGACCTCTCCGAGCAGAAGGCCCGCCTCTGGCAGGATGGCAAGGTCAAGCTCACCGCCCCCGTCTCCACCGGCCGCAGGGGCTACCGCACCCCGAAGGGCGAGTACGTCATCACCAACAAATACAAGCACTGGATCTCCACCATCTACCGCGTCCCCATGCCCTACTTCATGCGATTGAGCTGCGGCAGCTTCGGCCTCCACGCCGGCTACGTCCCCGGTTTCCCCGCCTCCCACGGCTGCATCCGCCTCCCGCCCGACTCCGCCAGGGCCTTCTTCCAGATCGCCGACGTCGGCCACCGCGTCAGCATCGTGGAGTGAGGGGGATCGGTGGGACCCCCGACAGGTGCCTCGGGCGGTCAATTCCATCGGGCGCAAACCCCCTGGCAGCCCGTCGGAGCCGCGGCCGTGAGGCCGTGGACCCGCGCCGCGCGGCCCCTCCGTGACCGGAGGGGCTATCACGTTCACTGGCGCCGCCGTCACGCCAGATGGATCGCCCGCCCGGTGGTGTATGACTCCACCGCCGCGTAGCAGACCTTCAGGCTGTTGACCGCATCCTCGACGTGGTCCGAGAGATCGATGTCCTCGGCGATGGCCCGCAAGAGATATTCCTGCTCGCGCCGGCACAGCGCCTCGTGATCCGGCTCGTCCTCGATCGTGATCACGCGATCGGCTCGCCCCCGCCTCCCGTCGGCATCGGTCTCGCTGGAATGTAGGATGATGCTGTCCACGAGCGTGTGACCGGAGACGTCGGAGGGATCGGTGGCGCCGGGATGTTTGTCGATGCTGACGCTGCCCTTCGGCCCGATGACGTCTTTGACGAAGAAGGCCGACTTGCTCATCATCGGGCCCCAGCCGACCTCGTACCAGCCGACGGAACCGTCCTCGAAGACCACCTGGAGCTGGCCGTAATTCGCCTTGTCGGGATCGATCTCGTCGGAGACCCGCGCGGCAATCCCCTGCACGATGCGGGGCCTGGAGCGGGTCATCTGGCACATGACGTCGACGTAATGCACCCCGCAATCCACCAGAGGGGGCATCTTCGCGATGAAGGTCCGGTGCGTCGCCCATTCCGCGCCATAGCTTTGCTGGTTGAGGTTCATCCGCATGATCAGGGGCTTCCCCAGCCCGCGCGCCAGCTCGATGAAGCGGATCCACGCCGGATGTTGCCGCAGGATGTACCCGACCACCAATTTGCGGCCGGTGGCCCTGACGGCGGCGGCGACCTCTTCGGCCTCCGGGACGGTCCGCGCGATGGGCTTCTCGACGAACACATGGCAGCCCGCCCGCATGGCGAGGATGGCGTACTCGGCGTGGGTGTCGGGGTAGGTGTTGATCGACACGACGTCGGGCCGGACGGCCCCGAGGGCCGCGCGATAATCGGTGAAGACGGGTACCGAAAGGCCCAGCTCCGCGCACAGGGCCTTGGCGCGGCCAGTGTTCTTCGCGACCGCGATGCCGGCGACCTCGTAGCCGGGGATTCCCGCGTAGCCCCGCAGGTGCGAGGCCCCCATGCCTCCGATCCCGACGACCAATACGCGAAATGGCTCTTTCATCATCCGGCCTCCTTGCACGAATCCGCCGCCTCGAAAAAGGCGACGATGTTTTCCCAGGGCGTCTCCGGCCCAAGGACGTGAGCCGGGGCGAGGATGAAGCCGCCGCCGCAGCCGACGTCGCGGACCCTGGACCGCACTTCAGCGCGCACGTCATCGGGGGTGCCGAGCGGCATCGTCCGCTGCACGCTCACCGTGCCCCAGAACGCGAGGCGGTCGCCATATCGCCGCTTGATGGCCGCCGGGTCCATGCATTCGGGCTGGATCGGGTTGAGGATATCGATGCCCACCTCGATCAGTTCCGGGACCAGCGCCGTCACGTCCCCGTCGGAATGATAGAACACGCGGGCGGCGGGGTCCGCCACCTTGACCGCGCGCACGGTCTCGGCCAGCCGAGGCTTCAGGTACTCCCGCCACGTCGGCAGGCCGATCAGGAGCCCCTGCTGACCCGCCACGTCATCGCCGGTGATGACGATATCGACGCCCGCCCGAGCGAACTGCGCCGCCGCGTGACGCTGGAACGCGGCCGCGCGATCGAACAGATAATGCGCGATCTCCGGCGCCGCGAGCATGTCCACCATCAGGTCCTCCATGCCGCGGATGTACCACGCCTGCTCGAACACCGAGCCCGCGTAGGCCGCCACCGCAAAACCCTCGCGGTGCAAGGCCCCGACCCGTTCCCGCAAGCCCGCATACCGATACGGCTGATCCAGGTCCGGTAGGGGATAGTGTTTCAGGCGCCCGATCTCCAGCGGGCCGCGCAGCGGGGATTCGATGTCCGCAAAGTGATGGCAGCTCCCGGTCTTCCACCAGACGCCCCATTCGTCCACGCCCCCCGCCAGCGCCCCGATCGCCCCCGGCCCCAGCCAGGGCGCGAATCGTTCCCTCCCTAGCGAGGTCGGCGCGAATGTGACGCTGGTGATGTCCATGCCGAAGTAGTCCCTCGGCTCCTTCGGTGCACAGCGTTCCCCCAACAGCCCCCCGATCGCCGGCGTGTAACCGATCACCTCCTCGTACAATAACCGCGGCACCCGGTCGGTCGGTTCCCTCGCCAGCGATGCCAGCACCCGCTCCCGCGAAGTCATCGCCCAAGGATGGGCCAGCCGGCCTAGGGCGTCAGCAGAAAAGGGGCCGCCCCCACGCAATGACCGCATTTCCGGCGAGACCATGAGAGGGAATCTCCCTCTTTGACAGGGGACTCAACCGATCCTAAAATGTGTCTTGCGAGGGTGAGTCGGCCGCCCGCGGTACCCGCGAGGGCGCCGCGGGAGGAAAGTCCGGACACCACAGAGCGGCGCGCCCGCCGAAAGGCGGGGGGCCGGGGGCGAAAGCCTTCGGCGACAGACAGTGTCACAGAAAATATACCGGCCGCCTCCGGGCGACCAAGGGTGAAAAGGCGGGGTAAGAGCCCACCGCCCCGATGGCGACATCGGGGGCACGAAAAACCTCGCGCGGTGCAAGACAGAGCAGGGGCTGGCGTGGCTCGCGCGTGCGCCCCGGGTATTAGTCGCACCACCGGGAAACCGGGGTCCCGCCGCAAGGCGGGAAGAGAAATGGCCGTCCCGGCGAGCGGGCGAAAGCCGGCCCGCCGGAACAGAATCCGGCTTACGGCCCTCGCGCCCGATGGCGGGGCGCCGCCGAACGGTGGCGCCCCGCCTCCTTTTCCGCGGCGGGAACCCGCCCTTTGGGCGGGACCATCGGGGGATGAATGTCTCCGGCCTCCCGCGGTGCAAAGCGGTGCGAGGACGCCCCGCACTCCAAAGCGCTGCGCGCGAAATGCCGCGGTACCTTAAGATGTTGCCACCGCCCTGAGTTGTTGCCGCATTTCGGCCGAAGGCCTTTGGAGTGCGGACCGTCCCCGGGCCGCTTCTTGCGGGCAATGGGGATCTTCGAGTTGGGTGGGCGGACTTCGGCCGGACGCCTCCTCCGGCATTGAAACCCCCATCCGCTTCTGGCAGGATCCACCGCATGAGCGCGAGGGGTGCGATGATTCCGATGCTGTGGGCCCTGGCCGCCTCGGCGAGCGCCGAGGAACCGACGTTCGAGGCCTTGAACAAGGCCTTCGGCGCGGAGATCTGGGCGGACGATAACCTCTGGGACGACGCGGATGCCGATGTCGCGGCGCGGGCGAAGGTGCCGCAGGAGTCGAAGACCGCGACGCTGAGCAGCTACCGGCTCTATGCGGGGGCGGACGTCCGGTGGCTCGGCGCGCGACCGTTCTCTGTCGCCCTCTATGGCGAGGAGGGCAAGGCCGCGCGATTCTCCATCGTGTTCTTGAACAAGGGGGACGTCTCCGGCTCGTTCATCACGAGCGACCTGGACTCGTTCGCGCAGGACAAGGACGCGCGCAAGGCGATGCAGGAGAAGATGAAGAAGGCGCTGAAGGAGTTCCCGAAGCAACTGAAGGCCGAGGAGGAGACCATCGAGAAGGCGCTGACGGAGGCGCTGGGCGAGCCGCAGCGCGACCGGTTTGGCCAGAGCAAGGCGACGCGCGAGAAGGTGCTGCGCTGGGATTGGAAGGGGCACGCGATCCTGCTGGCGGCGCCGGAGGACGAGTACGTCGGCGTCCGCATCCTGCCGGTCGCGGAGGCCGACAGCGGGGGCAAGCCCGAGCGCGTGAAAGACACCGATCTGCGCGCGATGCTCAAGGGGCGCGTGGAGCGCCGCCCGAATGGCGACGTGGTGGTGACGCAGATCCCGATGGTGGACCAGGGGCCGAAGGGATTCTGCGTGCCCGCCACCTGGGAGAGGTTCCTGCGCTACATGGGCATCCCGGCGGACATGTATGTCCTGGCGATGGCCGGGGGCACCCAGTTCGGCGGCGGCACCATCGTCAGCGTGATGACGGCCAACGCCGAGGACATCGTGCAGCGCAACGGGCGGCGGCTGGACTCGGTCTCCGGGGGCCCGAACATCCGCAAGCTCGCGTCGCACATCGACGAGGGCCTGCCCCTGATGTGGAGCGTGCTGGTGGATCTCAAATTCGAGCGCGACCTGATGTATCGGACCGAGGACCGGAAGAAGGTCACGGACTGGAACGACTGGATCGCGAAACTGAAGGAGCAGCGGAAGGCCGCCAAGGACCTGAAGCCCAGCCGCGAGAATGGCCACATGCGGATGATCATCGGCTACAACGCCAAGACCGAGGAGATCGCCATATCCGATTCGTGGGGCCCCGAGTTTCAGGAGCGGTGGCTGACGGTCGAGGAGGCCGAGGCCATCGCCTCCGGCCCGATCCAGCTGATCTCCTGGTAGGCGAGGCGCCCCGATGCCCAGCGACGAGAGCCCGCGGCCCGCGCGCATCTCCCTCCACGAACTGCATCGCGATCCGGCGCTGCGGGCCAGGCTGTTTCCCATCGTGGGGCGAGAGCTCTTCCTCGCGCACGCCGGGGTCAGCCCCCTGCCGCAGGCCGCGGCGGATGCGATCGCTGCCGAGGCGCGCAACGCCGCCCTGATGCACCAGGAGGTCGATTTCCAGGCGCGGCTGAGAAAGGCCCGCGAGGTGGCGGCGGCGCTCTTCGGGGTCCGCGCATCGGAGGTGGCGCTGCTGGGGCCGACGAGCCTCGGCCTCGGCCTGGTGGCCAGGGGCATCGATTGGCGCCCCGGCGACGAGGTGGTGTGCTACGGCGACGATTATCCCGCGAATGTCTACCCGTGGCGCGATCTCGAAAGGCTCGGCGTCAGGCCCGTGCCGCTGCGCCCCGCCCGCGTCGGCGAGATCACGCCCGATCTGGTGGCCGCCGCGGTCACGCCGCGCTGCCGCCTCGTCGCGCTGGCCTCCGCCCATTTCTTGAGCGGGCACCCGATCGACGTGGCCGCCATCGGCAAGATCGCCCACGACGCCGGCGCGCTGTTCTGCCTGGATGGCATACAGACCCTCGGCGCCGTGCGCACCCCACTGGATGCGGTGGACTTCGTCGCCGCCGACTCGCACAAGTGGATGCTTGGCCCGCTGGCCGCGGGGATCTTCATCGTCAGGGAACGCGCGCAGCCCCTGCTGAGGCCCGCCCTGCTCGGGGCGGACAACATCCGATCGCCGCACCTGCTCGCCTCCGAGCGGATCGAGCCCATCGAGGGCGCGGCGCGGTACGAGGCCGGCGTGCGCAACATGCTCGGGATCGCCGGCATGACCGCGTCCCTGGAACTCCTCGGCGCCTTCGGCATCGAGAGCATCGAGGCCCATCTCCTGCGCCTGCGCCGCATCGCGGTCCCCTCGCTACGGGACGCGGGCTTCGAATTCCTCGCCGCCGATCCCGAGAACACCCGCGGCGGCATCATCACCTTCCGGAAGCCCGGGGCGGAGATGAGACGCCTCTTCGCCCGACTGGCGGATGGCGGCATCACCGCCTCCCTGCGCTGGACCCGCGACGGCTCCGAGTGGATCCGCCTCTCGCCCCACCTCTACACGACCGAATCGGATATCGCGCGCGCGGTCGACCTCATCCAGGGCTAGGAATCTGTCGGACAAAGTCCGGCAGATTCCTAGCCGATGGACTCCCGGAATGCCGCGACGGCATCGCGGATGCGGTCGGCGACGTGCTCCAGGGGCTTGGCGAACGGGGGGACGAACCAGGGGAAGAGGCCGATGACGTCGTGGACGACGCGGATCTCGCCATCGCATCCCTCGCCGCTGGCGATGCCGAGCGTCGGGATTGGCGCGGCGGCGGTCACGGCGGCGGCGACGTCGTGCACGACGCACTCCAGCACGAGCGAGAAGCAGCCTAGCTCGGCGAGCCCCACGGCATCCTGGATCATGTGCTCGCGCTCGCGCTCGGTCTTGCCCTTGCGGCGGTAGCCACCCTCCTCGCGGATGCGCTGCGGCAACATCCCCAGGTGGCCCTGGACCGGGATGCCCGCCGCGATGACGGCGCGGACCTGCGGCGCGATCTCGTGGCCACCCTCGAGCTTCACCGCATCGGCGCCGGCCTCGATGAGGCGCCGCGAGCTGGCGACCGCGCCCGCGGGGTCGTCATAGGAATGGATCGGCAGATCGGCGGTGATGAGCGCGCGCCGGCGCCCGCGCGCCACGGCGCGGACGTGGTGCTCCATGTCCGCGAGCGTCACGCGGGTGGTGTCCTCGTGCCCGAGGACCAGCATGCCGAGCGAATCGCCGACATGGAGGATGTCCACGCCGGCGTCGTCGAGCAACCGCGCCATGGGATAATCGTACGCCGTCAGGGCCAGCAACCTCGGATGCCGCCCCTTGGCCGCCCTCACGCTCTCAACGGTGACTCGGGTCACAGCGCAATATCCCTTCTTCTGGCAAGGCCGCCAGCAATTCTCGGACCGTCCTCTCCTGGCCCGGCAACACCCGCCCGGGGCGCAGGTCGCACAGGGGCTGCAGCACGAAACGCCGCGACGCCAGCCTCGGGTGCGGCAGGGCCAGTGCCGCCGTATCGCAGATCATATCCCCGTAGTAGAGAAGGTCGAGATCCAAGGGCCGCGGCGCGTTGCGGGCGCGGCGCTCCGGGCGACCCAGCGCCCGCTCGAACTCGAGCATCCGCGCCAGCAGCGCCTCCGGCGCAAGGCCCGAATCGATGATGGCGACCGCGTTGAGAAATGCCCCCGAGCCCGGCGGGCAATCCATCGGCTCGGTCTCGTAGAACCGCGAGACCTCCGCGCGCCCATCGCGGGACAGGCCCTCCAGGAACGCGATCCCGGCCCGCAGGTGCGCGGCGCGATCGCCGAGATTCGACCCAAGCGCGACGGCGGTTTCCATGGGCGCGATATCGGTGTCCCGCGACTTGCCACTTCCCCATCGGGCGATCCGGCTCCCGGCGGGACTCAATCCCGGAGGCCGAGGACGTCCTCCATGGAATAGAGGCCGGGTTTCTGGTCGAGCGCCCAGCGGGCGGCCCTCAGGGCGCCGCGGGCGAAGGTGTCGCGCGTGGAGGCGCGGTGCGAGATCTCGAGGCGCTCGCCAGCGGCGGCGAAGTGCACGGTGTGGTCGCCGACCACGTCGCCGCCGCGCAGCGCGTGCATGCCGATCTCGGCCCGCGGGCGGGCGCCGACCAGGCCCTCGCGCCCGTGGCGGACGTCGCGCGCCGGGTCCAGGCCGCGGGCCTCGCACAGGATCTCGGCGAGCCGCGCGGCGGTGCCGCTCGGCGCATCCTTCTTCTGGTTGTGGTGCATCTCGACGATCTCGATGTCGAAGCCCTCGCCCAGCACCGCGGCCGCGCGCCGCACCAGCCAGAACAGCGTGTTGACGCCGATGGAGAAATTCGGCGCGAAGACCAACGGTATCCGCTCGGCCGCGGCCCCGATCGCCGACCGGGCCTCCGCGTCCAGGCCCGTGGTGCCGATGACGAGGGGCCTGCCCAGCGCCGCCATCCTCGCGGCCACGCGCGGCGAGACCTCGCGGGCGCTGAAGTCGATCGCGACCGCGCAGGCGTCCAGCCCCGCCTCCAGATCGTCGCCCTGGTCGACCGCCGCCGCCAGGGAGAAGCCGCACTCCGGCGCCAGCGCGCAGAGGGCGTGGCCCATGCGGCCGCGCGCGCCAACGATGGTCAGGGGAGTCCCGCTCATAGCCAGCCCCCGCCGCGCATCGTCGCCTCCAGCTTCGCCCGGTTCTCGGCCGAGATCGGGACGAGCGGCAGGCGCAGGTCTTCGGCGATCCAGCCCTTCATCGCCAGCGCGGCCTTGATGGGGATCGGATTCGTCTCGAGGAAGAGGTCGCGGAAGAGCGGGGCGAGCATGGCGTTGAGCGCGTCGGCCTCGGCGCGGTGGCCGTCGCGCTCGAGGCGCACGAGGCGCGCGACCTCGCCCGGGATGAGGTTCGAGGCGACGCTGATGACGCCGGAGGCGCCCCCGCGCATGAAGGGGATCGTCATGGCGTCATCGCCGGAGAGGATCGTGAATCCCTCGGGGCACGCGGCCCTGAGCTGCCCGACGCGCTCGGGCTTGCCGCCGGCCTCCTTGATGCCGACGATGTTGGGGCAATCCCGCGCGAGGCGCCCGACGGTCTCGGCGGCGATCTCGATCACGCATCGCCCGGGGATGCTGTAGAGCACCAGGGGGAGATCCGTGGCCTCGGCGATGGCGGCGAAGTGGCGATAGAGGCCCTCCTGCGGGGGCTTGTTGTAGTACGGGCACACCAGCAGCGCGCCATCGGCGCCGGAGCGCTCGGCGGCGTGCGTCAGCGATATCGCCTCGCGGGTGGAGTTGGAGCCCGTGCCCGCCATGACCTTGCAGCGCTTGTCGGCGCGGCGCACCGCCAATTCGACGACTTTGACGTGCTCCTCGTGCGAGAGCGTGGGCGACTCGCCCGTCGTGCCCACCGGCACGATGCCATCGACGCCGGCGGCCACCTGTTTCTCGATGAGTTCGCCCATCGCGGTCGCGTCGACCACCCCGCCGCGAAATGGCGTCACCAGCGCCGTGTACGTTCCCGTGAATTTCATGTCACACCTCGATTTCACCCGTGAAGACGAGCGTGGCCGGACCCTTGAGCCTGACGTCGGTCACCGCGTCGCCGTCCACCCGAAAGTCGACCTCCAGCCGCTCGCCGCTCTGCACCAGGACCCGCACCGGGAGCGCGATGCCCCGGGCCAGGTGGGACACGATCGCGCTCGCGGAGACTCCCGTGCCACACGCCAGGGTCTCGCCCTCCACGCCGCGCTCGTAGGTGCGTACCCGGATCGCATCCGGCCCGAGGACCTGCACGAAATTCACGTTGGTCCCGGCCGGCTGATAGCCCGGGTGGAAGCGGATCTCCCGGCCCAGTTCCGAGACCATGGCCCGGTCGGCGTCCTCGACGAATAGGACCGCGTGGGGGACCCCGGTGTTGCAGTCGTGGACCTCGAGCTCGCCCCCGTGCCGCGTGTGGATGGCGCCGCCGAGCCGCAGGTCGCGGGGCGGCGTGAGGTTCACCGCCACCAGCTCCCCGTCGAATTCGGCGCGGATGCGCCCCGCGCGAGTCTGGAAATCCAGGGGCTTGCCCGGCTCGCCGGTGAGCATCCGCGCGAAACGCGCGAAGCAGCGGGCCCCGTTGCCGCACATCTCGGCCTCGCCCCCATCGGCATTGAAATACCGCATCGTGAATTCCGCGCCGCCCGCTCCGGGCTCGACCACCAGCAGCCCGTCGGCCCCGATCCCGAAGTGGCGGTCACAGAGCCGCGCGATGCCGTCCCCGTCTAGGGACAGCGCGCCGCCGCGGTTGTCGAGCATCACGAAGTCGTTGCCCGCTCCGGTCATCTTGGCGAAGGAGATCCTCATGCCCAAAAAAAGAGCCTAGCGGTTCTTTGGCCGGAGAGCAACTTTGCGCATTGCGGTTGCCGCCCCGCCGGCCGACCGCTTATAATCGGGCCATGGCCAACAGCCGATTGCTCGAAGAACTCGAACGCCGGCCGCTCGTGTGCGATGGCGCGATGGGAACCCAGCTCATGGCCAGGGGCCTGCGCAGCGGGGAATGCGGGGTGCTCTGGAACGTGGATCGCGGGGCCGATGTGCTGGCGATCCACCGGGCGTACCGGGAGGCGGGGTGCGAGCTCATCACGACCAACACCTTCGGGGGATCGCCCTCGGCCCTGGCGCGGCATGGGCTCGAGGACCGAGCCGCCGAGCTGAACGCGGCCGCCGCGCGCCTGGCCCAGGAGGCGGCGGCCTCGGGCGGATTTGTCCTCGGGGATGTGGGTCCCTTCGGCGACTTCCTGGAACCGATCGGGGATACCTCCAGGGAGCAGGCGAGCGACATCTTCCTGCGGCAGATCCGGGCGCTGCTGGAGGGCGGGGCGGATGCGATCCTGGTCGAGACGATGAGCGATCCGGCGGAGGTCGAGGTCGCGGTGAGCGCCGCCAAGGAGGCCGGCGCGGCGGCGGTGATCGCGACCTACGCGTTTCAGAAATCGGCGGATGGTTCGTTCCGGACGATGATGGGGAACGACGTCGCCGATGCGCTCGGGAAGGCCCGCGCGGCGGGGGCCGCCGTGGTCGGGGCCAACTGCGGCACCTCGCTGACCCTGGAGGATTATGTGTCGCTGGCGGACGCGCTGGTGGCGGCCGCCGGAGGCGCGCCCGTGATCCTGCAACCCAATGCGGGGTCGCCCCGGATGGAGGGCGATAGCGCCGTCTACGACGCGACGCCCGAGGACATGGCCGCGCTGGTGCCCCGGCTCGTGGCGGCGGGCGTTCGCCTCATCGGCGGCTGCTGCGGCACCACCCCCGCCCACCTCAAGGCGATGGCCGCCGCGGTCGCCAGACAGAGCCGGAGAGGCTGACTCGAAAATCGGCCACGGGATCGGCCTGTAGGGCGCGGATTCCCATCCGCGCCACGAGGGCCCTGCCGGTTGCCCGTGGCGCGAAAGGGATTTCGCGCCCTACATTTTCACCCCCGGTGGTGCCCCGCCTGCGGGGCATGGGATCTAGCTCGAAAATACGACGTAACTTGCTAGTAGCGAAGGGCCTTCGCCCTTCGGCGCGGGATAAGCCGGAAGCGGCTTCGCCACAAATTTTCCGCCCCGGTGGGTTCAGGCACCGGACGACATTCAGAACCCGTACCGCCGCTGTCCGGCGGATTGGGCCGAGGCGGCATCGCGCTGGGAGGCCAGGGGCTTCGAGACAAACGTGGCCACGCCGCGGCCCGCGATGCGGTCCTGGGGCGGGGATTCCACGAGCGTCAGCCGCACGGCGGCACCCTCCCATACCGCGCGAAACTCGTTGCGCGCGGCGTCCCGTCCCTCGGAACTCGCCGCGCCGAATTCATTCGTCAAGAAATGGTACATCGCGGGCTGCGTGGCGGGGTCGGTGCCGGACCGCGGCTCCCAGAGCAGGTTGATCTCCGTCAGCTGGTTGCGGAAGAAGGCATAACGGATTTCCTTCAGCGTCAGGTCACGGACCCGGAGATCGTCGTTGGTGCGCTTGCAGACGAGGTGGTCGGGCGAAGCCGGGTCGCGGGATATCGGTTTGTTCAGGTCGAGGCCCGGGATCTGGTTGGGCGCCTGGCCGAAACGCACATCGCGGAATCCTCCCCGGACATCGAGGGGGTGTTGGGCCGGCGGCGGCGGCGGTGGCGTGCAGGCGGCGACGGCAAACGCCAGGGCCAGAAGGCTGGCCGGCGCCGGACACCTGTTGCCGCATGGTCTCATGGCTCTTGAACGCCCATCTGGAGGGATGAGGCGGAGGCCGGAATCGAACCGGCGAATGGGGCTTTTGCAGAGCCCTGCCTTACCACTTGGCTACTCCGCCACTCCAGCGAGCGCGGACTCGCGCCCGCACCCAAGGCGCTCAATCTGCGGTCGATGGGGGACCTTTTCAACCACGAATTCTCGGGCGATCGCGGAAATCGAGACGATGGGCTTCTCGAATCCCGGCGATTTGTTAGCCTCGTGCCATGCTGCGAAACACCCAGGGGCGCGACGGATCGAGGAACATGCGAAGACGGATCGCGGCGGGGCGCTGGCGGGTATGGTTGGCCGCGCCCGCGCTGCTGCTGGCGGCGTGCTCGGTCAACGAGCGCCGGCTGCACGTGAGCCCGGCGGGCGACGACGCGGCGCCGGGGACGCGCGGGGCCCCGTTTCGGACGCTGCACCGGGCCCAGGAGGCGGCCCGCATCCTGGCGCGCGACATGCGCGGCGACGTCATCGTCGAGATCGGCCCCGGCGAATACCGCATGGAGCGGCCACTGGTGTTCACCGAGACGGATTCCGGGCGCAACGGGTTCCGGGTCATCTACCGCAGCGCGGCGGGCCCGGGCAAGGCGGTGATCCTCGGCAGCCAGCCGCTCACCGGATGGCAGCCCCATCGCGACCGGATTTGGAAGGTGGGCCTCCCGCCGAAGACCGTGTGTCACACGCTGTATGAGAATGGGCGCCGGGCCCACAAGGCGCGATTTCCGAACCTCGAGCGCGATCCCCGGTTTCCGGTGGCGCTGGGGAGATACGCGATCTCGACGGATGGCACCCCGAAGCAGACCGACAGGCCCCAGAACCGGAGCCGTGGCCCGGGGTGGCTGGAGTACGGCCCGGAGGATGCGCCGCCTATCAGCGAGGTCTCGAAGATGCGCCTCCACATCTTCCCGGGCGGGAAGTGCGACTGGGTGCGCGAGGTCCATGCCGTCACCGCGATCGACCCGCAGGCGCGGCGCCTGACGTTCGACGTCGATCCAATCCACGGGGTCGGGGTCGGCGCCCGCTTCTTCCTCGAGGACGAACTCGGGTTTCTGGACGCCCCCGGCGAGTTCTTCGTGAGCGAGAAGGAGCAGGCGCTCTATTACATCCCGGAGGGCGAGGGGCATCCCGACGGGCTGAAGATCACCCGCCCGGTGCTGGGGCGGATGATCGAGTTCCGCGGGAAATCGCGCGATCTGTGCGTCTCGGGCATCGCGCTCGATGGGCTGGCCCTGGCCGAGACCGACAACGCGCCCCCGCAGGCCCTGTGGGCATACAACGGCATGAGCGATGGCGCGATGATCTGGTTCAACAATGCCTCGCGCATCGAGATCCGCGACTGCCATCTCAGGAATGGCGGCCGCAGCGGCGTCATGATGATCGGCCACAACGTCGGGAACCGGGTGACCGGATGCTGGATCGAGCACATGGGTTTGAATGGCGTGAGCCTCTGCAACCGATTCCTGGCGCCGGGCGGCAAGGGTCCCACGCAGGACCGGTGCGAGAACAACGCGATCCACAACACCCGGATCAGCCACGTCGGCGAACTCCATACGTACGCCGAATGCGTGACGGTCTTCAACGCCAGCAGCAACGAGGTGTCCCACTGCGAGCTCGACAACTCCGTGCGGTACGCCATCACCGTCCGCGGCAACACCGGCGCGCAGTACGGTCCGCCGATCACCACCGGGCACCCGCCCGCGCGCGGGAACCGATTCCACCACATCCGGGTCTCCCGCTGCGGCCAGGACGGGGGGGACATGGGCGCGCTGCATGCGGCGGGCCTGAACAACCCGGGCGACGGCAACGTGAACGTGTTCGAGCAGATCACCGTCGCCGACACCGCCACGATCGCCTCGGTGCAAGACATCCCCCCCGACGGGATCTTCCTGGATTGGCCGAAGATGGCGATGGACCAGATCTTCCGAAACGTCGAGATCGTCCGGTCACAGGGCCAGCCACTCCGAAGCAACGGCCCCGACAACGAGGCCTCGGCACAGATGGAGAATGTCAGTTGGAGGCCCGGCTTCCGCCAGGACCGGATGGATTACGAGAACATCGGCCTGACGAAGGACTTTCCGCCCGAGTTTGGGGAACGGCGCCGCCCGCCCGCCCCGACGCCCGCCCCGGCCCACCTCCGGGGCCGGGCGGATTCGCACGATCGCGTGACGCTGGAGTGGGAGCCCGTCTCGGGAGAGGGTCAGCCGGAGTACGTGGTGTCGCGCGATGGTACGATCCTCGGCGTCTGCGGGGAACCGCGGTGGGTGGACCAGACCGTGACCGAGCTCACGGCTTACCGGTATCGCGTCGCCGCCCGCATCGGGGACTTCTCCCGCTTCGGGCCCGCGTCGGTGCGCAAGGTGGTCACGCCCGCGGACCGCAAACCGCCCGAGGTCACCGGGGTCCGGGTTTCACCCGATGGACGGCGCGTGCGCGTGGCGTTCAGCGAGCCCGTGGACGCGGCGTCATCCGCAGAGCTATCCCACTATCGGTTCGAACCGCCGGTGTCGGTGAGCGGCATCCGCCACCGGGGTCCCGCCGCCGTTGAGTTGGATGTCGAGGGGATGGCGCCGGCCGCGGAGCGCGCCCTCCGGGTCGTCGGGGTCGCCGACCAGTCGGCGGCGCGGAATCGCCTCGCCGACGAGACGGCCCTTCCGGTGGGCCGCTTCGACCTCACGGTGCGATATTCCCTCGATGCCCCAGCCGGCGACGAGTGGCTGGAGGATGCGTCCGGCGGCGGCGGTGGCGCCAATCTTCACGGGGGCGCGAAGGTCGAGGCCGGCGCCGGGCCCGGCGGCACCTCGGCGCTGGTGCTCGATGGCGCCCAGGGCTTCGCCGAGGGCCCCGACGACCTCAACCTCGGCCCCGGCGACTTCACGCTGTGCGTCTGGATATGGCGCGAGAGGGCAGGCGTGATCGTCTCCAAGGGCAACGGCTTCGGCGCGCCCGACCAGTGGTCCTTCGGCGATGGCAGCCCGGATGCCCCGGGCGGCATCGCGCTCCGGATCAACAACACGTACTTCTCGACCGCGGCGCGCTCGGTGAAAGACCGCCGCTGGATTCACCTCGCCTTCGTCCGGCGCGGCACCGAGGGCGCCACCTACGTCGACGGATCGCCCAGCGGTGGCCCGCACGACATGTCCGGCATCGGCCCGCTCGTTAACGACCTCCCACTGCGCCTCGGGCGACGCGAGCACCAGCCCAACCCCATGTACTTCAAGGGCAGGATCGCCGGACTCGCCCTCTGGCCCAGGGCACTGAATCCCGACGAGGTGCGCAAAGAAGCCTCCCCGCCGCAAGGCGCCATTTTCGGGGCCGAAAAGCGGTTTTAAGGGGTCGACTGCGGCCCTCTCTGCCGCATACGCCTCTGATGCAGGGCCAAGACCCGTGGTCCGACCGTCTTGCCCCGACGGGCTTCCTGGCGGAACGCGGTTGACGCGGGCGGTGCGTGATACATGCTTCTATCATGAAAACCGCCACCGTTGCAGACCTCCGCAACCGCTTCCGGCGCGTGTCGGCATGGATCGAGAGCGGCGAGCCCGTCGAGATCGTGAAGCGCGGCAAGCCGTTCGCCCGGCTCGTGCCCGCCCCTAGGGCGCCGCGCCGCAAGCTCGTGAAACCGGATTTCGCGAAGCGTCGCAAGGCGATCTGGGGGAGCCGGGTGTTCTCCGCCGCCGAAGTGAAGGCCATGCGCGACGCGGAACTCGAAGGCGAGCAAGGATGACCGCCTACCCGGATACGTCGTTTCTCTGCGCTCTGTATCGGGCACAGGACAACTCCCGCCTGGCGGATGCCGTTTTCGACGCGCTCCAGGAACCCCTGGCCCTCACGTCGTTGCTCGCGTTCGAGTTTCGGCAATCGGTTCGCTATCAAACGGCCCTGCACGCCAGGGACCGGCGCAAGGGATACCCGCATGCGGAGGGCGCCCGGATGCTCGCCGATTTCGACAACGACCTTGCCAGCGGCGCGCTGGTGATTGTCCCAGCCGAATGGCCCGAGGTTCACAGCATTGCCGAGCGGCTGTCCGCCCAGCACACCCCGCGCGGCGCGCACCGTGCCCTTGACGTGCTGCACGTCGCCACGGCCATGCACCTTGGGGCGCGCGAACTTCTCTCCTTCGACGCCAACCAGGCGGCGTTGGCCAAGGCCGAGGGACTCGCGGTGCGTCCGTAGGTTCCATTCGGATGGTGTAAGAATGTGGTGGAGCACCCACGACCCAAAGCGTTCGCGCGATACCGCAAGCGACTTGGGTTTGAAGTCGGGGTCGGACCACGGGATTCGTCGTTGCGGCAACGGGTTGCGTCGTTTGGAGAGCGGTTCTTGGCCCTTGGGGCCGATTTTCGGGGTCGAAAACCGCTTCTAAGGGGTCGAATCTGGCCCTCCCTCCCGCATAAGCCCCTGATGTAACGCAGGAATCCGTGGTCCGCCCCTGGAAATGATTGTCAATTGTCAAGGGCTGACCCCCGTTGTTGTCCCTGACCCCCGTTGTTGTCCTCGCGAGAAGAGCGCCGAGTTCGGAGATCCTGTCCGATGGGGCGACGTGAAAGAGATCTTTGCATTCAAGAGAGACATGTTCGGATTTGATCTGATTTGCCTCGGCTTCCGCCTCGACGGCGACGGCACCTACGCCGAGGTGGACGAGGACTACGACAATTATCAGGAATTTCTCGAGGCCCTCCCTCAACGGTTTCCCGGCATTCGCCGAGAGTGGTTCTATGACGTTGCCTTCCCAGCTTTCGCGCCATGCCTGCATTCCCTCTGGGGGCAGCCAGGTATCGAGGCGATATGGAAGGCACAACAAGGTGATCGTCGCGCCGGGAAAAGCGCGGAACAGGAGGAATGAAACAGAGAAGTGAATGAAACCTGTTAATCTGTCCCAGCAGGTGAGCCCGATGAGGGCAAGTCCTGCGCCCCTAAAGGTCTGGCCGGCCGGGGGGATAGCGAAGCGCGCTTGCGGGAGGGCAACCGACCGTGATCGTAGCCGCGCGGAGCGAGACGGTGGGTTGTGCTATCGAGCCCCGAGATCTGTATAGTTGCGGGAGCAGCCACGGGAAGCCGGGGTGAGCGCCGATCCCCTCGATCAGGGAGAAGGCAGCAGGGAGGTCCTGAAGATGGCCATGGGACCAAACACCGCCGGGGTCTGAGAACACGACACGCCGCCACAGGGGACAGCCGTGAACCCGGGAGAGCCATGGGTCTCCCTCTGAGACGGGGCGCGAGAAGGGAAGCGCCACAGAAAGAAGAATCCCGGCAACGCCGATGGGGCCACCGTCCGGCCCCGGCGCTGAGCGAACAAACGGGCGGCAGGCAAGGGTAGGGTGTGACGAGCGACAAGCAGAGGATCACCCGAGGGACGCATGGCAGTCTTAGCCGAGCATAGTACCGATGGCCCCGACGAGGGGCCGCAAGCGCGGGGAAGTGAGGTCCAAGCGACCCGCGACAGGGAAGGCGAGGCCGGGCATAACACGCGGAGCGGCGGAAATACGTGGGAAGGTCGAGTCCCGGAAAGCGTATCCACGAAGCTGCGCCGCATCACAGAACAGGCCAGGAGAGATCCCGGCTTTGTGTTCACCAACCTCATGCATCTGGTCGATGTGGTCTTCCTCTGGGAGGCCCACCGCCAGATTCGCAAGGGTGGCGCCACGGGGGTCGATGGGGTCACCGCGGAGGAATACGCCAAGGATCTGGTGGGTAATCTGCGGCGGTTGCATCAGACCCTGCGCAGCGGTTGCTACAAGGCCCCGCCGGTAAGGCGGGGCTGGATTCCCAAGGACGATGGCAAACAGCGTCCGATCGGGATAACGGCCTTTGAGGACAAGATCGTGCAGAGGGCCGGGGCCATGATCCTGGGAGCGATCTACGAAGTGGACTTCAGCGAAAGCTCCTACGGGTTCAGGCCGGGGCGCAGCGCCCATCAGGCGTTGCAAGCCCTGCGGCAGAAATGCCTCTGGCTGGGAACCGTCGTCGTCATCGACGCGGACATCCAGGGCTACTTCGACACGATCAACCATCGGCATCTGAGGGAGATGCTGCGCCGCAGGATCAACGACGGTGCCCTGCTCCGGCTGATCAACAAGTGGTTGAAGGCCGGGGTCATGGAGGGCGAGCGGCTCAGTTACCCGAAGGACGGCACGCCGCAGGGCGGCGTCATCAGCCCGGTGCTGGCCAACATCTACCTGCACGAGGTGCTGGACCGTTGGTTCCAGGAGGAGGTCCAACCCCGGATGGATGGGCGAAGCTTCTTCGTCCGTTTTGCCGACGACTTCATCCTGGGCTTCGCCAACGACGCCGACGCCCGGAAGGTGATGGCGGTCCTGCCGAAGCGGTTCGGCCGGTTCGCGCTCACGGTCCACCCGGACAAGACGCGCCGGCTGCGCTTCGGGCCGCCCGGAAACGGAAACGACCGGGAAACCGGCAGTTTCGATTTCCTGGGCTTCACCCACTTCTGGGGTCAAACTCGGGGAGGCGGGTGGACGATCAAGCGCCGGACCAGCCGGAAACGGCTGACCCGGTCGATGAAGCGGGCCTGGGAATGGTGCCGCCAAAACCTGCACGAGCCGATCCGATGGCAATGGAAGACATTGGTCAGCAAGCTGCGCGGCCACTACAACTACTACGGGATTCGCGGCAACTACAAGCAGATGGAGGCGCTCTACGAGCACGTATGTGCCAGTTGGCGTCACTGGCTCAACCGGCGAAGCTCAAAAGGGCGGCGGTCATCCGCCGCCTTCGACAAGCTGCTGGAGAGCTGGCCACTGCCGTTGCCACGAATTGCGCACGCGGTATGAACCAAAGCGGATCTTCCAGTCAGGACAGTGACGTTGTGCGTCCCTTGGGGCCGCGGTCCCTGGGGGATGGCGGAGTGGCCACAAAACCACCTCGCTCTGAGGAACCGGATGAGTTAAAGGCTCACGTCCGGGTCTGTGGGGGGAGTCGGGCGATAATCCCGGCTCCTACCCGGAAGGTGAACCGCCCCAATAGTGCTCGTTTCGGGCTGGCGAGGGAGGGTGGTCCCGGCCAGCATGGCTTTGCGGTGCCCTTCAGGCGGTCACCTCATCACCAGCGTTGACCTCAGAAGGATGATGCTGGTGGCACGCAGGCGGGACAGACGCGGTGACCACCGGAGACAGAGGGAGATCTGAGGGGGATGCCGGGACCGACGGACCAGAACCTAAACCGGTCGAACCACGTCGTGATGAATGCGTCAGCCCCTGTAGTGCTGGAAGACGCTCGCCAGCAGAAGCAACTCGGGATGCGAGCCCGACAGCTTGGGCAATATCAGTCGAATGCGGGACCGATAGGCCGCGAGGTTCTCTATCAGCGGTCTCAGGTCGCCGGCACTGTCCCCTTGCAATCGCTTGAGGTCCAATACGAGGCGACTCTTGCTGTGCATCAGCGAGTCGCGGATCCTCTGGCCGAGCCGCTCCGCGGCGGCGGCGGAAAGTGCCCCCTCCAGCCGCATCCAGACTTGCTGCTTCGCGTGCTGCAGTTCGACCTGAAGCGACAGCCCCGGGATCGCCAGCTTGCGCTGAATGTCCTCCCAGAGCTCGAACGCGCCCCATCGTTTTCCGGGCACCCGATAGCTGGTCCGCACCAGCTTGGGGTCCTGGAACAGGTTCAGTTTCAGCGTGAGCCCGGTCCACAATGCCGCCCCCACCGCAAGCGCGGACCGGAGTCGCTCCACTCCAGCGGGCGGTCCCAGTTCCGCGTGGATGCGACGCTCCAGATCCCCGATCCACCGCCGCACCGCGCGATTGGGTCCCAGCATGCGCCCCGCCAAAAATACGGGATACGCCACCCGGAGCTCGCGGGCGTAATACTCCGCCTTCTGGCGCAGGAAGGGATTCGGGGAGTTCCTGAGCCTCTGATAACCGAGCAACCGCGCCTCCAGAACCCGGAAGATGCTGGGCCCCAGCCGCTGAAAATCTTCTTCAAAGCACCATCTCTGAATGCCCTCGATGTCCTCGGGCGAAAGCGTCGGGTGCTTGATCATCGTGGAGAACCCGTCGGCGCGCCGGTAGAATAGTTCCGGGTCCTTGGCGTAGACGTCTTGCAGCAAGTTGTCCCTGATGACGCGCTCGTAGAACGGGGTGCCGGGAACCGGGCCGTAGATCAGGAACTGAGACAGCGCGGGCTTCAGTTCCATCAGCCCGGCCAACTCGCGCGCGACCACGTCCCGATCCTGATAATCGAACCCCACGATCATCGATGCCAGCACGGTGATGCCATGCTCCCGGAACTCTCTGATGATCTCCCCGACGGGTCGCCCCTGCTGTTTCGCGTAGCCCGAGCGGGCCCCCTCGTAGCCGATCCAGAAGCCGTCTATCCCCATCTCGAGGATCTCTTCGACCGTGTATTGGCTGATCGCCTTGACGCTCGAAAACGCGAAGATCGAAGGGTTCCGGCCGCCCCGCTTCACGCAATCGCGAAAGGCCATCGCCCTCGTCTTGTTCAGCAGGAAATCCTCATCCAGTATGAGAAAGACGAGCCCGGGGTCCGTGTCGAGATACCGCTCGACGACCGCGTAGATGTCCTTGCCCTCGGGCAGAAGCCTGATGTGTTTGCGCGAAAAGAAATGGGACGTGCAGCAGAAATCACAACCGTTGGGGCAACCCAGCCCGGCAAATATCTTGCCGGTCCCCGAGACTTTCCACCCGAATATCCTCAGCCAGCTCACCGTCAGGGGATGCCTGTAGGGCATGGGGATCGCGGGCTCGCCCAGCAGGCGGCGCATGAATGCCACGCCCTCCTCGCGGCAGATGTGGTCCGCATAAGGCGCCAGCACGCTGTCATCGAGCACCGTGCCGTAGCCCCCGAGAACGATCTTGCTCCGCGGCGCATGTCGCCGGATGAGGGCGACCGCCTCCCTCATCTTGTGCAGCACCGCCATAACGAAGCAGACACCGACGTAGTCGTATCCCTTCTTCAGCTCGCGGATCAATTCGGCCTTTGACGGGTACTGCAGCACCACCGTCGGCGCATCGAGATTCTCCGCGATGTAGTCCAAAGAGAATTGGGCGTTGACCGTGCGCGGGCTGAAGATCCCCTGCGCCCGCGTCACCTGGCGATGGAGCAGCTCGTAGCCCACCGATGGCGCGTCGCCAGAACCGGGTCCCAGCGGGCGACAGACGCTTGTCAGCAGGACCCTCTTGGCCGGGGATGCACTCATGTCGGATTTGCTTTCGGGGTGGGATGGTTGCCCCGCATCGCCAGCGGGCGCGCTGCCGGACGGGTCCGGCCTAGACCATCCCAAACAAACCCCAACTGCGCCAAATGTCAAAACCCTGTGGAATACTCTGGCGGCGAGCGCAGGCCGGGCCGTGCGCGGCAATCCAAAGCGGCGCCCCAGCGCCGCACTCGAAAAAATCAGGGGTCGTGTCTTGTGCCAAGACACACGAGAGGAGAGATATACGAGTCAAACCGGAGCGTCCCTCGAGATGAAGTTTCTGGATTCACCCTGATCCTCGCGTAAAGAGCCCCTGGCGAAGGAGACCATCTTCGAGAACCAGTATAGAACACATCCGGCCTTCACGCGGCTGGTGGATCGCTCAAGAACTTGCGCGGGCAAAGCGGTGCGTCCCCGCACCGCTTTCGCCCCCTCATACCCTGCCGCGCCGCCGCCACCGGCGATTTAGGAACCATCTCTTACGCGAGGATTTGGGGCCGGGGTAACGGCTTGCCTCGGCTGCGTCAAACGGGTATATGGAACCCGTGGGTTCCACTCGCCATACCGAGGCGGATCTGCCCCGCCTGGTTCGAGCCCTGATATCGGGTCCCAGCGCCGCCCTGGGTGCCGCGCTGCGGGAGGCCGAGTCACTCGGTGCCCGGGTGGAGCACGAGCCCATGCGCTGCCATGGCCGCGCGCACGCGACCACCGCGGTCATTGAATCTCGCAAGGCGGGGGCGCTCTGGAGCCGGATGGATGAGATGGGCGCCCACTGCGAGAGCGCCCACTCGAAGGTGCCGGTGCTCGCGCTCCTCAGGCAGGCGATTTTGACCGCCGCCGCCGCCGCCCCCGGTTCCAGTGCCGAGGCGATCACGGCGCGGGCCACGGCGGGATTCTCGCGGGCTTTCCGGATCGAAGAGCGGCGGTTGCTTTCGCCGATGAGGGCCGTCTTTGACAGCCTGGCCGATGCCGGACGGCTGGTGCGATGCCGAAAGGGTTGGGACTGCAACGCCTCGACCGACCCCGGGCCACACCGGAGAGGGAGATCCGATCGAGCGTCGGGAAAGTGAACCGTTCCGCCCTCGCCGTGCTCACGCTCGGCATCTTCGGCGGGCCCGCCCCTGCTGGCGCGCCGACATAAATGTTGGTGCGGTCGGTATCTTGGGCCATATTACCCCCGGCGGCTGACCGTGTCATGCGTGGCGGCCTCCGGGGAATCGTAATGGGGCATCCATCCATAATCAACCGGGTCGCCTTTCTAGGGGACTATCTCCCCAGGAAATGCGGCATCGCGACCTTCACCAAGGACCTTCGCTGCGCGGTGGCGGATGCCTTTCCCGAGATGCAATGCCCGGTCGTGCCCGTCAACGATATCGCCGAAGGCTACCCCTATCCCCCGGAGGTGCGCTTCGAGATCCTCGAGCAGGACCTGCCATCCTACGGGCGCGCGGCGGATTTCCTCAACATCACCGGCGTCGACGTGGTCTGCGTCCAGCACGAGTTCGGCATCTTCGGCGGGCCCGCGGGCGGCCATATTCTGGCGCTGTTGCGCGAGCTGCGCATGCCCATTGTCACCACGCTGCACACCATCCTCCGCGAACCGGGCCCCGATCAGTTGCGCGTGATGCGCGACCTGATCCGCTTCTCCACCCGCCTCGTGGTCATGGGCGAACGCGGCGCCGGCTTCCTCCGCGAGGTGTACGGGGCCCCCGCGACAAAGATCGACATCATCCCCCACGGCATCCCCGACATGCCGTTCGCCGACCCGAACTATTTCAAGGACGAGTTCAGCGTGGCGGGCAAACAGGTGCTCCTCACCTTCGGCCTCCTGTCCCCAAACAAGGGCATCGAGTTCGCGCTGCGCGCCATGGTGACGATCGTGCGCCAGTTCCCGGAGGCGTTCTATATCGTTCTCGGACAGACGCACCCCAACCTGCTGCGCGAGGAGGGCGAGGCCTATCGCCTGGGCCTGGAGCTGCTCGCCAAGGATCTCGGCGTGCACAGGCACGTCGCGTTCTTCAACCGCTTCGTCGAGCTCGACGAACTCATGAGGTTCATTGGCGCGGCGGACATCTATCTGACCCCTTACCTCACCGAGGCACAGATCACCTCGGGGACCCTCGCGTACGCCTTTGGCGCGGGCAACGCCGTTGTCTCCACCCCCTATTGGCACGCGGCCGAACTGCTGACCGGCGACCGCGGGAGGCTGGTGCCGTTCCGGGATCCCGGCGCGATCGCTGACGCCGCGGCGGAGTTGCTACGTGACGAGCCGCTGCGCCACTCCATGAGGAAGAGGGCGTACCAGCTTGGCCGCGAGATGGTCTGGCCGCGCGTGGCGATGCGGTACATGGAGACCTTCGAGCGGGCGCGGCGAGATCACAGCTTCATCGGGCGGAAACTCTCGCCCATCAGGTCGCTCGACGAGCGGCCCGGGCAGCTCCCCGATCTCAGGCTCGATCACCTCTTCAGGATGACCGATTCGACCGGCATCTTCCAGCACGCGAGCTTCACGGTGCCGAACTTCGCCGAGGGATACTGCACGGATGACAACGCCCGCGCGCTGGTGCTGGCCGTCATGCTGCAAAAGCAGGGCCATGGCTCGCCCCGCCTCGGCGCGCTCGCCGCCACCTACGCGGCGTTCCTCAGTCACGCCTTCGACCGCGGCAGCAGGCGTTTCCGAAATTTCATGGGTTTTGACCGACGCTGGCTGGAGGAGGTGGGTTCGGAGGATTGCCACGGCCACGCGCTCTGGGCGCTCGGGCTCTGCGTGGCCCAGGCGGGTCATGGCGGCTTTCAGATGATGGCGGCCGACCTCTTCGAGCGGGCGCTGCCCCCGGCGAGCGAATTCACCTCGCCCCGCGCCTGGGCCTTTGCCCTGATCGGCATCGACGAGTACCTCAGTCGACTGGGCGGGGACCGGCGGGTCAACCAGGCTCGCGACGTGTTGACCGACAAGCTGATGCGCTGCTACGCGACGACCGCCGGCGATGGCTGGCGGTGGTTCGAGGAAGTGGTCTCGTATGCCAACGCCAAGCTCCCCCACGCCCTGATACTCAGCGGACGATGCACGAAGAATGCCCAGATGCTTGCCACCGGCCTCGACGCGCTGCGGTGGCTGGTCGCGGTCCAAACCTCTCCCGCCGGCTCGTTCCGCCCGATCGGGTCGAATGGTTTCTATCGTCGCGGCGGGGAACCCGCCCAGTTCGACCAACAGCCGATCGAGGCCCAGGCCACGGTATCCTGTTGCGTCGAGGCCTACCTCGCGACAGGCGATCTGACCTGGGCCGCCGAGGCGCGGCGCGCCTTCGAGTGGTTTCTCGGTAGAAACGACATAGGCCTCGCGCTACACGATCCCGTCACCGGCGGTTGCCGGGACGGCCTCCACATGGATCGCCTCAGCCAGAACCAGGGGGCCGAATCCACGCTGGCCTTCCTATTGGCGCTCGCCGAGATGCGGGCGCTCCAAAGCAGCATGTCCGGTCTCGCGGGGCCCCAGTCCGCGTGATCGCCGCGCGACCAGGCACGCTAGAGAAACGGACGACATGACAAACCCCGGACCCAGATCCGTCCACGCCAAACGCATCGGGCCAAACCTCGTGCCCGACCGCGCCCGGGTGCTCCTGCGCCCGTTCCTCCCGACATCCGAGGACATCGCGCGCAGGATCGTCAGCCGCGTCATCGCGCTGCCCGACGACGATGTCGCCATTCTGCACCGCGAGGTCCTCGACGAATTCGGGGACCGGCACGAGGGCCTAGAAGAATTCTTGTCTGGCCGGTTCGAGGCGGTCGCGCACCACCTCTCGGCCGACGCCCATCCCTCGCCAGAGCGCCGCGCACTGATCGGTTCCTATTTCTCGCACGAGTACTCGCCCGAGTCCGCCGCGCTCTTCAACCCTTCCATCGTGGCACACCCCGACCAGGGGGGATTGCCCGCGGGCGCCCTGCGGTTCATCCTTAGCCTCCGGGCCACCGGCGAGGGACACATCTCGTCCATCATGTTCCGCTCGGGGACCATCAGCGCGCAGCACCGCATCGCGCTCACCCCCCCGGCGCCCCTTGTCAGCGAGCCCGAGCGAGTGCCCGACTTCGGCTACGAAAAGGCCCTCTTTGCCAGAAAACTGGGCGAGGCCGGCGCTCGGAACGACGGGTGCCTGCGGGCCTTGGAGGCCCTTCCCGACGTCTTCACTCTCGAGGAACTTCGGCGCATCCTGGCATCGGCCGGAGCGGATGCTGGCCCGCGGGGTCTTATCGCCGAGCACGACGCGCGGGCCATGCTCCTGCTGGCGGAATCCAATTACGAGGTCAGCTTCTCGCAGAAAAGCCAGCTCTCCCAGCGCGTCCTATTCCCTTCGGCACCGAGCCAGAGCAACGGGATCGAGGACGCGCGCTTTGTCCGATTCCTCGAAGACGACGGACGCGCCTGCTACTACGCCACGTACACCGCGTACGACGGCAAGATCACCCTGCCGCAGCTCCTCGAGACAACCGACTTTGTCAATTTCAAGTTTAGCACGCTCAATGGCCCCGCCGTGCAGAATAAGGGCATGGCGCTCTTCCCCCGCAAGATCCGCGGGCAATACACGATGCTCTCCCGGCAGGATGACGAGAACCTGATGCTCATGCGATCGGACAACGTCCGGTTCTGGCAGGAGCCCATCCCGCTCCTTTCGCCCGGCCGCCCATGGGAGTTCTTCAAGATTGGAAACTGCGGCTCGCCCATCGAGACCCGGGCCGGTTGGCTCGTGCTGAGCCATGGCGTGGGGCCAATGAGAAAGTATTGCCTGGGCGCGTTCCTCCTCGACCTCGATGACCCCACGCGGGTGCTCGGCAGATTGCGGGAACCGCTCTTGGAGCCAAACGAGGCCGAGCGCGCCGGGTACGTCCCGAACGTGGTTTATACCTGCGGGGCCCTGCTCCATGGACCCGAAGTGGTCATCCCGTACGCCATGAGCGACTATGCGACCAGCTTCGCCACCGCATCGCTTGACGATCTGATCGCCGCAATGGAATAGCGGGTGCCGGGCGTCGGGGTCGGAGAGGGAAGTCGGGGTCGGACCACGGGATTCGTTGTTGCGGCAACGGGTTGCGTCGTTTGGGGAGCGGTTTTTGGTCCTTGGGGGCGATTTTTTGGCCGGAATTCTGACTGTAAGGATCGTCGGTCCCTGAGCGGCAGGGCCTAGATATTTCACGGCCCGTAAGGCTATTCGCGTGGTGCGGCGAGAGGGAATCGAACCCTCGCTTCGGGCGGGATTCAATTTTCGTCGAAACACGTAGGTAGCTGTCGAGGGATGTCGATGGTTGTCGAACCAATTTGGCACCCCTTGGCACCCCTGATGTTTGAATCAGTGCGCCATCATCGGCAGCTGATGTGCGGTCCAACGGCACGTCTAGTGAAAATGCGAACGGTCGCAAGTGATGCGGAGCCGCACGAACCTGGGAAAATTTGCTGACTTTCGAGGCCGGGTCCTGGGCCGAGCCATCCGGGGCGGGCGACATCGTGGTTGCCCTCGGTCACGGCCAGGGGGCGTCCGGTCGACGCGAGTCGCGAGAGGCGATGGAGAATTGACTGGTGCTGTTCCTTGAGAGTCGCGCGTTCGATGAAGATCTCGCAGAGGTCACCGCCGAGGCAGACCAGGTCGAAGCGGTGGGCATGGCGAATCACGCACGCGAACCACTCCCAGTTCGCGTGGAGGTCCGAGACGGCGAGGATCTTCGGGAACACGCCAAGAGAATAGGACTGTCCGGCGAACTGGGAAAGGCGGTATCACGACCGTTGGGTGACCAAGAGAGGAGTCAGTGGAACGCTTCGCATGAGCCTGGAGAACCGACAGGCCCTTGGGACCTTGTGCAAGCGTTGTGGCGTGGCGGGAATCACAGTCCCGGAAGCCGGGGGTTGGCGGGATCTTCTGGGGGGCGTGCGGGCTGCGGATTGCGGGCCGGGGCCGCGGGGGGCTGGCGGGGGCTGCGAGCGGGGCCGGACAGCGCCCATTTCTGAAACCATTGCACCACGTGGGAATAGAGGTCCGCGGAGACCTTGTGGTTTCGGATGCCCGCCACCTGATCGATGCGCCAGGTACCGTCGTAGTTGCGCTTTAGTCCCAGGGTGGCCCGCCGGGGATGGGTGATCCGATAGACGTAGTAGCGCCCGTAGCAGATGTCGCCGTAATAAGAACGGACGCAGCTGTGCATCTCCAGGCCCTCCCGATTCAGTTCCGCGCCGCAGGTGATGGGTTCGATGCCGTCCGAGGATGGGAAAGGGGGGGGAGGGAACAGGGTTCCACGGTATTGGCGTTTGGGCGCAACGTCGG
Source organism: uncultured Verrucomicrobiales bacterium (assembly GCA_964651705.1). GTDB lineage: Bacteria > Verrucomicrobiota > Verrucomicrobiia > JADLBR01 > JADLBR01 > JADLBR01. The sequence goes on from CAZYWZ010000056.1 coordinate 31,001, forward strand.
CGGCTTGGGGCGCGGGTGCGGGCCGTCGGTGGGGTCGCGGTCGCCGGACGGGCGGCTCCTGGGGTCGCGGTCTTGAGAGGGCGAGAAACGTTTCCACGAGTTGGTCGTGGCGTCGGCGGAGGGCCGTGATCGAGTCGACCGGCCGGGGGGCGTTGGCGCCGGGGATCATCTGTGCCATCCGGGCGGTGTCTTCCAAGAGGTGGGCGATGGTGGGGCCCCGGGCGGCATCAGCGTTGGCTGATGGTTGCCGCAGCCTCGCGATCTCGGCGACGATCTGCTCGAGGACGGCGGGGGTGAGCGAGGGGCCGAGTATCCGGGAGCGCAGTGCCAAGATGACCACGGCGGGCAGCTCGCGAAGGTGGCGCAGCCGCTCGGCGCAATGGGGCATGCCGGCCATGGCGCGGAGTTCTTGGAGCGGCGTGATACCGCAGGATTCGGGGGGCACTTTCCGGAGTATCCTGACGGACGACTCATTCGCCGGAAAACCCAACCAGCCGGCGATGTCCCGCTGCCGGCGCGCGATCTGGCGAACGGCCTCGGCGCAAACCTCGGTGGCGTTGCCCCGCACGAAGTCGGGACCGGAGGCCAGCGCCCAAGCGAGCGCTGGATTGGCGGCGATCAGGTCGAGGGCCCGGATGTCGAGGGAGATGAGACGCAGCAGTTGCCACTGCCGGAATCGGAATGGCGCCAGCCGGCGGCGGACCTCCTCGGGAATTCGCCCGATCGCCCGCCGGGTCCAATCTGTTTGATCGTCTTCCGCCGGCGTAAAGGGCTGTGGGGTCCGGGCCGGGGTCAGCCAATCGACGAGCGAGGTCGAGGGCTCGGGCCGGGCGATGCCGAGGAAGCCGCGCCGGACATCGAGATGGGGATCGTGCGGTTCCCACGGGCCGGGACGTTTTAGGCGAAGGCGCGCGTGCGGGTCCGGCCATGGGCGCGCGTGGAGCGTCGTGGACCCGCTCAGGACATAGACATCGCCATGCCACGCGCGCTCGCCGCCATCAAAATCGGCGTTGATGCCCCGGGTCACCAGCACCCCTCCCCCGATCGGCGCCTCCCGCCCGATGAGGCCGAGCATCTCGCGGCGCAGCGCCGCGGCTCGCTCGCTCGCCGTCATCGTTTCGGTGCCTCCGCTCACGGTCTCGCCCCCTCGTCGGTCCGCACGATGGCCACCTCGCCATCTTCGATGATGGCGGCATGGTGACACAGGGTGTCGATGCAGTAGTTCACGGATGATGGCCCTCGCCGGATCCGGACCTCGGTGTCCGGGGTGTGGCCGACGATCTGGTTCCAGCCCTTGACCGGTCGGAATGCCGACCAGCACTGCCACGTGATTCCGCCGAATCGATCGGGGCCGCCGCGGTCTGCCCCCCATGCAAGAACTTTGTCGGGTTTGCCGTTCTTCGCCTTCTCAAGGGCATTGTGGCAGGCCATCGCGACCGTTTCGGGTCCCCAGCCTTGCTGTGGGTAACCGAACGACGCGACGCTAAGCCCGGCATGGCTCAGGAACCACCCCTGGGTAAAATGAACCAAGCCAAACCTCGCCCATTGCCTTTCGCCTAGGATGGGACTCACCGCGCGGCATTTCGCATCGTCGAAACCGGGGCAGTGCAGGAAATCCACTTCGGGGAAACGGTATGGCATGTCGTGGTTGCCCATGAGGAACACCGAGTTTGGGATATGGATCGCTTCTCGTAGCCAGAGAGCGGTCTCCCTGGCTTCCTCGGGACCGTCGCCAAAATCATCGAAATAGTCACCCAGGAACACGACCTCATCGTGCGGCGTCCGGTCCAGAAATGGGCGGACCCAGAGAACCGAGTTGTGGAGGTCGGGTATCACGATCGTGCGCATGGCCTCATCCGGTTTCGCCGTCAGTTTGTGTGGTGCCGCAGCCCTGTAAATCGGTTCTTGGCGCCATTTCTTATGGAAAAGCACGGGCCGAGCGACTTTTCCAGTCTGGGCCATGGGTGGCGACGGGTGGTCGATGTTGGATTGAATGCGGCGGCCCATTCTGGCATCTGTAGGCTCATGACGTAGCGGTTCATACCGACCTCGTCCTTCAAACAAGCACCGCGGGTGCGGTGTGCCGAGAGGCAGACAGAAGGAACAGGAACAATGGAGGTCGGTATGAAAGAAAGCCCGGATGGGCATCGGAACGGGGCTCGCGCCCCACGTGAAATCGAAATCACCCACCTGACGCGGATTTCCGAGAGGAATCCGACGGCCTGGGAGGGGACCACCGCCGATGGGAGCCAGGTCCACGTGGCCTATCTCTGTGGCGAGCTGTCAATCAGCCTGCGGATGGAGGCCGCGGATGGCGGGCGCAGGTGGTGTGAGATCTTGTGTCTCCCCGTGGAACGGATGGAGGCCGAGATTCGGGCTTGCCAGGATTGGCAGACCCTCCGGGAACGCTCGCCGCAAGCCCTGGCGGCCTTGCGACAGTCGGCCCTGCGGGACGCGGAGCGCCGGGAGATGGCGGAGCGCCGGCGCGCCAACTGGCCGAAGACGGTCGTGGCGAATGGATCCATCCGGTGGGTCAAGGCGCGGTCTGTCACGCTCCAGCAGTTGCGGGGGTGGCTGCGCGCCCGTCAGGAGCATCTCCGGATGTTGAGGGAGCGTGGGGCTGCGGGTGGTCCACTCCAGATCACTCTCACGGCGATCGGTGACGGCATCTGAACCTGGCCCCGCCGGGGCACTGACGAGTGCCCCACCGTGGACCTTGCGTCCCCTCAACACGCACGGCAATCGGCATCGAACCAGAGGCGTCCAGAAATGCCCATTCCAGCTAGAAAAACCCCGGAGCATCGTGGGGAGATGCCGACAGCCAATGCGCAGGTTTGGTGACCGCTTCTTGCACGGTCGACAACAGCTGGTCTAAGTCACCGTGCCACCTGTCGACCGGACGGGGGGAATCTTTGAGGACGGTGTGGCGCCAGGCTCGCTTGGGGAGGACTTTTCCGAGAGTCGGGCCCTGGCGAGATGGAGCGCCTTCTCTAGGATGTCTGGTGTCAAGGCGGAGGCTAGGCGTTCGGCGACCACATCTGTTTCCACGGTGAGTAGTGCAGCGTCGATTTCGCCGGTGGTGCGGGCCTTCTCTAGGGCCGGGTAATAATCCTCAAGGAAACGGAACAGGCCGCGGACGCATCGGTTGAGCTGCTGCTCGGTCAATTCGGCGTCCTCGATTGGGAGAGGGACAGTGGCTGCCACTTCGCCATCGGTGCTATCCAGTTCGAAGCGGGCCAGTTTGTGCTTTCGCTGCAGCGTGGCGCAGACCCTGAGGAAGGCCGCGTCATTCCGCCCGTCGAGGTGGAAAACCAGCGGCGCGCGCACGACGAGGAGTTCCCCATCCTCGAGGAGGCGGATGGTGATCTCCAGAGAGTCCTCGCCAGAGGGCGAACGGTAATGGGTTGTGGCCCACGACGTGGTGATGGCATCTCCGGCCTGGTCGCGCCACTTGATCTTGAGGCTGTCGAGCATCTCGGTGATTTCATTGATTTTGGTTGCCATCGCTCCCTCAGTTTCTCGGTGCCGTTAGCACTTGCCGGCGAGGATCTCTTCGACGCGATCCAGAAGTGGTATCTTGGCCGTTCGCCGAGAGGATGGCGAGCGTCGTTTCGTTGCATGGCTATCCTTGATCTCTGCCTCCACAATGGCACGGGGTCGACCATATCGCTTCCGCGACAGTCGCTTGATCGCGCGCCCTGCGTCCGGGTCGATGGGCGCCGGGGGTGGCAACGTATGCACACTGAACGGTGTCGCGATCTGTCCAGAGACGGTGGTCCTGACGCAGGCATTCCAGTTGGGGAGATTTGCCAAATCAAATCGATCGAAATGTGGCAGGAATTGGGGCTCCAGCGCCTCGGCATCCTCCCTGCCCAGCCGGAAGCAGATCGTGGTTCCGACGTTACCAGCGATGCTTTCCAGAATGCGCTGGTCCTTGATCTGCGAGAAGAATTGGTTTGCGAGGATTAGGCCGAGCCCGAATTTCCGCGCCTCGGAAAGCATCGTGATAAAGCTCTGGGTGGCCAAGGATTGGAATTCGTCGACGTACAGGTAGAACATGCGTCGATCGGACGCCTTCTTCTTGATGCGCTCCATGGCGGCCGCTTGGATTTTGGCCATCAGGACCATGCCGAGGAATCGGGCGTTGGACTCTGCCAGTTCGCCTTTAGCCAAGTTGACGAGCAGGATCTTGCCCTCGTCCATGATCTCGCCGATATCGATGGCCGATCGCTTCTGCCCGAATATGAGCCGAAGCTTTGGATCGAAAACGAAGTCGTCGAACTTGCTGCTGAGGTATTCGCCCCAAGTGCATTCATTCGCGTTATTGCGCCGGGTATAATCGAGATTTGGCAGAGTCACGGTCACCCACCGTTGCAGGGTCGGGTCCTTCCATCGGATCGGGATCCAGCGTCTCCAGTAATCCTTGTGCTGGTAGATTTCGTAAAACTCCAGCAGGGTGCCGGGGTCATCGGCGTCGGACATAGCGAGCAGAATGTTCATCTGCATGTGCTGGAAGAAGACCGGCCCGGCGTAGTCCGCGGCCCTCGGGCCGTACTGGTCTTCGATAAGCCGTTCCATGATGGCGCGCATTTCCCGCGCCACAAAATGGCGGTCGTCGTCGCCCCGGCATTCCAGCAGGTTCATTCCGACGGGGTGGTCCGTGTCCGTGGGATCCAGGAGAACCACATCGGTCTGCCTCGATGGCGGGATCAGGCCTCGGATCTCCCGATAGAGATCCCCGTGCGGGTCGATTACAGCAAGCCCGCGGCCCGCTTCGATGTCAGACATGATCATCGTCTTAAGCAGCGAGGTCTTGCCCGTGCCCGTCTGCCCCACGACGTACATGTGCTGGCGGCGGTCTGCCTCGAGGAGATAGGCGGGCTGCGAGGCGGCGAAACATCGATTTTCCCCGAGGCACAGCCGTTCGGCTGGCGGTCTCGATGCGACCCTTGCGACAGATTGAGGCAGTGGGCGCCGGCGCGCGCTGCAGACCTCGATTCCTTCAAGCCCGTCCTGATCCGCTGCCGGAAAGCGAAACGCCGCCGATGCCTCATCCGCATCGGCCAACTGGCAGATGCGCCCGAGGGCCTTGGGCGCACCCGTCGGACCCCACCATCCGACATCGAGGTTTTCAAGATTGCTGCGGGCGATCACAAGATCGTCGTCTGATGCGGGACGCACCGTATCGAACCCGCCGCCGAACAACGGCGGCGAAGATTCCGCGGGCCGACCACTGCGATGGGATGGGGGATATGTGATTTCGACACCTGCGGTTTCCACGATGCTCGGTGGCAGTGGTTCCGGGCTGGCCAGGCAGACCTGAAGCAGGAACGGGGCGTCCTGCAATCGGACGAGCTTTTCGAGCAAACCATCGTGCAGGGCGCCGGCCTGGGCCGCGTGCGGATGCGGCGCGGCGCCAGATCCACCGCGCCGCGGCGCCGTGGCATCGTCGCACTTGGCGATCTCGGATGCGATCGCGTCACGCTCCCGCGCCTCCAGCCACACGGGCGACAGCGCGGCCTGAAAGAGCACCGGGCTCCGGTGTTGCAGCAAAGTCCTAAGCAGGCGGCCCAGGGATGTTGGACGTGGCAAGAAAGGATGGATGTAGAAAATCGAACGGCCTGCCGTAGACACGGCCCCGGTCTCGGCGCGACCCCGGCCCAGCATCGGGCGAGGCTGCATGGTGTCGGCCTTCACGACATCTTCGCGGCGTCGGATTTCCGCCACATGCGCCGCCGAGAACTCGAAGGGTCGCCAGAGTCGCGTGAACTCCTCCGGGCACGTAACGATGCGCCAGCCATAATCGGGCATCGCCCCGACCAGCAGGCGGGCGACTTCCCTCTGCAGGTCGATGGCCGCTGTCCGCAACTCGTCCTCCGAAGCGCCCTCCAAGCAGCAGAGCAGTGAAATCTCAACGTGGCCTGCGGAGAAATAGTCCCGGTCAGGGATGACCGTGTGCCTCACCGCAAAGACGCGCGTCGGCTCGGGGCAGAAAAGCGTGTTGATAAAGTCCATCTGCCGATGCAGCCAAGCGCCCAGGAAGTCCTTGTCGCCGGTGAGACCACCGCGCTCGGCGGCCACGGAATCGAGGGTCACGGCAAACGCGGCCCGCCACGAGGAATCTGCACCGGGTCGGAAAATATGGATGTGGGGCATCATGCCGGGGATCCGTCGCCCGCCGCAGCGGGTCGAAACGGCTTCAGGATCGTATCGATAATGCCGTACTCGAGGGCCTGTTCGGCAGTCATGAAGAAATCATGATTCATGTCCCGCCGAATGCGCTCGGCGGTCTGCCCGGTCCATCCGGCAAAAAGATCCACAAGTCTGCCCTGCAAACGCAGGATTCGCTCGGTAAACACCTGAAGGGCGCTGGTCTGGCCCACGTAACCGGCAGACGCCTGATGGATCATGATCTCGGCGTTGGGCGTGGCGCAGCGTCTGCCCTTGGTGCCCGCCGCAAGAATCCAGGCCGCCATCGATGCCGCCTGCCCCACGCAGATGGTGCTGACGGGAGCCTCAATGCACAGCATCGCGTCAATGATCGCGAGCCCGTCGGTGATGTTCCCGCCAGGCGAGTTGATGTACAGGTCGATCTGCGCCGCGTGGTCTGTGGCGTCAAGCAACAGGAGTTGCGAGATCAACCGATCAGCTGCTTCCTTGGTCACCGGCTCGCTGAGCCGGACTATGCGATGTTTGAGCAGCGCTTCCGAAGCGTCCATGGGATTGATTTATGCTGGCATCGTCATTCTGAGGTGGCAAGCAGCAACGCGCGCGCGAGGGGCGAGCTTGTCAACTCCGACAACCATGAACCTCTCGCAGGCCTTTTTGATCGGCACACTTCACGATGGCAGTCCGCGCCTCGCCGCATTATGCTTCTTTGGCATGTTGTGAATTGATCTCCGATGAGTGGCACGCCTCTAACTGTTGGCATACCCTGCCGTGACGAGGGCCAAGATTTCGGTCTCTTCGCATCCGGATTGCGAGGCGCCATCGACGGCCTTCCTGCGGGTCTCCCGGTCGAGATCATTTTCTGCTTGAATGGCTCAGGGGAGGATTTCTCTGAGCGCCTGACATCGATTGTCAAATCAGCGGGCGTGACCGAATTCCACACACGATTCATCACTTCCCCTGAGGGAAAAATTGAGGCGCTCAAGGCCATCGCGAAAGCGCGGACGCTTGACGGGTATCTGGCCTTCGTGGATTCGGATGTTGTCCTAGAGGCGAATGTGCTCCGCGAACTCCGGAGGGTTCTAGAATCGGAGGCTGGGTGCAAAATCAGCTATGGTCAGCCGGTGCCAGTATTCCCTTCGAAGATGAATCTGATCCACCGGCTTTCTAGGGTCCATTACGCAATGCGGGAACGCGCCTATCGGCGGCCTTACTTCCATGGGCGTGCGTTCATGCTGCGTGAGTGGTTCTTCGATGATCCGGGAGGCACTGAAAACGTGGAGCCGGCCCTGGTGCGGCGCCTGAAGCTCGAGCGGGGACCCCTCGTGGACGACATCGCCCTGAGCCTCATGGCGGTTGCGCGGTGGGGGTCGGGCAGTATTCGGGAGGTGCAGCAGGCGAATGTCTATTTCGATCCGCCGGACGATCTCGCAGGTCTCTACGCGGGCGCGCTACGCGTAGCGCTTGAACTCCAAAGATTGAACCTGCTCTACCCCCAACATGGAATACAGGAAGAGGTCCTCACCAAATCCTGGAGCGAGCAGGCGCTGGACCGATTTTCGTGGCGTCTGCGGGCCATGCATGCAGCCCACCGCGCCTTAGATGCCGCGATAGAGGCTGCCGCTAATCTCCATGTCGAGTTGGTCAAGCGCGGGTTGTTGAAGGTCGAAACACTCTGGATCCGTGTGCCTGGGACGAAGAGCTTTGCCCGGCACCGTCATTCCTGGCGTTTTTTTAGGAGTTCGCATGCAGCGTCTCCTCGAAAACCTTGAGCCATATCGAGCCCGTCTCATCCGGGTGAAATCGCTGGGCCGTCTTGCGTCCATTGTCACGCAGCCGCTCAACCAAAGAAGAGTCGTCCAAGACCCTTTCGATGGCAAAGGCCAGACTCTCTGCGGAGCCGGGCTCACAAGTCAGGGCATTCTCCTGGGGACATACATAATCGGAGGTTCCACCCAGATTCGTGGTGATAACGGGCACACCCCGCGCCATCGCCTCGAGGTTGCCGCAGGCAAAGGCTTCTGGCAAAATAGTGGGGTAGAGAAAACACCGGGCGCGATCCAAGATACGTACCTCCTCGCGGGTCCCAAGGGCTCCAAACCGCCGAACTTGTCCCGAGATTCCGATATCCGCGGATCTGTCTTGCAGAGCCTGCCTCTCCCGCCCGTCGCCAACCACGGCGAGGGTGATCTTGCGCCCATGGGTCTTCATCCTCGACATGGCTTCCAAGATAAAGTAGATCCCCTTGCGTCCGATCACTCGTCCCACGAAGCAGACGTCGAATTCTTTCTCTCCCGAGCACGCGGTTTCAAAAAATGGCCTCTGCACCCCGGCATGCACGACTGGGCCCGGGTCGCCCGACTCGATATCAAACAGCCCACAGAACTCGCGCTTCGTGTAGTTGCTGGCAAAGGTCATGCGGGAGCATCTGGCCAAGAGGGGTCGTTCGACCCGGGCGATGTCACGGTCTGGGGGCAGCCCAAATACATTCAAAAGCACCCGATTATTGCCGCACAGAAGAGTCAGGTCGGGGACGAAGGACACGACCACCAGGTCGAAACGGTTGCTGTCGTAAACCCATCGGCTCGCCAGATTGGAGCGTATCGATTCTGGGGCAAGGCGGTCGCAATCCCAGATTGCCTTTGCCAAGGGATCGTGGGATAAGACCGGAGCGGCTTGCCTATCGAACAAGCCCATTTCGACGACGCACAGGCGCGGCTGCCGCTCCACCGCCTCCTGGAACAATATGCTGCGGACCGACTTTCGTGTGATTACGGCGACATCATGGCCAGCACCGAGGAGCAAGGACATCAGATGCAGGGTCACCGCTTCGGCTCCGCCGAAGACGGATGCGAGCCTAGGGTCGTGAAACGCTATGGAAGCCACGCCCCCTCTTGCCTGGGTCTGACGAAACGCGCGGCGAGCAGCGCCGGCACCACATCGTATGCGGGTTCAAGCTTCCCGGACTCCCGGGCAAGCCGCGGTTCCGCCACGACCGCCAACGCCAAACCCGCAGCAGAGAATGTGTTGAAGTAGCAGCTCAGGGTGCGATGAACAGCACCGACGCGAGCGCGCATTCCCGTTTTTTTCTTCGAATACCAGCGCCCCTGGGCGAAGTACGACGGGACGAGCCTACCCGTCATCCCGTCCGTCGTGATCCACGCCGCATCCGGAGTCTGGAAACAGGGGTGCATGATGGCAAACGCGAACCAGGCACCTGGTCGCAGCACACGATGGATCGAGGCCGCGGTCGCGTCGATATCGTCGATATCCATTAGGGCCAAATTGCAAACAACCCCGTCGAAGCTCGACGGAGTCCAGAACTCCTGACATACGAGGGATGATGGGGCCTGGGGTGCGGACCCAAAGCTGTCCGCTTTTTTGGCCGGCGGGGTAGCCTCGTCGGGGATGAGCGAGCCGGGGGGGGTACCGTGACGGCCCTGACGGTGAGTCGCGGTCTGTTCCGGACCCGATATGTCCTAAATTATAAGCTGGATGGAGAACCCGAGTCCGATTGGTTCGTGCGCCGGGCCATGGATTCTCTCAGGGTTTCGATCGCGGTGACCCTCCCCGCCGAGCCGCAGCGGCACACCGCCGACCGCACTGAGGTGGATGGGAGGAAGCTGATCTGGGAATTCCGGGGCGATCCGGGTCCGATGGCCATGCGCGCCAACCTGGTCCAGTGGCGCATCTGGCGCATCGTGGGGATCGCCGCGATATTTGCGCTCTTTGGGGCGTGGGTCGTGGCGCGCATTCAGGGCGGCACCCCATGGATCCCGTGTCCATGGGGGTCGGTCGCTCCAGAAAGTTTGGGTCCCGATGTCTTCGATGGCTCTGCCGGAAAATATTGTGGGGGAGATCTCGGATGGTTTAGACTTTGGCGCATGACTACCGTCAACCACCGGGGACGGCTCCAGGACCGGCGGCAAGATGGCGGATCCTTGCGACGGTTTTGCGAGAAAAGGATCCCCGGGGGCCTGCGGTTCCTGATTGGTGGGGTGGTGGCGGCGGGGCTCACCCTTCACACGGGTTTGTCGAGGGCCCAGTCGGGGTCTGACGCGGGGGACGTCGATCGGACCCCGATGAAGGTCGGCTATTACTACCTCTTGCGCAAGGCCGACCACGTCGCGGTCGCGCGGTTCGACGCATTCACGCCGGAGACGAACGGGGTCTGGAGGTTCGGATTTTCGATTTTCGATCCGGATTCCGGCCGCTGGTCGGAACAGATCCAGGCGCCGATCCGGCCGGGACGTCGTCGACCGTGGGCCTTTTGGGAGCGGAACAAGATCCCCTGGAACGAGGCGGATGTCTGGTATTCCCTCGGCAACAGGGCGCTTGTGCCCACGCCCAGCGACCTGCGGTTTCTTGCCGCCACCCACAAGCCGCGGGGCGCGATCAGGGATCGGGTCGATTTCGTGATGCATGGCGACGAGAAGACCACTGTCGAACTGGGATTCAAATGTCCCGATCCCATCGTCATGCCGCCCGAGGCCGGTTTCTCCAACCAGGCCATCGAGAAGCTCAATGCTGCCCACCCGGCCAAACAACGCGAGGCCTCGGAGGCATCGAGGGGCCGGCCGCTGCGTGTGATGGTCGAGGGGGAGGCAAGGATGGGACCTGGCTCGGTGGATCCAAACGGGGCAGTGGCGATAGCCATCGCGCCGCCATCCTTTCAGGCTCGTGTGATATTTTTCTTCAGCTGCGTCGGCGCTTTCGCCGGTGCCGCCCTCGCCTTCGGTGTGCGGATGCGACTTCATCGGCGGGGTCACCGTTTGGAAGAGGGCGAGTCCCTCGGTGTCTCGTGCCTGAAGTGGGGCGCGTGCGGCTTCATCATCGGCTGGCTCGCAGTGGCCATGGTCGCCTGTTCAATTGTTGGCTGAAGCCGTCAGGTCAATAGATTGTTAGGCGCGGTGAAGGTCTGAGTCGATTTGCAGCAGCGGTTCAAAGCCAGTCCTTTTTGAGTCGGAAAGAGTTCCCAGAGCATTACCTATGATATCGATTCGCGCTACCAGACCGGCACTCACCATCGTCTGCTTGATATTTAATTAATTGCCGGTGAATGCGTTGTGGAATCCCAAGTCCCGTTTAGCAGTTGTAAGAATACAGCTCCAATGATAGGAAAAGACTCGTGACTGGCTCTATTCGAGAAAAACTAGCCGTCATCGATCGTCTCGCGCAGAGCGATAGTGAGCGCTGCCGCCGGGTGGCACGAAATCTGCGATCCGTTTTTGGATCATCGAGACGAAAGCCCCCGGACAGGATTCTTGATCAACAGGAAGAGATCGAGCGGCATGTATCCGCCTTTTTTCCCACGCCGTTTGCGGCGCGCTATCAACGGTGGCGCGAGCGTGTGCGCGAGTTCTACGTCAGCATGGGAGACAACGACACGGGCGAGATCCTAAAGAGATACGAGCTTGCCTTGGGAGAGATGATTCGGTTGATCGCGTCAATAATCAAGTTCCTGCCCTGCGTGATGGTTCCCACATTGCGCCGCTACGCGTTCCAAGATATCGAGTCCGCCGCGCCGAGGGAGCTGCGGGATGTGATCCTGAAGTATCAAGATGTCTACGGGAATCCTGCGGTATCGGACGGGGCGTACATCGCCCTCGTGGGAGCATTGCACAGGCTTTTTTCTCGGCTAGACCAACAGAAGGCGTTGGATGATCGGTTCATCCTCTATCCTCTCCTAAGGAACCCCGAAAGGCCATTTGACGAGTTCATTCCACGGAGGCTATTAGTCCTGCTGGAGTCCTTAGGCAGGATTCGGAACGATACTATCCACCGCGACTTCTTTACCGCTCTGAAGGACTCCAACGATATCACGAGGGTGTTCGAACTGTTGGAGTGGTGTTTTCTCGATACGATAGACATAGTAGATTCCCTTTGCAGGTCGTTCGTTATCATATGTGTGACAGATCTAAGTGCGAGGTCAGGGAAAATCACTGGGTGGGGCCTTGATGGGCTAGCAGCCCGTTGAAAAACCCTCCGTCCGATTGAACCGCCCCGCGGTGGTCTGG
>CAZYWZ010000057.1:0-42924 GCA_964651705.1 uncultured Verrucomicrobiales bacterium
TGCCCCGCAGGCGGGGCACCACCGGGGCGGAAAATGGTAGGCTGCGCCTTGGCGCCCGCTGCCGAATCCACCGTCCGCGTGCGCCAAGGCGCAGCCTACAACGCGACCCAATTTTCGAGTCAGCCCCGCCGCCGGCGCGGGGACGCGCCGCCTCATTCATGTGGAAACTCCATTCCCGCTGCCGCCTGGCACAGGCGGCCCACAAAATTTGTAGCTCAGAACCCGTGCCCCGCCTGCGGGGCACCACCGGGGCGGAAAATTGCATGGCTGCGCCTTGGCGCACGCTGCCGCATCGACCGTCCGCGTGCGCCAAGGCGCAGCCTACATCGCGACCCAATTTTCGAGTCAGTATCGGGGGCAGTAGTGTGTTTTGGATCCAAGGCGCGCGGGTCACCGGGAGACGCGTGCGAGATGTTCGCCCAGCAGGCGCTTGAGGCGACGCTGCATGGGGAGGTGGGCTTCCTGGCCCGCGAGGTTGGTGAGCTGGTGCGGGTCGGTGCTGAGGTCGTAGAGTTGGATGCCATCCTGGCCGCCGTCCCATTCGATGTAGCGGTAGCGGCCATTGCGGGCGCTGTGGCCGAGCACCTTCGTGTGCGTGGCGATCATGGTGCTGAAGACGGCGATGCGGCTCTTCGTGGCGGGATCGTTCAGCCAGGGCACGAGGCTGGTGCCTTGCAGGTGCTCGGGCAGTGGCAGTCCGGCAAGCGCGGCGAGCGTGGGGAAGATGTCCACTTGCTCGACGAGGGCCTGGCTGACGCCGGGCTTGATGCCGGGGCCGGCGAAGATCAGCGGCACATGATTGGCTTCCTCAAATAGCGTCTGCTTGGCCCACAAACCGTGCTCGCCGAGCTGGTAGCCCTGGTCGCCGGTGAGGGCGATGAAAGTTGTGTCCGTCAGGCCGAGGCGGTCGAGTTCGGCGAGGAGGCGGCCGATCTGATGGTCCACAAAATGCACGGCGGCGAGGTAGGCGTGAATGGCGTCGAGCGCCTGCTCGCGCGTGGGAGGCTCGAAGCGAAAGACGTTGTTGTTCGGGCGCAGGGCGGACTTGGGGAGCCCCGAGGTGTCCTCGCCGGCTCCGGCATAAAACGGCGGCAGCTGGATCTGCGAGCGCTCAATCGCGTCGAAGGCCCACTGCGGCGCGACGAAGGGCGTGTGTGGGCGGATGAAACCGACGGCCATGAAAGATGGCCCGTCCTTGAGCTGCGCGAGGGAAGCGATGGCGCGCTCGGCGATCTGGTGGTCCGTGAAGTCGCTGTCCGGGCGATCGGCCGCGGCGTAGTTGCGGTTGTAGTCGTGGCCCTTGCCGGTCTTTCGCGGCGGATCGGTGGGATCGTTCTTCTTGGCGTCGCCGAGGATGTTTTGATCCAGCGCGAGCGGGGCGCGGTGCAGGATGTCGTGCTGTGTTTTGGGATCGCCCACATGGAAGACCTTGCCGACGGAGGCGGTGCGGTAGCCGTGGTCCTTGAAGTGCTGCGGCAGGGTGACGGCATCGGGCAGCGCCTCGCGAAAACTGGCCTCCAGGTTCATGACCTTGGTCTTCTCCGGGTAGCATCCGGTGAGGAAGGAAGCGCGGGCGGGGTTGCAGATGGCAAACTGGGAATAGGCCCGCTCGAAACGCGCGCCGCGCGACGCCAGCTGGTCGATATGCGGCGTCCTCGCCCCCGGCCAGCGCTGGCAGGACATCGTGGTGGTCATGTCGTCCACGATGAGGAAGAGGACGTTGGGACGCGGTGTCTCGGTGGTGTGGGTTTGCACCACAGAGGCACAGAACACGCAGAGGGTGGTGAGGCCGAGCTTCATGGGGTCAGTTCTATGGTCCGGGTTTCTTTTTAGGAACGGATGGGGCGAGCCAAGCCGGGGTGGCGGCATGGCCGGGTTCGGGCCATGTGACGGTGTCCTGGCGCACGGAGTCGAAGGTGGTCTGCAGGGCGGTTAGCAGTCGGGTCTGCTCCGCGGGGCTGATTGCGCCCCGCGGCTCGGCGGCCTCGGCAGGATTCCGTCCGAGGTCGGTGAAAACGACGTCACTGAGCAAACCTCCTTTGATCTGGGCGGTGACTTTGTGGGAGCCATCCCGAAAGGCCACGCCAGGGCCGTCCTCCGCCCAGTCACGGATCCAGAACAGCGGGCGCTGGCGCTTGGCCTTCTGCGTGAGGCAGGGCCAGATGTTTTCGCCATCCAGCGGGCGGGCGGGCGGCTCGATGCCTGCCAGTGCGCAGAAAGTGGGGAAGAGATCGAGGCCGGAGAGCGGCTCGGCGCACGTGTTTCCTGCTTCCAGCACCCCGGGCCACCAGGCGATGGCCGGCTCGCGAATGCCGCCCTCATAGAGTTGGCCCTTTTGTCCGCGCAGCGCGCCGTTCGTGCCGGTGTAGCCGGTCGGTTTGCGCATGAGAGCGCCATTGTCACTGGTGAAGAGGATCAGCGTCTTCTTATCCAATCCACGCACCTTGAGCACGGTGCGCACCCGACCGATCAATGCATCCAGCTCCGTCACGTCGGCCTGGTAGTTCTGCTGCTCGCCCGCACCTTCGTGCATGGCGAGGAACTTCGCGCGGAGATTCAGCGGCACGTGGGGTTCCTGTGGGGCAAGCCAAGCAAAGAAGGGGCGCTTCTTGTCCACGGTGTCGGCCCACTTCGCGAACCAATCGCCGACGAGCTGCGCGGTGGAGCCCTTCGCTGGCTCGGGGCTGCGGTTGTTGTGATACATCTGCGTGGCGAATCCCTTGGGCGCGGTGGGTTTGCCGTGTCCGAAGACATGCGCGGTGTCGAAGCCCTGTTCCCATGGCGCGGGTTCCGCTGGGTTCTCGATGTCGCTGAGATGCCACTTGCCGATGAGGGCAGTCTGGTATCCGGCATGCTCGCGCAACCACTCGGCGATGGTGATCTCGCCGGCGCGCAACATTCCAGGCGAACCCTTCCTCAAGTGGTTGTAAATCCCGGCGCGGTGGGGATTGCGCCCGGTCAAGATGCCCGCGCGCGAGGGCGAGCAGACCGCCGACGGTGCATAGAAATCCGTGAAGCGCACCCCTTCGGCGGCGAGTTGGTCGAGGTGGGGCGTCTTGGCAAGCATGTTCCCGTAGCAGCCGAGATCGCCATAGCCGAGATCATCCGCGAGTATGATGACGATGTGGGGCTTGTCGGCCGCATGGAGCGCGATGGCGCCCGCGACGAGCAGGCTGGCGAGTAGCGTCTTGTTCATTCTGTGGGCCATTGGAGTGGGTTGATTTCCCAAGCCTCGACGGCGGGCTTGGCCTCGGCGCCGCCGGTTGGGACGATCTCGGCGCGGAGGTTTTCGGGATCGTGGAAGAACGCCTGGCTGGAGAGGGCCACCTCGTCGTTGGCGAAGAGCTCGACGACGGAGCGGTCGGAGAACAGTCGCAGCGTGACGGTTCCGCCAAGTTTCACCGTGACCGGCCCGCGGGGTTTGCCTTTGTTCTTCGTGATGCGCTCATCGAGCCCCGAAAAATCGAAGGCGATCTCGCGCTCGGCGTGGTCGTAGAAGGCGTCGATGTGGTTCCTGCCATCGCTGAGCCGGATGCCGGTCTGGCCCGTCTCGCCCGCCGCGAACGTGAGTTTGATCTCGGACGAGGCGGCCTTGAGTTTGTCGAGGACGGTCGGTGCGCCGCGGAGTTTTTCCAACGAGGGATCGGGGCGGACCAGCATGCGACCCGATCCGTCGATGCGGACCCGGCGCGGGCCGCCGTAGGCATTCCACCAGCCATCTGCCGACGAGAGGCGGTAGGGGCGGACCTGGTTCAGGTAACGCCACTGGATCGCCTCGCCCCGGTCGTTCACGGCGGTGGTCACGCAGTTGTAACTATCGGACGCCAGATCCGGACTGCCGCCGGATTTCTTGTCAAATGTGCCGTTGGGGCGGATTCTTCCGGCGAGGTATTGCTGGCCCTTCGCGAGATCGTGGATCGCGGTGAATACGTCCCAGCCGTCGATCCGCAGGAGCTGGCCACATTCGTTGACCGGGCGTCCGGTGGCGTCGCTGTGGAATTCCCCGGAAAACTCCCAACTGAGGAGGTCCTTGGATTTGTAGAGCGGGACCCCGGCGGCGCCGGCCTGCGGACGGACGGTGGCGGCGATGAGGTGCCATGTGTCGCCGATCTTGAAGACGCCCGAGGGGTCGTGGCGGCACTGGTATTCCTCGGGGACACCGTGGAATTTGACGAGGTCGGGAAACGCCTCCCACCGCGCGAGGTCCGGGTCGCGGCTCACGGCCATGCGCGGTTCATAGCCTCTGTCGCCGTAGTAGAGGACGACCATCTCGCCCTTGCCGTTGTCGAAGAAAAACCCGTTCTCGTTCGGGTAATGCGGGTGCCGGATCGGCATCGGATGGATGGTCCAGCGGATGAGGTCCTCGCTGCTGATGTGCTGCCAGACGATGTTCTCGTTGGCGTCGTCGAAGTAGCGGAAGCATCCGCCGGGGGTCCATCCGAAGAAGACGTGGTATCTGCCCTTGTGGAAGAACGCGATCGGGTTCCACTGCTGGCCCGGCAGGGCGAGGTGGTAGCGCGGGTAGTGCGGGTTGGTCCGCAGCAGCTCCGCATGAAACGCGGGGAGTTTTTTGTCCACCCAATCGTAGCGGTCGGCGGGGTCGGAATCCGGCGCGAGGACGCCCGGCCCAAAGATGCGCCGTTTGGCCGCGTCATATGCCAGGCTCTTCTGCGGGAGGATCCCATCGCCAATCGCATCCGTGCCACACACAGCGGCGAGTTCTTCGTCCCCGAGTGCACGGTCCCAGATCGCCACTTCGTCGATCCATCCGCAGAAGGGATCCCCGCCGTCGGCATCCGCCCCGATGACGAGTGGCGACGGTTTGCCGGTGAACGACCAGGAGAGACCCCCCGGCAGGATGCATCCCTGCGAGCGCGAGGCGACGCGGCGTCCGTCGAGGAAGAGTTCGAGCGGGCCTTTGGCGGAGCGCCGGATGAGGATGTCACGCCAACCGGACGCATCGACCGGGAAATCCTCCTGGCCGATGTTCACGGAAGAAAAGTAGGTTTTCGCGGTTGGCGGGAGGCCGTTCTTGATCATGCCGTGGAAGGCGAGGTGCCGGCGGTCGAGAAACGGCATGTGCCAGGCGGCCAAGTCGAATGCGCCGCTGCCCTGCTTGCCGGGTCCCCTCTGGCTGAGGAGCGTCCCGGCGATCCAATCGCCGTCCGGCTTGACCCGCGCCCGCAGAGTGAACGCGGACATGTCGCGGAGGGGCGGCGCGACCTCCTTGAGGACAAGCGAGCCACCGTCGAACCGCGCGGCGGTCGTCGCCCCCGCCTCGGAGACACCGAGCTTCACATCGCCGCGCACCTCGAACTGCGCCGCCGAATCGGCCGACATCGTCCATAGGCGCCTCGCCACGACCATCGGATCGGCCTCCGCAGCAGCATGGAGTGAGACTGCGCGCGCGCAGAGCAGGATGCCGGCAAGTGTGGATTTCATGCCGGTTGGGACCTGTGGGGGGTGTCGAGGCATGGCGATCATCTGCCCTCCCCCGTAAAATCCAGAACCCTCGTGATGGGGCCGACGGTGACGGTGACGCGGTCGGCGCCGAAGGCGCCATTGAGGAAGGGGCTCTGGTAGGTGGCGGCGGGGCGCAGGTCGATGGGGGCGCCGTTGATGCGGGGCAGGGTAAAGGTCTCCGGTCGAGTGGCGTCATAGCGCGTCATCTCGATCCGCGCTTTATCGCCGAAGCGGTAGTCCACCCTGTCGGCGGTGACCTGGAGCCGATGGGCGCGCACCGCGTCGCGAAACTGCGCGAAAGACCGGTGGCTCGCGAGGTCGCCCGCGTGCATCAGGATGCGCGTGGTGTCGCCGGGGCCGGTGAAGTTCGCGGGGTGGGCCACGATCTTCTTCTCGTCCCACTCGTGCTTCCCATCGAGGAACCTCACGCCGACGAAGGCCTTGCCATTGGTGGCGAAGATCCAGCCCTCCTCTTCGACCTTTTCGAGGTCGGCGCCCTCGAAACGCATGCCGAGCCTCCCGGTGTTGTAGGAGCCGAGGGTGCTCTTTCCGACCCTGGCGATGCGCTGGAGGATGAGCACGTTCTGGTGCTGGACGCTCCAGAAGGAATGCTGCGGGCGGCCGCCGCCCGGGTGTTCGACCACGGGATGGATCTGGCTGATCGCTGGCGAGCCGGGATCGTCGAAGAGCAGGCCGCAGGCGCGCTTCTGGCGGGAGATGCCGGCATATTTTAGGGCAGGCTCGCCGGTCGCCGGGTCGGTCATGGCGAGTGAGGGGTTCTGCAGCGTGCTGCCGAGCAGGTAATGCGGCGTGCGCCAGGCGCAGTTGACCAGGGCGGAGTCGGCGGCCAGCCGCTGGCCATGCGCCTCCGCGGGCTTGGCCGTCTCGAGTTCGCCGAGGACGCGGTTGCGGATGGCAAAGGGCTCCGCCGCCGGAAACGCCCGCTTGGCGAGAAGGATGGCCTCGGGGGGAAGCTGGTAGCGGCTCGTCTCGATGACGCGCGAATGGCTGGAACCGGCGGGTTGGCCCTCCAGGGCGAAGAGCAGGTTCTTGTAGGGCTCGAAATCGCCCCGGCCGCTCTCCGCGCGGCTTAGCCCGCCGCCCCGCCGTCCTTTCACGGAAATCTGGGCTTCCTCGATGAAGGCGAGATCGAGCAGCGATCCGAAGCGGTGCCGGATGACGGCATCGGGCGAGAGTTCGTGCAGATTGAATAGCGCGGGCCAGGAGTATTTCTGGTAGGTGCTCGAACCGACCTCGGCCCATAGCCCAGTTTGCGCGCGGCGGCGCGGCCATTCGCGGAAGAAGGCCGTGTAAGCGGCGGCGTGTTCGGCCGTGGTGTGCCCGTCGGCGAGCTTCCGGTCGCGGTAGGCCGGGTCGTCCCGCAGCAGGGCGGTCACCAGATAGTAGGGCGGCCGCCGGTTCAGGTCGTGGTTCTCCGTTCCGAGCAAGAGAAAAAGATCGTCAGGGCCGGCATCGGCGAGCCGGCTCTCCCCGCTGACCCAGAGCCAGAGCGCCTCCTTCATCGCGGCCTCGGTCTCCGGCTTCAGGCGTCCCGGGAAATTCGGGCTCTTCGCATGGAACAGGCAGAGCGTGCGCACATAGTCGGTCACGGAGAAGAAGGTCCACGGCAGGTTCCCCGGATCTTCCGGGGAGGTGGCGGGCAGCCGGGCGGGTTTCGAGGCAAGGAATTCGTTCGCCCGCTTGAGCAGGCGCGCGTTGGCCTCGTCCACCTTCTCGTTCAGGTAAAGGGCCGCGAAACACCAGAGGTTGTCGCCCCAGGTGCCGTCCGGCCATGCCGTGCCTTTCGCGATGGTCTTGCGCAGTGCCTGTTCGCGCAGCTTCAGCGAGGCCGCGCGGGTTTCCGTGACGAGTCTTTCGTGGCCGGCGAGGCGGTCCGCGGCCGGCCGGGCGATGGCTTCATCTGGCGATTCAGTTCCGCGGATCGGCGCCACCGTGGAGAGGATGAGCCACGCGACGGGGCGCAGGGTCGACCGAAGGTTTCGACGCGCTGCATCGTGGGGTGGGGGCATGAGATTCAGTTTCGGACGGCGCCGGGAGAGGCGGCTCTCGCGTTCACTTCGGCGTGCCTTTGCCCCAGAACGCCGGGGTCGAGAAAAGGGTCCTGGGTTTCCTTTCGCCAGTCGAGCAAAAGGCCCTGCATCCGCTTGAGGGTTGCGGCGTGCGCGGGTTCGGGGGCGAGGTTGTGGAACTGCCATGGATCGGCCTCCAGATCGTAAAGCTCCCACTCCGGCGGATCTGCGAGAAGCTCCATCGCCTTGCGGGCCGGCGTGCCTGCGTGGGCGGCCGTTTGGGCGACCTTGATTGCGGTGTCGCCGTCCACGCCAGGATTGATGGTGAGTTTTCCGGCGAGGAGGTTGTGGATGACTTGGTAACGCGAGTCGCGAATGGCCCGCCGGGGGAAGAACGGACTCTCGCCGTGCTGGTGGAACTCGCCCGCCAGCGTGGTGCGCCAGCCGGTGTTTTCTCCGCTTGCGACCGCGCGCAACGAACGGCCTTGCACATGGGCGGGGATCGCCAGGCCGGTGGCGTCGAGGATCGTCGGCAGGATGTCCACCGAGGAGACGAAAGCCTCGCTGACCAGGCCCGGCCTGGTCACGGCCGGCCAGCGGAGGAGGAACGGCGTGCGCAGGCCAGCTTCATAGCAGGTGGTCTTAGCCCGGGAAAAGGGCGGGCCATTGTCGCCCAAGAGAATGATCAGGGCGTTCTCGTCTTTGCCCGATGCCTTGAGCTCTTCCATCAGCATGCCGACCCCAGCGTCGAGGCGGCGCACGCTGCTATAATAGTCCGCCGCTGCCTTGAGCACGGCGCCGTCCTCGACCCGCTGGAACGGCCAGGCGGGCACCTCGCCGGGGCGCGTCGGTTTCTCCGGCAAGCCGCCCACCTGAGGTGGAAAGGGATGGTGCGGGTCCACGTAGCTCATCATCAGGAGGAAGGGCCTCTCGGGATCGGCGGCGATGAATTTGCCCGCCGCCTCCGCCATCGCGCGAACATTGCGCGCGCCGTCCGGGCCAAGCTTGGCGTTGAGGTTGAGATCAAAGGGGAACGCGTTCTTCGGGTTCACATGCAGCTTGCCGATGATGCCGGTGCGGTAACCCGCGGCTCTCAGGAGGGCGGGGAGGGTCTGCTTGCGGTATTCCTCGCGCAGCGGCGGATTGTCCGGCTTCGCCAGACCGATGTGCCCGTGGGTGTGCGGGAACAGGCCCGTGAAGATCGAGGCCCGCGACGGG
Organism: uncultured Verrucomicrobiales bacterium; assembly: GCA_964651705.1. Classification (GTDB taxonomy): domain Bacteria; phylum Verrucomicrobiota; class Verrucomicrobiia; order JADLBR01; family JADLBR01; genus JADLBR01. The sequence continues at coordinate 8,712 of CAZYWZ010000057.1, forward strand.
CTGCACGATGACTGGGTGATGTAGGCGGTGCGGAAGCGCGTCCCCGAGCCAGCCAGCGCATCGATGTGCGGCGTGTGGATGTGCGGGTCGCCGTAGCAGGACAACTGGAGACCGAGGTCGTCCGCCACGATGAGCAGGATGTTGGGCTTTTCTGCGGCCATGAGGCGGCCGCCGAGGAGGTACGAGAGCGCAACAAGGAGGGTGTGGGATCTGGTGGTCATGGGTGAGCAGGACAGAAAGAAAAATTATCGCACATGGCGAAAGGAAAGAAAAGGGTGGGTCTCATGAGCGGTGGCAGAATCCGGCGTCTGCCGGATGGCGACACCGCTTTGGAACCGCAGCCTGATCGCCTCTGGCGATCGGAGCGCGGGCGTTGGCCCTGGCGCGGGTTCCGGCTCCGCCGGACCCCAAACCGGTGTCGCCGCTGCGCTCTGCCACCGCAGTCCAAAAATGGGTCACCGCCTCAGCTTGGAGGCGACCACCGGGCACACAACTAAGTGAATTACAATAGACTATCCCAGTTATCCCCGTTATCCGCGATTTTGAAGTTTCGGGTCAGGAAAATATCCCCGGCATGCCAGATATCCGTGGTTCCAAGCTTCAGGGCCCATCCTCAAGTCGCAACGCGAAGGCCCAGAGCCTCCACTGCATGTTGTCGAAGTTGCTGAGCTTCACGAGGACCGACACCTCGCCCGCCGGGAGTTCCACCCGCGCGGATTTCTCGGCAAACCCCTTGTCGTGGCGCCCGGAATAGACCCCCTTGCCATCGACCCAGATTTTGATCCAGTCGTCGAAACCGACGCGCAAGGCGTACGCGCCGGCCTTGGGGACCCGTATCTTTCCCAGCGCGTAGGCGCTCGTGCCGACGGGCTGCGCGCCGTTGTTCGTGGGTCCCCTGCCGCGGAAACACCGCACGAAGTCGCACCAGCCGTGCTCGTATTTGACGATGGCCGGGATCGCGAAGGTTGTCGGCCCCGCGGGCAGGCCCTTCAATTTGCTGTTGAAGACCCCGAAACCCGCGACGTGTTCTTTAGGCCAATGTTCCGCCGGGTCCTCGGCCCACTCGCGCCGGGAGAAGTCCTCGTACGTCTCGCATTCGAACGGCCCCGCGATCTGCCACTCGTCCGGCGCGAGGATCTTCGGCGCGGGCCGGGGCTCGACGTAGGCGTAGATGAGGCTCTCGGTATTGTTGGCCTTGGTGCCGAAGCGCAGCGAGGCGGAGGTCGCGAAGTGGATCGGGTCCGGGCCGAAGATCCGGTACATGACCCCGTCGTATCCCGAGCCCAGGGCGTTGTCCGCGCCCCGCTTCTCCGTCAATGGCGCGCCGACCCAGTCGGTCTGCACTGGCCATATGCCGAAGCTCATGTTGAAGACGTCCTCGCCGCCGACGCCGCGGATGGGGTTCGGCGCCGTCTCGCCGTCGAGCAGGAAGGTGTCGCCGCCGGTGTGGTACCACGCGTCGCTGTCGTCCTTGACCTCGATCGCCTGGGCCATGCCCGCCACGAAACCCCGACCCTCAAGGTCGGCCATCCGGATGCTACCAAACCGTTCCGCCGGGGCTTCGCGGCGATGGACGGCGTGGAGACGCAGCGGGGTCAGCTCCGTTCCCTCCGGATACCGCTGCCAGTCGGCCATGAACCACAGCCCCACGCGGCGCGGCCCGGCGTTCTCCAACTCGACCCGCAGCGCCCGGAACGGGATCGGCAAGTAGCAGTTGAAGGCGTTCTTCGGCAGCACCTTGATCGCCGCGCTATCCACGGTGTACACGTCGCGGCCTAGCAGGATCATGAAGAACTGCGCCAGCGTCATGTCCACCGCGGGCTTCTCCGCGCCGTCATAGAAATATCGCAGCCTGAGCTGGTGCGCCCAGTCCGCGTCGGTCTCGGGGTTCCTCCCGTGGCTGCACGTCAGCCACCAGTGGAGGATGCATCCGGGCCCCGCCTCGTCGAAGAGCCGGATGGTCTCGCCCGGCTTGATCCCCGGCCGCTGCGTCACCCGCTGGCTAATGCCGATGGCCGGCAGCTCCAACTGCCGATGGAACAGGGACTGGCCCCACGCCTCTGATGATAATGCGCCATGCAACCCGCAGAGGACCGCCCAAATCGTGACAAAGCTGCCCATCGTCCATCGTGCGCCCATGTCCGCTCCTTCAGGTTTGCCCTTTCTCTTGATTCACGACCCTGGGACGAGCCTCAGATAATCCAGCCCGACCATGTACGCCTTCTTCGCCATGGGATTGGCCCCGGTGATGGCGATGCCGAGTTGGTTCTCGCCCTGCTTCATCTCGAAAGTGCCGAGGTCGATCTCCTTGGTGTGAATGACGCCCTCGTTATAGAAATCGATCGGCGCGGCGGCCGCGGTGCCATTGATCTCGAATTGGGCGATCCCGTAATCGCGCGCCTTGAGGAAACGGCCCAGGACGCGGTATTTGCCGTCGGCGGGAACATTGAAACCCAGCAATAGCCTGTCGCCGGGTTTCTGGCCGCCGTGCCACCAGAGATGGGCCCCGCCGCTGTCGCCATCCCACTCCTGGGAATCGAGGCGGCCCACGGACTTGATGACGCGCAGCGATTCCCCCTCGATGGCGCCGGGGACCACCGTCGGTTTATGGGCGGCCATCGCCCGCAGGCGCACGTCGTCGGGCCGGATGGCGGGAAAGGCGTCGGTCGCGCCCGGCGCCGCGTACCAGTAGGCCAGCACGGAGGCGTTGATGGCGCACTTCTCCCAATGCCAGATCTCCATGTCGAAACGGAATTCTTTTTCGAACGGGATCCGGTCGAGGATGTGGAACCGGTTGATGCTCGTCCGGCCGAAGTTGCCGGGCCCGTCGCAGCGCGACTGGCTGTGATACGGGTGCTCGAACAGTTGCGGGCTGCACCACGCGTAACCGAAATAGTCCTCGGTGCCGGTCCCGAAGTGGCTGGGGAATTTCTCGCCATCGACGTAGATCTTCTCATCGCCCTCGCCCCACCATTTCCGCACCGGGTTATCGAGACCGAAGGAAACCCCAGCGAACACGCCGCGGCCGCGCGCGGTCAGGTAGTTCCAGTCGATCTTCGGGTCGGTGGCCAGGTCGTGCTGGATGCGCCACTTGGCATGGAACCGCATCGAGCGCTCGGTCCACGGGCGCGGCACGGCCACCGCATCGAGTTGGAAGGCGACGGGCTTCGAACCGTGATTCTGGACGGCCAGCGCCGCCCTCTGGCGGAAGGGCATGGGCCAGCGCGATTCCATCGCGCCATCCTTTGTCACGGTCAGCGGCAGCGTCCTCATCGGCTGGATGCCGGGCCCCGAGCCAAAGAAGTCACCCAGGGGCGCGGCGACCGTGGTCTCCCCGTCAAAGGTCATCGTCAGCACGCAGGCGCGAAGCGCCGGCTCGTCGCGGTCGCCGGACGGCGACCAACGCAGCCGCAGGAGGCGGATCGCGCGCTCGCCCTCGAATAGATCGACCTCGGCACGCTCGCCCGGCGCGATGGAAAGATCCGCCGTTTTGCGCCCGGCATCGGAGGGCAAATCGAGGGCCGTTTCTGGCGCGGAGAGCTTTCCCGCGGCGGCCTTGAGTTCCGCCGCGCACGCCGCGAGTTGCCCCGCCTCAAAGGTGACCACCGGCGTGCCGGCGGCGTAGGTCCGGTAACCCACGTGATAGTAAAACTTCTCCAGGTCGCTGGTCACCTTGCAGTGCTTCGCGTAGGGGATCGGCAGATAGAGATTGAAGCCCCGGCTGGTCTCGCAGGCGAAGGGCGGCGGCAGATGCGGGTGTTGCCCGCCGAGGAGTTCCTTCATCGGCGCCTCGATCGCCGGGCGCGCCTCCCCGTCGAGGTAGATCCGCAAGGTGCCCACCATGTCCTTGTGCGTCGCCCAGATGCGCACGATGGCACCGGGACCATCGGCATCCATCATGACGTATTCCTTGCGCCCGTCGCGCTCCTCGACCCGGAGGAACTTGCCGCTGTCTCCATTGGCAAACCACGCCGCCGGATCATCGGGCGCCTTCGAGGCGCGGTCGTAGGAAGAGAACTGCCGGCAGCTGTAGGCCGGTGAGGGATACTCCGACAGCCCGTTCAGGTCGGTCATGTCCGCCAACAAGGATCGGAACGAGACGGCTCCGTCGCCGCTCGCCATGGTGGCCACCGCCCCGAGCCACCAGCCCAGTGCGGCGCCGCGGACAAACCCATGCGCCATCCTATGCCCTGTGTTATGCATCCGCATCGGCTACACGATCATCGGATCGCCCGCCATGAGGATTTGCGCAAATCACTTGAGTTTTTGCGCAACGCCGCACAGACGGTATCCTGGATTCCTGATCCGCGGCAATCTTGGCTGGCCCCATGATCGACCCCGAACAGCTCCGTGCGCTCTCCCGGCTGCGCTCCACGCTGGAGGCGTTTGCGGTGAACCGATGGCGCTCGGCGGGGGATTGCGCCGGGACGGTCCGGCGCCTGCGGCGGATGCTCGGTCGGCTCCGGGAGGCGGGCGCGCGCGGCGACTACGCGGCATTCCATGCGGTCGACATCGCGCTGCATCGGATGGCAGTCGAGTCCGCGCGCCTGCCCGCCCTCCTGCGGAGCTGGGATCTCGTGGTGGGTGAACTTGAGGAATGGATCGGCCGGCTGCAGCGCGACTACTGGCCGAGCCTCATGGCCCTGTACCGGGAGCACGTTTTCCTTCTTGATGCCTGGCGTTCGCCGGATGACTGGATGGCGGAGAATGCCACCCATCAGCATCTGGAGGCGGGGTGGCATCGGGTGGCGGCGGCCCGCGGCGACGTGCGGCCGGAGATCGAGCCGTTGGGCCGCGCCACGGCCTTCATGTCCACGCATTTCGCCAACAGGCTCGAGGTCGGCTGGATCGCGCGGCACGTGAGCTTCGTGAGCGCCGTCCATTTGACGCGGCTCTTCCGGGCCAAGCTGGGCATCTCGCCGCACCAGTTTCTGCGGCGCGTCCGGCTCGACCGCGCGGCGCAGCTGCTGCGTTCGGGGGGCGAGGCGGTCGCCGTCATCGCCGCGCGCGTCGGGTACAAAAACGCCTCGCATTTCGCGCGCAACTTCCGGGCCGCATTTGGCGCCACCCCGCTGGCCTACCGGCGAAATGTTCTGTCCCGATCTCGCCGATAGCCCGTTCGGATCAAGACGCTCGCGTTTGGCTGACACGATGGCGCTGGTAATCTAGGACTCGGGAAGGCAGGAAAGCGGGCCGCCGGCTCCTGATTTCCTGAGTTCCAAATGGCAAACGTGCGCTGTCCGGGAAACCAAAGAGGGCCTCGGCGTCCGCGCGCCACCAGCACGCGGGATGCCTCGGCCGACCCGGCCCGCGAGGCCGCGGGCACTCCCAAACATGGCTTAACTTAGCGCCATTCACGACTGACCCCATCGGGTGATGAGGTTGCGGAACGAGCGTGGACTCGACGCCGGGTGCCCCGCGGGCCACAGTTCAAAGATGGCACCGCGCGGACCCCTGGGCCCCTCGATCCTGCTGATCCTGTCGATGGCCGTCGCGCATGGGCGCGCCGTCGAATCCATTCGTCGCGTGGTCCTCTCGGCTCATCCGCCGTCGCCCGCCGGGAACAACGCCGCCCTACAGGCGGCCATCGCTGAGGCCGAGGCAGAACTGTCCTCCGGCACAACCGAATCCGTGGTGCTCGAGCTTCCGGTCGGCACATTCCCCTTCGCCGTCGCGGGCGGCCCGGGTATTCTCGTCGAGGATTTCGATCCCGGCGAGCGGCGCCTGTTGATCCGCGGCGCCGGCGAACGGGCCACCAAACTGGTCTTCGATTCCTCCGGGGCCCTCGGGGTCACCCGCCAGGCGTGCTTCATGATCCGCAGGTCCCGTGGCGTCGCCCTAGAGCAGATGGAGATCACGCGCGGGCAGATCGCCACCACGCAGGGCACCGTCGAGTTTGTCGGCCCATCGCTCATCCGCTTCAGGTTGCACGAGGGTTACCCCGACCCGCGCTCGCTCCTGGCCAGGGCGGGGCGCAATGAGCGCACCCTCATCTCCTTCTGCCCGGACCGCCCGCTGGATCCAGAGCTGAGCCCGCGCGCGACCAAGTATCACGTGCTTGGCATCGGGGCGATGCCGGAGGACGTCGGCCTGTTTGAGGCCACGATCGACCGACGCCAGCGACTGGATCGTGTCTTGGTTGGCGACTGGGTGGCTCTGAAGATCAAGGCCGGCGGAGACACGATCTTCTTCGAGGATTCCGCCCACTGTGCGGTGCGAGATGTTCGCATCACCCGCGCCGAGACCCGCCCCGTGGCGGGAGTCGGCAACAACCACGATCTGACCATCGAGCGCGTGCGATGCCTCCGACCGGAGCCCATCGGCGGCCGGGGCGCCTGCCTGTCGAGCCCGGGAGGTGGAATCGTCCTTCAGGCGGGCGGCCGAGGCAGGCTGATCCTGCGCGATTGCACCATCGTGGGCACGGCCGACGATGGCATCGCCGTTTTCAGCACCGCGCGCGCGGCGCGCAGAGACCCCGCCGCGCCATCGATCGCCTCGGACATCACGATCGAGGGCAATCTGGTTCGAGACAATCAGGGCCGCGGAATCCTCGTCTGCCAGAGCCGGCGGGGCACCTGCCGAAAGAACACCCTGCTCCGCAACGATGGCCCATCCATCCTCCTCAAGAATGAGACGTTGGGCCAATTCGCCGCCGCGACCGAAACGCCGCCGTCGTGGTCTGTTCAAGACTGGACCATCGAAGACAATGTCTTCGATGGCACCGCGGGCAATCCCATGATCGCGTTTGCGAGCGAGGTGCCGGGCTCCGCGCGGCATCGCGGCATCCGCATCATTCGAAACACATTCAGGAGCGCCCCGGGGCTCGCGCCCGTCATTCTCATCGCCGACGCCGAAGATGTCGCGATCGACGACAACACGATCGAGTCATTCGCGGCACACCCAATCCCGCCCGCACTGCGCGCCTATGTGGGATCCGAAGCCATCGTTTCCTGCACGGACGCCGCGCGCGTCTCGGGGGCGAACAATGTCCTCGGCGCCCCGACCGAACGACCGGCCACTTTGCCGCCGGGAACGGTGGAATGGCGCCGGCGCCGCACATCAGACCGATAGGAATTTGCTTTCTGCGGCCCTGCGGGCGCAACCGCCCCCCGCTGGCCTACCGGCGAAATGTTCTGTCCCAATCGCGCCGATAACCCGTTTGGATCAAAGACTTCCCCCTCGCGCGCGGCGCCCTTGCCATCGCAGTGCGGCCCGCAGAATATCTGGCGCATGGGAACAGACCACCTCGCCGGGCCGCCCCGCCCAACCGTGGGCCGCGCAAAGCCCAACCGACTCCCGATCCACATCCTCTGGGGCCTCCTCGGATGGGTCGCGCACGCCCGCGGGGAGGCGCTGGTGCCGCCGGGCTGGGATCCGGCGCTGGCCGGGGACCTGGTCATGGGGCGGTTGGTCCGCGTCACCGCGCCCCACGTGAAGGGCGCGCACGACGCGGAGTTCGCCTGCGTGGGCGACCGCGCCTACATCGTCGCCGAGGCCAATGATGAAAAGGCGGGCGAGAGCGCGGGCTGGCCATTCATCTATGCCACGATGTCGGTCGTGCGCCTCAAGACGCTGAAACTGGAAAAGGTCATCGACTTCGCGAAGAGCGGGCAGGCGTTTGCGAACGAGATGTTGCCGGTCGGCGCGTGTTTCGTGCCGCGCATCCTGCAGAAGGATGCCGACACGCTGCGCTGCTACTTCACGAGCGAGGACCCGGGCAAGCGGCAATCGCAGATGTGGTATCGCGACTTCGACATCGGTTCGGGCGAGTTCGCTGCCACCATCCACAAGGCGAAGCTCAAGACCGCGGCGGGCACGTTCGATTTCCAACCGCAGCATTTTCACGCTGACGCGGCCGCGCGGGGTTTCGCAAAACCCGCGGTAGACCATTCCTTCTTCATCTTCGACTCCTTCAAGCGCTTCGACGGAAGGCTCTACGCCGCCTTGAACAACTTCGGCGGCAAACAGAACGCGTTGGCGCTCGTGCATGAAGATCTGGCGACCTTTGAGGTGCTGGGCCATTTCAACGAACCGCAGAGCGAACAGCTCAGCGAGTCCGCGGTGAACCGCCTGCCGGACGGGACCTGGATGGCTATCTGCCGCAATGACAAGGGCAACTATCACTTCACCACCAGCAAGGACGGCAGGACGTGGACCATCGGCGAGCCGAAGCCCTTTGTGCCGAATGGGGCGAACTCGAAGCCCACCTTCGATAAGTTCGGCGGCACCTATTACCTCGGCTGGCAGGATGCCACGCGCATCCAAAACACGGGCCGGAGCGTGTTCAACGTGGACATCTCCCGCGATGGCCGGACGTGGGAGCGCAAGTACCGCTTCGAGACGCCGCAGTCTTTCCAATACCCGACCTTCCACGAGCACGAAGGCGCCATCTGGCTCTGCGTCACGCAAGGGGATAAGGACGCGAGCCGCAAAGAGCGCATCATGTTCGGCAAACTGGAGGACGTGGGCCAGTTCGAGTCCCAGGCCGGGCGGCGACGCATCGCATGGCCGGCGCCACCGGAGGAACCCGCCGTGATGCAGCGCGGCGTCAAGCTCTTCACCGACCGGGACTACGCCATCGAAGAAGTGCCCGACGCCGTGCGCGGGCTACCCTTCCTGCGCACGAGCATCGAAAAGACCGAGGTCATCATCACAAGGGCGGGGACGCTGTTTGCGCTGACGCCCACCATCCGCCCCAAGGCCGCCAGTCAGGAGGAGGCGCTCCGGCAGGCCGGCTTCACGAAAGTGGACGCGCCCGAGACGCAGCTCTTCCCGGGCGAGATCAACCGCGCGAGCCTCTATCGCAAGGAGGTGAAGGCCGGCGAGCGGTTGCGTTTCAGGAAACTGGTCCTGCTGGTCATGGGCCCGGGAACGGAAGTCGTGGCATGCGATCCCCAGGCGCCCGTCGATGCCCGCACCGAGCCGCCGGTCATCATCACCTCCCCGGGCCCCGAGTTTCAGGACGACGCGCGTCCCGGCGCGATGATCATCGGGATGGACCGCACGCCCAAGGGCCGCATCTGGGGCTGCTGGACCGGCACCGGCGACAAGGCGGACGGATATTTCATATTGGCCACGAGCGACGACGGCGGCGAAACATGGTCCAAGCCGCGCCTCGTCGTCGGCGCGTTGGATCCCTCCGGCAAGCGCCAGCGCGGGGCACTCGTCGGCAATCTCTGGACGGATCCGCTCGGCCGCCTCTGGCTGTTCTTCGATCAGGCGGTCATCGGCATCCCCGGGCCACGCGCGGACTGGTACATCCGTTGCGACAACCCGGACGCGGACGCCCCGGTCTGGTCGAAGCCGGTGTGCTTTGCGGAGGAAGGCTGCACGCTGAACAAGCCGACGATCCTCGCGAACGGCGACTGGCTCCTGCCTGTCTCGAAGTGGGCCGAGAAAACGGCATGGGTCTACGCCTCGACCGACCAGGGCAAGACGTGGAATCCGCGCGGTAGCGTGAAGTTCCCCGACTGGAACTTCGACGAGCACATGTTCGTCGAATTGCGCGACGGGCGGTTGTGGATGCTGGCGCGGACGGGGGGAAACCCGCACGAGAGCTTTTCCACCGACAACGGCGAGACGTGGACCGAGCCGAAACCCGCCGCGACGGTCCAGAACGTCAACTCGCGCTTCTTCCTCCGCCGGCTCAAATCCGGCCGCATCTTGCTCGTGAAGAATGGCCCGCCCACCGAACGGCTCGCGAAACGCTCGCACATGTCCGCGTATCTCTCCGAGGACGACGGCAAGACGTGGCTCGGCGGCCTGCTCTTGGACGAGCGCAGCTCGGTCTCCTATCCCGATGGCTTCCAGGCGCCCGATGGCCTGATCCACATCCTCTACGACTGGAACCGCCATACCGACGCGGAAATCCTGCTGGCGAAGTTCCGCGAGGAAGACGTCCTGGCCGGCAAGATCGTCTCGAAGGACGCCAAGCTGCTGATGCTCGCCAACAAGGCGACCGGTCCCAAGCCCATCCTCTATAACGGCATCGAACTCCCTTACGAATGGCCGCCGCGGCGCCTCGATCCCGACTCCGACGAGCCGATGCCGGTCCCGTATCTACGCCACCCGCCGAAGGCATCGATCCCGATCGATCTCGGCCGCCAGCTCTTCGTGGACGACTTCCTCATCGAGAGCACCGACCTCAAGCGCACCTTTCACCGGGCGAAGCAATTCGAGGGGAACCCGGTCTTCAAGGCGGAGACCGAACGCGAGCTCGGGCCGTCCAACGAGGGCGAGCGGGGCGAGGCGGCGACGACGTTCCTCGGGCAGGGGGGCGTGTTCTGGGATCCCGCCGAGAAGCATTTCAAGATGTTCTACGTCGCCGGCTGGCGCGGGCCGCTGTCGCTCGCCACGAGCACGGACCTCAAGACATGGACGCGCCACGGCCCGCTGCTGGGCGAGGGGCTGCGCTGGACGGGACCAAAGTTGACCACCGCCGGCTCGGACAACTGCGCGTGGCTGGATCTGAACGCCAAAGATCCCGCCGCGCGGATCAAATACCTGACCTGCTGGATGCATGTGCGCAAGGAGCAGCGCCCGCCGGGCTTCAATCACTCGCTGCACGTCGGCGACGGCCGCACGTGGTCCGATGCCGTGCCGACGGATATCGCCGCGGATGATTACTGCTCCTTCTTCTTCAACCCCTTTCGGAAGAAGTGGTGTTACAGCATCAAGCAGACCGAGCGCCGGGGCCGTTGCCGCTATTATCACGAGAGCGACGAATTCCTGAAAGGGTCGAATTGGTCGAAAGCGGTGTATTGGGCCAACGCGGACCGCCTCGACAAGCCAGAGCCGGAGGGACGCTATCCGGGCGCGGGCGACAGGCCACAGCTCTACAGCCTCAACGCCGTGGCCTACGAGAGCCTCATGGTCGGCATGCACTATATCCACCGAGGACCCGACAATCGTGTCTGTGCCGAGGGAAAGTTCCCCAAACTGGTCGATCTGGAACTCGGGTTCAGCCGCGACGGTTTCCACTGGCACCGGCCGGACCGGGGCGGCTTCATCGTCGGATCGCGCACGGAGGGTGCGTGGGATCGCGCCTATCTGCATGGCACGGCGGGCGTCTTCGCCGTGCTCGATGACCAACTGGTGTTCCCCTACATGGGCACGTCGGGTATCGCGCCCGACGGCAGGCGCGGCATGTACACCGGCGGCAGCATCGGGCTGGCCACGCTCCGCCGCGACGGCTTCGCCTCCATGGACGCGGGCGAGAAGCCCGGCACGCTCACGACCCGGCCCATCAAGTTCCAGGGCGAGCACCTGTTCGTTAACCTCTCCGCGCCGCAGGGCGAGCTGCGCGTCGAGGTGCTGACCCTCGAGAACAAGAACTACGGCCCATTCACGGCGGAGAAGTGTGTCCCCCTTCGCGGCGATAGCACGCGCCAGCGCGTGACGTGGGAGGGCGCCGAGAGCCTCGCCCGCGCCAGCAACAAGAATGTCAAACTGCGCTTCACGTTGACCAACGGCTCGCTCTATGCGTTCTGGGTCACGCCCGATGCGGGCGGCGCGAGCCACGGCTACCTCGGCGCCGGCGGTCCCGGGTATGCGGGCCTGATCGACGACGGCGTCAAGGCCGCGCCCTGACCCGAGGATTCCGGTGCCTTACGCTAGCCAGAAACTTCCGCGCCAAATGCGCGAGGGTGTTCTCTGCAACAAATTGGTTGAAAGCTTCTTGCATGAAACCAGAGCCCAGGCCTCACCGAGACGCATCCTTAGACTGCGCAAGTCCGACTTGCGCCTTCCAAGACGGCCTGAGACGAGCGGTGGACGGCAGACCTTGCCCCTCGTCCGGAACGCTTCGAAGGCGGCAGTCAGACTGCCGCAATCCGAAGCATCGCGTCCCGCGCAGCACAGCCTCCGGAGTCTGAGTCAGAATGTCGCGTGAGGACACACCCTCAGAAGTTTCATCCTGAATCATCTACGAATTCTGTAGGCCGCCTGTGCCAGGCGGCAGCGGGAATGCAGTTTGCCCCGCGTGTGGATTCGGGTCTACCCTTGGCCATTGACGTCTGCGGGCGAACTCGGATCGCAGGAAAAGGCTCCTGCGGAAAATAGGGGCCGTCGATGACTGCGGCTTCATCGGGAACTCACAAAATCAGGAAGGACCCGGAACCGAATGGCGCTCGGTCAAGTGATGCTTGGGAGGGCCCGCGGCCTCGCGGGCCGGGTCGGCCGAGGCATCCCGCAGGCTGGTGGTGCGCGGACGCCGGGGCCGGCGTCCCTCCCAAAGGAATGCGTGTCGGATTGGCGGGCGAAACGGTGCAGGCTGGCACGCCCGCAGCCCAGGGAGATGCCCAAAGCCTCCCAAACCAAACGCCATTTGGGTCAGGACGTGCACCTCGATATGGGATTCAACCGCATCGCCGTGGATTCCGACCTGTCCATCCTCCGCAAGGCGTACGCGCAGATCCTCGGGCGCACCAAAAGGGCAGAATCTGTCGGATGACTGCGGCCTACGAGTTGTCAATTGTCGGGCGCTGACCCCGCCCCGAACAACGAATCAGTCGGCGCCAGAGGCTGACCACTCCCATAACCCAACCCACGGGATAGGGTAGAATCAAAACTCCCCACCACATCGAATGTCCACTGCTGCCACCAATGCCGCCGAATGCGCTCAAGACGAACATGGCACCGACCCCGGCCGCAATCAGAACGAAAATCAAAACCCAGTGGGAAAAGAGCCGCCGTCCGGCCTGACCGAAGAACGTCCCAAGTGCCACCAGGCCACTGCCCGCGAGGATGACCACGGCCCCCTCTAGCGGATCGAGAACTCCAACCAGCATGGCGATGCTGCCGACGACCACTAAAACGCGCGGCCAAAGTTCGCGTGTATTCATAGGATGTCGCCTAACGCCGACGGTGTGGCACCCGTCTGAATGACGCCTCTTTAATAATATAGCCAGAACTTGGTGGCGGTGCAGGGAAAATCCCGGCGCTTTGGCTTTTGGTCTTCTTGCCCCGGCTTTTCCATGGAAAGCAACGTGGCGCGAAATAGAGATCGTGATAATGGTCAGATTTATGGGATTGGAGTCAGCGGGCCACCCCGCCCAGCGCCGCGACCGGGACGACCGCCATCTCGGCGCTGTTGTTGTTCCACAGCTCGCGTCCCTCGCCCTTGCGGCCGACGTTGCCGCCGCTGTTGGAATAGCCGACGTAGAGTTTGCCCTCGCGCTCGATGGCGTAGGGGTACGCGAGCGATGCGCGCTCGTGGGATTCCCCGGGGCCCTCGGGGAAGAGGGCGTGGCGGATGACGAGCACGCGCGAAAAGGTCGCCTCGCCGGCCCGGGTGAGGGCGATGGTCAATGGCGCGCGCCGGTTGCCGCCATCGGCCGTCGTGGAGCAAATCAAATAATTCTGCCCGGTGCTCAGCGTGCCGCAGTAGGGCTTGCTCGCGGCCATCGGCAGGTTGGAGGCGCGCGACTCGGTCCAGGTGCGGCCGCAGTCCTCGCTGAAGGCGACGAGCGCCACGGGCTGGTTCCCGTCGCAGCGCGCGATATTGATCACGCGGCGCCCGTCGAGGAATACGGAGGATTCGCCCCACATCTTCAGTCCTGATGGCTTCGGGATCACGACGAGGTCCCACTTCGTGAAATCCTCCCCGTGGCTGATCGCGACCGCGGCGGGATTTCCATCTCCGACGCGGGCGCCCGCCATGATCCAATTCCCATCCGGCATCTTGAGCGGCTCCTGCAGGGGCCAGAAGCCGCCACCGACGACAGTGCCCTTGCGTTCCCAGGTGCCATCGGCCTCGTTCAGCACGTAGGCCCGGGTGTGGATGCCCCGCATCGTGCCCTGATATGCCCCGTGAAAGGCCCACAGTCGGCCGCCGTGTGATAAGAAAACGCCGTGGCTCACGCCGATGCCGGGCTCGTCGCCGGGATCGATCGTCGTGACGGGGCCCCACGTCTTCCCGCCATCCTCGCTGGCGCGCACCCTCGCCTCTTCGGTATCGGTGTTCTCGCCACCCCTGTTGTGGCCAAACGAGGCAAAGAGCCTGCCCTTGTGCCACGCGAGCGCCACCCCGTGCAGGAAACGGTAGCCGTCGCCGTCGAACTCGTACGGCTTGATGACGCGGAACTCGGTGGCCTTGAGGCCGGGGGCAGCGGCGCCCTTGGGCACCGCGCCACCGCTCCAGATTGCCACGGGTTTGGGTTCCTGGAGCGCGGACAGGGGGATCACGGCCAGCTCGTTCGCCGCGTGGCTCTTGTGGGTGTAGCCGACGTAGAGCCTGCCCTCGTGCTCGACGGCATAGGGGTAGCTGAAGTCGGCCTTGGGATCGGAGACGCCGGGGCCCTCGGGGAAGACCGAGCGGCGGATGACGAAGACCTTGCTGAAGGTCGACTCGCCGGGTTTGCTGACGGCGATGGTCAGCGGGGAGCGTCTCGCTCCGGTGTCCGCGGTGGTGGTGCAGACGAGGTAGCGCTGGCCCGTGCTCAAGATGCCCGCGTAGGGCTTGCTGGTGGCCATTGGCAGATTGGAGGGGCGCGATTCGGTCCAGGTGCGTCCGAAGTCCTCGCTGAAGGAAACGAGCGCGAGCGCCCTGGCCCCGTAGCGGGAGACGTTGAGGATGCGCTTGCCTTCCACGATGACCGTGGACTCGCCCCAGATCTTGCCCAGGCCCGGCGCGGCGGGGATGACCACCAGATCCCAGCGGGTGAAGTCCTCGCCCCGGCTGATGGCGACCGCGGGCAGCGCCGATTGGTCGCCGTCACCTCTGTCCACGCGCGCGCCGGCCATGATCCAGTTGCCGTCCGCCATCTTCTGCGGCTCCTGCATCGGCCAGAAGCCGGCGTCAACGACCACGCCGCGTTTTTCCCAGATGCCGGTGCTTTCGTCCAAAACATAGGCCCGGGTGTGGGTGCGCTGAAACCTGTCATAGAACGCGCCCATGAAGGCCCACAGCCTGTCCTTGTGAGACAGGAACACGCCGTGGCTCACGCCGAGATTGCCCTCGCCATGGTCCATCACCGCGGGAGCGCCCCAGGTCTTGCCGCCATCGCCGCTGACGCGCACGTGCGCTTCCTCGGTGGGCGTGTTCTCATCGCCTTTGTTGAAGCCATAGGACGCGTAGAGCTTGCCCTTGTGCCACGCGAGGCCGACCCCCAGTGTCCAGTGGCAACCGTCGGTGTCGGGGCGCGGCTTCTTGATGACATGAAACCCGACGTCCTCGATCACCGGGATGTCGGCGCTCTTCGGCAAGGCGCCGCCCGTCCATAGCACCGCCGTTTCCACCGGTTCCGGGATCTCGTGCGTGGCGGACACGGGGTGGTATAGGGCGACCATCTCTTCGGCCTCCAGCGGGCGATCGAAAAATCTCGCCTCGTCGAGCGCCCCGAAGAAGGCCTGGCGGGTCTGGCCTCGGTCGAAGATCCCCCCGAGGGTGAGCGGGGCATCGGTCTTGGGGATCTGTTTGTCCAAGGCGATGGTGCTGGCGATCTTGCCGTCGACCCAGAGTTCCGCCCTGTCGGGTCGGACGATCGCGCCGAGGTGGTGCCAGCGCCCCGGTTCCGGTGAAACGGCCGAGCTTACCTTCCTCCATCCGCCCTGATGGATGTAGAGCCGGAACTTCCCATCCTCATCCAGCATCAGGCCCCACTGCCGCTCGCCGAGCGAATAGCGGTTCTTCGCGGCGATCATCTGCTGCCCGCGGTCCAGCGCGTAGGGGTTGACCCAGATCGCCAAGCTGAATCCCGCGTCCCCTTCGCCCAGGTCGCCGGATCCTTCCACCTCGAGCAGCGAATCGCCATCGAGCACCACGCTCCGGCCTTCCACGCCGGCGGCTTCCGCCATCGAGCCGCGGAGGATCAGCCCCTCGGCCCGGGGCGTCTCCATGGGCCAGAGGCATCGGGCGGATTCCGCGGCCGCCGCGCCGGCGGCGGCCAGGCACAGCGCCGCAATGAGTCCAGGCATCACTTTCATCGTGGCTCCGATCGTGCCCATTCCTCGTTGAAGACGTCATGCCCCTTGCGGAGGGATCCGTCCGGCTCGATGAACCCCATGTACATCGAGCGCCAGGTCTGCCAGGGATGCGGGCGGTGCAGGTCGGCCACCGCCGAGTGATGCAGGGCGTGGGGCAGGAACCCGATGCCGTGTCGCTGGAGCAGGGCGAGCTCGTCCCGGACGGCGGCGGCCCGCAGGTCGTCATCGTTCGATCCCCAGCAGCATTCCGTGGCCAGCGCGGGCTTGCCGAACTGGATTAGCCGTCCGATGCAGGCGTCGAACTTCTTGAGGTTCGCGGCCGTCTTTTCGGCGTCGCCGGGGATGAACACGTAGGGGTGTATGGCGTGAATGTCGACGAACGGATCGACCCAGCCGATGTCGTAGGGGCCCTGGCCCTGGGTGCCGACGGAGACGGGGGTCTCGGGCGCGAGCGCGTGCAACTCGTCGGCGATCGTTCGCAGGAACTTCAGGGTGAGATCGACGTGATCCTTGTTGCCCCCGACGAGATTGAAAGGCTCGTTGGATACGTCCTGCAGGAGGATCTTCCCATGTCCCGCGATGGCGCCGTGAAGTTCCCTCGTGTACTGGCGGAACATCGCGAAGTCGCCGTTGTCCCGGTGCTGGCGCAACTGGGCGTGGGTGAACCCGTGCCAGGAGGGGTAGCTGTGCCAGCCGTTGAAGTAGACTGGAATCATCTCCAGCCCGCGCTCGGCCATCAGCGTCATCGCCTTCGTCGCGGCGGCAAGGAACGCGCTCCGGTCCGCGAGCCAGGCGTTCGGCGAAAACCAGATGCGCAGCGAGCCGATGCCGGGGAAATGCGTCCTGCCAAGGTCCAGTTCGCGGGCGAACTGATCCTCGCGGAAATGGCACCAGATCGACACATCGTTCGATCCCCAGCTCGGTTGGTAGTTGAACCCGCGGACCTTCGACCAGTCGCGGCCGAAGGCGTGGCTCCGGATGCCCTTGTCGTCCGCGGCGCCGTCCCCCTGCAGCAGCGGGGATGCGGCCACCGCGGCGAGAAATTGCCGGCGGGTCATGCCTGTCGCCCGACTTGATTTTCGCATATGGATCTCCGTGTTCATTTCTCTTCCCCGGCCTCGGTGGCAGTGCGCTTTCTCCACCACGACGCGAGGACCGAGCTGGTGATCGCGCTCCAGGGCCCGAAGGTGGCCGAGGCCATGGCGGCACGCGCGCTGTGCAGCACGTTGAAGGCGAGCCCGGTGGCCATGCCGCCGTTCTGGATGCCGACCTCCAGCGCCACCGTGCGGCAGTCGCGCGGGCACAGCCCGAGGAGCCGGGCGCCCTGGTAGCCGAGCAGGTAACCCGCGGCGTTATGCGCCGCCGATGCGGCAAAAAGGGCGAGGCCGACGCGGAGCAGGTCGTCGCGCGACAGTGCGATCGTAATGGCGATGATGACGCAGATCGAGAGCATCGCGAGGAAGGGCAACACCTTCACCAGCGCGGAGGCGAGCCGCGGAAGATATCGGCAGATCGCGATCCCCGCCGCGAGCGGCAGGATGATCATGCTCAGGATCGATCCCATCATGGGAAGGAACGCGATGGGCACGTAGGTGCCCGCCAGCAGTTTCATCGCCAGCGGCGTCATCAGCGGCGACAGGAGCGTGGAGCAGGCGGTCATGGTGACCGAGAGCGGGACGTTGGCCCGCGCCAGATAGGCGATCACGTTGGAGGAGACCCCGCCCGGGCAGGAGCCGATCAGGATCAGCCCCGCGGCGACCTCGGCCTCGAGGCCGAACGCGCGGGCGCACAGGAATCCGCTGAGCGGCATGACGGTGTACTGGAGCCCGAAACCGATGCACACCGCCCAGGGCATCCGCAGCACGCGCCGGAAATCCTCGAGCGTCAGGGTCATGCCCATCCCTAACAGGATCAGCTGCACCAGCGGCACGATGATCCGCTTCAGCTCGAACCCGCCCCACGCGACGAAGGCGGAGGGGAAGGTCATCGCCGCCGCGCCGAAAGCGAACACGGAGAATGTGAACCCGAGGCCATGCAGCCAGCCCGTCCTTCCCCAGCGCGCGTACGCCGCCAGGGCCAGGAAGAAACACGTCAGCGCTATGCCCATCAATGTGCTCATGGCCGCGCGTCGGGGCAACGGGACCCGATTTCCTGAGTTCCTGATCGTCGTCTGGGGCGGGAGAATCTGGAACTCAGGAACTCAGGAAGCCTCCCGCAACAGGGCCGTGGTCGCCTTTTAGGGACGGCGGCGGATGGGCCGGCGCCTGGCACAGGCGCCCTACAGCGGAACTCCCTCGCGCGCCCGATCCCCTGCATCCCATTGTTCATGTTACGAATCGCCCCCGATCAACCCCGCCCCGCGCAGGGCCGCGCGCATGCGACCGAGGAGTTCCGGATCCGCGACGGGCAAGATCGGTCGCCGGGGCAGGCCGCCCGTCCGTCCCTGGAGGCTGATGAGCGCCTTGACCTTTCCGGGGTACGGCGGCTGCAGGTAGGTCTCGACGATGGGCACCATGGTTTTCTGGATGGCCATGGCCTCGGCCTGATCGCCGCGCCGGAACGCCTCCCACTGCCGTTTGCACAATTCCGGGGCGATGGTGACCATGGCCGAGAAGGCGCCGCAGGCACCGGCGGTGTAACAACCGTGGAGCATCTGGTCGCATGCGGCATAGACGAGGTAGCCGCCGTCGTTGGCCGCGGCGATCTCGGCCAGCCGCACGGGATCCACCTGCTTGACGCCGATCACCCATTCGATCGACCGCAGGCGCGCGAACAGCGCGGGCGAGATGAGGTTGGACGCGACCACGTTGTATACGATGATCGGCAGCCTCACCGCTTCGCCGATCTCGCGATAGAAATCGAAGTTCCCCGACTCGCTCGCGCCGTGATAGAACACGGGCGTCACCAACAGCGCGTCCGCGCCGCAGGCTTTCGCGTCCAGCCCGGCGCGGATCACCTCGCGGGTGGAATTGCGGATGATCCCGGCATAGACCGGGACGCGCCGCGCGTTCTCCTCACCGATGATCTCCAGGCAGCGGCGCAGCTCGGCGTCGGACATCGTCGCGCCCTCGCCGGTGCTCCCGCCGGAGCTGATGCCATCCACCCCGTGAGCGATAAGGTGGTGCGCCTCCTTGCGGAAGGCCGCCTCATCCAAATCCCCGTCCGCGTCGAAGGGCACCACCATCGGCGCGATCATTCCTGTCAATCGGTCCAATTCCATAATTGAGGATTCCTAGTGTGAGGGCTCTTTCCGGGAACGCCAATCTCCGCGCACCGGCGACGGACGTCCCCCTTGCGCGGCCTGGCGGGATGCCTCGACCATCTGGATCAGGCTCTCGACCGGCGTGCCGACGGGGACGAAGCACCCCGAGCCCAAGATGAACCCACCCTCCTGGCCCCTGGCGGCCCGGATGGCCGAGAGCGATGCCTCGAATACGGCCTCCGCCGCGCCCTGTAGCAGCGTCCGCACCGGGTCGAGGTTGCCGATCATCGCGATGCGGGGCCCGAGGATCTCGCGGCAGCGGGCGAGGTCCATCTTGTGGTCGATCTCGATGAGGTCGGCGCCGCTCTTGGCGAACTCGGCGAGGGAGGGGGTATTATCGCCGCAGATGTGCAGCAGGGTATAGACGCCGCGGCCCCGCGCCCGGTCCTTCACGGCGGCAAACACCTTCTGGTGGTAGGGCAGCGCGTATTCCCGATACATCGCGGGCGATATCACGTCGGCGGAGGCCAGCGAATCGCCCACGTACGCGAGGTCCACTCCCCGGTCGACCTGCGCGAGCAGGAACGCCGCCGTCGCGTCGGATGTGATCTCCAGCAGGCGGTGGATCCGCCCCCGGTCGGCGTCGCCCCGCTCCCCTACGGCGATCTCCATGAGCCGCATCAGGAACTCCTGCTCGCCAAACAGGTACGCCGCCAGCGAGAAGGGGCCGGTCCCGGTCCCGCGCAGCACGACCCTGTCGCCCAAGAGGCCCTTCAATTCCTCGAGCGCCGTCAGGTACACGGGCATGCGGCCCCCGGTCTCGGGGTCGGGGACGCGCAGCCCATCGATTTGATCGAGGGAGTCCAGCAGGGGTTGCGCGGCGGTGGGCAGGGCATCCTCGTGGTGCACCGTGCGCAGGCCGAAGGCCTCCGCGATGTAATAGGTGTCGGCCGCGGTCACCGCGATGTCGTGGCCCACGGCCTTCCAGAGCGCGTGCTGCGCCCGGGCGATCACCTCGCCCCGCGTATAGTAATCCCTCGGGCTCGCGCCGATCAGCCCCGCCGCCGCCGAGCCCACATACGGACCCACCGGCACCCGGTCCGGGGCATTCCCCCGCAGCGCCGCATCGACCCGATCGCGGGAAGTCATGGCATCCTCCAATTTCCTCTCAGGTGTCTCGCTACCGGTTGGCCCCGCCGCCGTGCGTATGAGATGCGGCGGCGGGGCCTCTCGGGGGAGGAGCCCCTACCCGGTGATCTTTCTGCGCCGCGCCAACCCCAGCAGCGCCACGGCACCCAGCCCCAAGAGGGCGAAGGTCGAGGGCTCCGGGATCGTGTAGGTGAGGCTCAATTCGGGGCGATAGTCGAGGGTCGTCGCCTCGGATGACCAAAAATAGGGGGCGTTTTGAAACCCGTAGGTTTCCGGCGTGACAAGCAAGAAACCGGCGTTGGCACCTCCCTTGGCCCAGGATGTCAGCGCGGCCAGGCCGGCCACACTGTCGATCGTGAATGTGTACTGGGTATCGAGCGCCAGGCCGTTCGTTTGGACGGTCACGGTGTCCAACAGGTCGCCGATGCCCGCCGAATCGCTGCTGTTGCCGATGCCGGGACCACCGACCCATGGCGTATTGCTGTATGCAAGATAGTTCCAGCACGATTCGCCCAGGCCGGCGTTCGTGGCGCTCTTTGTCCCTTCCACCCAGCCACTGTTGAGGCTGTCCAGAAGGAACAGGCGGACATCGACATCCGCCTTGACCTTATTGGTGTTCGCTAGCGTGAGCGTCAGGGTTGCCGAATCGATCGATGCGAACTGTCCGTCCAGGGCGCCGATATCAAATCGGATCAGGCTCCGGTACGTATTGTTGCTGAAGGTTGTCCCATTCTCGCCGATGGCGATCTGTCGTGCCGTCCATTCGCCCCAATTCGCGTCCCGCCATGTCGAACTTCCATTGAATATCAAATTATCATCCGACGCGCCGAAATTGGTCACCTCGGCGCGCCCCTGACCCGTGGCACCGGCGACGAGCAGCGCCGCGGCCCAAGCCCGCGCGTGAGGCCATCCATTCGCATTTGCCTTTTTCATCTTCCCTCCGTATGTGTTTCTTGTGGTTCTTCCGTTCGGCCATCATGACAAGAGACCCAGCCGGACGAGGTGCGCGCGGATGACCGCGATCTCCGCGTCGGTGGCGGGGGAAAGGGGCAGGCGCGGCGGGCCGACCTTTAGGCCGCAGAGGTTGAGCGCGGCCTTCCAGATCGGGATGCCGTTGGTGCGCCCGTTCTGGCAGAAATCCTTGAACAGCGGATCGAGGGCGAGGTGGATCTCGCGCGCCCCGGCGAGGTCGCCGGAGAGGAAGCGCTCGATCATGGCGCGCATCTGGGCGCCGATGATGTGCGAGCCGCCGCTGACGACGCCCGCGGCGCCCTGCGCGAGGCCGCAGAGCACCATGATGTCGTCGCCGTTATACACCGTGAATCCCGGCGGGGTCACCCGCATGAACTCGGTCATCTGCGTGGGGTTGATCCCCGCCTCGTCCTTGATGCCCACGATGTTCGCGTGCGATTCGGCCAGCCGCGCCACCGTCTCTTTCTCGACGTTGAGCCCGGTGAAGATCGGGATGTTGTAGAGCATCACCGGCAGGTCGGTGCACTCGGCCACCGCCGCGAAGTGCCGCCGCACCCCCTCCTGATCGGGACGGCAATAATAGGGACCGATCACCATCAGCGCGTCGTAGCCCAGCCGCCCCCCCTCCCGCGCAAGCCGGATCGCCTCCCGCGTCGAGCCCGCGCACGCCCCCGCCACCAGAGGCACCCGGCCCCCCGCCGCAGATTTCACCACCCGGAATAGCTCGAAGCGCTCCTCCACCGTCAGCG
Source organism: uncultured Verrucomicrobiales bacterium (assembly GCA_964651705.1). GTDB lineage: Bacteria > Verrucomicrobiota > Verrucomicrobiia > JADLBR01 > JADLBR01 > JADLBR01. The sequence goes on from CAZYWZ010000057.1 coordinate 30,708, forward strand.
TGTTGAATTCGCCCGAGGTCCCCGCCACCACCAGCGAATCACAACACCGGTTCCGGATCACGTGGTCCACCAGCGCCGCCGCGGCATCGTAATCCACATCCTGGCTCCCTTCCGCAAAGGGCGTCGCCAGTGGTATCACGATCCGCCCAAGCCTTTCTCCCAAACGCTGCATGATGCCTCCTTGTCCTTCGGCGCCCCCACCAAGGCCTCGCGCCACGGCAGGTCGCACGGACACACCGTCGATCCGATACGCCAGAAGATCAATGACAAGTGGGTAAAGTTGTCATAATCCTGAAAGATCATGTATCTTTACATGTCTTATCCGAACGGTGGCGTCCCGTGCGGCGCATCACGCCCACCTCGGGCTGGGTGACGGGGCACCGCCGGGGCGGAAAATGTAGCGAAGCCGCTTCCGGCTTCGGCCTATCCCCCCCACCGAAGGGCGAAGGCCCCTCGCTACTAGAGGGTTACGTCGAATTTCCGAGCTAGATCCCATGCCGCCCGAGGCGGCACCACCGGCGATGAAAATCTCGGCCCCTCTCGCCGCGCCAAAGCGGTGCGAGGACGCCCCGCACTCCAAAGCGCTGCGCGCGAAATGCTGCGGCATCCCAAGATGTTGCCACCGCCCTGCGTGGTTGCCGCATTTCGGCCGAAGGCCTTTGGAGTGCGGACCGTCCCCGGGCCGCTTTTGGCGGACAATGGGAATTTTCGAGTCAGACGTCATGCCCCGCAGGCGGGGCACCACCGGGGGTGAAAATGTAGGGCGCGAAATCCCTTTCGCGCCACGGGCAACCGGCAGGGCCCTCGTGGCGCGGATGGGAATCCGCGCCCTACAGGCCGATCCCGTGGCCGATTTTCGAGTCAGCGCAGGTACGCGCCGCAGGATTGGCGGATGACCAATTGGGCGGGGAGGGTGATGGCGCAGGGGGGCAGGTCGGGATCGGCGAGGCGATTTTGGAGGATGCGCCAGGCGAGCGACGCCATCTCGTGGCAGGGCTGGTGCATGGTGGTGAGGGGGACGCGGAGCAGGGTGGCGTACTTCACGTCATCGAAGCCGACGATGCGGACATCGGCGGGGACATGGACGCCCAGGGTCTCGAGGGTGCGCATCAGGACGGCGGCCTTGTAATCGTTGGCGCAGACCAGTGCCTCGGGGCGCGCGGCCATGAGCCGGCGGACCTGCGCGGCATCGGCGGGGTCGGTCGCCGGGCACGGGCCGGCCTCCGCGGGGGCATCGTGGCGCATGAGCGCCTCGCGGAAGCCGGCGTATCGGGCGTTCACCGTGGGCGCGGCAAAGGAAGTGGCGACAAAGCGCAGGCGGCGGCACCCCGTCTGGAGGAGATGTTCGGTGAGCCGATAGGCCGCGCCAAAATTGTCGAGGCCCACCAGATCGAAATCGCTGCGCTGGGGGAAGGTCTCCACATCGCAATCGAGCAGCACCACCGCGATGCCCGCGGCCCTCAGCCGGCCCGCGATGAGCCGGTCGATCGCGTCCCGGCCGGTGGCCCATCCCTGCGGCGCAAAGAACGCGCCCTGCACCTTGCGCTCGATCAGCTCGCGGCAGGCCGCCTCGGCCTCATCGGAGGGGCTCGCTCCCGGCGGGGCCTCCGATGGCTCGCCGCCCCAGACCACGCCGTGCTCGTACTTTCGCGCCAGGCCGATGAGTTTCCCACAGATGACGTCGAAGATCTCCATGCTGCCGGTGCTGGGCAGCATCAGCCCCACCAGCGCGCTGCCCCGCCCGCCGCCGGCATCCGCCCCGCGGACATAGGTCCCCGATCCCGCCCGACGCACCACGAGCCCCGCCGCCTGGAGATCCCGCAGGGCGCGGGCGACCGTCGGACGCGAGACCTTGAACCGCCGGACCAGCTGCGACTCGCTCGGCAGACGATCCCCCTCCTTGAACTTGCCCGCGAGGATCTGCTCCCGCAGATCGTTGAAGATCGCGGCGTACCGGATGGGACCAGCCATGCCCCTGACTATACATCAGGCGCAACCCGCCATGGCAGCTCATTCTGCCAGGCGTTACGCCGCAGCGCCCGACGCGTCCTCGGGGTGCCCCTCGCGGGCGATATAATCCTCGACCCGGAAGAGGTCGTCGCCGGCCCGCCGCACGATCTTCAACAGGGTGTCCATGCCCGCGACCTCCTCGAGCTGTTCGGTGAGGAACCACTGGAGGAAGTTCTGGGTGATGCGGTCGCTCTCGGAGGCGGCCTGGTTGTAGATGGCCTCGATCTGCTTGGTGACGCGCACCTCCTGATCGTACGCGAGCCGGATGGCCTCCTCGACGGACTTGAAGGCGCAGGCCGGTTGCGGGATGGCGGGGATGGCGACGGCGTGGTCGGTATCGTTGAGGTATTTGACGAACTTCAGCGCGTGGGACTTCTCCTCCTCGGCCTGCTTGGCGAAATAGCCCGCGAGCTCGGGGAGCGCCTCGGATTCAAAGTAGGCCGACAGCGCGACGTACTGGATGAACGCCGCCAATTCGTGCCCCACCTGCTCGTTGACCATCTCTCCGGTCTTCTTGCTGATCATGCGGGGAAGCTAGCATCCTGCCGGACTTTGCCAAGTCCGGCAGGATGACACGAGGCGCCGCGCGCGCCGCGTCCCATGGCCATCGTGGGCGGCCGCGTGAACGCGGCACTACGAGCGGGGACGAAAGGCTCGCAGTGACGCCTTCAGGCGTTCCCGGCGGTCGAACGCAATCCCTCGGAAGTGCGACGCGTCCCCCGCGCCTCGGCGGGAGATCCTCGCCCAAGTCTCTGGGCACTCACACGTCCAGATCGGGCGGGGCGATCGGCGCCGCGGGCGGCGGGGGCTCGCGCTCCAGGATCTCGGCGGCGCGGGTGAGGGCCTCCCGGGTGGCGAGGAGGGGATTGCCCCGGCCGCTGACGAGGACATTGCGGGCACCGATGGCCTCGATGAGGCCCGAGTTGCGGAGGGCGTCGCGGATCTCCCGCGAGGCGCCGGCGATGATCAGGTGCCGGCCCGAGCGCCGGAGAAAATCCTGCAGCTCCCGGATGGCGATGAGGCTGCTGGCGTCCAGCGCCCTCGGCGCTCGCAACTGGAGGATCACGACGCGGATCCTCTCCTCGTCGCGGAGGCGGGACAGTTGGGCGAACAGGGCGTCCCCCGCCCCGAAGGCCAGCTCGCCCTCGAGGTGGAGCAGGGTCACCGCCGGCTCCGCGCGCTCGATGCCGCCTCCCAGCGGCGCGAGCTGGCCCGATCGATCGATCGTGTACTCCGTGAGGCGGGGTTCCGGCAGCCGCCGCAGGCCGAAGAGCACCGACGCGCCGATGCCAAAGTACAGGGCGATATCGAGTGGCGTCGTCAGCGCCGCGAAGAACGTCGTCAGAAAAATGATCGAGTCCTGTGGGGTCGCGCAGGCGGCGATGCGGATCTCCGAGGGCCTGACGAGCCGGATGCAGAGGCAGATCGCCACCGCGGCCACCGCGGGCACCGGCGTCCAGCGCAGCAGCCCCCCGAAGGCCACCACGCCCACCACCACCAGCGAGCCCGCGAAAAGGCAGCTCAGCGGCGTGCGCACGCCCCCCTGAAAATTCACCCGGCTGCAATAGGGCGACGCGAACGACGGCATCGCCATGAAGCACGACGACGCGAGATTCGCCAGCCCGATGCGCAGCATCTCGCGGTTGGTCTGGTCGCGCTCGCCGGCCTCGGCCGCGATGCGCTTGGCGACGAAACTCGACTCCGCCACCCCCAGCAGGGAAATCGCGACCGCCGAGCTGGCCACCGCGCTGAACTGCGCCAGGCTCAGGTGCGGCACGTGCGGCGCGAGGGCGCCGGCGCCGATGGCGCCGATCGTGGCCACCCCGATCCCGGCCGCCTGCATCCCCGCGGCCGCCGCGGACGCGAGGGCGAGGACGATGGCGCTCGCCGGCGACGCGGGCCACCGGATCGCGATGAAGAGCCACATCGCGGCGGCGCCCGCCCCCACGGCGACCGAGGGCATGTGCGCCGCCGTCACGTTGCGGCAGGTCTCGTCGCATGCCTCGAAAAAGGTGTCGCACCGGGGAAGGTTGACGCCCAGCACCCAGTGCAGCTGGCTGAACAGGACCAGCAACCCCGCGCCGCAGGCGTATCCCACGAAGACGCTCCGCGGGATGAGCCGCGCCGCGCGCCCCAGGTCAAAATACGCGGCGGCCAGCAGGAGGATGGCCACCATCAGGGTCAGCAGGCTCACCACCTCCGCGGGGTTCGCGTCCGCGTGCCGCGTCAGCAGCAGGCTCAATAACAGGATCGCCGAGATACGCGTCGGCAACAGCACGAGAAACCGCGACGGGGCAAAGATCGCCCCGACGATCGAGGCGACCGCGGCCCCGACCAGCCCGAAAGAAGGGGGCAGGCCCGCCACGAACGCGCAGCACAGGGCGCGCGGAAAAATCATCAGGGCCGATTGCACCGCCGCCATGACATCATCGCGCAGGGCCCCAGGCGAATACCCGCCTATCACGCCGACCAGCGGAAACGGGATGCGGCGAAGCCGCTCCACCTCTCTGCGCGCACCCAAGGCCCAGCGCCGCGCCGCCATGGCTGGAATCTACCCCGAGATCCGGCCCCGGCCAAGCGGAATCCGGGAAGACTCGAAATCCGCAAGGACTACAAGGACGCCATCGACCACCGGGGCCGCAGGGTGATCGATCTGGTCGATGCCGCCGAAAAGGGTCTCGGGATGGGCACCCCCTGACCCGAAACGTCTCCCCCGGAGGCGTCGCAGAGACGCCCTGCTACAAAATCTGTAGGCCGCCTGTGCCAGGCGGCTGCGGGAATGAAGTCTCCACAGGCATCGTGACCACGCCACAAAACCCCATCAGGGCCGCCCCAAAGATGCCACCCGGCCCCCCACCCGATCTCCCCATGGAAGTCATTAATATCCAAGAGCCGGCTATCGGATTCGAACCGATGACCAGCGGTTTACAAAACCGCTGCTCTACCACTGAGCTAAGCCGGCGCGTGAGAATCATGGCATCGGGAAGACGGGATGTCGAGGGGGAGGTGGCCCGTGACGTGACACGCGGCGGCCGCGGCCCGAACGCTCGAGTCAGATCCCGTGCCCCCTCAGCGGAGCACCACCGGGGCCGAAAATGTAGCCGGACGCGTGAGCGTTTGGCGCGGGGGCGCTGGCGGGGCGGGCCAAACGCCTTGGGGCGTTCGGCTACATCCCGGACTCCCAAAACTTCTCATCGAGAACGAACGCGTGGGTCTGCTCCAGTTGCCCAGGGTTGGCGATCGCGACCCGGAGTCTCGGGGCGCCGCGCGCCGGGGTTTCGACGATCCAGGTGGCCAGCGTCCTGGCGACCTTGCCCGTCCGCCAGAGGCTGTTGTCGGGGCCGTCGTGCTGGTCCTTGCCCATCACCGCGAAACACTCGGCCGTGAAGGGCCGCGGCGACACCGCCAGCAGATGCGTGATGCGCCCGAGCCGCTTCAGGCTGCTCTCGTTGGCGCTGATGTTGAATTCTGCGAGCGAGTCATCCAGGTAATGGTTCGTGTGGGCGACCACGCCATCCCCGGTCGTCTCGATGGCGTATTTGCCCCCGAGCCCCACCTCCACAGTCAGGATCTTCTCCCGGTCGGAGATCATGATGAAGGCCGGGCGCAGCGCGGGAAAGATCGTGGCCCTGTTGGCCAACACCTCGTCGCAACTCGCGTGGTCCGCCAGCAGGGCCCCGGTGAAAGTGCGCCGGACCGGCCGATCGCCCCACATGCGCCTTGGGAGGCTGCCCGCCGCGGCAGTGAACACGGTCAGTCCCTTCTCGTTGACGCCGGCCACGACTCCCCCGGCGTCCTTGTCGGCGTACACCGTCCATAGCCCGAAGTAGGCGTGGCCTTTCTCGGGGCGGCACATCTTCAGCACCTGCGTGTGGTCGGGCTTCGAGTCGCGGTTTTTCACGACGATGGTCCCGCCCGAGGTTTCTGTACCCGCCGCTCCCCAGAGCGTGCAGGCCCTGAGATCGACCGAGGCCAGGAGGATCGCAAGGAAGAGATAGGCGGCCCGGATGCCCATGGGACAGATCACGGCGCCTGGTCCCCGCCGCGGGGGCGGGGCATCGGGGCGTGCAGCCGCTCGCGCCAGGCGACGAGCTGGGCGTGGAGTTCCTTGGCGAGGTCGGGCCTTTCCCGTGCCAGGTTGTTCTGTTCGCCGATATCGCTTGCGAGGTCGTACAGCTCGAGGCGGCGGTCCTCGAAGAACTCGATGAGCTTGTGGTCCCCGCGGCGGATGACGCCGACGGGGGTGGTGCGCCAGATGTTCTTGCCGGAACCGAGGTAGCCGGGGAAGTGCCAGAAGAGGGCGTCGCGCCCGATCTTCTGGGCACCGCCGCTCTTGAGGCAGGCGGCGTAGCTGACGCCATCGAGGGGATAGCCTTCGGGGGGCGTGCCGCCGGCGAGTTCGAGAAAGGTGGGGTAGAGATCGACGCTGTGGATGGGCTGGTCACAGGTGCCGCCCGGGGGGATGGCGCCCTTCCATCGGAAGATGTAGGGCACGCGGATGCCGCCCTCGTAGAGCATGCCCTTGCCGCCGCGCAGCGGCACGTTGGCGGTGATGCCATGGCCGCCGCCCTCATCGGCATCGCCTTCCCCCTTGCCGCGCTTGCCCTTGCCTCGGCCCTTGCCGCCACCGCCCTCGGGCGCGCCCTTGAAGATCTCCTCGTAGCCGCCCACCCCGCCATTGTCGCTGGAGAAGATCACGAGCGTGTTCTCCGCGATGCCGAGGGCGTCCAGCTTGTCCAAGACGCGGCCCACGCTCTCGTCGACGCTGGCGATCATGCCCGCATAGGCCGGGCTATTGTGACCGCCCGCGGGGAGCTTGTCCTTGAAGTGCGCCTCCTTGTCGGGCTTCGAGTCGTGGGGCGAATGCACCCCGAAGTGCGGGAGATAGAGGAAGAAGGGTCCCCCCTTGTGGGCCTCGATGAATTTGACCGCGTGGTCCGTCAGGAAGTCGGCGAGGTACACGTCGGGCGCCACCGCCATCTTCGGGTGGGTGTTGAACTTGAAGTGCTTCCCCATCGAGACGATGGCCTCGTCGAAGCCCTGCTTCGCGGGGCCGAATGCCTCGGGGTCGCCGAGGTGCCATTTGCCGAACATGCCGGTGGCGTAGCCTGCGGCCTTGAGGGCCTCGGCGACGGTCACCTTCTCCAGCGCGAGATCCACGACATTGGGCACGGGGACCAGCGGCCGCATGGAGGTATCGAAGCGGCCGGTGCCGCCGACGGTGTAGACGCCCGTCCGCGGGTTATACTGGCCGCTCATGAGGCACGCGCGGGTGGGCTGGCAGTTCGGGCCGCCGGTGTAGCCCGAGGTGAACCGCAGACCCTCCGCCGCCATGCGATCGATGTGCGGGGTCTCGTAATAGGCGCTCCCCTGGCAGCCCAGGTCCGTCCAGCCGAGATCGTCGGCGAGGATGAAGATGATGTTGGGCTTGGCGGCCGGGGCCGCGGACAGCGCCGCGAATAGGGTGGCAAGGGCAAGGATGTGTTTCATGGATCAAGCCTCCGGGGTTGAACTGGTCTTCATACTTAAGATAGCGTGCGCCCGGAGAGTTGGGACGGGGCTTGGGGCCGGCGGGGGCCGACCGCCTGACCGTGCCCTAATCCCATGCGGACAAAGCGGTGCGGGGACGCACCGCACTCCACAGACCTTCGGTCGAAATGCCCCAATACCCCTTGATCGTTCCCGCGCGAGGACGGGCCCCATGATCCCAGCCTGCGCTGACGGGCTCACGACGGATAGCCGCCGGAGATATAGTCCTTCAATTGCCGGATCTGCTCGGCCTGTGCGGCGAGCGTCCAATTGACGAGGTCGCCGATGGACACGATGCCCGCGAGGCGGGCGCCATCCACGATCGGGAGGTGGCGGGTGCGGCTCTCGGTCATGATCCGCATGCACTGTTCGACGGTGTGCGCGGGCGTGACCGTGATCGGCGGGCTGCTCATGATCTCGCGCACCGGCGTGTTGCGGGAGGCCTTGCCGCGGAGGATGACCTTCCGGGTGTAATCGCGCTCGGAGACCATGCCGATGAGGTGGCCGCCCTCGACGACCGGCAGGGCGCCGACGTTGTGGTCGGACATCTCGCGGATGGCGTCCAGCACGGACATGTCGGGCGGGACGCTCCAGACGGTGGAACCCTTGTGCTGGATCAGGGCGCTGATGGGACTGCTCGCATCCATTAGATCACCTCCCGGGTAAAAAGCTCCCTTGCATTTTGGGCGCGGCGCGGCGGGTGGGGAAGCACAAAATCGGGCGCCTCAATCGACGATCGACGGCAGGCCGGCGAGGGCCATGGCGATCTCGCGCTCGGGGTAGGCATAGTTGCGCAGTTTCCCGGCGAAGTAGTCGATGTACGCCTGCATGTCGAAGTGGCCGTGGCCACAGAGGTTGAAGAGGATGGCGCGGGACGCCCCCTCCTCCTTGCACCGGAGCGCCTCGCGCATGGCCACCGCCACGGCGTGGCAGGCCTCCGGGGCGGGGACGATGCCCTCGGATTTCGCGAAGGCGACGCCGGCCTCAAAGATCTCCAACTGCGGGACGGAGACCGCCTCGATGAGGCCGAGGTCCAGCGCGTGGCTGACGAGCGGCCCCATGCCGTGGTACCGGAGTCCTCCGGCGTGGAAGCCCGGCGGGACGAAGGCGCTGCCCAGGGTGTGCATCTTGACCAGGGGGGTGAGCTTCGCGGTATCGCCGTAGTCGTAGGCGTATTTGCCGCGGGTCAACGTGGGGCAGGCGTCCGGCTCGACGGCGACGACGCGGGGCCCGGCGCCGCCGCGCAGTTTGCGGCCGATGTAGGGGAAGGCGATGCCGGCGAAATTCGAGCCGCCGCCGGTGCAGCCGACGATGACCTCGGGCTCGTCGTCGGCCAGCGCCATCTGCTTCATGCACTCGATGCCCGTGACCGTCTGGTGCAAGAGCACGTGGTTCAGGACGCTCCCGAGGGCGTATTTGGTATCCTCACGCGCGGCGGCGACCTCGACCGCCTCGGAGATCGCGATGCCCAGCGAGCCCGGGCAATCGGGGTCCCTGGCGAGGATCGCGCGGCCGGCGGCGGTCTCTTCGGACGGGCTGGCCGTCACGCTCGCGCCAAAGGTCTCCATCAGGGCGCGGCGGTAGGGCTTGTGGTTGAAGCTGACCTTGACCATGAACACCTTGCACTCCAGCCCGAAAAAGTTGCAGGCCATCGCGAGGGAGGAGCCCCATTGGCCGGCGCCGGTCTCGGTCGCCAGCCGGCGCACCCCCTCGGCCTTGTTATAATAGGCCTGGGGAACCGCCGTGTTCGGCTTGTGCGAGCCCGCCGGGCTGACGCCCTCGTACTTATAATATATCCGCGCCGGGGTATCCAGGGCCCGCTCGAGCCGCCGCGCGCGATACAGGGGCGACGGGCGCCACAGCCGCAGGATGTCGCGCACCTCCTCCGGGATCGCGACCTCGCGCTCCGCGCTCATCTCCTGGGCGATGAGGGCCTCGGGAAACAGCGGGCGGAGGTCGTCGGCGCTGCAGGGCTGGCCGGTGGCCGGGTGCCTCGGGGGCGGCGGCGGGACCGGGAGGTCGGCGGCGATGTTGTACCAGTGGGTGGGGATGTCCCTCTCGTCGAGGAGGTATTTGAGGCGTTCGGACATGGGCGCAGATGATGGGAGGGGACTGAAGAAAACTCAAACGCCAAAAGTATCCGTGCGACACCGCGCGCCCTCCGGGGTTCAATCCCCGCAAGACCAAAGGCAAGGGAGAGATGATGCGGGCATGTGCGATCCTGATTATGGCCACCATGGCGGCGCCGTGCATCCCGGCCGAGTCACCGGGTCCGGCAAAACGGATCAAGGGCCTAAAGATCGAGGGCCAGGGGTGGTCCTGCGAGGCCGATGGCAAGCCGCCCGCCGGCATCCTCTACTACGCCAAGGCCGATTACGCGTTCGCGGACAACGCGGCCGTCATCGCGAACCCGCACGTCTGCGGCGCGCTGTTTCAGGTCATCTGGTCCGAAGTCGAGAAAGAGAAGGGCAAGCCCGACTGGTCCGAGTTGGATCGGTGGATGGGACCTTGGCTGAAGGCCGGAAAGAAGACCGCGGTCCGGATCATGTGGTGCACCAGCGGCAACTGGCCCAAACCCTATTACAAGACCCCCACGCCGCAGTGGGTCTGGCGCGAGGGCGCCAAATTTGTCCTCCACGCCCCCAGCGGCACCGAGATCCCGCTCCCGTGGGATCCCATCTACAAAGAAAACGCGTGGCGATTCCTGGAGGCGTTCGCCGCCCGCTATGACGCGAATCCTGGAATATTGTTTCTCGATGTCACGCCCGGCGCCGAGACGAACCCCTACCGTTTCGGGACACTGGCCAAGACCGACCCGGGTTTCAGGGACGCGTACGCGCGCGCGAGATCCAGTGACGGTCGCGCCTATGATGACGCGCTCTGGCTCGCCACCGTCAAGGGATGGATCGATGCCGCCGACAGGGCCTTCAAGAAGACGCCCCTCCTGGTGACGCTCAACCTGGGTGGCCTGCGCGGCCCCGACCGCTCTGTCGAAATCGGCGACTACTGCGTCGCGAAGGGATTCTACGTCGGGCAGAACGGACTCACGGGCCAGAGCTACCGGGACACCTCTTCCGGCCGCGCGGCCGGCTTTGAGCGATGGGCGAAGGGCACAAGGCTCTTCTTTGAGATGGCGGCCGGCGCCGGCGGGCGCACGGGCTCGCTCATGGACGTCATGAGGGCGGCGGAACGCATCGGCTGCAGCTACCTCAATGTCTACCCCGAGGACGTCGTCCGGGGAACCAAGGGCCAACCCGCTTTCGACCCGGCGTATGCCGAGGCCCTCGCCTATGGGGCCGCGGCGCTCGCCCGGGAACCCTGACGCCGGGCCGTTCTCGGCGCCTCCGGCGATCGATTTCCATGCCCGCATTGCATTGGGCCGGCGGCCTCGCCATGCTGGGGTCATGCCGACGCGGTCCTTCATCAGCCGGAGGCTGGCGATGCGCTGGCGGTTCTTCGGGACGTTTGCCGCGGAGATCGCCTTCTATTTCGTGTTGGCGCTGGTGCCATTCCTGATCGTCACCTTTGCGGTGGCGAGCTTCGCGATCCCCAGGGACCTGCACGTCACCGACCAGATTGGCGAGATCATCGGGCACATGCTGCCCCCGGGCGTGGACATCGATATCGCCGCGATGCTCGATCACGCGCGGGCCTCGGCCAGCAAGGGCTGGCTGACCTTCGGGTTCCTCCTGGCGATCTGGACCTCGTTCCGTTTCATGGACGCCTGCGTGCAGGCCCTGCATTTTATCGCGCGCGACCAGGGCGAGCCGGCGCCGGCGCTGTGGAGGAGGGTCCTGTGGGCCCTGATGCTGCTGCTCGTCTGGATGGTGGCCCTGGTCCTGATGGCCCTCTTCTTCATCCTGGCGGTGCCCATCGAAAAGTTCCTGCGCGGCCACGGGCTGGTGTCGCTCGTGAGCCTGAAGGTATGGGCCCTGACCCGGGCGGGGGTGACGGTTGGCCTCCTCTTCGGGGCCTTTTATCTCACCTACCGCACCATTTCGCCCCGGCATCTCGCGCCCTATGGCGCCGTCCAGGCCGCGGCCCTGGCCTCGCTGGGATGGTTCGGCCTGAGCATCGGCTTCTCGTACCTGCTGCCCACCTTCTGGCGCAACTACCACGAGGTCTACGGTGCCCTGGGGAGCCTGATCGCTTTCCTGCTCTGGGCGCAGCTCAACGCCTGGGTGGTGATCCTGGCCGGCTGCTGGATGATCCGCGACCATCCCCGGCCCCCGTGACGATCCACCGGCGGCATTGAATACGCGCCCGGGCCGACGTAGATTGGGGCAAATGGAAGAACAGCAAACCGAGCAACCCAGCCCGGAAACCCTCCGGGCCCGCCACCGTGCCGCCGCGGCGCTGAGCATCATTCCCGGCCTCGGGCACCTCTACAAGGGCCACGTCGGACTCGGCCTCCTTTTCATGCTCGTCGGGATCCCGATTATCATCTTCATCAGCGTGATGATGATCTGGGCAACCGCGTTCACCAGCCTGATCATCATACCCGTCATCTACTGGATCGCCGTCGGGGCCCACGCCTTCGCGGCCGAGGACTTGCAGGCGAAGCACAAGATCGGCGTGTGAGGCGCGCCTCGCGCGCCGCGGGGCTGACTCGAAAATCGGCCATGGGATCGGCCTGTAGGGCGCGGATTCCCATCCGCGCCACGAGGGCCCTGCCGGT
>CAZYWZ010000058.1:0-41731 GCA_964651705.1 uncultured Verrucomicrobiales bacterium
AGGCGCAGCCTACATCGCGACCCGATTTTCGAGTCAGCGGCGCGGGGACGCGCCGCGAAAGTCCATTCCCGCCGTCGCCTGACACAGGCGGCCTACAGAAATTGCAGGGCGTCCCTGCGACGCCACGGGGGGCGAAGCTTCAGGCCAGGAGCCATGGGCCCGGAAGTCAGGGCGCGGTGGTGATGGTATTCCAGTCCATTTGGCGGGAGGCGGCGTAGGCCTCGAACTGGGGTTCGTATTTGAGGAGGGCGTAGCGGACGACGGCGGAGTCATCGACGTGGCCCATGCCGGGGACGGTGTCGGGGATGATGTCCACGGCGTTGTGGGCGTAGATGAGCGCGAAGGCCGCGGCGGACATGGCGTGGTACGGCAGGTGCGGGTAGCTGCCGTCGGCGGCATCCTCCACCGCGTCGGCCAAGAATTCGAGCTGGTCGATGAGGTGCGGCAGCGAGGGCTCGTCGATCTGGGTGAACTCCGCCTTGAGGAGCGGGAGCTTCCGCAAGAGATTCTCGATCACGTGCGGCGTGATGCGCGACGCCCCGTGCTCCACGAACTGTGCGATCTCCGAAGACATGGCCCGATTCTACGGCCCCCGCCCGCCTTTGGCCAGCACAACCATTCCCGCGGCCCGCGAGCCGCCAGAGTCGCGCCCGACCGAACGGGGGACGAGCGTGCCGCCAGGCGGCCTTATTAGGATAGAATATCGTTTGCCTAAAATCATTTCATGATCGCCCCCGGGGATTTCGTTTGCCTCACGGGCTCCGCCACGATGATAATTCGTTTTATTGTGCTTTTGATTATCAGCGGGGATGGGATGACCACATGAAGACGCGCCTGACGCTCTCCTCGGCGGTGCTTTCGTGCCTGATTGCGGCCAACGCATCGGCCCAGGACGTGGTGACGAACACCGTCCGGTATGATGCCACGTGGTTCACGAACGTCCTGCCGGTTTCCTTCGGGGTCTCGCTGCCAAAACTCAACACGAACTACTCCTACTTCGGGACGATCCTCAGCATCGAGGTGGGGATGTTCACGACGAACTCCCTCGACGCCGCCATGGAGAACGACAGCGAGGAAGCGGCCCTGTTTACCTTGTACGCGTCCGGTTCGGTGCGGATGACGAACCCGGGTCCCCACGTTCTGGCGTTCAACTATTTCGACGTGGATCTCGCACAGACTAATCTGGCCGCAACCACGCCCCCGGAAGACGGCGGTCCAGACTACGCTTTCTTGGACGACCAGATGGTGACGGGTGCAGCAAGCGGCCTGGTGAACATCGCATACTATTCGCTCTATCTCGGGGCGGGAACCTTTGATGTCCAGGGTCGGGCAAGCGCCAATTTTTACGCCTCCGGCGCGAGTCCCTCATCCCTATCAACCAGCGACCCGAAGGCGAGCGGCGTCGCGTACGTGATATACACCTACACCCTGGTGCCAGAGCCCGGGGCGTTCATACCCCTGGCCGGCCTGGGCCTGGGGTTGGTCTGGTGGGGCCGCCGCCGGGCGCGCCGGACGGTGCGATAGCCGGAGGGCAGGCATCCCTGCCTGCCATGCCCCGCGACCGTTCTCGCCGGACAGGATTGTCCGCCCTTTATCCGCTGTCTGAAATCGCCGGTCCGTCGGCGACCGCTTGCGCCCCAACCGATCGCGGCGATACTCCCGGAGATCTATCCTGCCGATCACACCCAAAAAGGAAAACACATGCCCACCCGGTCCTTCGTCCGAACCCTCCTATTCGCCGCCGTGACCTCTGCCATCACCTCAGGTGCCTTCGCCCAGGCCCCCGCGACGTCGGAGGCGGCCTTCCAGAAAGAAGCTTCCTATGCGGAGATCCGGTTCACGGTCACCTCCCCGCAGACTACCGGCAGGAACAAGTTCACCATCGCCCCGTCGGGGCTGCAGGTTTCCAACGAGCCCCTCGCCGTGGAGGTGCAGGGCCAGGTGGTGGACGTGATGGCCGACGACATGGACGGCGACAACTCCCCCGAGGTGGCCGTGATCACCGAAGAGGGCACGGACAAGAAACGCCAGGCCCACGTGTTCACCACCTTCGCGGGCAAATCCTTCGGCATGGTCCACTTCCCCGCCGTCACGGACCCGAAACTGCTGGCGGGCTATTCGGGCGGGGATGAGTTCCAATTCGTGGAAAGTACTTTCATCCGTCGATTCCCCCTCCACGAGGGCGGCCAGAAGACCGGCAAATTCCGCCAGCTCCAGTTCAAGCTCAAGCCCGGCGAGGCGATGAAGCAGCTGGTCCTAGACCGGCAAGTTGAATACTGAACCGTCCGCGGCGGGGCACCACCGGGTCGGGAAAACGTAGCCCATCTGGTCACAGATGGGTCCGGGCGCTCGGTCGACGCATCCACGGCCTGACGGCCGTGGCTACACCCCGAATTTTCGAGTCAGATCCCGTGCCCCGCACGCGGGGCACCACCGCGGGTGAAAATGTAGCCGAACGCGCAAGCGTTTGGCGCGTGGGCCCTGGTGGCACGGGCCAAACGCCTTGGGGCGTTCGGCTACGGGAATTTTCGAGTCAGTGAGCAGACTACTTCTATTTTGCTTGCACTCTGCATCCATTATGGAAGTCTCTCCCCAATGGGCACCCTCGTCATCAAGTCCTTCCCTGAGGAGATCCACGCGCGACTCAGGCTAGCGGCGGCAGCACATCGGCGTTCGGTCACCCAGGAGGCGATCCACCTCCTTGACCGCGCCCTGCATGCCCAGCAAGGCGAGTCCCGCCCCGCGCGCTCGGAGGAACCGATTCCCTACTGGGCGCGCCGCGAGATGCTCCCCGCCTATCGGGCGCTCCTCGATGCCGGGGCGCTCTCCGGCGGCACGGACTCGGGCGCCATGCTCTCCGAAGAGCGCGACGCGCGATGAGCCGGCTCTATTTCGATTCGAGCTCCCTGTGCAAATTATACTGGCGGGAACGCGGCTCCCGCGAATTGGCGGCCCTTGCGGCGGGGGCGGATGAGATCGCGTGCGGGATCCACGGCCGGGCCGAGTTCTATTCCGTCGGGCACCGCAAGCGGCGCGAGGGCGTCGCCGATGCCGCCGCCCTCAAGGCCGTCTTCGCCCAGTTCGAGGCCGATCGCGCGGCCGGC
The DNA here is from genome assembly GCA_964651705.1 of uncultured Verrucomicrobiales bacterium. Lineage (GTDB taxonomy): Bacteria > Verrucomicrobiota > Verrucomicrobiia > JADLBR01 > JADLBR01 > JADLBR01. Next base: position 3,105 of record CAZYWZ010000058.1, read on the forward strand.
GGTCTCGCCCTGCTGCCGTTGACCGAAACCATCCTCGACCGCGTCGCCGTGGCCTTCGCCGACGCACCCCCATCCTGCTTCCTCCGCCCCGCCGATGCCCTCCACCTCGCCACGGCCGCCGAACACCGCCTCGCGGAGATCTATTCCAACGACCGCCACCTACTCGAGGCCGCCCCGCTCTTCGGCCTGCGCGGGATCGATGTGATCCCCTGATGCCATGACGGATCACGGCAGAACACCACCGCTCCAAAATCGGCGTCCGCCTGCGTGAGACAGCGTCTTCTTCTGTCGCCCCGCGAATCCTGCACCACGCTGGCCACCCCTTGCCAAAGGCCGTTTTTGTAGTACCTGACCGCGCCATGAGCCGCAATTCGACCCTCTCCGCCCTTCTTCTCTGCGCCTTCATCGCGGCGTCAGCCACCCTCATCCATTCCCAAGACATCCGCACCGCCCGGGTGGAATTCCCCAAGGGCCAGAGCGGGACGACGGTCAATGGCACCATCACCGGCTACGAGGTCTTCGACTACCTCCTGCGGGCCAAGGGCGGCCAACAGATGACAGCCGAACTCAAGACCGAGCATGGGGCCACGAGCTTCAACATCTTCGCCCCCGGCACCAAGCCGGGCGAGGACACCGCCATGTACATCGGCGAGACTAGCGGCAATCGCTTCGAGGGCCCGCTGCCGGCGGATGGGGAATATCGGATCCGGGTCGGCATGATGCGGAGCGCCGCCCGGCGCAATGAGACCGCCGGTTACTCGCTTGCCATCGCGATCGGGGGAGGCTCCGCCCAAGCCGCTGCCCCCAATGGCGGCTACGACCTCGGGCGCACCAAGGGCTATCAGGATGGCGTGGGCGGGCTCTCGCGCACTCCCGACCGGCATGCCGCAGAGTATTCCGAGGCGGATCGAGCCGATTTCTTCCGCGGCTACGAGGATGGCTACAACCAGGGCATCAAGCCTGGCACGAGGCCCCCGGCGTCCTTCGGGCAACCGCTCACCGCCGTCAACGGGCAGGGCAGCGTGACAATCATGGAGGGCGACCGCACCGTGGCCGTCTGCCGCACCGCCTCCCCCAACATCGAGCAGACCCGCTTCATCAGCGAGCAGCAGCAGATCGTGGTCAAATCCCGCGGTAACCACGGACCCGCCACCGTCCAGCTCTTCGACGCCCGAAAGGGCACGGAACTCGGCAAGGTCATGGCCTACGCCATCCAGGACGGCCAGCCCCCCTGGGCCCAGGGAATGGGGGATTGAACCGCGCATGGCCCGACACGACGGCACCGAGATCGCGAACCTCCCCGCCAATTTCAACCCGGCGATCCGCAAACGTAGCCCATCTGGGAACAGATGGGTTCGTTAGCTCAGCCCCCGCATCCAAGCTCTCACGAGCTTGGCTACAACCTGACCCTGGTCGCCATCGGGGCCGCCATCAACGCGGGCATCATCTATGCATTGGCGCGCTGGGTCATCGGGAGACTCGTCAAGTAGCTTAAGGAGCCTGGGGACGATAACACCCCGCCGCCAACGAGCCCCGTCCCCGTCGCTCAGTTCCTGAAATCCCCCGCCCCGTACACTCAATGGCCGGCCTCTTTGGCCGCCCAGGCCGCGAGGCTCTCGATCCGGACGATGCCCTCCACCTTCAAGCGGCTCAGCCGGTCGTCATTCGTGAAGAAGTAATCGACGCCAAAGATCGATGCGCAGGCGAGTTGGATCGCATCGGGCGGGCGCAGCTTCGGATACCGGGCGCGCAATTCCGCGAAACGCCACGCCTCGTCCGGCCCGAAGGGCAGACACCCCATCTCGCTGATGATCCCCGCATAGGAGCGGGCGACTTTCGCATCGGAAAGCGACAGGGGCCGGACCAGTATTTCGGCCAAACCGAGCGACGAAGTCACCGTCCGGATCCTCTCGCGGACCTGCCAGTCGTACAGCGCCTTCGCGGCCGGCGACCACCGGGGCGTGCCTTCCATCCAATAGATCAACAGATTCGTGTCCCAAAACGCGAACCCGCTCACGACCACCCCTCGCGCTGCTCCTTCACGTAGCGATCAGGGTCGACCCCATCCCAGACGTGCTTGCCCAGCCCCTTGAGCCGCCTCAGCGGCGACGGAGCCGCGCGCCGGCCCCCGCACAGAACCTGGCGCAACCCCTCCTCGACCAGCTGCCTCAAAGTCGTCCCGCGGTCAACGGCCGCCTTCTTGGCCCGCGCCGCCAGATCGTCGGCGATGTCGATTGTCGTCCTCATGCATAAATGCATAAATCCATACTCGACCCCTGTCAACCGCCGGGGCAATGGGGTCGGTCATGATTGGCGTCAACCCCGGATTGTTCGCACGCAGGCACTACGATTTGCCCCGGGACCAACGCGGGCCCGGGAACGCTTATCTGCTCTAATCTTCGCTGATCCCTTGGCCGGCCCAGTCCTATTCTTCGTGCGTCGGCCAGATTCCCATCAGCGTCGATTAGCGCAGATCAGCGTTCCCCGCCTCCCCATCGGCCCCGCATCACGATGGGACCAGCGCTAAGGCAGAACCGACCCCGAAGGGGAGCGGCGCCCTCAGCCAAGTTCCCACCTCCAATCTCGCGGACAGAGATCGCGGCGAGTCATCCGCGCCAGCGCAGCGGCGGCGCGCTCAACCGCATATTTGCTGTCTCCTTTTCTTACTTCCTCCAAACCCCGCGCCTCAAGTAAACGCACGATCAACGCAAAGCAACCCACCAAACAAGATTCTCGACGGCGAAGGCCCAAGGCGGCCGTCTTTCTCCCGGGGAAGCCGCTGGGCACAGGTCAAGAATCGACATCCTTCAGTCAATCATAACCATTGCCCTGCCACGTCTGGTCGGAGAGAGTTGCCGCACGATGCGGATCATCGGCCAGACGAATGATGCTCCCCCGATCCCAAAGAAAGAGGCACGAACATGAACAGAACCACTGGGTCAAGTTGGGCAGCGTGCATTGCCGTGGCGCTGTGGGTTTCGCTATCGCATTCTAGCTCCCCCGAGTCGACTGCGTTTCCCTACATGCTTCCCGAGAAGAAGCCCGACCGTCCCCTGAGCGCGGCGATGGAGCGGCTCTACGACGACTACCTCGCGCCGACGCCCGAGGCCAACGAGCTCTATTCCACCTTCAAGTTCACGCCCCTGGAAGGCCTGGACTATCACGGGGGCGACGGGACGATCTCGCGGCGCGATCCGTCGAAGATCATCCGGGCGAACGGGAAGTACTACGTGTGGTACACGCACCGACAGACCGACGCGCCGCCGCGGGGGGCCGAGGGCGGCACCGAAACCATTCCCTCCACCGACTGGGATCTCTCGGAGATCTGGTACGCCACCAGCGATGACGGGTTCGCGTGGCAGGAGCAGGGCGTGGCCATCCCGCGCCCGCCCAAGCCAAACCCCGGTTGGCGGTCCGTCAGCACGGCGGACATTCTGGTCTGGAAGGGCAAATATTACCTCTACTATCAGGGTTTTCTGGAGATGTCCGGCAAGCGCGGCGACGACTGCCCCGTCACCGCCTCCGTCGCAGATTCGCCGGATGGCCCTTGGAAGCCCTGCAACCAGATCGTGATCCCCAACGGTTCGGCGGGCGACTGGGACCAATACTCCATCCACGACCCGTACCCGCTGGTTTATGAAGGAAAGATCTATCTCTACTACAAATCCGATTTCAACAACGCGAATCCCCACGTCCGCGCGCACGGGCTCGCGACCGCCGATGATCCGTTTGGGCCGTTCACGAAACACCCATTGAACCCCGTGATGAATTCGGGGCACGAGACGACGCTGTTCCCCTTCATGGGCGGCATCGCGGCATTCGCCATCCACAACGGGCTTGAGCACAACACGATCCAGTATTCGCCGGATGGGGTCAACTTCCGGATCGCCGCGGTGTCTAGCCTGATGCCCGTGGCCGCCGGACCCTACGTGCCCGATGCCTTCAGCGACACGAAGGACGGGCGCGGCATCACATGGGGCCTCAGTCACATCACGGCGGTGGGCGAGCGCGACAAGAGGCACAGCATCCTGGTGCGCTTCGATTGCGACCTGAGCCGCGACGTCAATGATCCGGTGATGAAGCAAACCGACCTGTATCTGAAACCCGAGGCCTATTTCTCGCAGGGCCTGAGCAAGAGGCAGCGGGAGGAGCGGGCGAAGGCCGCGCGCCAACCGGAGGCGCCATAGCCCCACCGCAAGCCACCGGCGGGACCCCTCATGGCCGATTTGTTTACAGCGTTTCCGATAACCGCGGCGTGCGCCGTCCTCGGGTGCCCGGTGGCCGGCCTCGGCGCGACCGATCCCGTGCGGCCCTTGCGTCCCGATCCGGCGGGCTGGACGCTCGCGCCAGAGTTCTCGGACGAATTCGACGGTCCCGCCGTGGACAAGACCAAGTGGTACACGGCGATGGCCCCCTGGGGTGATCGGGCGTGGACGCCCGACAATGTGATCCAAGAAGGCGGGCTGTTGCGCATCCGCGCGACATATGAGCCGCACGTTCAACGGGGAAAGGAGTATTTCTATAAACTGGGAATCCTCCAATCCCGCAAAAGAACAACCTACGGCTATTTTGAGGCGCGCATCAAGGGCTGCGGGCGGTTTCCGGGCCTCTGCCCGGCATTCTGGCTCTACAGCAATGGCGGGGATCGTGATCCGAAATACCCCCAAGTGACCTACTGCGAGATCGATATCGTGGAAATGCTCCAGGCCGACTACATCCCTGACCTCGGGCGCCGGACTGGCGCGACTCACATCGACTGCAACCTGCATTGCCGGATCATCGACGAGGCGGGTCAGGAGGTGTGGCGTCGGCCGAACAACCTGCCCGAGGTGTGCCGGCACTATTGGAACGCGCCCTGGGACCCGCGGGAGGACTTCCACGTCTATGCCTGCGAAAACACGCCGGAGGAAATCATCTGGTACATCGACGGGAAGCAGGTTGCGCGGGAGCGCAACCTCTATTGGCACCTGCAAATGACCGTGACCCTGACGCTGGAGTTGCGACCTCCGTTCATCAAGTGGGTCGGCGAGGATGGCAGAGAACCGGTGCCGGAAGCAACGACCGCCGCGGGTTTCCCCACCGAGATGGCGGTGGATTACGTGCGCGTGTGGCGAAGAGAGTGAGCGGGCCCCGTTCCTCGGGTGTGGCGCGCGCCGTCGCGCATGGGACTTTCACGTTTTAGGTCATGCCCCGCATGCGTGGCACCACCTGGGCAGAAAAGCGCACTAGCCCATCTGGCCACATATGGGCCACGCATTTGAACGTCCACGGTCTGGCGACCGTGGCCGCATCGGGAATCTTCGAGTCACTCCCCGACCCGGAACCCTTCGTCTTCGTACAACGGCCCCTCGCGACCGATGACGTGGGTCTGCACGAAACGTATCCGGAGTTCCACACTCGTCCCATCCGGTGGCACCGGCATCTTGCGCTCCATGGTCGCGACCTGGGCCGCCGTGGGGGGGTGGGGTCCGCGCACGACCGCCCTGACGATGGTCTTCCCCTCAAACCCATCGCCGCGCGCCGTCTCGAACCGAACCTCGGCCACATGGCATCCTGGCGAGGCGTCGATCTCCCGGTTCAAGGAATACCGGATGGCGGTCTCGAAGAACTGCCGCTCGAGGGTCTTGTGAAGGCTGCGCGTCAGCACGACGGCCAACACAACCAGGATGGCGATGCTGACGAAATTCCGCCGCAGCAGCGTTTGCAGGGACAGCCCCGACATGCGGGAGGCCCTGCGAAACCCCGACATCCAGAGAACGACGGAGGAGGCGAACTGGATCGCCACCATGTTGGTAAACGTCAGCAGCAGGGCGCCGAGACCCAGGCCGACGTATCCGTGCGCGAAAAGGATGCAGGCCGCGCAGAGCGGCGGCACCAGGGCCGTAGCGATCGCGACGCCGACGAAAGCGACCCCCAGCCGCGACGAGATGGACGCGTAGGCACCCGCGGCCCCGCCCGCCAGCGCCACCATCAAGTCCAGGAGGTTGGGCGCCGTCCTCGCCATGATCTCGTCGGTGATGGGAATGCCATTGTGGATCAGGCCGATGCAGAAGGCGACGGCCATGACTTCGGCGGTCCCGGCCGCGATCGTCATCAGGCTCCGGAACAGCAGCCTCGGGTCGCTGTCTACCAGGGCCAGGGCAGCCCCCGTGATGGGCCCCAGCAGCATGGCGACGATCATCGCGCCGATGATGATGGCGGGGCTGTTGGCGAACAGGCCGTAGCAGGCGATCGTGGCCGCCAGGGCATTCATCAGCAGGAAAGGCACGTCCAATTCCGCGCCCTTGCGGATGTTTTCCCGCACCGTTTCCTTCCACGCCTCCTGCGTCACCGCAGCAGTCATCGCTCGCCTCCTCCTCGAACTCCCAGGACCATCCCACGGCGCACACGCCTACCGCCCAAAGGCGGCCCGGCAGCGATCCGCCCCGGGCGACCTCACGCCCCCTCTTGCGTCATGACGACGAAATCGTGACCGCTGCGCGTATCGGGGTGCGAGGGCATGTCGGTCATGACCAGGACCATGCCGGGATGCATGCGCGCCTTCATCGCCTCGACCACGCCCGGGTCGGCGCCGACACGCCGGATCACGTCCTCCTCGGGCTTGGCGAAGCCCGACGCCTGCCCGGCATGGTGCCCGATGGCGTGCCACGCCAAACCCTTCCGTTCGTCATGCGTGTCGGAGAGAACAAACACGTGGGAGCCGAGGGGCACATGGGGATCCCGGATCGTGGCCACGCCCTCCGCCACGATCTTGCCGCTCTCCAAGACAAAGGCGCGCTGGTCCGCCCGGCTGATCAGGACCGACGTCGGCGGCGTGGGGTTGTCCGCGTGGTCCGTGGAGGGCACCGACTTGCCTTTGAGCTTGGCGACAACGTCCTCGAACTCGTGTTCGGCGTACTGGCTCAGGACCAGGCCCGGGTGGACGACATCCGCCGGATCATGGTGGCCGCCCGCGATGATCACGGGCGTGCCGACATGGGTGACGCCAAACAACCGCTCCGAAAATTCCATCGGCAGCCGCACGCACCCGTGGGAGGCGGGGTAACCCGGCAGATTGCCGGCGTGCAGCGCCACGCCGCTCCACGTGAGCCGATTCATGTTGGGCATCGGCGCGTTGTTGTACGTCGAGGAATGATGGTGTTTGTCCTTCTCCAAGACCGTGAACACCCCCGTCGGCGTCTCGTGTCCGGGCTTCCCCGTCGAGCAAGTTGACACCGCGATCCGGACCCCATTGCGATAGACGTGAACCCGCTGGTCTGGGATCGACACCACGATCGCCACCGGCCCCGACGGCGCCCGCTCCGGGTGCCAGGTGAACTCCCCGGGCTTCAGCTCGTGGATCTCTTTGACCACCTGACCCGCCACGGCCCGCAGAACCGCCACTCCCCCAAATCCCGCCGCAGCCACCAAACGCAGGAAATTGCGCCGCCCGTTCACTCCGCTCGCGATCTGATCCATCCAATACCTCCAGGATTTGCCCCGTGGGCTCTGCCTCGACCGAACCCGCCTCCCCTTACATCGGCTCCGGAGTCCGTCAAATGCCCCGCGCGGCAGCGTCCTCACCAGAAATACCAGTTGCCCGTGGCCACGACCCAGACGTACAGGACGAGGTTGGTGACGCCGTGCGCGAGCACGACATCCCAGAGGCTCTTTGTTCGAACGACCCACCACCCGTAGATGGCGCCGACGATCAGGGCGACGAAGACCTGCGGGTGGACGATGGCAAAGGCCGCCGTCGTGATCGCGAAGGCCTTCGCCCGCCAAGCGCCGATCTTCAATTTCGTGAAGTCCTCGTCGATGAGCCAGCGCATGAGCCACCCGCGCCAGAAGAGTTCCTCGACGATGGGGACGGCGACCGCGCCGCCCAAGATCCTTACCGCGACCCATGCCCAGGAGAGCGCCGGGGGCGCGATGGACGACGGATCGGTCCCCCCCGCGCGCGGGGGAAAGGTCAGCCTCGTCCCCTCCAGCCAAGGCAGGAAGGGATCCAGCCCGACCCAAAGCAGGAAGACCAGGATCCCCACGACGATGCTGGCCAGCGGGGCCCTGATCCGGAACTCCGGCAACCGCCGCCAGAGCCAGGCCACGAGGGCAAGCACGCACAGCGTCTTAATGGGGTAAACCGGGACGCGCCCCAGCGGCCCCTCCAGCGCCAGGAACGCCATGAACAGCGCAAAAGGCGCCACGAAGGGAAAGGCCGGGTGCCGCAGCCATCTGCCTGCCATGGCGCCACTGATACCCCGGCCCCCACCCCCGTCCAGACGGAATTCGCTACCCCCGCGATCCCCACTGCATTAATTTAGGGCCTTGGGCATCTGTCGGCCGTCGTCCGCCAGATGCCTCCGAGGACCGACGGTGAACACCTTTTTCGTGACACTGCTGGGCGCCCAATGCGGCGTGCTGGCCGCGCACTGGCTCGGGCGCCGCTGGGGCGCCCTGCCGGTCGGCCTGCTGCTGGGATGCCTCGTCGCCGGCGCCGCCGTGCTGCGCGCCTGGCAGGTGCTCTCGACGGGGGGTGCCGCGCCCATGCTCGATCCCCTCGGCACCGTCATGTGGGCCAACGCCTGCTTCGGCCTCCTGCTCGTCTACGTGCATGACGGCTCGTCCCGTGTGCGGTCGATATTCCTCGGTTGTCTCTTCGTCTTTGCCGCGGTCGCCTTCGGCCATTGGGTCCTCGTCCGCGGTGGTGCGGCGGGGGACCCGGGACCCTGGCCCCTGACGCAGTGCTACGTCGCCCAGGCGCTGGCCCTCGCCTGCGTCCTGGTGACCGCCTGCATCTCGTACCAGCTCCTCGCCAACCGCGCCCCCCTCGTCCCCCGCTGGCTCCGGTTCTACGCCGCGCTCGCCGCGGCCTCCTGCGTCGGCGCCGTCGTGCTCGGCGCGCTCTTCGAGGGAAGCCGCCCCCAGCTCGCCGATACCATCCGCCGCGACATGGCGGAATTCGTGTTCGCCACCGTGTTCCTCATCCCCCTGGGCGAGATCTACCTGCGCCAATTCTCCCTCCTCCGCATCTATCCCGAGAAACGCCGCGGGCTCTTCGACCTCGTCCGCTGGATGCCGAGCTACCTCGCCCGCGAGCACACCGAGGATCGCCACCTCACCCTGCTCCGCTCGCTGCCCGACCTCGCCTTCGTCGTCAACGAGGGCGGCCGCGTGATCGAGGCGCTCAATGCCGAGGACGCGAACCTCCAGCCGCCGCCCTCCGCCCTGCGCGATTGCCATCTGGCGGACGCATTTTCCCCCGAGGTGGCCGAGAGGTTGCACGCCGCCGTCAGCGCCGCGCTGGAATCGGGGCGCACCCGAGAGGTGGTCTATGGCTCCCCCGATGGCAGGCGCTTCTTCTCGGCGCTGGTCTCCGCCTACCACGATCCCCTCGCCCGCGAAAACCGGGCCATCGTCCTGGTCCACGACCAGACCGCCGCGCACCAGGGAATGCAGTCCCTCGAGGCCGAGGCGCGGCGATTCCGCGACGCGTTCGGCGAGATCCCGGCGGCCGTCTTCACGGCCAACGCCAAGGGCGCGATCCTCTTCTCGGGCGGCGCGGACCCGGACGCGCTGGCGCTGCTCCCCCACCAAGGCACCGGGCCAGAGACCGGGGGCACCCTCGCGAAGGCATTCGCCGATTGCCTGGCGTCGGGCGCCTCATGCCTCGCCCTCCAGGCTCCCGGCGGGACACCCGGGAGCCGCCACGCGATGATCCTCCGGCGCCTCCAGAAGGCCGCCGAGGAAGACGGCCCCGCCATCGCCGGGATCATCGCCGACATAGGCCCGCTGGCCCGCGCCTGGGAGAGCCAATCCGACAGCGAGAGGCTCGAGGCCCTTTCGGCCTTCGCCGGGCGCGCGGCACACGACATCAACAACCTCCTGGTCGGCATCCTCGGGCATGCATCCCTCGCGGTGCGCAATATCTCCCCCGTCAGCCGCGCCCGCCTCAATGTCGAGCAACTCCTCAAGGCCGCCGACCAGACCACCGACCTCACGGGCCGCCTCCTCGCCTACGCCCACGGCGAACAGCCGCGCCTCCGGGCCATCGACGTCAGCGAGCTGGCGCAAAATGCCCGGCCCCGCCTGGCGCGGGCTCTTCCCCCAAACTGCCTCCTGGAGATCTCGGCCGAATCCCGCGTCCCCCTCGTCCTCGGGGACCCCGGCGAGATCGAGGCGGCGCTCTGCGCCCTCGTCCAGAACGCGGCCGAAGCCTACGGCGAGGGCGGCGGCCCCATCCGCATCCGCACGGGTTCCGGCGATCCCCTCCCCGCCGAGGCCCGATACCTCGGGGAACCCCGCGACCCCGCCGACACCGTCTGGATCGAGGTCGCCGACCAGGGCGACGGCATTTCGCCCGAAACCATCCGAAAGGTCTTTGACCCCTTTTTCTCCACCCGGCCGGGCCACGGGGGCATGGGGCTCGCCTCCGCCCTGGGCCTGATGCGCTCCATCAAAGGCGGCATCGCCGCATCGAGCGACCCCGGGCGGGGGAGCCGCTTCCGGCTCTGCTTCCCCCCGCACCACCCGCCCCAGCCCGCCCCGTCGCCAGAGAAGCCCCCCGACTTTGCCGCCGCTGGCCTCGCCATCGTCATCGACGACGAGGCCTCCGTCCGCGAGGTCGCCGCGGAGATCCTGGCCGAGATGGGCTTCCGCGTCCTCACCGCCGCCGATGGCAAGCAGGGCATCGATACCGCCGTGGAACACATCGGCGAACTCAGCCTCGTCCTCCTCGACGCCACCATGCCCGTCGTGGGCGGCGGCGAAGTCTTCGCCAGCCTCCGGATGCTCAAACCCGACCTCCGCATCATCGTCTCGTCGGGCTACGCCAAGGGCGACGCGCTCAGGGAATTCGAGGCCCCCGAACCCGCCGCCTTCCTCAAAAAACCCTACACCGCCGACGATCTCGCCGCGCAGGTCGCCTCCCTCTTCCCGGCAGATCCCTCGAACCAGCAGACACGGGGATGAACGCGCCCGCCCCTCCCCAATTCCTGTGCCAGCGCTGCGGCAACTGCTGCCGCTGGCCCGGATTTGTCCGGGTGGATGACGCCACCATCGCGCGGATCAGCGCCTTCCTCCAGATCCCCGAAGATGCCTTCGTCGCTGAGTACACCGACATCCTCCCCAGCCGCGCCGGCCTCATGCTGCGCAGCCGCCCCGACCACGCCTGCATCTTCTACGACGGCGCCGGCTGCCAGATCCACCCCGTCAAACCCGCCCGATGCATCGAGTTCCCCAACGGCTGGAATTTCCCCGGCTGGCGCGACCAGTGCCGGGCCATGTAGCCAGAAACTTCCCCCGGCGGCATCTCGCAGAGACGCCCTGCTACAATTTTTGTAGGCCGCCTGTGCCAGGCGGCAGCGGGAATGAAGTTTCCCCATGAATGATGCGGCGCGTCCCCGCGCCGGCGGCGCCGCTGACCTGCACCGGTCCCAAAACAAACCGTCAGGCGATCCCCCCGACCGAGAGTGCCCGATGACCAAAATCGAACGCTTCGATGGGTCCCCGCTCGCTCGAGTTCGCGGCTACACCGGAAGTTCGCTCGTGAAACGCGACATCGGCGTAGCGGGGAGCGTGAGCGACCCGTGCGCCGGCCCTGTTACGGCGCATTCCAGGGGGACAGGGGGACCACGCTATTGACACCGCCCGTCGAGGCCCTAGCACAGTGGAGGGAATTGCTCCAATGACTTTCATCGATAGCGTGTTCGCAAAACTGGCGCGCCACCCGAAGCGCATCGTCTTCCCGGAGGGCACCGAGGAACGCGTCGTCCGCGCCGCGGGCGAATACGTGAAGCGCAAGCTCGGCCCCGCCATCCTCCTCGGCAACCGCGACGAGATCGCCAAGGTCGCGCGCAAGGCGGGCGTGGGCCTCGTCCGCATCCACGTCATCGACCCCGCCGAGGGCGAAGACCTCGACCTCTTCTGCGCCCGGCTCCTGCGGCTCCCCCGCTACAAGGACATGGCCCCCGAGGAGGCGCGCAAGATGCTCCTCAACCCCAACTACTTCGGCTCCATGATGCTCCAGGGCGGACAGGCCGACGCCCTGGTCAGCGGCGCCTGCACCGCCTCGGGCTCGCTGCTCCGGCCCCTCTTCAGCCTGGTCAAGCCCCTCCCCGGTTTCACCGCCATCTCCAGCTGCATGGTCCTCCAGTCCCATAACACCCAGATCGCCGACGGGGGCCTCTTCTTCTTCGCCGACTGTGGCGTCATCCCAGAGCCCACGGTCGAACAACTCGCGACCATCGCCGTCGAGACCGCCAGAATCTCCCGGCAGCTCACCGGGCGCCGCCCCAAGGTCGCCATGCTCTCCTATTCGACCCGCGGCAGCGCCCAGACCCGCCACACCGAACGCGTCGCCGCCGCCACCGCCCTCGCCCGCAAGATCGCCGCCGACCAAAACTTCGAGCTGGATATCGACGGCGAGCTCCAGGTCGATGCCGCGCTGGTGCCCGAGATCGCCAGCCGCAAGGTCCAGAACAGCGCCGTCGCCGGACAGGCCAATGTCCTGATCTTCCCGGACCTCAACTCCGGCAACATCGCCACCAAACTCGTCCAGTGGCTCTCCGGCGCCGAGGCCTACGGCAATATCCTCATCGGTATCTCGAAACCCGCCGCGGACGTCTCCCGGGGCGCCACCGCCGACGATATCCTCGGCGTCGCCGCCATCCTCGGGCTCCGGTGCATCGCCTACCGCGAACTCTACCCCGAGCAGGGTGCACCGGGCCACGCCGCGGACGTGATCGCGCCCCCCGGCGCCTGAGGGGAGCCGCGCCTTGCTCAACCGTCAGACGCCGCGCGTCTTCGTCGCAGCCACCCGCCAGGACGAGGGCAAGACCACCATCGCGCTGGGCCTATTCCACGCGCTCAAGCGCCGGCTCCGGGAGATCGGTTATATCAAGCCCGTCGGCCAGCGCTGCATCGACGTCAACGGCCTGAGCATCGACGAGGACTCCGTCCTCATGGAGCGCACCTACGGCATCCGCGTCCCGATCGAGGCGATGAGCCCCCTGGCCATCGGCAAGCAGTTCACCCGAAAATTCCTCGCCTCCGACGCCACCGAGGGCCCCCTCGTCGAGCGCCTGCACCGCGCCTTCGACCGCGCCGCCTGGGAGAAGGACTTCGTGATCGTGGAGGGCAGCGGCCACGCCGGCGTCGGGAGCGTCTTCGGCCTCAGCAACGCCCGCGTCGCGCAGATCCTCGATTGCCCCGCCATCATCGTCACCCGCGGCGGCATCGGCGATCCCGTCGACGACGTCAGCCTCAGCCTCGCCCTCTTCGAGAAACACAGGGCGCGCGTCATCGGCGTGATCTTCAACAAGGTCCTGCCGGACAAGATCGACGTCGTCCGCGATTTTGCCGGCCGCGCCCTGAAACGCATGGGCGTCGAATTGCTCGGCATCCTCCCCGCCGACCCCCTCCTCGCCCAGCCCTCCGTCTCGCTCATCGCCCACGAGATCGGCGCGGCATTCCTCTCCGGCCACACCTCGGCCCGGCGCCGGATCGCCGACCTCCAGTTCTGGATCGGCCCGCACGACCAGCCCCGCCCCAAGAGGCCAGACACCCTGCTCGTCCACGCCGGACCCGCCTCGGGCGCCTCATCCCTAGTCGCCAAAATCGCCGCCGCCGGGCCCTCGGCCCACGCGGCCTGCATCCTCTTCTGTGACGGCGAGAGGCCCCCCCCAGAGATCACCGCCCAACTCGATCAGCTCGGCATCCCCTGCCTCGCCACCGCCGCCTCCCCACACGATGCCGCCGAGGCCGTCCGCCGCATCACCGTCAAGACCGCCCCCGACGACGAAGACAAGATCCACATCATCCAGCGATTGGTGGAAAACCACGTCGACATCGACCGCATGCTCCGCCACTGCCGACGCCCCGGCTGAGACCGGAACCCGGCGCCCGGACGGGAACACCCCCGCCAAAGGGCGGAGGCCCTTCGCCACCGGAATCCCTCCCCGTAGCGAAGCCGGAAGCGGCTTCGCTACGGGGACTCGTCCCACCGTTTCGGAATCACGTCGAGAAGCTCAACACCTTGGGCTTCACAAGCCGCTCGAAATCCCGGTACGGCATCTTGATGACCTCGGTGTGGGTGCCGGCGTTGAACGCGATCTCCTCGTCGGCCGCGAGTCCCGGCGCCACGTACACCGCCATCCCGTACAGGTTCCCGAAGGGCGGCATCGCCCCGATCTCGCAGTCCGGGAATTTGCCCCGGAACTCCGCCTCCGTCGCCAGTTCCACGCGCTCGGCCCCCAGCATATCGCGCAGGTCCTGAGGGACCACCTTCCGGTTGGCCGGGAGCACCGCCATGGACATCTCGCCATCCACCTTGACCATCACCACCTTGGCCACCTCCCACCCCGGGATGTGCGCCGAGGCCGCGACCTCCTGCGCCGTGTACGCCGGAGAATGGCCGATGCACACGTATTTCACCTTCTCCTTATCCAGCAATTCCTTCAGCCGCCTCGCTGGCATAACCGCCTCCTTCCCGTTGCCCGCGAGACCATCCCGCGGGTTTCTACGGGCACGGCGGATGACGGCACCCCGCCGGCTCACCCGACCGGCCCCTCTCCCCAATTTACCGATCCGCGCCCAGAAGTAAACGGAACCCGCCACCCGGGGGCACAACACGCCATTGCCATCCGCCCGCTTCCGGTTAGGCTACCCGTCGCGTCCGTCGATGAGAACCCTCTTCGCCTACATCTTTCGGGAGACCCTACTGCCGCTGGTGGCGTGCACCGGCGGCTTCGTCTTCCTGTGGGTGATCTACGACATGTTCGACAATTTCGGCGATTTCGTGCAGGCCGGGGCCAGCGCGGCAAAAATCTTCGAGTTCTATTGGCAGCAGGTGCCCCGCGCCGTCGCGATTGGCCTGCCGATCGCCACGCTCTTGGCCGCCCTGTACTGCCTCCTGACGCTCTCCCGCAACAGCGAGATTACCGCCATGCTCGCCTGCGGCATCGGGCCGTGGCAGATTGCCACGCCAATCATCGCGATCGGCGGCCTCGCCACCCTCCTCCAGACGTGGCTCAACTGGGAGTGGAGCCCCCAGGCCGTCCGGAACCGCGAGATGATCGTCGAGGAATTCCGCTCCATGCGCGAGGTCGCCAAACAGAAACGCGAGCAGCGCGCCTGGCAGCGGCAGACCGTCCAGCTCAAGGCCGTCGTCTACCGCAGCAAGGACACCCGGAGACTCTGGTTCATCTACGAGTCCGCGATGTCCAGATGGCAGCTCAAGGACGTCGAGATCATCCAGCTCTCCCCCGATGGGGACGACCTCTGGAAAATCTACGCGCGATCGGCGACGTGGGACGGGCGCACCTGGGGATTCCGCGACGTCATGCGCGTCGACTACGACGAGCAGGGCAACGCCCAGAGCCGCAAGGAGATGGACTTCTTCTCCGAGCCGACGCTGACGGAGACCTTCGAGCAGGTGACCAGCACCGTGCGGGCCCCGGATGTCTTGAGCGTGCCGGAATTGCTCTCCCGCATCCATGAGAACGCCGACCTCGGCGAGGCCCGGCTGGCCCCGTTTCGGACTTACCTGTTCTATCGGGTCACTGTCGGGCTCGGCTGCCTGGCCGCCGTGTTCATGGCGCTGCCCTTCGCGATCACCGCGTCCCGCCGCGACCTCTTCGCCGGGTTCGGGAAATCCATGCTGATGTATTTCACCTTCTTCACGGTGATGCATTTCTTCGTGGCGCTGGGCAAGGGCCACCAGATCCCGCACCAGATCGCGGGCGCCGGCCCACTGTGCTTCTTTCTCGTGCTCGGCGTGACGATGTTCTGCTTCCGGGCGGCCGGATGGGACCTCGGGTTCGCGCTGGCTCAACTCACCCGCCGGTTCCGCCGGACCTCGCCAGCGCCGTGATCGAATCGGGGTTGAATTTTCGGGCACCGCACATACGGTCTAGGTATTGTGAGCGGCGACCCTATCCCCGGCCCTTCGGACGAGCCCCCGCCGGCACACGAGGAATCCGGGGGAGAATCCGAGTTGCCGGGCTTCTCCCAAGGCGCGGCGCGAGGGCCGCTCCCAAGGGCGCGGCGCGCCCAGGTGATCGATCTGACAAAATGGGACACCGTGGAAGATGAGCCGGCGAAACCGGCCGCCGCACCACCGCCCCGCCCCGCGGCACACCGGCCCGCCGCCAAGGCCACCGGCGGCCCCATCCCCTCGATCCGCCCCACCGCCCCCGACTACAGGCGCAATGTCCAGCGCCAGGTCCGGGAACAGCGCGCCGTCGGCTCGATCCTCGGCATCGTCGTCGCCCTCATCGCCCTGCTCCTCCTCGCGGGCATCGGCTTCGCCGGCTACGGCGCCTACATCCTATTCCAAGACCTCGGCGCCCAGAAGGTCTCCACCTCCCAGTTGCGCGCCGCGCTCCGCGGCGACATAGACCAGCTCCAGGCCGCCCAGGAGAAGGCCCGTAAAGACCTCCGGATCATCCAGGACGCCCTGATCGACCAGCAGGAGGATACCGCCCGCCTCGCCGATTCCGTGGGCTTCCGTCTCGACAAGCTCCAGGACGCCGTCAACGAGGAACAGCGCGCCAGGCAGGCCGAGACCCTCCTGCTCCGGCGCCGCGCCGCGGAATTGGAACAGAAGCTCGGCGAGCAAAGGCGCTGACCATGCCCTCCGCCAGCATCGAGCTGAGACGGATCGTTTCGGAATGGCGCTCCCGCGCCCAGCGCATCCGCGAGATCCTCAACCCCCCCGTCTGGTCCGCCGCCGATTGGAAGGTCTTCGCCTGCTCGCTCGCCATCCTCATACAGAAACACGGCGAGCACTGGGAGGACGAGGATCGCGCCGTCTGGGACATCCGCTGGGCCATCCGAGAGGGCGGCGAACTCATCTGCCAGGTCGAGCAGGTCGCCGGAGAGTCCGTCTCCGTCGTCGTCGCCCAGCAGGGCGGCTTCGCCGGCGACGAGGGCTACACCTGGCTCTGGGTCGAGTTCGACAAGAACGGCGAGTTCGTCCGCGAGCCCTATTGGGTCGACGGGACCTGGAAGGACGCCCTCGTCGCCCTCCTCCTCCCCTTCTCCATGCGCGCCGGCTTCTACCTCGAGGACCGCCGCCCCTCACCCCGCTTCGCCCTCGGCGACTCCGACTCGCCTTCCATGGCCGCGTGACTGGCCTTCCAGCGCCGGACGAGTTCGTGGGTAACGCCGAGGTGGTCGAGGACTCGGGCGACGACGGAATCGACGATGTCGGCGACGGATTGCGGGCGGTTGTAGAATGAGGGCATGGCTGGGATGAGGACGGCGCCGGCCTCGATGACGGTCACGACGTTGCGGGCGTGGAGGAGGTTCCAGGGGGTCTCGCGGGGGACCAGGATGAGTTTCCGGCGTTCCTTGAGGAAGACATCGGCGGCGCGGGTGATGACGCTATCGGAGTAGCCGTAGGCGATGCGGGCCAGCGTCCCCATCGAGCAGGGGATCACGACCATGGCGTCGTAGAGCGCCGAGCCGCTGGCGAATGGCACCTGCATGCTGCGATCGCGGTGTTTCGGGAAACCGGGCGGCAGGCGGAGTTCGCCGAGTTCTTCGGCGATGACCTCGTGGGCGTGGTTGCTCAGGACCACGTCGGCGCCCTGGCCCGCCTCGGCGAGGCAATCGATGAGCCGCTGCGCGTAGGGCGCGCCGCTGGCACCGGTGATGGCGACGACAAATTTCATGGCCTGAGAACCCCTCCCACTTTACCACCCCACCGGGCCGCTAGAAGGCAAAACCACCACGGCGGTTCAGCCACCCGCCAAGTTCCCGCACTACTTCCCCGGGGGCCGTGGCGCGAGCGGCGCGGCGGGCAACCGGGGTTGGAGGCTATAGGGACCTCTGGGAAGCGCGTTCGTCTGCGCGAACGCCTGGGGCGTTTGTGGGAGGGCGGCATCCACTGCGGGCAACAGAGTACCGGGACCCGCGGCGGGCGCGTTCGTCTCGGCGCCACCCGGATGCTCGACTGCCGTGGGCTCGCCGCGGGAACCGGTCGGACGGATGCGGAAACGTTTCTGGATCGCCGCGGCGAACTGGTTGGTGGGTGCAAGATCCAGGATGGCCTTGCCCACCTCGGCGAGCCGACGATTCTTGGATTGGCCGACGACCACCTGCTGCCGCACGACGGTGAGGTTGGCCTGCAGGCGCTTGTGCTGCGCCACGCGCTCGCCCAACTCCATCGCGTTCGATACCACCAGCGCTAGGAAGACGATCCCGACCGGCAGCATCAGGCCGATCAGGCGCCCCTCGGGACCCATGCCGCCCCCGCTCATGGGACCTCCGTCGTCACGCCATCAACCGTGACCCTGGCCTTCAATTGCATGCGCACCATCAGCCCCCGCAACGCCGCGTCGCGCAGGGCATCGCGGGCGATCGCCCCCGTCAGGTCGCGCAGCGTCGCGTCCGCGCGCTGCAATTCCCCCGCGCGACGGCCCAACACGTTCAGTTCCGCCGCGAGGCGATCATTCTGCCGATTCAGAAACGCGTTCGCCAAGATCAGCCCCGCCAGGACCAGCGCCAGCACGTTCGCGAAAACGATCAGGCTCTTCTCCACCCGCAACCCTTTGGATCGCCCCCCGCATCGAGTCAAGCCAATCCCGCACGGAAATCGGGAACGCTTATCTTCGCTAATCTTCGCTGATCTTTAAGCGGGTGGCCCCTTTTTGGACTGCGGTGGCAGAGCGCAGCGGCGACACCGCTTTGGCTCCCGGCGGAGCCGGGACCAGAATCTAGACGTCTCCGACCCCAAAATAACAATCAGCGCAGATTAGCGAAGATAAGCGTTCCAAAGCCTCCCCGTTCCACCCGCGCCGGATTCGGAACGCTTATCTTCGCTGATCTGCGCTGATCTCTTCCGGAGCAAACTCGGACAAGATCAGGCGTTTCCATTCCAAGGTGTCTCTGTGGCCGAAGTTGACGAGATAACCCACGGGCTGACGACTGATCCGCATGTAGTTGAAAAGTTGCGCCTCATGCTCGGGAAGCAGCGTCTCCACCGCCTTAAGTTCGACCACGAGACATCCGAACACGAACAAATCGGGGATATACCTCTTCCGCAATTCATGCCCTTTATAACAGCATCGCAGCTCGGCCTTTGCATCATATGGGATTCCCCGCAGGTCCAGCTCAATCTCCACGCACTCCTGATAAACCTCCTCGGCCATCCCAAACCCGCGGTCATTATAGACTTCGAACGCGGCACCCATGAACCGAAAACCCTCATCCCGGCAAATCCCAGATTTCATGCCGTTCCTTTCCCCTCCCCAACTTGAGCCCCGCCCACCAAAGTTCCAGAAATTTTCGATCCGAAATAACAATCAGCGCTGATTAGCGAAGATCAGCGTTCCAAAGCCTGCCCGTTCCACCCGCGTGCAGGCCAAGCCTCCCGGCGCCCGATTCCCATTTTCCACTTCACCCGTCCGCCTGTTCCCTGTTCCATCTTCCTCTATGCGCGCCCACCTCTTTCCCCTCCTCCTCTGCGCCTCCGCGGCCCTCCGGGAGGATCTCCCCGCGGCGGCGGAAAAGCCCAATTTCGTGCTGATCTACACCGACGACCTCGACTTCGACGAGGTGGGCGCCTACGGCGCCGAGGATCAACCGTGCGCGCAGGCCGCGGTCAAGGCGGGCCTGAAAGACCAACCCTTCGCCTACGCCGACCCGCGGATGCTCACCCCTCACCTCGACTCCATCGCCCGGGATGGCGCGCGCTTCGACCGGTTCTACATCTGCTCGCCGGTCTGCACCCCGAGCCGATACGGCATCCTCACCGGGCGCTACGCCAGCCGCAGCGCCGGCTTCCTTGAGAAGAACCCGCCCGGCACCCACGCCAACATCACGTGGAATACCCCCATCTCCCCCCCGGAGACCAACATCGCCAAATCCCTCAAATCCCTCGGCTACGCCACCGGCATCGTCGGCAAATGGCACAACTTCTTCCGCCCCGGCGAGCGCGCGTGGAAGAAGATCCCCGAGGACTCCGATCCCCGCGACCCCCGGGTCCGGGCAATGCTCGAGGCGCGATACGCCGACGCGCGGGCACAGATCCGCGAGTGCGGTTTCGATTTCGTCGAGCGCATCAACATCGGCAACACCGAGGAGATCCGCCCCAAGGCCATCCGCTTCCAAAACATGGAGTGGCACACCGAGGGCGCGCTGGAATTCCTCGACCGCCACGGCAAGCAACCCTTCTTCCTCTACTTCCCCACCCCGGTCCCCCATGGAAACTATGCCGCAAACATCTTCAGGACCCGCGACCCGCTGGCCACCACCGCCGGCATGCTGGAGGCGCCGCCCGCGCCGCAACCCTCCCGCGATGATGTCCTCGCCCGCCTCCGCGCCGCCGGCATCGACGAGCGCAACGCCATGGGCACCTGGCAGGATGATTCCGTCGGCGCGATTTTGAAAAAACTCGACGAGCTTGGTGTCGCGGACCACACGGTCGTGATCCACATCAGCGACCACCAGAGCCGCGGCAAATACACCTGCTACGAGGGCGCGCGCGTCCCCGCCGCCATCCGCTGGCCGGGCAAGATCCCGCCGGGCACCCGCATCGCCGCCCTCTGCGCCAACATCGACATCGCCCCCACACTCATCGAGGCCGCCGGCGGCTCGATCCCAGACGACATGCGCGACGGCCGCAGCATCCTCCCCCTCCTCGGGCGCGGCGGCGCTCCCGCCGATTGGCGCGAGTCCCTATTCCTCGAGATCTCCAACATCCGCGCCGTCGTCACCAGGGATTGGAAGTTCATCGCCAACCGCCCCGAGGGCAAGATCCGCGAGGCCATCGATGCCGACGCGAGGGCCGCCGCCGCCGAGGGCCGCCGCCGCCGAGGGCCGCCCCCGCCAGGTCGGCTGGGAGGGCTCCGCGGACCCCAAGGGCAAAGGCGTACGCTATGCCAGCGACCGCGCCTTCCCCGCATACTTCGACCCCGATCAGCTCTACGACCTCCGCTCCGACCCCCTCGAGCAGCGCAACCTCGCCGCCGACCCATCCCACGCCGACCAGTTGGCGAAAATGCAAGACCTCCTCCGCGCCCACCTCGCGCCGCTCCCGCACACCTTCGGCGAACTCAAAACACGATAGCCCAAATTGATGTCCCCAATCCCCCACATCACACGCACGCGAATCCGGAACGCTGATCCCCGCTAATCCTCGCTGATCTCCATTCCCATAAGCGCAGATTAGCGAAGATCAGCGTTCCCAAAAACCGTCCCACCAGAACCCCGATCCGCGCGTGACGTCCCTCCTCTCCTCCCCCAGATTTCATCCCATGACCACCGCATGGCTCTGCCTCATCACGGCGGGTTTCTTCGAAATCGGCTGGCCCGTCGGCCTGAAGACGGCGCAGACCCCCGGCAAGGTCCTCGCCGGCGTGGCCCTCGCCGCCGCCTGCATGGCTTTCAGCGGATGGCTGCTCTGGCTCGCGCAGAAGACCATCCCCATCGGCACCGCCTACGCCGTCTGGACCGGCATCGGCGCCGCCGGCACCTTCCTCGTCGGCGTCCTCTTCTATGGCGATCCCCTCGGCCTCGTCCGGACACTCGGCGTCGTTTTGATTATCGCCGGCGTGGCCATGCTCAAGCTGGGCCACGCCTGAAAAATACACCCCCTTCGCCGCCTGGCACAGGCGGCCTACAAAAATTGCAGGGCGCCTCTGTGAGGCGCCGCGGTCAGAACGTCACCTGCATCCGGGTCTGGATGACATTCTCGGTCTGGCGGTCCCCGTCCCCCAGCTCGCCCGCGTCCCCATTGAACAGGGTCTGTTCGAAACCCAGCATCCACTTGAAGTTGGCAATCGGATACCAGATGAGACTGAATCCCCAGGCGTTCGCGTCGCCTGCCGCACCGTCGCCCGCCAGCCTCGTCTCCGGGTCACCCTCGAACGCTCCCCCGTCCGTGTCGAGCGACGAGTACCGCGCTGCCAACCCCCACCAGCCCAGTCCACCGTGACCGAACGGATGGGCCGGCGCCGGCCCGTTGAAACCCGCGTTCTCACCCGTCAGCACCCAGAGCGCCTCGACCATCCATGCGTCGGTCGCGATCGTGCGCGCCTTCTGCCCGATGAGTTCATTCCCTCGCACGTAGTCCTGCTCGGAATGCATGAACTCCGCCAAGAGCCCAAACGGCCCGAGATAGTATTGGAGCTGCGGATTCCAGCGAAAACGTTCCCCATCGTATCGGGTGCCTTCCGCATTCAGGTAAAAAAACTCATCGCGCGCCACCGTCCGATATCGGACGGGCCCACCCCCGGCGCCGTCGACGTCCCCATCTTCCGAGCCGATGCTCCCGGCGAAACCCAGCGCCAGTCCCGCCAACGGCGACCCCTCCCACTTCCGAAAGGGTCTCCCCACCAGCCATCCCGCGAAATCGAATCCCTCATTGGTGTCCGGCTCCCAATACGATCTCCGCCCATCGTTGATCCCGTTGAACACGCCGACCTCGTAATCCAACGTCCCATCGAGCACGGAACCCCGAAGTTCCACCCCGAGATCCCGCCCCGTCGTCAGGTTGAATGTCAGCGAGCGCTCGATGAACCACAGGTCCGAGGACTGCATCATCCGGTCTAGCCCAAAAGGCATCTTGAAGATGCCCGCGCGCAGCTTGGCCGCATCCCCCGCCAGCCGGAGCTGCCCCCACGCGTCCGTCAGATACACGTCGTCCGACATCTCCCAGCGCAACTCGAAATCCACAAAATCGCCCAGTCTCCCGTTGATGCGTGGCCTGGCCCGCCTGACAAAGAACGTGCTGTCATCCTCGGAATCGATATCATCGCTCAGGGGAAATCTGCCATCCACCTGGATCTGCCCGTGGAGACTGATCTCATAACCGCCGGCCCGGTCCGCCACCTGGAGGCCCTTGCGATCCAACTTGACCTCGACGCCGGATACCGGCTCTGCCTTAGTCGCCGTTTCCCCGCCGGATCCCCGCGCCGCCTTCAATTCGGCGACCTCGTCCCGCAGTTGCCTCACCTGGCCCGCGAGTTGCTCGACCATCGCCTTTAGATCGGCGACGGTTGGATCCCCGCCCGCCGCCTGACCGCTGGCGCGCCCCCCGATCAGTCCCGCCAGCAACACAACGCCACAGAGACCCACGGCCGGGACCACGCTCGAACGACGGTATCGCATAGCCGCGAATTGTGTATGTGACGGTCGTGCCGGGCAAGCTGTCAGAGCGCCCGCGCCTCTCGGCGCGACCATAAGGCCCGCCGGCACCGGCCATAAGTTCGAGGTTGAAACGGAGACCCCTTTAGCCTAAGCGGCTGTCATGATTCATCCGCTCTCATGGCGCCTCTCCATCCCGCTGGCAGCCGCACTTTTCGTGACGGGCTGCGCGACGAACCGCCAGTACCACGGACCCTACAAGTCGGCCAAGGAGCAGATGGCCCAGAGGGCCTCCGCGGCGCAGACCGCCGGCACTTCCGCGCAGCCCGCCACACCAGAAAAGACCCCCCCGCGGACCCCGATGGGCAGGCAGTTGGGCGGTCGCCCCGCGACCAAGGCCCCGCCTCAGGCGACCGCCGCCACACCGGCCCCGGGCCCGCGCGCCGACGACGGCACGAACCTCTACGATGTCCGCGTGGACAACCCGCACGCCACCGAGGGTTGCCGGATGGGATTCGTCGAGTTCGACGACATGGGCGGCTTCTGGAACGCCAAGCAGTTGGTCAACGTCCTCGATGACATCAAGAAGCAGGACAAGATGATTCTCTTCGTCTTCATCCACGGCTGGCAGAACAGCGCCAAGGTCTGGGGCGACCTCGACAAGTTCGACCCCGAGCCGGAGGGCGATGTCCAGCGATTCAAGAACTTCCTGCTGACGATGGCCAACATGCCGATGGTCAAGGCCTCGGGCCGCAAGGTCTACGGCGTGTTCCTCGGCTGGCGCGGCGAGCTCGTGGTCAAGGGACCCGACCCCATCTCCCAGCAGTTGCTGCGGGTGCCGCGTTTCCTGACCTTCTGGTCCCGACGTTCGGCGGCCACGCGCATGGGCGACGCCGCCTCGATGGGCGCCACACTGATGGCCCTGCGCGAGGCGGGCCGCCCCAACCCCATCCCCAAGCCCGACGACCCGATCCTCGTGTTCATGGGCCACTCCTTCGGTTCCAAGGTCCTCGAGCAGGCCGTAGCCCAGTGGATGGCCCGCGAGGCCGGGGAACGCATCGCCCGCGCCGGCTCCGACCGGGCCATCACCATCCCCCGGTTCGCCGACCTGGTCCTGTTCCTGAATTCGGCCGGCGAGTCGATCTATACGCGCCGCATCCGATCGCTCCTCCCAGACCGGGATGACTTCCACAAGATGCCCCCCTACTTCGTGTCAGTGACCTCGGAGACCGACACCGCGACCAAGATCGCTTTCCCCATCGCGACGACCATCGGCACCGCCCTCGGCTCCTTCCAGAAGTTCGCCACCGAGGGCGTCAGCTCCTCCCTCTTCTTCCGGCGCACCACGCCATTCAACCAATTCATGCTCAACGGACAGGTCGATAGGGTCCCGGACGTCGCGTGGCGCCTGCCGGGAGAGATATACGAGGCGGACCCGAAGGAACGCATCCGGCCCGTCGTGGACAAGAAGAGCCCCGATTATTTCCAACAAATGCTGCAGACCGTCCAATTCAACGCCGCGGCCAAGGACGACAAAGGCCCCGGCGCCTATCGCATCTACGGCACCGACGGCACCGTCTCCCAGATCACGATCCTCGACCCGAAAGAGCACCCCGACGTCAAGAACCGTTCCGGATTCTGGGTCTTCCGCGTCGACAAGAACATCATGAACGGCCACTCCGACATCTGGAATCTCAACGCGATCATCCTGTACACCAAACTCTTCCGCCTCTCCTGCCCCCGCCGCGTCGACGGCACCCAGGTGGAATTCCCCGGCTACGACCCCTACGTCATCGAGGCCAAGCTCCAGCCGGACCTGTAACCCGGCGTGAGGCAGACATTCCTGTCTGCGGGAGTCCTGCACGGGCGCGCACCAACGGGGCACAAGACGTAGCCCATCTGGTAACAGATGGGCCCGGGCGCTCAGCCAGCGCATCCACGGTCTGACGACCGTGGCTACACCTGGAATCTTCGAGCTAGATCCCGTGCCCCGCGCGCGGGGCACCACCGGGGGTGAAAATTTGCCTATTCCCCGCCGAAGGGCCGAAGGCCCTTCGCTGCCGCCGGCGCTCTCACCCGTAGCGAAGCCCCTTCGGGCTTCGGCGCCCCACCGGGCCCCCGCCGAAGGGCCGAAGGCCCTTCGCTACTAGAGAGTTGCGCCGTATTTTCGAGTCAGCATCGCCGCATCCGGGCCTGCTCCAGGCGCTGGCGATTCCGCTCCTCCTGCCGGCGGAGGGCGTTTGCGACACCCAGCCCCACCTGATTGCCCACCGCCGAGACGATGATCTCCTCCTCGGTGGCAAACGCATCCCCCGCGACCTTCTCGATCCAGATATAGCCGAGCACCCGCTCCGCGTCCTTCAGCGGCACGCCCAGCAGCGCGCGCGCATCGTCCCTCCGCCGGATGGTCCCCCCGTCCCCCGCCAGCGCCAGCGCCTCGGCATCGGCGAGATCGAGTGTCGGCTCCCCGCATCGGCAGGTCTCCTCATAGGCCCCCGTGAACGGGTCCGACAACATGACCATTCCGCCCACGGCTCCTGGCACATCCTCCATGAGCCGCGCCAGAATGCGCCCCGCCAGTTCGCCCGCATCCGCGCCGCCCTCCCCCACGATCTTGCCCGTCTCGAAAACCGTCACCAGGAACCGGGACGTCGCGCGCAGCCGCCGCGACATCTCCCGGATATTCCCCAGCAGGAATGCCACGCCCTCCCGCGAGTGTTCCGACAGGACTCGCCGGAAATCCTCGTTGCCAATGACATATAATGACGCCGCGCCCTTCGCCACGGCGTCCGCGCTGCGCGGGGCATCCTCGTAGAACGCCATCTCGCCGAACATTTGCCCCGCGCCCAGCACCGCCAGCGTCTTGCCCTGCTTGCGGATCTCGACGGCGCCGGCATCGATAATGAACACGCCTTCTCCCGCGTCGCCCTCTCGGAACACCGTCTCCCCATCGGCGCACTGTCGCCGTTTCATGACGCCCGCCAGCTCCGCGAGCACGGCGTCGCCAAACCCCGCGAACATCGGGATCGCCTTGAGCTTGCCGATCACGCCGCTCCCCCCCCGGCGAACCGCCGCAACTGCTCGGGATCGTTGGCCTTCGCCGCCGCCACCTCTAGGCTGACGACCCCCTTGCGCACGAGATCGGCGAGGTCCTTGTCCAGGCTCTTCATCCCGGCGCGGCCCCCCGTCTCGATGGCGCTATAGATCTGGTGGGTCTTGCCCTCCCGGATGAGGTTGGCGATGGCGGGGCTCACGATCATGACCTCGCGCGCCGCCACGCGGCCCTCCCCGCTCGCCCGCGGCAACAGCTGCTGGCACACCACCGCCTTGAGCGTCACCGACAACTGCGTCCGCACCTGCTGCTGCTGATACGGCGGGAACACGTCGATGATCCGATCGATGGTCTGCGGCGCGTCGGTCGTGTGCAGCGTCCCGAAGACCAGATGCCCCGTCTCGGCCAGCGTCAGCGCCACCCCGATGGTCTCCAGGTCACGCATCTCGCCAATCAATATGATATCCGGGTCCTGCCGGAGCGCCCGCTTGAGCGCCTGCGCGAAACTCGACGAATGCGGCCCGATCTCCCGCTGCGTGATGACGCAGATCCCCTTTGGGTACACGTACTCGATCGGGTCCTCGATCGTCACGATGTGCTCCCGGCGCGCCCCGTTGATGATGTGGATCAGGCACGCCAGCGTCGTCGATTTCCCGCTCCCGGTCGGCCCGGTCACCAGCACCAACCCCCGCGGCAATTCCGTCAGTTTCACCACCTGCGGCTCGAGGCCGATCTCCTCCGCCGCTGGGATCGCCGCCGGGATCACCCGCAAGACCGCCGCCACGCCATCCTTCTGCCGCAGCACGTTCATCCGGAAGCGCGCGCCGACACCCTCCGCCGCGATCGACGCATCCAATTCGTTCTCCGACTCGAACTTCTCCACCAGCTTCTTCGGCAGGGCGTCAAAGATGATCCGCCGCGTGTCCTCCGGGGTCAGGGGCGCAGATTCGCTCTCGATCATCTCGCCGTTAATCCGAAAAAGCGGCGGCCTCGTTGGTACTATATGAATGTCGGAGGCGCCAAACTTCACCGCCGAGGCCAAGAGTTCCTGCATGTCCAGCATCGCGGATACCTCCCACCCGCAAGAAATCGGCCGCGGGTGCTGACACAGCATATCGATGCGGAAACCTCGCGTCAAACGTTCCAGATGTAGCCGAACGCGCCAGCGTTTGGCCCGCCGACCCTGGCCCCCGCGGGTCTGGGAACGCTGATCGGCGCTTATCTGCGCTGATGGGAACCGAAACAGAGATCAGCGAGGATTAGCGAAGATCAGCGTTCCCAATCCCCCCGTCGCCCATGCGATATTTACGTGGCGCGTCGGCGCAGCACCCGACAACCTAATGCGCCCATCGGCCCGCTTGTTGCGCTGCCCGCCGATGGGGAGAGGAGAAAAGCCATGCACCGACGATCTGCCATCGCCTTCGCCGCGCTTGCCATCGCGTGTTGCGCCGGCACCGCCTCCGGCGCGGGCCTCGGCACATATGAAAACGGCTCCGCCGATATCGGCCGGGCCAGCGCGGGCCGCGCGGCCGCGGCCGAGGATGCCTCGACCTCCTGGGGCAACCCCGCCGGCATGGTGCTCCTGGGCCGCAGCGCATGGGCCGGCGGCGCCTACTCGATCATCAGTGACATCAAGTTCGATCCCGATGAGAGAACCGACATCGACGGCGGCGCGGGCGGCAACGCCGGCGGCTTCCTTCCCGGCCTCGGTTCCTTCTACGTGCACCGCGTCAACGACCGCCTCGCGCTGGGCATGAGTTCCGTCGGCCTCATGGGCGCGAGCATCGGTTACGACGCGGATTGGGCGGGCCGCTACTATGCGCAGGAGGCGCTGATCATGGTGGCCAGCGTCACGCCCTCGTTCTCCTTCAAGGTCAACGACTGGCTCTCCGTCGGCGGCGGCGTGAGCATCGGGTATGGCCGCGTCTCCTCCGAGATGATGCTGAACAATGGGGGCGGCTTGGCCGAGGACATCGCCGGGGGCCTCGACAACCTCCAGGAGAGATTGGACCGCATCGGCGACATCATCGGCGGCCTGCCAGGCTGGGGCGGCGGCTGGCTCCCCGGCGGCGGCGGTCGACGCCACGGCGGCATCGCCGAAAAGAAAGGCATCATCCGGGATCGGCTCGAGGACTTCTCCGGCCAGATCGACGACCTCGATGGCGTCCTCGAGGACGACGGGAACTTCGACGACGGCCTCATCGAGTTCTCCGATGACGCGTGGTCGGTCGGCGGCAACTTCGGCATCCTCCTCCAGCCGCACCGGGCCGTCCGCGTCGGCGCCGTCTACCGCGCGCCCATGGAGTTCACCTTCAAGGATACCCTGCGGATCACGAACGAAGGCGAATTCATGAAACGGTTGCTCGACGCGATCGACTGCGAGCGCATCGACATGGAACTGACCCTGCGCGTGCCGCAGGAGGTCATGACCAGCGTCGTCTGGGAAGTGACGCCCGCCGTCGCCCTCATGGGCAACGTCGGCTGGCAGAACTGGGAGGACGTCGGCGACTTCAAGGTCCGGGTCGATGCCGTCGAGGACGTCAATGTCTCCACCGAATTGCGCATGATCGACACCTGGCACTTCGCCTTCGGCACGCGCATCCGCCCCGCTCGCAAATGGACCACCTCCCTCGGCTGGGCCTACGACACCTCCGCCTTCGAACTCGACGCCCGCAACCCCGCCGTCCCCCTGGATCGACAGATCCGCTATTCCGGCGGCCTCCAGTACGACTGGAGCGAGCGGACCACCATCGGCGTCGGATACACCGCCCTAGACATGGGTCGTAACTCCATCAATCTGGACAACGGCGCGGCGTATGGCCACCTCTCCGGCGCGTACGACAAGGCCTGGGCCCACTTCGTGAACCTCAGCCTCGTGCTCCGGTTCTGAGGCGGGAACGCGGACCCCTGTTCCCCCTCCCCATCAGCGCAGATTAGCGCCGATTAGCGTTCCCAAACCCCCGCGTCAAACGCACGGGAATCGGAACGCTGATCCTCGCTAATCCTCGCTGATCTCTATTCCCCTTCCCTTAAAGAGGCGCCCGCCATGGCGTTCGCCCTTAGCGTGGCCGACGGCGATTCCCCAAATAGCCTCCGATAGTCCCCCGCGAATCGCCCCGCGTCCCAGAAACCGAGATCCGCGGCCACATCGGTGACACGCGGCGCCCGCGGCCTCTCCGCCTGCAGGCGCCTCCGCGCCTCGTGCAGGCGCCGCAACCGGAGGTATCTCGCGGGACTCAGGCCATAGCAATCCCGGAACGCGTACTCCAGCAGCCGCTGGCTCACGCCGATGGCGGCGCTCAACTCCGGAATATAGACCGGCTCGTGGCTTCGCGAATGCACGTACTCCTCCGCCCGCCGGACAATCCGGAGGCGACTGTGCGCCCGCGCCGCTCCCGAGAGACCCCCGCCGTCGTCTGCCGATATCAACCCGATGACGGAGGCGAGCATCGTGCCCTTAATCGAGCGCTGGACCTCGGGGTGCCCCAGGAGAGCGCCATCGGCGACCATCGATTCGCGCAAGGCGCAAAAGACACGCGTCGCATTCGCCAGAAGGGCCGGATCCGTCCGGAGGACCTCCGCCCCCGACGGCGACGACGCGGGCAATCTGCCCCCCGAACAGGCAAGGGCGGCCTCGAACTCTACCGTCTCGAAGCTCATGAAGCACCAAGGATAGGCGGAACCGGAGGCCGCGCAGTGCTCGGCGCCCGGCCGATAGGCCCCGAACATGGTCTCGTCCACCTCCTGCCCCAGAAAACGGCACGGCAGCTTGGAATCGAGCGCAAAGATGAATCCGGGCCCCCCAGGCCGCACCGTTCCCCGCGCCAGCACCGGCTGACCCCACCAACCGAACTCCAGCCCAAAATCCCCGATATTCGCCGTCACGAGCCGACCCGTAAATGCGCCGCCCCCCTTGTGGATAATTTCGATGTCGCCCCTCCGAAACAAATGGCGGAAAGCGCCGTGCTCCCGGAATTCGACCGTCCGAACCGGCTCAATCGACGTCATTGACGTTTTGGCATCGGACATTTTTTGCGGATTTTACGTATGGCGCGGGTCCCGACAAGCTCTATGATTTGCCACCTTAGCCGCGCTAATGACCAGCCAGAATCAGATAGATGGACGAGGGAATCCAACCATGAAATCGATCACAATTCTCATCGTTGCGGGTGTCGCCTGTGGACTTCACCCCATCGCCTCCATCGCCCAGGTGCCACCGGGGCAGCAAGCGCCCACCGCCCAGCCCGCGGCATCGGCCTACACACCCGACCAACTCCAGACGCTCGTCGGCAACATCGCACTCTATCCCGACGACCTCATCGGGCTGGTGCTTCCCGCCTCCACGACGCCCTTAGAGATCGTCAAGGCGCAGCAGTTTCTCGGGAAGTACGCCAAGGACAAGACCCTGAAGCCTGACCCCTCGATTCCCCAGCCGATTCTCGGGCTCATGGCGTATCCCGAAGTGGTGAATCTCATGGGCGATAACCTCGATTGGACCCAGGCGCTGGGCTATGCGGTGACGCATCAACAGAAAGACGTGTTCGACGCGATCCAGATCTTCCGCCGGAAGGCGCAGAGCGCCGGCAATCTCCAATCCAACGACAAGCAGACCATCATCGTCAAACAGGACGTGGTGCAGATCCAGCCCGCCCAGCCAAACGTGATCTACGTCCCCCAATACCAGCCCACTACGGTGGTGGTGCAACAGGCGGCGCCCGTGGTCACGTACTCGGCGCCCGCGCCGGCATACTACGCCCCTGGGGCGGCGGCCGCCGTCGGGTACATCGCCGGGCTCGCGACCGCCTACAGCATGAACTGGGCTGCCGGGTCCGTGTATTACGCCCCCTACGGTGCCCAGGCCGCCTACCTCCAAGACCAGCGGATGGACTACGCGAACCACGCCCGCGAGGACTGGCAAGATTACCGCACGGACGCGCGCGAAGATTGGCAGGACTACGGCGAGGATCGGCAGAAGGATCGCCAGCAGGCGGTCAATGATAACCAGACCCAGCGACAGGACGCCGTCCGCGACACCACCTCCGCGAATCAATCCCAGCGGCAGGATGCCCTGAGCGGCGCCCAGACCCAAAGGGCCGACATGCAGGCCCAGCGCCAAACCGCGGTTTCGGGCGCCCAGGCCCAGCGCCCCAGCACGATGCCCAGCATGCCGGCGGGGGGGCAGAATTGGCAGGCCGCCGCCGCCAACCGCCAGGGCGGCTGGGCGGGCGCCAGCCAATACGCCTCTTCAGGCTTCGGGGGCGGTTCGGGATTCGGCGAGCGTTCCGGTGGTACGGCGGCCGGCGGACCCCAAAGCCCTCGCGGCGGGGGCCAGGCCGGTGGCGTCGAGAACCGCTTTGGCGGCGGGGGCGGAGGCGGGTTCGAAAATCGATTCGGGGGCGGGGGCGGAGGCTTCGAGGGTCGCTCCGGCGGCGGCGCCTTCGGCGGGGCGTCTTCGGGATTTCAATCCCGCGGCGTCAGCGAGCGCGGCTCCCACAGCTTCGGCGGAGGTGGCGGAGGCGGTCGCTCGCGGGGCGGGCGGCGGTAACATCACAACCCAACCAGAGATCCGATCATGAAACCACGCATCATCCTCTTGATCCTGACAGCGGCTTTCCTGAACCACGCCACCGGTGCGGAGGAAAAGGCCCCGGCCCAGCGCGTGTTCCCCACGCCCTACGATGCCGGCGAGGCCCTGATCGCCGCCGCCAAAACCGGCGAGACGGCACCCCTGCTGGAAATTTTTGGCGACAGGCACAAGGACCAGATCGGCACCGCCGATCCCACGCGCGACCGCGAGTTGCGCGCCAAATTCGCCAAGATGGCCGGGGAGCGCAAGCGCCTCCGCGGCAACGACGATGGCTCGGTCAGCCTCGTCGTCGGCTTCGAGGCCTGGCCCTTCCCGATCCCACTAGTCAAAACCGACGCCGGCTGGCGGTTCGATACCGATGCCGGGATCGACGAGGTCGTCAAACGGCGCGTCGGGGAGAACGAACTCGCCGCCATCGCGGCGCTGCGCGCGTACATCGATGCCCAGCGCCAATACGCCGCCGTGCCCCGCGACGGCACCACGGTGCGCCAGTTCGCGCGCAAGATCCAGAGCTCGCCGGGCAAGAAGGACGGCCTCTATTGGCCATCCGATCCCGAGAAGGGCGAGGAGCCCAGCCCCGCCGGACCGGCGGTCAAGGATCCGGACACCCCCCACTGGGGCTATCATTTCAAAATCCTCACCGCCCAGGGCGAAAACGCCCCGGCGGGGAAGTATGACTACATCGTCAACGGCCACTTCATCGGCGGCTTCGCCATGGTCGCCTGGCCCGCCGAATACCGGAAAACCGGGGTGATGACCCTCTTGGTCAACCACTACGGCGACGTCTACGAAAAGGACCTCGGCCCCACCACCGCCGAGACCGCCGCCGCGATGACCGAATACAATCCCGGGGAGGGATGGCAGAAGGTCGAGGAGTGATCCGGGCCCCCCGCATCCCTGCCCAGCATCATGCGAGCTGGCCCGAAATTTCCGGGTGTAGCCACGGTCGTCAGACCGTGGACGCGCTGGCCGAGCGCCCGGACCCATCCGTTACCAGATGGGCTACATTTTCGCCTTCGGTGATGCCCTCGCCCAACAACATCTTCCTGCACCTGCCCACCCAACCCAAGAACGGGAGCGACTCATGAATGCCACCCACCGAACCTCAATCGCCGCAACGCGCATCGCCGCACTCGCGGTCCTCGCGTTCCCTTGCCGCGCCCAAGAAAAGCCGGCCTCCCCCGACGGGATCGCAACCAAGCACCGCTCCCACCTGCCCATGCCGAACACGACCCGGCCCGCCCTGATCACCTACGATGCCAGGGACCCGGACAGCAAGTTCCCCCCTATCCAACAACTTCGCCCGCCAAAGGGCGCCCCGAACGTCCTGGTCATCCTCATCGATGACGCCGGCTTCGGTTCCTCCAGCGCCTTCGGCGGCCCCTGCCAGACTCCCACCGTCGAGAGACTCGCCGCGGGCGGTCTCAAGTACAATCGGTTCCACACCACGGCCCTCTGCTCGCCCACGCGCCAGGCGCTGCTCACCGGCCGCAATCATCACTCGGCGGGCATGGGCGGCATCACGGAGGTCGCCACCGGCGCGCCGGGCTACTGCTCGGTCCTGCCCAACACCATGTCCCCGCTAGCGCGCACGCTCACGCTCAACGGCTATGCGACCGCGCAGTTTGGCAAATGCCACGAGGTCCCGGTCTGGCAGACGAGCCCGGCCGGGCCGTTCGACGCCTGGCCCACCGGCGGCGGCGGCTTCGAGTACTTCTACGGGTTCATCGGCGGCGAGGCCAACCAGTGGTACCCCACGCTCTACGAGGGCACCACCCCCGTCGAACTCAAGAAAACGCCCGAACAGGGCTATCATCTCGTGGCCGACATGACGGACAAGGCCCTCAAATGGATCGGCCAACAGAAGGCCCTCACGCCCGACAAGCCCTTCTTCATCTATTTCGCCCCCGGGGCCACCCACGCGCCGCACCATGTGCCGAAGGAGTGGGCGGACAAGTACAAGGGCAAGTTC
The DNA here is from genome assembly GCA_964651705.1 of uncultured Verrucomicrobiales bacterium. Taxonomy (GTDB): domain Bacteria; phylum Verrucomicrobiota; class Verrucomicrobiia; order JADLBR01; family JADLBR01; genus JADLBR01. Next base: position 36,786 of record CAZYWZ010000058.1, read on the forward strand.
GACCAGGGCTATGACACGCTCCGCGAGGAGATCTTCGCCCGACAGAAGAAGCTCGGCGTCATCCCCGCCGACTGCCAGCTCACCGCGCGCCACAAGGAGATCCCATCGTGGGACGAGATGCCCGAGGCCCTCAAACCCGTGCTGCGCCGCCAGATGGAGGTCTACGCCGGTTACATGGAATACACCGATCACCACGTCGGCCGCATCATCGATTCCCTCGAGAAACTCGGCATCCTCGACGACACCCTCGTGTATTACATCGTCGGCGACAACGGCGCCTCGGCCGAGGGCACCCTGAACGGCGCGTATAACGAGATGGCCAACTTCAATGGCCTGGCCGCCCTCGAGACCCCCGAGTTCCTCATGGCCCGCATCGACAAGCTCGGGGGGCCGGAATCCTACAACCACTACGCCGTCGGCTGGGCGCACGCGCTCAACACCCCCTACCAGTGGACCAAGCAGGTCGCCTCCCACTGGGGCGGCACCCGCAATGGCACCGTCATCCACTGGCCCAAGGGCATCAAGGCCCGAGGCGAGATCCGATCGCAGTTCGCCCACGTCATCGATGTCGCGCCCACCATCCTCGAGGCGGCGGGACTCCCGCAGCCCGAGTCCGTGAACGGCATCCAGCAGGATCCCATCGAAGGCGTCAGCATGCTGTACTCATTCGACGGCGCAGATGCCCCCGAGCGCCACGAGACCCAGTACTTCGAGATGTTCGGCAACCGCGGCATCTACCACAAGGGATGGACCGCCGTGACCAAGCACCGCACGCCGTGGATTATCATGGGACAGAAGACCGTCCCACTCGACGACGACGTCTGGGAACTCTACTCGGATAAGGACTGGAGCCAGGCGAATGACCTGTCCAAACAGATGCCCGAGAAACTCCTCGACCTGCAGCGGCTCTGGCTGATCGAGGCGACCCGCCACAAGGTGCTGCCCATCGACGACAGGACCACCGAGAAGATGGATCCGGATACCGCCGGACGCCCGATCCTCGTCAGGGGCAAGACCCAGCTCCTCTTCGGCGGCATGGGCCGCCTCTCCGAGAATTGCGTGCTCAGCATCAAGAACAAGTCCCACTCGATCACCGCGGAGATCGATGTGCCCCCATCCGGCGCCGAAGGGGTGATCATCGCCCAGGGCGCGAACATCGGCGGGTGGAGCCTCTACGCCAAGGGCGGGAAACTCAAGTACTGCTACAACGTCGCCGGCGTGAAGCATTTCTTCGTCGAGTCGAAGGATGCCCTGCCGCCGGGCCGGCGCCAGGTGCGCATGGAGTTCGCCTACGCGGGCGGTGGCCTCGGCAAGGGCGGCAAGGCCACCCTGTTCGTCGATGGCAAGCCAGTCGGTCAGGGCGATATCCCGATGACACAGGCCATCGTCTTCTCCGCCGATGACGGCTGCGACGTCGGTGAGGATACCGGCGCCCCCGTCTCCCCCGATTACGGCCCCGTCGGCAATGGTTTCAACGGCGACGTCAGCGGCGTCCAGCTCTCCATCGCCGACGACCCGAACAACGCGGACCATTTGGTCAAGCCCGAGGATGCCATCAATGCCGCGCTCGGGCGACAGTGATCCTCAAGGCGCGCTTGGCCCGCCGAGACCCCGGAAAGCGATGAAACTTGGAAAAAAGGCCGAACAGGAGCTGGTGGCGATTTTCGTCACCTCCGCCTATTTTGCCGCGTGCGCGGGCGTGCTGATCGTCGTCAAGGAACTCATCCTCGCCGAATATCATATCGAGTTCCACGGCCTTGGGCTGGCGCTCCTCGGCTCGCTGGTTATCGCCAAGGTCGTGCTCGTGATGGAACGCGTCCCGATCGGCTCATGGCTCCGGAATCATCCTGCGTCGTTCGATGTCGTCCTGCGCACGGCCCTCTACGCGCTCGGCGTGCTCGTGGCACTGATTCTGGAGAAGGCGTTCGAGGCCCGGCACGAACACGGCGGTTTCGGCGCCTCGATAGCCTGCGTGTTCCAGCACCCGGACATGCCCCACGTCTTCGCAAACGCGATCTGCGTGACCTGCGCGCTGTTGGGATTCAACGCGCTGTCCGTCCTGCGCCGATACTTCGGCGGGCGCGCGCTGGTCCGGTTGTTCGTGTCGTGCCCTTCCGGCGCTGCCGGAAACGGCTCCGCCCGGGAGCAAACATGAGCACGCCCAAGACCAGCCTCGAAATCGCAGCCGGCGGCGGCGACCCGTGGCGCACGGACGGCCGACTGGCCATCGTGACCCTCGGGAAAGGCGAACCAAATCCGCGACCGTGAATCCCCCGTTTTTCAAACGATCATTTCCGATCATCGCCGCATGGGTCATCCTTGCGCCCTGTGGCGCGCGGGCGCAGCCCGTGGCACCCAGCGCGCTGACGCCGCCTCCGGGCGATCGGCCAGTGGTCGTCCGCGCCTCGTTCCACCTGTGGGAAATCAACGGGATCGACGACGAGGCGGAGACCTTTGAGTTCGCCGGCGTCCTCACCCTCGCCTGGAAAGACCCGCGGCAGGCCTTCGACCCCGCCAAAGAGGGCGTCGCCGAGAAGATCTATCAGGGCTCGTACCAATTCGACGAGCTGTCGCCCTCCTGGTATCCCCAAGTCGTGCTCGCCAATGTCTCCGGCTTGTGCGATCGGGATGCGATCTTGCTCCGCGTCCAGCCGGATGGGACGTGCATACAGGTGGAGACATTCAACGCGGTCGCCAAAACCGGCCTCAACCTGCGCCGCTATCCGTTCGATCACCAGCGGCTAGAGGCGATCTTCGAGGTCCTCGGCTTCGGCTCGGACGAAGTTGCGTTAGAGGTGGCGGATGGCAGGCGGGGGCATCCCGCGATCGATCTCCGCGTTCCCCAGTGGGACCTCCGCAGCATCGGCGCGCACACCCGAAAACTCCACGCCCCCTACGCCGGCAGCATGGGCGAATCCTCCGCATTCGTCCTCGCGATCGATGTGCGCAGGCAGTCGTTCTTCGTGGTGCGCCTCATCGTGCTGCCCCTGGTCGTGATCGTCATGCTCTCCTGGTCGGTCTTCTGGATGGACCGATCCGCCGCCGGCGACCGCGTCAGCGTCTCGTTCGTCGGCATCCTGACGGTCGTCGCCTACCAGATGGTCATCGGAGGCATCCTCCCGGATATCTCGTATGTGACATTCATCCATGGCTTCCTCAATGTTAGTTTTCTGTTGATGTGTGCCACCGTCGCGGTCAACCTCTGGGTCGGGGCATGTGAGAAGCGCGGCGAGACGGCGCGCGGCCACCGCATCGATCACCGCTGCCGGTGGGCGTTTCCGATCACCTATGCGCTGCTGATCGCCGCGGTGGCGATCTCGATTTTTTGCTTCTGAACAACTGAAACGGAGAAGGAGAACCATGAAATACAGATGCGACAACAGGATGCCAGGGCGGGTGCTCCTGGCGATGGCGGTGGGAATGGTTGCGGCGTGCGGCGCGCGGGCCGACACCCCGCAGGCGGGGGCCTTCGAGAGCCCCGGGCCGGTAAACGCGGCGCACTTCACCGCGCCAGCCCCGCTGCAGGGGCCCGGCTACAGCGTGTACCCGCAGGCCTACAACGACGGCCTGATGAACCGGTACCAGATCACACTCTCGTCCGGCAAGAGCTACGAGGTGCTCGGCACCGAGCTCCTGCTCCAGCGCATCGCCGAGGCCGCCGCCATCGAGGACATGCGCCGCGTCTCCTCCAGCGAGAGCTTTGGCCAGGCCCTCGGCAAGGCCGGCGGCGACAAGCTCAAGGCCGCGGGCAGCGCCATCCTGAATCCCCTAAAGACCATCGGCTCCGTCCCCAAGGGCGCCAGCCGATTCTTCGGCAAGATCGGCGAGAACCTCAAGGGCGGCGCCAGCGATTACGAGGACAAGGCGTACACCGACCTCGCCGGCGCCTCGCAGGCCAAGCGCCAGCTCGCCGCGAAGTACAGCGTCGACCCCTATTCCACCAACCCGGAACTCCAGGACGAGTTGAACAAGATCGCCTGGGTCCAGGCCGGCGTCGGCGCCGCCGTGAACCTTGGCCTCGGCGCCGCCACGGGTGGCGCGGCCGGCCTCGCAGTCACCGCGGTCAATGCCAACACCCGCCTCTACCAGCGCGTCCGCGACACCGACCCCGCCAACCTCCGCATCGAGGATCGGAAGAAGTTGCTCGAATTGGGTCTCACCCGCGAGCAGACGGAACCATTCCTCCAGCACCACGCGTTCTCCCCGATGCACGAGGCGGTCATCTGCGATTCCCTCGCCGCGCTCGGACCCAACGCCAATGTCGGCGCCTTCCTCCAGACCGCCGTTCTCTCCCAGGCCGAGGAGGATGCCCACTTCTTCCAGCGCTGCGCGCAGCTCATGGCCATGTATCACAGGACCGAGGCGCCCATCGTCCGCCTCGTCCCCAGCCGCCTCGTCATGCTCTGCGAGGACGCCCAGGGCCGCGTCTTCATCCCCGTCCACCTCGACTACGCGATCTGGTTCCCCCGCATCGCGGAGCGCGCCAATGAGATCGCGACCCAATTGCCCGGCAAGCAGCTCGTCATCTGGACCACCGGCGAGTTCTCCCCGCGGCTCCAGCAGGAGTTCAAGGCGCGCAACATCGCCTTCCGCACGGGGGTGAAGCCCACCGTCGAGTGAGACCGGAGACTTATTCGGGCCAGACAGCGCGCCCCGGCTACGGGGCACCTTCGGGGGTGCGAATGAGGTTGTGGGGCGTCTGTGCCAGACGCCGACCTATCCGTCGTTGCCGTCTCGTAGAGACGGCCTACAAAATCCGTAGCCGGGATTTGGGAATCCCGGCTATTTTCGAGCTAGACCCCATGCCTCGCGCAGCGGGGCACCACCGGGGCGGAAAATGGTAGGCTGCGCCTTGGCGCACGCTGCCGAATCGAACGCCCGCGTGCGCCAAGGCGCAGCCTACATCGCGACCCAATTTTCGAGTCAGCCCCCTCGCCTTGAACCAT
>CAZYWZ010000059.1:0-39903 GCA_964651705.1 uncultured Verrucomicrobiales bacterium
CCGCCTCCTGACCCCGGCGCACCACCGGAATCACAACGAACGAGAATACAATGAACGATCTCCGTCGTCCCCATGATCCGCGGTTTGAAGTTTCTGGCTATCCCGTGCCCCGCCTGCGGGGCACCACCGGAGCGGAAAATCGTAGGCGGCGCCTCGGCGCACCCTGCCGCATCGATCGTCCGCGTGCGCCAAGGCGCAGCCTACGTCGCGACCCAATTTTCGATTCAGGGTGAATTGGGCGTATCGCCGATGGGCGGGAGGGGCATGAACTCCGGGAGGGCTGGGCCATCGGGTGTTGGACCGAGGGGTTTTTGCGGCGTGGCGGGGATGGGGGGTTCATCGGTCATCTTCGACGGGCTGAGCAGCAGCGACTCGGCGGGAGCGGTCTCGATGCCGAGGATGCGTTGTCGCACGGCGATCTGTTCTGGGAGCAGGGCGCTGGCGTTCAGGTTCGAGACTAGGGAGATGGCCTCGCTCTTCCGTCCGGCGAGATCTAGTGCGGTGGCGTAATTCAGTGCGAAGTCGGGTTGGCGGAGGCGCGCGGCGGGCAATTTTGCGTGCAGGGCGAGGGCCTCGGAAGCGCGACCGGAGGCGGCGAGGGCGAGTGCGTGGGTGTCGCCGAAGAAAGCGGAGGCGGGCCTTGCGGCGTGTGCCTCCGACGAGAGCTTGAGGGCCCTGGGTATGTCGCGGTTCAGGAGGAGGAGGCACGAGGCAACGTTGTTCATGGCCTGTGGGTCGCGGGGGTTCTTCGAGAGCGCCTCCTCCCAGGTCTTGAGCATTTCGTCGGTGCGCCCGCCGGCGTGGCGGATGGCGGCGAGGCGGGACTGCGCGAACGCACCGGTCCGCCCGGGGGCCTTGGCGCCGACGAGTTCGTAGAATGGGATGGCCTCGTCGCGCAGGGCGAGGCGCTCGAGTTGCATGGCGGCGCGGAGCGCGAGCATGGGGTCACCCTCGCATCGTGTCAGGGCGGTGCGCAGGCAGGTCGTGGCGGCGCCCTCCTCGCCGATCTCGCGGTTGGCCCTGGCGAGCCACAGGGTGAGGATGACGCGGTCGTTGACCGAATCGGTCTGGGAGGCTCGGGTGGCGGCATCGGCGATGCGGCGCCAATCCTTGGCGCGGGCCCAGAGGCGAAACTGGGAGAGGAGGGCCGGGAGCTCGCGCCGCTCGTCGTCGGGGAGGGCGTCGAGGAATTTCCGAGCATGTTCTGGATCGAGGGATTCGGCGGTCTCGATGAGCGAGAGGCGTTTTGCTGGAGTGTCGGCGGCGGACCAGAGGTCGGCGAGGCCCTCCGCAGCCCTTGTGGGGTCGATGCGAGCAGAAATGACGAGGCGGCGCTCGCGGGCCTGCCAGGGGGTCTTCTCCTCGCGGATGAGGTCCTCGAGGATGGCGAGGGCGGCGCGGGGTTCGGCGCGGGACAGGGCGTTCACCAGCGCCCAGGATGCGCGGGTCCGGAATTGAGGTCTTTCGCGGAAGGCCCCGAGTTCGGCGATGGCGGCGTCGCGGGTTTTCGCATCGCCGCTGCGGGAAGAGAGGGAGGCGACGAGGAATGCGGCCTCGGCATTCTGTGGGGCGAGGGTCTTGGCCTGATTGGCCAACCGGAGTGCGGCGGCCGGGCTGCCCTTTCGCATCAGGTGATGGGAGGCGAGGACTCGGAGGCCGGCGTCTTTGGGGAAGCGTGGGAGCGAATCCCGGAGGAGGAAGTCGGCGACCTCGGTCTGGTTTTCCTCGATGGCGTAGCCGAGGGCGATGGTGGCGGTGCGGGGATCGCCCGGGCGGGCGGTGTGGGCCTGGAGGGCCCAGAGGGCATATCCGCCCTGATCGAGCGAGCGCATCGACTGGGCGTAGGCCAATAGGGCGTCGGCGTCGCCGGGGCGATGCCGGAGCGCGTTCTGGAGGTCGATGCGGGCAGAGGCGGGGTCGCCCGCCGCCAAGAACTTGTGGGCGGAGGCGAGATAGCCCCGGGCGCGAAGATCGTGGTATCGGGTGATGGCCCACGGCTGGAGGGATGGCCACCAGATCGCCAGCGCGATGGGGGCGGCCACGGCGAGCAGGAAGAGCGTGGCGAACAAGACGCGGTGCCGCGAACGCCGGCGCCACCAGTAGCGCGGGGAGAGCTTCGATATCCCGTAGATCTCATCGTAGAAGTGGGTCTCTTTGTCGTCCTTCATGAGCTCGTTCTCCTGTGGTGGTGGAGTTCGGGGTGCACGCAGGCGGCCATCGGGCCAACATCCATCCCGCGGCCCAGGAAGCTGGCGACGCGGCGCGCGACATCGGCGGGATGGGCCATGGCATCGCGGTGGCCGACGTAGAGCACCCGAAACTGGGGCCGCATGCGAAGAATCTCCTTTATCTGCAACAACTGGCGGCTGAGGGTCTGCGCGAGGCGGGCGTCATCGATCTTGGCGTGGGGCTTTCCCTGGCGCTGGAGCATCGCGCGCTGGGACTGGAGGATTTCGGCGATGTCGCGTTCCATGAAGATCACGCGGTAGTGTCGCGTGGCGGGGAGGAGGGGCAACAGGGGAGCGACGATCTTGACGGCCTTTCCGGCGGCGGCGGCGAGCCAGGAGTGGTCGCGCCGGAGGCGCGTGACGGGTTCGAACTCGAAATAGCCCAGTGGGTTGTCGTCGTCGGCGGGGCGCGAGGTGTCGGTGAGGAGCGGGTGGCCGCCGGCGGCGAGCATCTGCATCATGAGGGAGGTGCCCGAGCGGGGCATGCCCGAAACGACGGTGATGAAGACGCCCCTGTCGTCGGCCACGGGGCCTGCGGCGGCTTCGGCGCCGACGGCCAGGGGTCGGTGGTCCTTGGTTCTGGGTTCGTGGTTCTGGGCTGTTGATTGTTGGATGTTGGGTGTTGGGAATCGGCTGTGGGCTGTCGCGCTGGGGTTTGGATGTCTTTGGCGAGGCGCCGGTGTTCGGCGGCGCGCGCGGGCTGGCGGAGGTGGCGCTGGAAGAGGAAGGCGAGGCGGCGGTGCGCCTGCGCGAAATTGGGGTTGAGGGCGATGGCGACCTCGAGGGATGTGACGGCGTGCTGGAATCGGCGCAGGCGCCATAGGGCGACGCCGAGTGAGTAGTGCGCCATGGGGTTCTGATAGAGGAGGCCGATGGAGCGGAGCGCGGCGGAGGCGGCCTGATACGATTGGCGGCGCTGGAGGTGGGCGCGGGCGAGGCCAGCGAAGGCATGGGCGCTTTCCGGATCCAGTTCGAGGGCCCTCTGGAAGGAGCGCTCGGCGTGGTCGGGCTGCCGGAGGCGGAGGCGGGCCTCGCCCAGTTGGACATGGACCCCGGGAAGAGAGGGATCTGCCGCCTCGGCGCGCGCCAGGCAGGCGGCGGCCTCGTCGGGATGGCCCTCGTCGAGGTGGAGAAGCCCCTCTAGGTAGTCGAGGGGCAATCGGCTGAGCCTGGCGCGCGCGCGCAGCCGGCCCAGTTCGCGGCGCTCATTTTCCGGGAGGGCCTCGATGGCGCGGCGGAGACGGGATCGGGCATCGCCCTCGGGTGGCGCTGCGTCGGGGGGAGGCGCCTTGAGCTTCTCGATCTTGGCCCGGAGTTCGTCCCTTGCCCTCTTGGCGTCGTCGATGCGGCCGGTGCGGCACGCGTCGAGGGCGCGGCGCATGTCGCCCGTCCGGGCGAGGGCGCGATAGCAGAGAGCGAGCTGGGCGCCGAAGCGAAATTCCGCCGGCTCTTGGGCGAACAGGGGTTCCAGCAATGCGGCGGCGTCGGCGTGGCGGCTCGCGTCCATGTAGGCGCGGGCGAGGTTATACTTCTGCTCGCGGATCGTGCGCTCGACGGCCTCCTGGGCATTGGCCGGGGGGCGCTCGACATAGCCGAGGGCGATGAGTTGCTCCAGTGCCTCGCGGGCGGCCTCGGGGTCAAGCTGGAGGCCTTCGGGGTGGCGGCCGTCGTCGCCGGGAACGTCTTCCCAGGAGGGGATCGTCTGGATTTCGGGGGGCGTCTCGAAACCGACCGTGAGGGGCTTCCCGTCCATGTCCTGGCCGATGGGCAGGCCAAAGCAGGTGAGCACGGTCGGGGTTATGTCGAGGAGGCTTGCGCCGTGGATAAGTTCGTCGCGCCGGATACCGGGGCCGCGCATGGCGAAGATCCCGAGCTCGCGATGCTCGACGGCTGGTCCGGCGGGCTCGAGGGGGATGCCCTTGGGGCGAAGGTGATCGGGGTGGAATCCGTGGTCGGACATCAATATGACGGTGGTCTCCGGTCCCGCGTGGCGCAGCAGGGCACGCAGCATGAGGTCGTGGTATCGGTATGCCGCCTCGATAACGCCGGAGTAGAGGGCGAAGTCGCGCTCGGGGATGAAGTCTCTCCGGGGCGGATGGTACCTCATGAAACCGTGGGAAAAGTGGTCGATGGCGTCGTAGTAGATCGCCGCAAAATCCCAGGGCTCGTTTTCCAAGAGCCACGTGGCGGCGGCGTGGACCGAGGTGCATTCGGCCAGGATCTTGGCGCAGCTGCCGAGGCGCCGGTCTTTCTCCTGATCGATCTCGGCGGCTTTCGGGATGAAAGGGAGGATCTCTTCGGGGCCGAGTTCGTTGGGGTTGACGCGGAGCGGGGCGAGGATCTCGGCGAGCCGCGGGGGGTGGACGGCGCCCGGGGCGATCGGCCACGGTTGATCGGGCGGGGCCACGGCGGTGTGGAAATGGTTCGAGACCATGACGCCCCCGATGGGTTCGGCGGGGTGGCTGGGCCACCAGCCGACGACGATCGAGCGGAGGCCCTCCTGATTCAGGACATTCCACACGGCCTTGCAGGTGCGGGAGAGGTTGCTGACGGGGCGCACCGCGACGCCATCGGGGGTCGGTTCGGTGAATCCATGCACGCCGTGCTTGAAGGGGCGCTTGCCCGTGGCGATCGATGTCCAGAGCATCGGGGAATACATCGGCTGCAGTGTGGTGATGTTCCCCGATACCCCGCCCTCGACCAGCGCGCGCACCGCGGGCATCTTGCCCGCGTCCATCAGCGGGTGGATCACGCGCCAGTCGGCGGCGTCCCAGCCGATCAGGAGGACGCGACGGGAATTCCCGGAGGGCATCAGGGAAGCCTAGATGATCTCGGAGCGGAAATCGAGGCACTTGCAATTCCGCCCCGGTGACCCTATCATTGGCTGCAGTTCTCGGCGCGGGCGCCGCCGTTACGGTGAGATGGCTGAGCGGTCGAAAGCGGCGGTTTGCTAAACCGTTGTAGGGTTGTAAAGACTCTACCGAGGGTTCGAATCCCTCTCTCACCGCTTTCCCACAAGTCCCTCTGGCAGAGCGGCCCGCGCGAACGTTACTATCGATTAAGCTGTGGCAAATGGAATTGGGCTGAGCCGTCAGACGTGGCTTCGGCTCGGCAAGGCGGTGCGCGAGTTTCGCGCGTCCGCTGCCGGATCGAAGGCGCTACTCCTCTTTGCGGTGCTCGTGCTGGGATCCCTTGCGATCAACGGCCTCAACGTGCTCAACAGCTACGTCGGGCGCGATTTCATGTCCGCGATCGAGGTCCGGGACATGGATGGATTCACGTGGTTCGCGATCATGTATGGAGTGGTTTTCGCGGCGCAGACGGTGGTGGCGGTGATTTTCCGTTTTGTGGAGGAGAGGCTGGGGTTGCTGTGGCGGGAGTGGCTGACGCGGCGGTGCGTGGACTCGTACATGGCGAATCGGATGTATTATCGGGTGTCTGGTGAGGGGGGCGTGCTGAACCCGGACCAGCGGATCGCGGAGGACGTGAGGACGTTCACGGTGACGACGCTATCGTTCGTGCTGATGGTGTTGAACGGGACGGTGACGGTGCTGTCCTTCTCCGGGGTGCTGATCTCGATCAGCCCGGTTCTTTTCCTTGTGGCGCTGCTGTATTCCGGGCTGGGGACGGTGCTGACCATAGCGCTGGGGAGGCCGCTGGTGCGGCTGAACTACAACCAGTTTGACAAGGAGGCGAATTTCCGGTCCGAGTTGATCCATGTCCGGGAGAGGGCGGAGGGGATGGCGATATTGGGCCGGGAGGGGCCGATGCGGGAGAGGCTGCTGCACCGGGTTGACGACCTGGTGGCGAATTTTCGGCGGATCATTGCGGTGAACCGGAATCTGGGATTTTTCACGACGGGGTACAACTATTTGATCCAGATCATTCCGGCGCTGTTCGTGGCGCCGATGTTCATCGAGGGGAAGGTTGAGTTTGGGGTGATCGGGCAGTCGGCGATGGCATTTTCGACGCTGCTGGGGGCGTTCTCGCTGATCGTGACGCAGTTCCAATCCATATCGTCTTACACGGCGGTGATCGCCCGGCTGGGTCTAATGGCGGAGGGGTTGGAGAGGGCCCGCGGCAGGAAGGTGCCGGATCTGGAGCTGGTCAAGGGTCACAACAGCGTCGAGTACCACCACGTGACGCTGAAGAGCCAGGATGAGAGCCGGGTGTTGCTGGCGGATTTCACGGCGACGATTGAGATGGGGTGCCGGGTGCTGGTCCGGGGCGATGCGCCGGAGGCGAAGCGGGCGCTGTTCGGGGCGACGGCGGGGCTATATGAGGCGTGGGAGGGGCGGATCGTGAGGCCGTGGCTGAATGGCATCCTGTTCTTGCCGGAGCAACCGTTTTTGCCGCACGGGACGCTGCGGGAGTTTCTGCTGGGGGCGGCGGGGGAGAGGAGCGTGGATGACGCCAGCGTGTGGGCGGTGCTCCGGGAACTTGGGATAGGGGATGTGGTGTTGGGGGTAGGGGGACTGGAGGCAGAGCGCCCGTGGGAAGAGGTGTTCTCGCTCGGGGACCAGCAGCTGCTGGCAGTGGGCCGCCTATTGCTGTGCCGGCCGAGATTTGCGTTTTTGGATCGGGTGGGCACGGCGCTGGAGAACGGGCGGTTGGAGACGGTGGTCCGCCTGCTCTCGGAGCACTCGATCACGTGCATCTCGATCGGTTCCGGGGAAGACGACGCGCGGTGGTACGATGTGATGCTCGACCTGCGCCGGGACGGGTCGTGGGAGTGGAGGCGGCTGGGCCAGAGGCATCAGCCGGACAAGGCCCGACAGGTTCCCGTCATGGATCACCCAACACTATTCTGATCGAGTGTTCTCCCGCCATGGGGAGGGGGATGCCGCGGGAGGCGAGGTCCTCGGGCAAGGGCCTGCCGTCGAAGAGGGCGGCGACGATGTGGCGGGGACGGCCCGCGGGGTTTTCGACGTCGATGTGGAGAGTGGCGCCTTGCGGGGTGCGGCATTCGATCTTGAAGCCTGGCCAATGGTCGGGGATCCGGGGGCGGAGGATGAGACGGTCGCCGTTCTCGAAGTGAAGCCCGAGGATGGATTCGATGGCGACGCGGAACATCCAGCCGGCGGAGCCGGTGTACCACGTCCAGCCACCGCGGCCGACGTGGGGAGAGGCCCCGTAGACGTCGGCGGCGATGACGTAGGGCTCGGTCTTGTAGGCATCGGCGGCCTCGCGGGTCTTGGCGCGCGTGACGGGCATGACCATCTCGAGCAGGTCGGTGGCGCGGGCGTGTTGGCCGTGCTCGGCGAAGGCGCGGATGACCCAGGATGCGGCGTGGGTGTATTGGCCGCCATTTTCGCGAACTCCGGCGACGTAGCCCTTGATGTAGCCGGGATCCTTTGGGGTATTCGCGAAGGGCGGGGCGAGGAGTCGGATGATGCCCTCGCGCTCGGAGACGAGCTCGCGTTCCACGGCGCGCATGGCCGAGTCCGCGCGGTCGGGGGTGGCAACGCCGGAGATCACGGCCCACGCCTGGGCGAGCGCGTCGATGCGGCACTCGTCGTCATCGCGCGAACCGAGGGGAGTCCCGTCGTCGTAGAAGGCGCGGCGGTACCATGCCCCGTCCCAGCCGGGGCCGTTGAGGGCCTGGGCGAGCCGCTCGCGGTGGGTGCGGTAGGTGGCGAGGCGACCGGAGTCGCCGCGCCGCTCGCAGAGGGGCAGGAAGTATTCGAGCACGTGGTAGAGGAAGAAGCCGAGCCAGACGCTCTCGCCGCGGCCCAGGCGGCCGACGCGATTCATGCCGTCGTTCCAATCGCCCGTGCCCATGAGGGGCAGCCCGTGGGCGCCGGTGGCGAGGGAGCGGTCGATGGCGCGGCAGCAGTGCTCGTATAGGTCGGCGGATTCCTTTGAGATTCCTGGTCGCAGGTAGGTCTCATCCTGGTCCGGGAGGAGCGGGGGAGCGGTGACGAAGGGTTGCACCTCATCGAGGATCGCGCCGTCGCCGGTGGTGCGGATGTAATGTGCGGTGACGAACGGGAGCCAGAGGAGGTCGTCTGAGAAGCGGGTCCGCATGCCGGTCTCCATGGGCGCGGGATGCCACCAGTGGAGGACATCGCCCTCTCGGAACTGGTGGCGGGCGTGGAGGAGGATTTGCGCACGGGTGATGTCGGGTCGCGTCATGGCTAGCGCGGCGGCGTCCTGGAGCTGGTCCCGGAATCCGTAGGCGCCACCGGACTGGTAAAAGGCGGACCGGCCCCAGATGCGGCAGGAGAGATTCTGGTAGGGGAGCCAGCCATTGAGCATTAGGTCGATGGCGGGCGAAGGGGTCTGGACGCGGATGGCCGATGTGAAGGAGCGCCAGAATGCGGTGGCCTCTTCGAGCGCGGAGTCGATGGCGGCGGCGTCGGAGTGGCGCGCGGCCATGTCATGGGCCCCGGCCTCGGACATCGCCTCGCCGAGCAGGAAGATGCATTCGGCGGCCTGCCCTGGGCCGAGGGATATCTGGAGTTGGTGGGCGAAGCAAGGGTCGAGGCCGGCGCCCGTGGCCCCGTCGAGAGGCGTGGTTCCCAGGAGGGCCCTGGGTCGGGCGGTTGAGCCACCTGGCCCGATGAACGCGAGGCGGTCGCAGGAGTGGTGCCGGGCCAAGAGCTTGGCGCCGGAGACGGCCGCGGAGGAGAAGGCGATGCCGCCGCGGAAATCTGACGCGGCGGGATTGATGGCGGTGAGCGTGCCGCCTGGGTCGTGGCGGCGGGTGACGATGGCGGGGATCGGCGATGGCAGCGAGCCCATGATCAGGCGCGCGTACCAGAAGAGGGAAAGATGGCGGGGAGAGGAGGAGCGGTTCGTCAGTCGGAGACGCGCGATCTTCAGGGTGCCGTGTCGCGGGACAAAGACGGTGGTCTCGTGGCTCAGGTCCCGGTGGTCGCAGGTGAAGGTGGAGTACCCGAAGCCGTGCCGCGCCTCGTAATCGCAGGGTGCCGGTGCGGGGCCGGGGGTCGGCGACCAGAAGGCGCCGTCCGCCTCGTCCCGGATGTAGATGGCTTCGCCATGGGGATCGGAGACGGGATCGTTGGACCACGGCGTGAGGCGATTGGCCTGGCTGTTGCGGCACCAGGTGTACCCGGCGCCGCTCTCGCTGATCAGGAAGCCGCAGTGCTCGTTGGAGATGACATTGATCCATGGCAACGGCGGGCGCATCGGCCCCCCATCGGCCCACGGCATACGGATGACATATTGGGAACCGTCGGCCGAGAAGCCGCCATAGCCATTCCAGAACTGGAGAGCCTCGGGCGCGTCCTGCGGGGCGGGATGGCCTTGCGGGTGGGCGACGGGCGCTGGCGCAACGGGGCGATCGTGCGGCATGGCAAAAGCGCGGTCGTCGGGTGCGGTTGAGGGGACGAGGGAGCCATCGTCCGATATGGCGAGGTTCGTGAGGAGTCCCTCGGTGGCCCTGGCCCCGTCGAGCGCCGCGCGGATTGCCGCGACATCCGGTATCCGTTTAGCTGCGTCGAGGGCCGCACCGTGGCCGTCGGCGGCCCCGAGGAAGAAGCCGAGTTCGACTCCGGTACCCTGCGGGATGTCGATTTCGGCGCGCAAGCTGAAGACGGGATCCAGGACGTTTCCGGTCGTGCGGGAGAGCGGGGCGTTAAGCCGCAATGCGGCGGGGCGGTCGGGCCCGCGGCCGCGGCCGAGGAAACGCAGCCGATCAGTTTCCCAAGAGACGCCCGTGGCGCCAACGATGCCGTGGAACATGCACGGCCAGCTCTCGCCATCGGCGCGGGGCCGGCGCCTTGCCAAGAGCAGGTTCCGTTCGGGCGCGGCCTCGGTCTGGACGAAGAGTTTTGAGAATGCGGGGTGGGAGGCGTCGCCCGCCGGATGGTTTAACGCGATCTCGATGTAGGAGGTGGCCGCGATGCGGCGTCTCTTGCCAGAGATATCGCGGAGGCGCAGCCGGCGGACCTCGGCGTCAAAGGATGGCGCGATGGCGATCTCGAGGTTTGCCGCGATGCCGTGGTTCTCGTGGGAGATCGAGAAGATACCGCCGTCGCGGACGACGTCGTAACGGGGGCCGACTTTGCCCACGGGCGCCGCGCCGACCGACCACATCGCGCCAGAATCGAGGTCCTGCAGATAGATGAAGAATCCGTGGGAGTCCTCGACGGGGTCGGCGGGCCAGCGGCCGAGCGCGATCCAGTCGCGCCTTGACCCGCCGGTGCCAGAGGCGGTCACGGCGACATGGAATCGGCCGTTGGAGAGAAGGGCCGCCGAGGGCATCTCGCGGATTTGAGGAGATGGGGTGTGGGACATGGGATCTGGTGGGGATTTAGCGTGCATTCAACCGCGGGGTTTGGCGATGACCTCTGCCGGGAACTCGCGGAGGGGGAGCATCCGGCCGGCGGCCTCCAGCTGCGCGGGGCGGCCATTGAGTGTGGCGGTGGCGGCAGGGGCCCGGAGGGGCAGGTGCAGGACGATGCCGCCGGCCGGCAGGGAAATGTCGCCGCTCAAGCGGATCCGGAGGGAGCCGGCGCGACGGCGGGACATCGCGAGATCGAGCATGCCGTACCACGTCCGGAGACCGCGGATGGCGATGCCGTCCCCGGTCTCGGTCCAGGAAGGATCGATGCCGGCGCCGACGACGAGGGTGTCGTCGGTCTCGGACTCGAAGGCGAAGAGACTGAGGAAGGCGAGCGCGTATTCGGCGCCGATCCAGGTGTGGGGCACGTCGCCGATGTGGCCCGGGCTGCGGGGATCGCGCCAGGAGATCTCGGGCCATTGGTTCCAGGCGCGCGGGCGGCGGTCCGCGAGGAAAAAGCGCAGCAGTTCGATGGCGCCGTCCCGCAGGCCCAGGCGGAGCAGGGCGCCGATGATGCGGACCTCGTAGGCCGAGTAGTTGTTCCAACGCAATTCACCGCGCCGCTTTCGGCGGAAGTCGGAGAGGTAGCGATCGAACATGGCGCGAAGCGGTTGCGCGGGGAGGTCGTCTGTGGCGTTGATGAGGGAGACGGCATTCGCGGTGGCGGTGGGATCGAAGTCGGCCCACTCGACGGAGCCGGGGACGTAGTCGATGCCGCGCGAGGCGATGGTCGCGGCGAGCGAGGCGCGCACGGATTCCCGCAGGGCGTCGCAGAGCGAGGCGATGCGTCCCGCATCGGCCTCGCGGGCGAGGGCCCGCGCCATCGAGGCGGCGTCCTTGAGCCCGCGGATGGCCCAGAAGTCGTCCCAGTACGAATGGACCGGGTGGGCGAGGTATCCCTCGTGGCTGGCGGACTCGGGCAGCAGCCCGCGACAGGCCCGCTTCTCCGGCGAGTCGAAATCCGGGGTCAGGCGTTGGGCGCGGAGTTCGCCGATGATGCGGCAGGCCTTCGATGCGGCGGGCCACATCGCCTCCAGGAAGGCGCGGTCCCGGGTGAACCGGAAATATTCCATGATGGCATAGATCAGCTGGCCGTGGCTGTCGTGTTCCACGAGCCAGTCGGGGCCATCGCGATCGACGCAGCAGGGGACGAATCCGTCTCCCCGCTGGTGGGAAGCATACCATTGGATGTACTCTCGGACCTCGTTGTGCAGACCGGCGCGGAGCAACGCGGCGGACATGATGGCGCCGTCGCGGATCCATGAGCGCGTGTAGCGGCGAGGCCCGGGCTGGATGGCGGGGCCATCGCGGTTGACGAGGATCTGTGCGATGGCGGTGAGGCATGTCGCGGCCGAGGCCCTCGCGCTGGCTGGCAGGGAGACTTGAGGGGTCCGGAGCCGGGAATCCCACATGCCGATCGCCGACTCGAGGGGGTCCGCATGTCTGTGGCGTGCGAGCGCGCGACGGAGGGGGCCCAGTCCGGGTGCCGGGGTGCGGGCCAGAGGGGTGGCCAGCAGTATGTCCGTCGGGGTGTCGGGTGTGAGCCGCAGATCAAAGCGCAGTGCGGCGGAGGCGAGCCCGGTCGGATCGTCGGCACGCTGGCTTTCGGGAGTCTGACCGCGAGCGAGCCGGTCGGTGAGGGGGCCCTCGTGGAATGCGGCGGCGCCAAACGCGACCGGCGAGGTAATGGGCACGACGGGAATCGCGCCGTTGACCCAGGCCGTTCCGGATCGCCAGCGGATGCTGCGGATGTGACTCACGCCGCCGAGGTCCCGCCAGGCCTGCCAGGGCGGGGTGACCTGGAAGGGGCGAATCGCCACCAGCAATCGGACGCGCTGGGTTTGGCGGGAAACGCTCTGCAGGCGATAGCGGACCAGCAGGGTGGCTTCGTCGGGCGGGCCTTGGGCGAAGGCGGTCACGCGGAGCGTGATCCCATCCGCGCGCCAGATGGACGACGGGATCGGGAGGCAACCGTGTTCGAGACCCTGCGCGATCCGGGCGTCGGCCCAGGTGATCAGGCGATCGCGGAAGAAGAGGAAGGGCTCGAGCGAGAACGAGCCCGCGCGGGGTTCGACCATGCCCTCCTCGCTCATGATGGCGCAGGCATCGCCATCGGGGATGCCCGCGCAGGTCCAATAGCTCTGCTCCCGATAGAGATATCGCGGGTAGTGGCCGCGCGGGCCGAGGGAGGCGATCGCGTGGAAATACTCGGTCTCGGAGCGGCCGAATTCCGGGGCGCGCACATCGATGCGCCGGATGGCGGGAGGGCCGAGCGCCCCGGTCTTGCGGAAGGCCAATCGCAGAAAGCGCGAGGCGCCGCCCGCCAACCGAATGAAGCTGCGGGAACCACGGGAGCGCGCGATGGACTCCAGTGTCCGCCAGCGCCGCGCATCGTCGGATGCCTGCACGGCAAACGTTCGCGCGCGGCAGGCGGGATCCCAGTCGATGACGAGGCCACCGTATTCGCGCGGTTGGCCGAAATCCAGCTGCAGGCGCGGGGCGCGATCCGGGCGCGCCGCTCTCCATCCCGCCTTGCGCCCGAGCGAGAAGATGCGCCGGGCCTCGCGACCTCGGCTCTCCGATGAGGCGGTGGCCAGCGGTGGATGCGGCGGGGTCAGGTCTTCGAGGCGGAGGTCCTGTATCCGGAGCGTGCCCCGGCCCCCGGAGCCGGCCGCGACGACGAATTCTATTGCCCCGAGGCGCCGGATCGTGCCGCCGCCCGCCGGACCCCACGCGAACTCGATCTCCCCAGTCCGGAGCCGCATCTCGCGCCACGCGTCGTCCGGCGCGAATGCCTCCTGGCGGAATCGCCAGACGTTTTTTCCCGAAGGGTCGACCAATTTGAACTCGAAGATATTCGGCGGCGCTTTCCCGCGGAGGCGGAAGCGGAAGGCGAAGGCATCCGGAAGCCGCCGCCGAAACACCTTCCGGGCCGCCGCGAAGCCACCGCCGCCCACAAATTCAAAATCCATGCGGAGCGAATCGCCCCCGGGGCCGGCGTCGTGGGAGAGATCGAGGCGGACCTGGCCCGAGGCGAAGGGGAGCCATCCCTTGGCATCGTGGAAAAGATCCAGTGGGATACCCCCGTCGGTCGTCTTTGGTCGGGATCGGACGGGTTGGCCAAGGCGCGGCATGTCGTCGCGATGATGCCGGTGGACGAACGGGAGGCCAGTCGTTTCGAGCGGTCGGGGTGCCGTGGGCGAGTTGTCACCAAGATGTGACGTGGGGGGCGGCTTGACGACGCGGCCGATCGGGGCACCTTTGACCGAGGTCTTTGGACGGGGGTACCGAAGGAGATGGACCTATGAAACTCAGTGCCCCGACCCAACCCCTGTTTATCGTGAGCTTGGTCTTGGCAGGCCTCGGCCTGCTCGGGAGGTTCGCCGCAATTCAGGTGATCAGCCCGAACGCCTATTGGTTGCTGCTCGCCGGCTATGTGGTGTTGCTGGTCGGCGTCTTGATGAAGGGGCGCTGACGCGAAGATTTCGCGCAACCTCACGCAACGATGCGGAGGCGCGGGGGTTTCCCGCGCGGGTGTGACGCCCCTTTGACTTTTGATGGGTGCGTTTGGCCCTGTCGGGGGATCTGGCGTGGGCGCACACCGGGCGGGACCGTTCGGGGCAATCCAAGGCGGCGCTGCAACGCCGCACTCCAAAGGATCGTTCGCTGCCACGGGGTGGACCTCTGTCCCCGGCGCTGCGCCGCCGCGGTTCGTGTTTGCCTGCGCGTCCTTGGGCGGCATATTAGCCGTCCGAATGGTGGCGTCATGGCAGATGTTTGAGCGCGCCGGGATCCGCGACATCGCGGAGCGGGTGCTGTCTGGCGAACGGGTGGGCGCGGCGGAGGGGGAGCGCCTGTTCGGGTGCCGGGATCTGCCTGCGCTGGGGATGCTGGCGGACGGGGTGCGGCGGCGGCTCAACGAAGACAGGGCCACCTACATCCGCAACCGATACATTAACTACTCGAATGTCTGCATCCTGAGCTGCCAATTCTGTTCGTTCGCGCGGCGGCGCCGGGAACCGGGCGCGTGGGAGTACGCGGTGCCCGAGATGGTGGAGCTGGCGCGGAAGGCGGCGGCGGAGGGGGTCCGGGAGTTGCACATCGTGGGTGGGCTGCACCCGACGCTGCCGTTCGAATATTATCTGGAGATGATGCGGGAGCTGGGCGCGGCGGCGCCGGGGGTGCACCTGAAGGCGTTCACGGCGATCGAGATCCGGCATTTTGCGGAGCGGCTGGCGAAGCGATCGATACCGGAGGTGCTGGCGGCGCTGCGGGCGGCGGGGCTGGGATCGCTGACGGGCGGGGGTGCGGAGATTTTTGATGCCGGGGTACGGGACCGGATCTGCCGGGGCAAGGAGACGGCGGAGGAATGGCTAGAGGTGCATCGCGAGTGGCACCGGATGGGGGGCCGGAGCACCTGCACGATGCTGTATGGCCACGTGGAGAGCGCCGCGCATCGCGCCGGGCACCTCTGCCGTTTGCGCGATTTGCAGGAGGAGACGGGCGGGTTCACGGGCTTCATCCCGCTGCCGTTCCAGCCCGAGGACAACGCGCTCTCGCACGTCGCGCGCTGCTCGGGCTTCGAGGACCTGCGGGCCATCGCGGTCAGCCGCATCATGCTGGACAACGTGAGGCACGTGACCGCCTACTGGGTGGGGCTCGGCCTGCCGCTGGCGCAGGTGGCGCTCGGTTTCGGCGCGGACGACCTGCACGGGACGATCATGGAGGAGCACATCTTCCACATGGCCGGGGCCGAGAGCCCGCAGGCGGTGACGGTCCCCCTGTTGGAGAAAGTGATACGCGAGGCGGGAAGGGAGCCTTTTGAACGTGACAGCCATTACAACATCATCTCTGCGGGACGGGCCATTGCGGCGGCGTGAGACCATGGGCGCCCTACGGATCGGGTCCGTCAAGTACCTGAATGCGAGGCCCCTCGTCGAGGGGCTCGGCGGGCTGGTCCTCGACACTCCGGCGGGGCTTGTGGATCGCATGCGGGCACGCGAGCTCGACGTGGCGATGTTGCCGGTCGTCGCGCTGTTCGATGATCCCGGCTGCGCGGCGGTGCGCGGCGCGGGGGTCGTCGCCCGGCGCGAGGCGAAGTCCGTCCTGCTGATCCACAACCGCCCGCTGCGGGAAATCCGGCGCGTCTCCCTGGACCCGGCATCGAGGACATCCGCCATGCTCCTGCGGCTGATCCTGGAACGCCAAGAGGGGTTGCGGCCCGAGTACGTCGAGGAGGGGGAACCCGCGGACGGGCGACTGCTGATCGGCGACCGCGCGCTCTCGTGGTGGCGGCAACCGAACCGGGAGAGGCATTTGGATCTGGGTGCGGCATGGTGCGCGCGCTACGGGCGACCTTTCGTCTTCGCGGTCTGGGTGGTGCGACGAGGGGCGCCGGATGCCGCGGGGCTCGCCGAGGCCCTGCGCGAGGCGCGGCGCAAGGGCGAGGCCCGGCGCGAGGAGTACGCGGCCGACGAACTGGAGCGGGATTACCTGACCCGCGTCCTGTCCTACGATGTCGGGGAGGACGAGATCGCCAGCGTCTCACTCTTCCAATCCGAGCTTTTTGAAGCTGGGCTGATCGGCCAGAAATTGGAACTGAGGTGGGTATGATCGCGATGGCGCAGGAAGAGGGGCTCATGGAGAAGGTGCTCGCCGGGGGACGCATCGACCGCGAGGAGGCGCGGCGCCTCCACGGCCTTCCCCTGAGCGAGCTGGGCGCGCTGGCCGATGCCCGCAGGCGTGCGGCCAAGGCGGGCGCCTACGGCGGCCGCGGCAACGAGATCGTCACCTACATCGTCGACCGCAACATCAATTATACCAATGTATGCAACGTGTATTGCAAATTCTGCGCGTTCTACCGGACGGAGAAGGACGCGGACCACTACACGCTGTCGTATGACGAGATCGGGGAGAAGATCCGGGAATTGGTGGCGGAGGGAGGGACCCAGGTGCTGCTGCAAGGGGGGCATCATCCCGGGCTGAAGATCGATTATTATCTCGGGTTGCTGCGCCACGTGCGCGAGAAATTCCCCGGGGTCAACGTGCACGGTTTTTCTCCGCCGGAGTTCCAGCATTTCGCCTCGGTGTTCCGGATGCCGCTGGAGCGGGTGATCCGCGAGTTCCGGGATGCGGGGCTGGGCTCGATCCCCGGCGGCGGGGCGGAGATCCTGGTGGACCGGGTGCGCGACCGGATCGCGCCGCTGAAGTGCTCTGCCGAGCAATGGCTCGAGGTGATGGAGGTGGCGCACGGGCTGGGGTTGCGATCCAGCGCGACGATGATGTTCGGGCACGTCGAGTCCCTCGACGATCGGCTGGAGCACCTGCAGCGGCTCCGGGACCTGCAGGATCGGACGGGCGGGTTCACGGCCTTCATCTGCTGGACGTTCCAGCCCGAGCACACCCGGCTGAAGGCCGCGACCGTCGGGCCGCATGAGTACCTGCGGATGCAGGCGCTCGGGCGGATCTTTTTGGACAACTTCGAGAACATCCAGGCCTCGTGGGTCACGCAGGGCCCGCGGATCGGGCAGGTCGCGCTGGGGTTCGGCGCGAATGATTTCGGCTCCCTGATGATGGAGGAGAACGTCGTCTCCAGCGCCGGCACCACGTTCCGCATGACCATCGAGCAGATGCGGTCGCTGATCTCGGAGTTGGGCTACGAGCCCCGGCAGCGGGACAACTGGTATCGGCTGATCCCCTGAAGTTCTACCTGGCTCGGAGCGCCAATGTCGGGCAACGATCCCCGAGATCGTGCTCGGGCCAATGACACTCCAGTTCGATGAAATGCCCGGCTTGCGCTTGGCGGAGTTCTCCGATGTCTGGAAATGCGTAGCGGATCTCGGATGCGCGGTAGGCGCCGATGGTCGCGATCTCTCCGGTGGGCGAGCGCAGGGCATGTGCCAGGGCGGCGGGGCCGATCACATCGCCGATCGCGAAACCCGCAAGGGTGCCATCCGCCAGCAAGATGTGGGCGACTGGCAAATGCGGACCCGCAGAGAGACGCCAGGCGGAGAGGCCCTGCGGTCCACGCAGGTCCGAGGGTTTGGGAGCGCGGGGCGGCTGGGGCGGTGGCCTTCCCGAGCATTTGGTCTTTCGGGGGTGGGGCGGGGGATCTATGGTGGGACGAGCCCGGAGGCTGTCTGGGCGGCGATGACGATTTGGCGAGAGATCCGGCGGGGCCTGGAGGGGCTCTGGGGGCTGGCGAAGGCCAGCGCGCTGGACCCATTCCCGCTGCGGCGGGATCTGGGGGCGTACACGCCAGAGAAGGGACGTGCGGACTTAAGGGCGGGTGGCAACCTGGCGCTCCTGGATTTTCCTCAGGCGATCGCCTACGCGATGGTGGCGGGGCTGCCGATCGGGCATGGGGTGATGTGCGCGGTGATCGCGGGCCTGGTGGGGCCGCTTTTCGCGGGCACGCGGTTCATCGTGATGGGGCCCACGAACGCGACGGCGGTGCTGCTGTTCGGCGTGTTCCTCGGGTTGGGCTATGGGCCAGAGGAGCGGGTGGCATCGCTCCCGATCCTGGTGGGGCTGACGGGCGCGTTCCTGGTGGCGGGCGCGCTAGTGCGGGTGGCCAACTTGCTGCAATACATCTCGCGGTCGGTGGTGACGGGCTACATCAGTGCGGCGGCGGTCTATATCGTGGTGAACCAGCTGCGCGTGGTGCTGGGGATCCGGTTTGACGTCTCGGAGGGTGGGACATTCTTTGATGTGATCGGGATGACGGTCGGCCATTTGCCGGAGGCGAAGGTGTCTTCGGCGGCGGTGGCGCTGGCGACGGCGGCCGGCTACTGGTTTTTCGTGCGGCGGGTGCCGCGGGTGCCGCCGGTGGTGGCGACCATCGTCTCGGTGTCGGTGCTGGCGGTGGTGGCGGATTTCGTGATGGGGCGGGCCGGGCTCGGGGGGTTGCTGGGGGAGCGCGTGGCGGTGATGGGCGACATCGGGCTGGGGGGGTGGCACCTTTCGCCCCCCGCGCCGGATTATGGCATGATCAATCAGCTCGCTGGGTCAGCGATGGTGCTGGCGTTCTTGTGCGTATTGGAGGGCACCTCGATCGGCAAGTCGCTGGCCGCGCGCGGCGGCGAGCGGCTGAACGCGAATCAGGCGATGCTGGGCATGGGCGTGGCGAATCTGGCGTGTGGCTGGGGCGGGGCGATGCCGGCATCGGGATCCCTGACGCGATCGCAACTGTCTTTTGATAGCCGGGCGCGGACCCCGGTGGCCTGCATGGTCTCGGGGGCGCTCTGCCTGATCGGCGCGGTGCTGATCGGCCCGCTCCTGCGATTCGTGCCCAAGCCCGCGCTCGCGGTCCTGGTGATCTTCATCGGGTTTTCGCTGATCGACAGGCATGTGATCCGGGTCGTCATGCGCTCGACGAAGTCCGACGCGACGGTCTTCCTGGCCACCTTTATCTCGGCCCTCGTGCTGCGGCTGGATTTCGCGATCATCCTCGGGGCCCTGACCTCGATCATTCTCTTCCTTCGGAAAGTGAGCACGCCGGAGCTGGTGGAATACAGCTTCAACGAGCAGGGGAACCTGTACGAGATCGAGGGATCGGGGAAGAGGCCGAACCCGAAGATCTCGATCGTGCACGTGGAGGGGGAGCTGTTCTTCGGGGCGTCGGAGCTATTCCGGGATCAGGCGCGGCGGGTGTGCGAGGACCCGAATCTGAAGGTGATCATCCTGCGGATGCGGAACGCGTATCGGCTGGACGCGACGAGCGTGCTGGCGCTGGAGGAGCTGATCCGGTACATGCGGGAGACGGGGCGCGCGCTCATCATCAGCGGGGCTATGAAGGACGTGTACAAGGTGGTGCGGAACTCTGGGCTGCTGGACGTGCTGGGGCGGGAGAATTTCTTCATGGGGTCGGCGCAGAACCCCAATGTCGCGACTCGGAACGCGCTGAAGCGGGCGCAGGAGATCCTCGGGCCGGCGGAGCCCGAGGTGGAGATTCTGTACGATCCGTCAAAAGGAGTAAGGAAGGGTGGCTGACGCGGGTGTTTCGGGTGAAGGGCGGCCTTGGGCGACCCTGGCGCGGAGACTGTTTCTGTTGGGTCTGGCGGCGACGCTTGTCCTCGGGGCGGCGTTGGCCCTTGGCTATTGGCTGGGCGTGGGAGGTTGAGCGTGCTGGATCTGGAAGCGCTGGCCGAGATATTGGGGAGGCACCGGGAGGCGTTTTCGGCTCCGGTGCGATCCTTTGAGATCGGGGGAAGGCGGCTCGCGGGAGGCCCGGGCCCGGAGCTGATGGGGGTGATCAACCTCTCGGCGGACTCGTGGTATCGGGAGAGCGTTTGCCTGTCTGCGGGGCAAGCGGTGCGGCGCGGTCTCCGGTTGGTGGCGGAGGGCGCGGCGATCGTGGACGTCGGGGCGGAATCGACCTTGCCCGATGCCGAAGAGCGCGATGTCGCGGGCCAGCGGGCGGCGCTTGTGCCCGTGATCCGGGAACTGGCGGGCGCTGGGGTCATCGTCTCTGCCGAGACCTATCGATCGGAGGTGGCGCGGGCCTGTCTGGAGGCGGGGGCACGGGTGATCAATATCACGGGGACCCGCGAGGCGGACGAGATTTTCCGCATGGTGGCCGACCATGATGCGGCGGCGATCGTGTGCTTTGTCCAAGGGGAAGATGTGCGCCGGGTGGGCGAGCTGAAACTCAGCGGGGATCACGGGGCCGCGCTGAAGGAGTACTTTGGTCCGCTGGTGGAATCGGCGGAAGCGGCGGGCGTGCGCCGGCTGTGGCTCGATCCGGGCATGGGGTTTTACTACGGCAATCTGAGGGACTCGGCGCGGCGGGTGCGGTATCAGATGCGGACGTTTCTCGAGACGTTCCGGCTGCGGGAATTGGGTTGGCCGACGTGCCACGCGCTGCCGCACGCGTTCGAGTATTTCGAGGACGAGGTGCGTTGCGCGGAGGCATTTTTTGCGGTGCTGGCGATTCTGGGGAAGACGGGTCTGCTGCGGACGCACGAGGTGACGAAGGTGAGGGCGGTGGCGCGGACCATGGGGTGTTTTCGTGGTGGGGAGGAAGATTGAGGCGGGATCTAGAAGCGGTGCAGGGTATGGGTGGCGATGGGCGTGTGGTGCTGGTGACTGGGGCGGGGCGGGCCGGTGGGTTGGGGGCGGCGATCGCGCGGGCGATGCGTGCGGATGGGTTTCGGGTGGCGGTGCATTTCCGGAGGAGCGGGGAGGAGGCGGGTCGACTGGCGGCGGAGCTGGGTGGGGTGGCGGTGGGCGGGGATCTTTCGGTGGAGGCGGAGGCGGAGGCCGTGGTGCGCGGGGTGGGGGAGGCGTTTGGTCGGCTGGACGTGCTGGTGAACAACGCGGGGGTCTATCACCAGAAGCGGCTGGGTGAGCTTTCGGAAGCGGAATGGCGCGAGGGGCTGGACAGCACGGCGGCGGCGTGCTTTTTCACCACGCGCGCGGCGCTGCCGTGGCTGCGGCAGGGCCCGCAGGGTCGGGTGGTGAACATTGGCGACTCGTCGTGCGACAGGCTAACGCTGCGCGACCTGGCGATATCCTACCACATTGGGAAGATCGGGGTGCTGGTGCTGACGAAATCCTTCGCGCGGCAGGAGGCGAGGCACGGGATCACGGTGAACATGGTGTCGCCAGGGATCCTCGAGAACAGCGTGGATATCGGGTCGGCGCCCCCGATGCCGGCGGAGCGGCTGGGGACTTTCGGGGATGTGATCGGGGCGATCCGATTCCTGTTGCGCGCGGACAGCGACTACGTGACGGGATCGAATATCGTGGTGGGGGGCGGGTGGAATCTGTGATCAGTTGCCGAACGTGAAGTTGGCGATCTGGAGGGATCCGGTTCCCTGATTTGAGGCGAAGTAGAATCCGGCGGCGCGGAGCCCGTCGAGATCGATGCGTCGGTTGCCTCGCTGGTTGCCGTGGTAGCGGTTGAGTTCGGCCTCGCCGAGGTCGAGGTCGATGCCGCAGTGGAGGTTGGCGGGATCGATGGGGCCGAGGAGCCAGCATTCGCCATCGGCCTTATCGGTGGGGGCGTGGGCGGGATCCGAGTCGCCATGTTCGAAGAGGATGGCGTGGAATTTCGCCCCGGGTGTTGCGGCGCCGCGCAGGCGGAGGGTGGTCGCACCCGCGAGGTGGGTATTTGGGGGGATGGGCCAATCGGCGTTGAGGCCCCATCCGGCGCCGCTGTCGTAATCGATGCGCCACGCATTGCCGATGCGGGATGCGGTGGCGCGGGTGTGAGCGCCCTGGTCGAGCGAAAGCGATGGAGGGGTGCCCATGGCCGCCAGATCGATGGGTGCCGCGAATCGTCCTTCGGGAAGGGATGCGAGTGGCCTGGCGACAAAATGGAGGGCGGCCCTGGCGGATGGCGCGGGCAGGATCCCCCGGCGGGCGTCGGGGGAAGGGAGCGCGGCATGCGTATCGCGTGCGGCGGCGGCGAGTTCCTCGTAGGGCTGGTCCTGCCAATCGACGAGGCCATAGTTCGAGTCCTCGCCGTCGAAGCGACCGTTCTCGGGTTCGTCGGCCCACTCGAACCAGTGCATGCCGAGGATGTACGGGAGGGACATGACGGGGCCAACGTATCCCTTGTAACGGCTGGCGCGGTCCTGCTGGGTTGGGACGGTGACATCCGCGCCGAGGGTGTTCCGGTTGCCGGAGCGGTTTTCGGTGGCGCGCCACGAGAACTCGGTAATCAGGATGGGTTTCTGGGCGAAGGCGTATAGATCATCCCACCAATCGGTGGTTGGGTGACCGTCTTTCTGGTATCGGTTCATGGAGATCGCGTCGCAGTACTTGGCGCAGGCGGCGAGGACGGGGGGCGGGGCACCGCCGGCGAAGCGGCAACCCAAGATGAGGTGGTTCGGGTCATGTCGGCGCACGGCGGTCGCGCAAACCTCGAAGAAGCGTTCGGCGACGTGCCCCACCCAGAGGTCTTTGACGGCGTCGGCGCGCTTGGATGTGGCACGTGCGGGCGGGCCCTTGGCGAGGTCGGCCCAGGATGTGGCGGGGGTCGCCCACTGCTGCTTGAATCGCGCGAAGTCCGCGTAGTGGGCCTTCAGGAAAGCGAGCGCCGCGGCGCGATTGGGGTCTCTGGCGGGCAGGGCGAGCGCGAGGTCCAGCAGGCTGCGGTCGGGATCGGTGAACCAGCCGTGGTCGCCGTACCATGGGAGTTCGTTGTCCAAGAACCATCCGATGAGGCGCGGCTCGTTCTTGTGGGGGGAGACGTACTTTGCGCAAAGATCTCCGATGGCCTTCTCGTAGCCCTCGGAAAAGACGTTCAGCAGGCGGGCCCGGATGCCGCCGACCTCCGGGGAGAGCCAGACGTATCGGGTCTGCCATGTGGCCGAATCATATACCGGCTCGTCGCACCAGGCTCCTGCGGTATTGAAGCCCCAGGATGCCATGCGTTCCTGGACGCTGGCGGCCCATGAAGAGACTCCGCCGCGGGCCTTCGGCCCATCGTAGAATCGGCCCTTGCCATCGCGGGGTTCGGATCGCGCCGCGATGTGGCAGATCCCCATCGAGAAGAATCGCTCGTTCCCTCGCTGGAAGCACCACGCGCCGCCCTCGCCCTTTGCGAGTTGGACGTAGTCGTCGGCGACGGCCGGTGCGACGAACGCGCCCAGTAGCAGGATGAGGCATCGCGCGGGCATGGGCGGGTCTCCGGTTCGGGATGATCGTGAAAGGCATCTCGCCCGTGATCGCGCGGACGAGTGGGGGGGATCATCGCCGGGAAATCGCCAGGGGCAACAGGATTTATCGAGTCAGCGGTGGATCTCAAAAACTCCCTCCTCGCGCGATGGCGCGATCCGGGAGGCCGTGATTTGGCAGCCCGCCGCTTCTGCCATATTTCTGAGGTCGTCTGGGGTGAAGCGGTTCGAGAAGAAAAGGCGGAAGGGTTCGGCGCCGGGGAGCTGGAGGCATTCGCCGAAAAGGGAAATCTGGCAATTTTTTTGGACGGGCAGGGTCGCTTCGATCCTCCATGGTAGGGCGCCATCGGGGGGGATCACGGCGAAGCGGATATCCTCGGGCGCGGCGGGGATACCCAAGGATTGGGGCAGGAGCGCGAGCCATCGGCGAGTGATGTCGTTATCATATTGGGGGAGGATGGCGCGCATTTCTGCCTGGGGGTTGGGGCCGGGGATGAGGTTGGCGCCGAGCAGGAGGCGATCTTCGGCGTGGGCAAGGAGGGCGCGTAGGATGCCGGGGATCTCTGCGGCGGGGATATTGGGCACGATACCGAAGGCTAGCCAGAGTGTGGGCCCGGGTTCGCGAAAGGCGTCGCGGGTCCACGAGGCGATGGCTTGGATGGCGTGGAGGTCGGCGACGAGGCCCCGCGCGGCCACGGTGGACAGGCGTGAGCGGACTCGGTTCAGGGCCTCGATCACCATGCCGGGGGCGACGTCGATGGCGGCATAGGCCGGTGCGCCGCAGGCGCGCAGGACGTCGAGATCCTTTTGGCCGCCACCGCAGCCGAGGCTTGCGAGGCGGGCGGGGGCCGGCATCCGGGACACTGAGTCGGCGATGGCGTCGGGATATAGACGGGCGACGGCGGGATCGCTCCGCGCGGGGGAGTGTGCCTCGTGGAGGGCGAGCCAGGCGGCGGTCTGCGCGGGCGACTCGTAATGGAAGCGGGCATCGAAAGCTCGGCGGCGCAGGCAGTCGATCAGGGAGCTTCGCCAGCGGGATGGCCAGACGGATTCGTGGACGGAGATGTCGGCGACAGGCACGGCACGAGCTTCCGCGCCGTGGGGCACGGCGTCAATCGCGCGGAGTCTGCCCGAAACTGGTGGTGGTGGGCGATGGCCCGCCGGCTGCGACGCGCAGTATCCAATCGGCGGCGGAGGCGATGTCGGTCGCGACGAAGTCGGCGGTCGGGTCGTCGGCGGGCGGCGGAGTCGCGGCGATGCGAACGGCGCGGCAGCCGGCGTTGTGCGCGCAGGCGACATCGCTGGCCTTGTCCCCGACCATGAAGCTCTGGGCGAGATCGATGCCATGGTCTCTCGCGGCCTGAAGGAGGAGACCCGGGGCAGGCTTGCGCGTCTCGGAGTGTCCGTGTGGGCCATCGGGGGAATAATAGACCGCGTTGAGTCTGGCGGGGAGCAACTGACGGGCGACCTCGTCGTTGACCGCGCGGACCTGCTCGTGGGAGATGAGCCCGCGGGCGATCCCGGACTGATTGGAGACCAGGACGAGCAGGAAGCCGTCCTGCTGGAGGCGGATCAATGCTTCCCGGGCACCAGGGATCAGGGTGACCTTCTCCGGATCACCCAGATACGGGATGTCGGGGATTAGGGTGTCATCGCGATCGAGAAAGACCGCGCGGCGCCCTGTCGGGGATGGGGGGTTATTTGGCGTTTTGTCCAAAGGCGTGCCTTTGGGGAGGGTAGCGGCCTGCCGGACTTTGCCAAGTCCGGCAGGCCGCTGGCCGGGGTTTGTTCACGCCGCGGGTGAACAATCCGGGCTGCGCTCTGCCACCGCAGCAAGTCCGAAAAGCGGTGGCCTCCGCGCACCCGCCCGCGCGGCGGGTGAAAATGTAGCCCCTCCGGACACGGAGGGGTCGGGCGGCTGGGGTCCACGGCCTGACGGCCGTGGCTACACGCGAAATTTTCAAGTGAGTCCGTATTCGTCTGGGATCCACCTTGAGGCGTCTGCCGCGGCGCACTGCTGCGTGATGAAGTTGCCCTCGTCGGGAGGGAGCGCGGCCAGGGCGTCCTCCATATGATCGAGCCATGGCATCTCTTTGGCGTCGAGGCGGAGGGCGCCGGCCGCCACACCCTCCCGCAGGATCTTGATGGCGGCTCCCGCGGCAGCCACCCCGGCCAGATAGTCGGATGGCGCGGCGACGATGGCGCGGGCCACGGCGATGGCGGATTCCGGAGACAGGATGAACGCCTGGGGATCCAGTGGCGCGTCGGATTGGACCAGCCAGCGGCGCAGGGTCCGGGCGGATCCGGGGCCCTCCGCCAGCGCCTGATTCATGAGGCGGCAGTCGTAGACCAGTTGCTCCATGTACGAGACCGGCGCCATCGCGCCCAGGAGCTTGATGTTCTGGACGGACTCGTTGGACCACGTGTCGCATGCGGCGGCCGCGATATTGCCGACGGAGCTCAGGTGGGCGCACGCGGCCGTTTTCCCTTCCATCGCCATGGGGCAGCCCGTGATGGCCTTGAGGAAGATATTCTCGTAGCCGCAATCTTTCCCCGGCCCCACCGCGCCGCACTCGTACGCGACCAGCGAGCGGACCGCGCTGACGGCTCGGACCACGGCGGCGAACACGCGTGGGATCATCCGCTTTTCCGCGAGCACCATGGCGGTGTTGGCGAAGCCGCAGGCCGTATCGCCCGCGCAGAGGGCGCCGCGCGAGGCGGCGATCTCCGCGAGGCGGGACCAGAGAAACCGCATGTCGCGGGCCCCGAGGATACAGAGCGAGAAGATGACCATGGGCAAATCGCAAAGCATGAGTGCCTCGTCGTGAAGCTCCTTGCCCCCGACAGACTCGATGCTCAGGAAGTCGGCGCCGCGCTCGGCGGCCCGGTCGAAGAGACAGAGCATGTTTTCCAGATGGGTGCCGCCGCGCATCCGGGGCGGGCGGGCGAACTCCCGGTTGTCATTCGGGGTCACGCGCAGGGCGGCCCGGAGGCCGTGGCGATCGCGGGCGGAGGACATGCCTTCGAGCAGGACGTCGACGACGCGCATGCCAAGGTCGGGATTGCTGGTCATCGGCGGCACGGTCTCGAACTCGACGAGGACTCCCGGGGCCGAGAGTTCGGCCGCCCGGAGGAGGGTGCCCCCGATGATCTCTCTGTAGTGTGAGAGGACTTCCGGCATCGTGGCGACCGTGACATCGATGGCCGGGAGGGTGAAGTTGATCTCCGGGTAAACGGTGCCGCCCCCGATCTCCATGCCGGATCGCGTTCTGACGGGGTGACTCGCGAGTCCAAAGAGCAGGTCGTCGGCGGAGGGGATGGCCAGGGAAGTGAAACGTCGGACGGGGGTGCTCGTCATGAGAGCAAAGTACCCGGTGGGCCGGGGGAGGTCTTGGATGCGCGTGCTTGATTCTGGTGCGGGCGTGATGCGGGGCAGTGATGGAGCGTATGACCGGGCCGGGGCGCGGGCCGCATTGCGCGGGGCGGGTAGGGTCAGGCGCGGAAGGAGGCGAGGAGTTCCCCTGGGGTGAGCGTGGCCGTGCCCAATTTTGCGACGACGACACCGGCGGCGTGGTTCGCCAGTTCGGTGGCCTCGATGGGGGTGGCGCCGCAGGCGAGGGCGAGGGTGAATACGGCGATGGCGGTGTCCCCGGCGCCGGAGACGTCGAAGACCTCTCGGGCCTTGGTGGGGCTATGGTAGCGGGCGCCGCTCGGTTCGAGGAGTTCCATGCCTTGCTCGCCGAGGGTGATCAGCACCATCCCGGCACGCCAGAGTTCCAGGAGGCGCGGACCGAGGGCGGCGACGGCGGCGGGGTCTTCGTTCTGGGGGAGGCCCGCGGCGAGGAAGGCCTCGCTGCGATTTGGCTTGACCGCGGTGGGCGCGGGCCAGGCGATGGGGTTGTCGGGATTCGGGTCGACGGTCCAGATGCGGCCGTGCTCGCGGCAGGCATCGGCGACGGCCTCGGCCAAGGGCAGGGTGACCATGCCCTTGCCATAGTCTTCGACGATCACCGCGTCCGTGGCGGGCACGGCCCGCGATATCGCGGCGCGGGCCGCATCGAGGTCGGGCCCGGCGAGTCTCTCGCGTTTTTCGCGGTCGACGCGGACGACCTGCTGGTTGCGCGCGACGATGCGTGTCTTGACCGTGGTGGGCACAGAATCGGATCGGATGAGCAGGGAGGTGTCTATCCCTGCGGCATCCAACACGCCCGACAGGGATTCGGCGTGGGAGTCCTTTCCCACCCGGCCCAGCAGGGTGGCTCTCGCACCGAGGGCCGCCAGATTCCGGGCGACGTTGGCCGCGCCGCCGGGATAGGCCTCCTCTCTCTGCACGTCCACCACGGGGACGGGGGCTTCGGGCGAGATCCGGGAGACCTTGCCCCGGATGAAAATATCCAGCATGACGTCGCCAATGACCAGGATCCGCTTCTTGGGAAACTGGAGCGCTATGGACTCGAGTCGGTCGGGGCCGGACATCAACCCATGCTATCAGCGCGCCGGGCTTTGCCAAGTCCGGCAGGCGGCCCCAGATCCTCGCGCAAGGCTGCAGCCAGGGGCGCAACGCTTGGGGATGTAGGGCGCGGATTCCCATCCGCGCCACGGGCGAGCGGCAGGGCCGTGCGTGGCGCGGATGGGAATCCGCGCCCTACATGACGCGACAAGGTGTGGTACTCGAATCCTGTACGGTTTGGCGAGGGCACATCGGTTGAGGAGTTGGCCTTGCGTG
This sequence comes from uncultured Verrucomicrobiales bacterium, assembly GCA_964651705.1. Classification (GTDB taxonomy): domain Bacteria; phylum Verrucomicrobiota; class Verrucomicrobiia; order JADLBR01; family JADLBR01; genus JADLBR01. Next base: position 27,886 of record CAZYWZ010000059.1, read on the forward strand.
AGGATTTGAGGCGGCCCTGGAACGCGAGAGACTGGGCAACCGCACGGGTCGCTCACGCTCCCCGCTACGCCGAACGGACGGGTCGCCGATCCGGCAGAGGGGGGCTTCTGGAAAAGGGCTCGACAGGCGGCGTTTTTCGCCATAACGTATACGCTGTATACAGGAGGTGTCATGGGCGATCTGTTGGTTCCTTTATTGCTGGTGGTGCTGGCGAGTTTCTTTCAGGGGACATTTGGGCTGGGGATGAAGTACATGCGGCCCTTGGCTTGGGAGGGGTGGTGGCTGGTGCACGTGACGGTGGCGATGGTGGTGTTGCCATTGGGTTGGGCGATGGTTGCGGTGCCGGATCTGTGTGGGAGCATCGTGGCGGCACCTCGTGGGGCGGTGTACGGGGGGATGCTGTATGGATTTCTGTGGGGTGTGGGGGGGATATTGTTTGGGGTGAGCGTGGGTCGGGTTGGTGTATCGATCACGTATGGGATCGTGATGGGGCTGGCGGCGTCGATGGGTTCGCTGGTGCCGCTGTTTCAGGTGGAGGGTGCGGTGGCGCGGCCGGCGTTTCCGTGGATTCTGGTGGGTGTCGGGGCGATGCTGGTGGGGGTGGGGATATCGGCGGTGGCGGGGGTGTGGCGGGACCGGCTGCAGGGTGCGGGCGGCGGGATTGAGGGGATTGGATCGGGTCGGGCGTTTCGGGTTGGGCTTGGGATCGCGGTGGCGAGCGGGGTGCTGTCGGCGCTACTGAACGTGGGATTTGCGAGCGCGGGACCGGTGGCGAAGGTGGCGGAGGCGCACGGGGCGTTGACGCGAAACTCGAGTCTGGCGGCGTGGGTGGTGGTGCTGGTTGGGGCGTACGCGATGAACGCGGGGTACGCGCTATTCCTGTTGTTCAAGAATGGGTCGTGGGGGAGCTACGGTGCGGCGGGATCGGCGAAGGCGTACCGTTGGGCGGTGGCGGCGGGGCTATTTTGGTTTGGGGCGCTGGGGGTGTACGGGCAGGGCGCGGCGCTGATGGGCGAACTGGGGCCGGTGATCGGCTGGCCGATCCTGCTGGGCCTGGCCCTGATCATCAGCAACATCTGGGCGGTGCGGGCGGGCGAGTGGCGCGACGCGGGTGGGCCATTCCGGCTGATGCTGCTTGGCGTGGGTGTGCTGATCGCGGCCTGCGTGGTGCTTGGGTACGCGAATGGGTTGTGAGGTTGGAGGCCAGGGGTTCGAGGCTAGGGGCTAGAGGCTGAGATGGACCGGATTGAAAGGGTGGAGGCGATGGTGGTGGCGCACCGGCTGGCGCGTCCCTTCCATTTTTCGCAGTGGCATTATGCGGAGCGTTCGGCGTGCCTGGTGCGCGTGGAGACGCGCGATGGGGTCGTGGGATGGGGCGAGGGCTACGGGCCAGCGGGGGTGGTGCGCGCGGGGGTCGAGTTCTTGGCGCCGCTGGTGGTGGGCGAGGATCCTCTGGCTGGGGAGAACGTGTGGCAGCGGATGTTTCTCCGGTCGCTGGATTACGCGCGGCGTGGGGTGCTGGTGGCGGCGATCAGCGCGATCGATGTCGCGCTTTGGGACCTGAGGGGAAAGCTGCTGGGGCAGCCCGTGTCGGTGCTGCTGGGGGGGCGGCGCCGGGAATCGGTGCGGGCGTATGCCACCGGGCTGTACTTTTGCCAGGGGGCAGATCAGGCGGGGACGCTGGCGGCGGAGGCCCGCCGGTATGTCGCGGAGGGTTTTTCCGCGATCAAGATGAAGGTGGGTCTGTCGGTGGCGGATGACATCGCCAACGTGGGGGCGGTGCGGGAGGCCGTCGGGGGGGCGGTGGATCTGATGGTGGACGCGAACCATGCCTACAACCTGCGCGAGGCGGTGGGGTTGGCGCGCGGGATCGAGGCATTCCGGATTGGCTGGTTCGAGGAGCCACTGTCGCCGGAGGATCACGATGGCTACCGGGAGTTGCGGGAGCGCACGGGCATTCCGATCGCCGCGGGGGAGTGCGAGTACCTGCGGGCGGGATTCCTGCAACTATTGCGAGGGCGTTGCGTGGACATCGCGCAGCCGGACCTTTGCGCGGCGGGCGGGCTGACGGAGGTGAAGAAGATCGCTGCGATGGCGGAGGCGTTCGGGGTGGAGGTGATGCCGCACTCGTGGGGAACGGGGATCGCCGTCGCGGCGGCATTGCACCTTCTGTCGAACATGGATGTCGCGCCGGGGAGGATGCGGGCCGCGGAGCCGATGCTGGAGTTAGATCGGACGGAGAATCCGTTGCGCGATGAGCTGGTGGTGCCGGGGTATGCGGTGGAGGGGGGCCGGGTGACGGTGCCCTCGCTGCCGGGTCTTGGCGTTGGCGTGGACGAGGCCTTGCTGGCAAGGTACCGTGTGCCCTGAGGTCCGGGTGACACGTGCGCGGCAGGGCGGATACGAGGAGGCGACGATGAACTTCGGGTACCGGAAGGTGTACGTGGACGGGGCGCTGCGGGATGCGGCGGGCGGGCGCCGGCGGGCGGTGGTCTGTCCTGGAACCGAGGAGGCGGTCGCGGAGATCGCTTGGGCGGGGCGGGAGGAGACGGATCTGGCGCTGGAGAGCGCGCGGGCGGGTTTCGCGTCGTGGTCTCGGTTGCCGATCGCGGAGCGGGCGCGTTGGATGCACAAGCTGCGGGATGGGGTGATGCGGCGGGAGGAGGATCTGCGCGCCGCGGTGATGCACGAGATGGGGAAGCCCTGGGAGGCGACCGCCGAAGACTACGAGACCGTGGTGAACGCATTGCAGTGGTATCCGGAGCAGATGCGGCACATGAGCGACGAGATACTCGCCGATGTCGAGGGCACCCACCGGCACCTGCTGGTGGCGGAGCCCGCTGGCGTGGCGGTCGCTTTCCTCGCCTGGAATTTCCCGCTGCTGAACGTCGGATTCAAGCTGGGTCCGGCGCTGGCGGCGGGGTGCACGCTGATCCTGCGGCCCTCGGCGAGCTCGCCGCTTTCCGCCTACCTCCTCGGGGAGGTCCTGGCCGAGGTGGGGTTTCCTCGCGGCGTGGTGCACATCCTGTGCGGCCCGACGGAGGAGACCGCCGACGTCCTAACGCGCAGCACGATCCCGAGGGTGCTGACGGTGATCGGGTCTTCGGCCACCGGGCGGAAGCTGATGGCCGGTGGCGCCACATCCATCAAGCGGCTGAGCATGGAACTGGGGGGCAACGCGCCATTCATCGTGTTTGACGATGCCGAGGTCGAGCGGGCCGCGGCGGACTGCGCGGCGCTGAAGTTCGGCAACTGCGGGCAGATCTGCGTGGCGCCGAACCGCATTTTCGTGCACCGGGCCGTGAGGGAGCGGTTCGTGGCGGCGTTCCTGGAGCGGGCGCGGGGCGTGCGGGTGGGTTTTGGGAGGGATAGCGGCGCCACGATGGGGCCGTTGATCAGCGCGGGGGCGCGCGAGCGGGTGATGGGCATGGTCCAGGACGCGGTGGACCGGGGCGCGGAGTTGCTGCACGGGGGCAAGGTGCCCGCGCGACCGGAGAGGGGATACTTCTTCGAGCCGACGGTACTGGGAAAAGTGACGCCGGAGATGCGGGTATTCCGCGAGGAGATCTTTGGGCCGGTGGCGGCGATCCTAGAGTTCGAAGGGGAAGAGGATGTGGTGAGGATGGCCAACGACACGGAGTACGGCCTGTCGTCGTACCTGCACACGCGGGACGGCGACCGGGTGCGGAGGATCAGCGAGGCGCTGGAGTTTGGCGAGGTGCACGTCAACGGGTTCAAGTACGCGATCTATCTGCCGCACGGCGGGGTGAAGGAGAGCGGCATCGGCCACGACTGCTCGCGGCTCGCGCTGGAGGACTACCTGCAGCGCAAGCGCATCACGGTCCGGTGCGGGGGCTGACTTGAAAATGGGAACCTCGCGCAGGGACGCGGGGACGCAGGGGACGACTCGAGAGGGTAGTCCGGATCATTTTCTCCCCCGGTGGTGTCTGAAATGCCGGCCTGTGGCGGGGGAATGCCTGCGTCACAAGGGGAGTTTCCGGAGGAATGCTGGGGCAACGGGCGCGGAGTTTATGGTTCTTTTTGCTGTGGTGGGGGCTATGACTCGGGCGGATGTGGCGGAGGTATTCGGCGCTGGCGGGCGTGGTTTGGTTGGGGATCTTGTTGTCATGGGGGGGTGTCGGGGGAGGGCTCTGGGCGGGGCCGTGGTGGCAGGATTATCCGACCTTCGTTCAGGATGGTGATGTCGGGCGTGTCGGGCGGAGTGGCGCGACGGTCGCGATGTGCGGCGCGGCGGATGATCCGACGTGGGGCACGTACGGGCAGTGGCTGAGGATCCGCGGGCATCGGGAGGGGGTGGGGGCGTTGCACGCGCGGGGCATCAAGGCCCTGACGTGGATCGAGGCCTTTGGGACCGCGCATGCCTACATCGCGCAGTTCAAGCGGCGCGAGGATGAGGGGTGGGTTGGGTTTTCCGGTGAACCGACGCTCCCGCGGCCTTTTGCGACGCACTACGGGTGGCAGGCGTACGATGGCACCGGCGAGATTCGGTGGATCGGGATCCAGAACTACTACGACTGCGATGACATCGCGGGACCCTACAATCGGTTGCACCCGAGGTACGGGGCGCGGGCGATGGCGTACCCGGATGGGAGTTTGGCGTCGGGGCCGGCGGACGAGTTCGGCGACCCGAGGAAGCGGCTCGTCTTCGACGCGGGGTGCGCGAAGGATGTCTTGGGGCGCGTGGCTTTCAACTACGATGCCAACGAGCGGGTGAATCAGATTGATCCAGCGACGGGCAAGCCGAGGGGACCGCTGGAGGGGTTGCTGGAGACCGGGGAACCGCCGCCGCGGGTGCCCGATCCTGGGTTCACGCCGGAAGAGTGGGAGAGGCTGAAGGCGCCGCGACGCTCGGGCTGCATCAGCCCCGGCAAGGACAGCGCCTGCCCGATGTGGATCGACTACGCGCGCGCCTCGGTCCGGCAGGCATTGGATGCCGGCATCGATGGGCTGTGGATCGATAACTTTTCCCCGTGGGATAGCCTGAACGCGACCCCGGTGCGACACGCGTTCGGAGAGTGGTCGGTGGCGGGGTTTAGGGAGTACCTGCGGGGGGGCGGGAAGCCGCTCACCACGGGCTTAGGGATCCATGCCGATCCCGCGACCTTCGATGTCCGGGAATACCTGAAAGCGCGGGTTAAGGAATGGGGCGGGGATCCCGAGAATCTGCGGGACGGGCGGTGGCGGGACCCGCGCTGGCAGGGCGATGCCGTTTGGGGGGCGTACCTGCGCTACAAGCGCGCGGCGGGGTCGGCGGCGCTGTCGGAGTTATATCGCGCGATCAAGGGGGAGGCGGCCGCGGCGGGGAAGCCGGATTTTCTTGTGTCGGGGAATGACATCCCGGGATTCTCCCTTGGCTGGGTGCGGGGCGATCTGGACATGGTGAGCACGGAACTCTCCTGGGAGTGGGGTTTGACGACGGGGCCGCGCGGGCTGATGCCGCCGCCGCTGGGGCGATACGCGCCCGTGTATCGGCTCGCGCGGGAGCATGCCAAGGGGCGCTTCGTGAACGCGTGGCTGTACGTCCCCGAGGCGCAGCGGGGCAAGCCGAACATCGCGCGGGTGCTGTACCACGAGGCGCTGGCGAACCACGCGGGGCCGATGCCCCTCTATGGCCCGGGGTCGCGGACCTGCGGGACCGAGGTCGTGGATGCGGCGTTCTTCCGTTTCGTTCGCGGGGCGGCGCCGATATTCGGCCCTCGGGAACCGGTCGCGGATGTTGGCATCTACTACTCCTCCTCGTCGCAGTTGATCGAGCTGCTGCCGGGCGGGTTTCGGGATCACGCGGACCAGCCGCACGGGTTCTCGTTCTATGGCTGGGGCACGGCGCTGACGTACCTGCATGTCCCGTGGCGCGCGGTCCCGGAGTGGAAGCTGAATGCGGAGACCCTGGGGGGACTGCGCCTGCTGGTCATCCCGAGCGCGATCGTGGCGCCATCGGTGGCCGAGCTCCAGGCGCTGAAGGAGTGGGTCGTGAAAGATGGGGGTCGGCTGATCGTCTCGGGGAAGTGCGCGGAGTTGTTGAACGAGGAGGACGGTTTTGGATGGATCGGGTCGAACGGGAAGTCCTTGCCTCTGTATGATGGGGCAAATGGCGCATGTTTCGACAGCCGGAGGATGCGCGAGTGGCGCGGCGACGTGGTGTGGCTGACGGAGGATCCGGGAATCGCGTTCTACAAGGCAGAGGCAAAACGCCCGGATATGCTGGGTCCATTCGAGCAGGCGATGTCGGATGCGGGCGCCCCGGCGTCTGGGATGTGTCTTGCGGCGGTCGGGGTGCCCTGGGATGTGGGGTTGACGCTGCACGGCGCGCCGGGGCGGCTGTTCGTGGATGCGAGCAATGCGCGGATCGACATTGGGACCGATGAGATCCAGCGGGCGCCGGCGACGCGATTCTCGGTGTCATTGCCGCGGGAGTTGCGGGGCAGGGCGCTCTCGGCGAGGGCGCTGTGTCCCGATGGCGAGCCGGCAGTGGCCCTAAAGGTGGTGGGGGAGGACCGGGCCGAGGTCTCTCTGGGAGAGTTTGAGGTGTACGCAAGCGTGGTGATCGAGGCGAAGGAGGAGCGATGAGGGCCGTGGTGTTGGTATGCGCGATGGCATGGGGTGCGGCATGTGGCGCGGCGGAGGGGATCCTGATCCAATGCGAGACGCCGGATTCGAGGGAGTCGGCCGATAAAGAGTTCGGGGGTGTCTTCCGCGATCCGGGGGCATTCGGGGGCGAGGCGCTCACGAGATTTTTTATTCCCGGCAGCGTCGGGTACAAGTTTTCGGTGCCGGGGCGCGGCGAATACGCGATCTGGGTGAGGTACGCGACAAAGAAGGAGCAACGGTTGCGTTACGCGGTGGATCCTCCGGCGGCCGGGGCCAAGGGGAAGACCGGGTCACTGCCGGGGACGGGGACGCTTGAGGGGCCTGGGGCATGGCGGTGGGAGAGGCTGGGCCAGGAACTGCTGGAAAAGGGAGAACATCGGATCGTCCTGCAGAGCGCTCCAATCCGTCTGGATTCCCTGTGGATTGGGACCTCGGGCGATCCGCCGGAATCGCCGGCGCAGGGCGGCGCTCGCGACATGGGCGAGGTGCGAAAGCACCTCGAGAATCCGATCGAGCCCATCGCGCCTGGGTGGCTGGCGGAGGCGGACACCTATCGGTTGCCGGAATGGTACGAGTCGATCCGAGTGTGCGCGCATACGCGGCTGAGCTGGTCATGGCTCAGGAAGGACCCCGAGAGGTTCTTGCGCGCGGGGGAGAGGCTGGCATCGGTGGGTTTCAAGGCGGTCGCGCGGCACATGCGGAGCGGGAGCGAGGCGGTCTGGTGGCCGAGCGCGGTGGGGGATGTCCAACCGGAGGCGAAGGGGAGGAACTTCGCGAAGGAGATCATCGACGAGGCGCACAACGCGGGGTGCCGGATCATCCTGTATCACCGCCACATGGAGGATGAGTGGTACGCGCGGGAGCACCCGGACTGCCGCGTGCTGGATGTCCGGGGTCGGCCCGTGGACAAACGCGGGCCGAAGGTGTGCCTGAACACGCCGTTCGCCGACTTTGTCCAGACGCGGCTGGTTGAGCTGGCGAAGATGGGCGCGGACGGGTTGTACTTTGACGAGGTGCACATGGAGAAGCCCATCTGCTGGTGCGCGGCGTGCCGGGCGGGCTTCAAGGCGGCGACGGGCATGGAATATCCCGGGGACGCGGACCCGTATGATCCGGCGTTTCAGAAGGCGATCGAGTACAAGAACGTCGTCATGGAGCGGGTGTTTCGGAAGTGGCGCGCGGCGATCCACGCGGCGAATCCGGAATGCGTGATGCTGATCGGCTCTAACACCTATCCGGCGATGAACGACCGGCATTTCACGCACCGCCTGTGCCGGGTGACGGATTCGATGAAGAGCGAGTTCAATCTCGCGGCCCGGCTCGGCAACAACCGGATATTTGCGATCGACAAGGGCATGGCGTCGCCCGCGGTCGGCATGCGGATCGCGCTGGGCTATGCGATCTGCCGGGATTCTTGCGACGGGCGGCCGGCTCACGTCTGGACGCACGGGCTGGAGGATCCCGTCAGCGCGCGGTTCGCCGCGGCCGGGATGATCGCGCACGGGCTGGTGGCGAACCTCGACGTCCAGGAGGCGAAGCTGCCGCAGGAGGAGGTGTTCGCGGATGCGGTCGCGCTGGGCAACCGGGTGGCGCCGGCGTTCGCCGGGATGCGCCCACTGCGGTGGGGGCTGATCCATTTTAGCGAATGGGCCAGGGATCACTATTTGCCTGACGAGGCCGAGGCCTGGCGGAAGGTGCTGTATCCCACGTACGGGGCATTTGCGGCGATGATGCGAGAGCGTCTGCCGGTGGGGATCATCACCGACAGCCAATTGGAGCAGGGGCGATTGGATGGCTGCCGGGTCTTGTTCCTGCCGGCGCCGGATCGATTGAGCGACCGGATGCGTGGGGCGGTCGAGGCGTTTCGGGCGCGCGGGGGGCGCGTGGTCGCGCAGCGGGACGCTTGGAGATGGCACGATCCCGCGGCGGGCGATGCGACGGCGGAGGAGTTCCTAGCGGCGTTAGGTGAAGTGGCTGGCACGGCGCCGGTGGCGGCGACCGGTGGCGATGGGGGCATGCAGATGGTCGCATTCTCCGGGGGTGGGGGGAGGCGATTGAGCGTGGCGCTGGTCAACGATTTCTCCTGGGTGCACACGGGCGGGAAGCCGAAGGCAAGGGCGGGCAAGGGCGCGCCGGAGCGGCAGAGTGCCGAGGGGGAGGACGAGCCGACCATCGGTGGGCCCGGTGCCGGGCGGCCCCCGGCGATCCGGGGAGTCACGGTTTGCCTGCGATGTGAGGCGAAGCCGACGCGGGTGACGGAGCTTGCGAGCGGGAAGAGTTTGGCGGTGTCGGGGGCGCCGGGCGATTGGCGGGTGGCGGTGCCGGCGTTTGATTGCCTGGCTGTGCTGGCGGTAGAGCAGGGGCGGTAGTAGCCGCCTGGGGGCGTCACGTGTGCAAAAAAGGGGGGGCGGGAAAGGCCTCCGCCTCCCGCCCCCGAAAGCGTGACGTTTGACGGGGTTATTCCTGCTTGGCTTTGCCGGGGCGATGCTTTCCGCCCTTTTCGCCGCCGGGGCCCTGTTGCCTCAACTCCTGCCACTTCTGCTTCTGCTCGTCGGTGAGGATCGCGGCGATCTCCTCGCCCTGGGTCTTCATGAGCTCCTTCATCTTGGTGCGATCATCCTCGGTGAGGTTCTCGCGGCCCTTCGCGTAGATCTCCTTCATCTGCGGGGCGTACTTCTCATACACGGCCTTGACCTTCTCCTGCTGTTCGGCGGAGAGGCCGAGCTTTTCGGTCATCATCTTGAGGCGTTCCTCGGGGCCGAGGCGGCCCTCCGGGCGTTTGGGTTGGTCTTGGGCCAGCGCCGGCAAAGCGATCAGCGACGTGGCCATGAGAACGATGGGTAGTAGTTTCATATACCTGCATCCAACCCCGGCGCATGGGGAAAGTTTCCAGAATTCCATAATCCCGCGGCATCCGCCCGAAGGAAATCATAATGCCTTGTTGTCCAACGCATTAAAATGCGTCCAGCACAAGCCGGACGCGATAGAAGCGGCGATCGATGCCAATGGCGGTGGTGTCGGCGTAGGCGAGGTGATCGGAATTTTGGGGCGCGGTCAGGAGGGAGTTGGGGAGATCGTCTCGCCATGGGCCTGCGGGGGAGTCGGAGTGCTCAACGCGATATGTCTTCCCGGGGACGGATGTCCAGGTGATGAGGAACCCGGAGCCATCGGCGATGGCGGTGGTTTCACTGACCTGGAGCCGACTATGGGGGCGGGTGGGGTCGGTGCCGGCGAAGAACTCTAGGCGGGTGATCATCGCGTCGGCGTCGGGATCGGAATTGGGGTCGGTTCCCGTGAGGTGGCCGAAGTATTGGAGTTCCCACCAGTCGGGGAGGCCGTTGGAATCTGCGTCGACGGAGCGCGCGAGATTCAGGCGGCCGCCGGTGATGGTCTTCCCGGAGAGCGCGGGGACTGGCGTGGCGTGGTCCAGTATGCGGCGGATGCGTTGGGCGACGGACTCGCCGGGAAAGTTCTGTGCGGCGAGTGCCACGGCGGCGGCGACGTGGGGCGTGGCCATCGAGGTGCCGTCCTTGAACTGATAAAAGGACGATGGGTCGATGGAGTTGATGACGATCCCGGAGGTCGGCAGGGCGGAGCGCAGTGACTCGCCATCTGACTTCGAGAGCGACACGGCCGGGATCCATGCCGCGGGGCCCCCGAGCGTGCCATAGAAGTTGCCGCCGACGTTGTTGTAGATGATCGCCGCCCGGGCGCCTGCGGCCATGGCGTTGGTCACCTTTTCGGCGAAGGTGAGCGTCCCGCGCTGGATGAGGGCGATGTTGTTCGAGACCGCCGGGGGGAAATCGCCGGGGTAGCCGAGGGCGCAGTTGTGGATTGAACCCGTGACGCCCGTTGTGATCCCGGCATAGGTGAGGCCGTTCGCGGCATAGGAGGTCGAGCCGCGGCGGACGGATGCGCTGGTTGCGGGCGACCACGTGGGCATGGACGAGTAGATATTGACGCCGGGAGCCGCGAGATCGACGGTGCTCGATCCGTAGTTGGAGAAGCTGGCGAGGGCGTCCGTCTGGTCGGTCGCGGCCACGACGATCATGTTCGCGAGGCGGTAGCTGGCGGGGTAAAACATCGTCGAATTGTTGTTGGCGGAGTCGTTGCCGGCGGCCGCGCAAAACACGATGCCGGCGTCGCCGGCGGCCGAGATGGCGGCGCGCTCGATGGCGCTGTAGCCGCCGCCACCGAAGGAGGCGTTGATGGCCACGACATTCACGCCGCGATCCCTCATGGAGGCCGCGTATTGGACCGCCTCGATCACCGCGGCGCTGGTGAAGTACGTTCCGTCGGCGGACACCTTGAGGGCCATGACGCGAGCCTCGGGGTTTGCGCCGATCAGCCCGAGGCCGTTATCGCCAACGGCGGCGACGGTTCCCGCCACGTGGGTGCCGTGGTCACCGGAGTCTGCGGGATCCGGGAGGTCGTTGACGAAGTCGAAGCCGTGGACGTCGTCGGCATAGCCGTTGCCGTCGTCGTCGCTGGCGTTGCCGGGGATTTCTCCTGCGTTTGTCCAGAGGCCCCCGGCGAGATCGGGGTGGGTATAGTCGATGCCGGTATCGATCACGGCGACGACGGGGAGCGCGGCGGTGGCGCGGCGCAGCGGCCACGCCTCGAGGTAGCCGATGTCGGCGCCGGCGGTTCCCGGCACACCATCCACCGTCTGGCCCGTGTTCTCAAGGCCCCAGAGCTGGCCAAATAAGGGGTCGTTCGGGGGAGGGGCGTCACATGGCCAGCGGAGGTAGTTTGGTTCCGCGTACTCGACGGTCGGATCTTGGCCGAGGCTGGCGATGAGCGCGGCCGTGGTCCGGGTCTTGGATCGGATCAGTCCACAGGCCCTATTGCGGCGAGTGGAGAGCCATTCGAAATGTCTGGTGAATGAGGATCCGTGTCGGGTGGCCACGCCACGGGCGGTGGCGATGCCGGCGGAGGGCTTGAATGAGACAATGGCCTCCCCCTCGACATAGGGCATGCCCGCTTGAGACCAAACGACTGCCACCCCAGCCGCCCACGCAAAGAGGGCAACGCCAGCACTTCTGACGCGATGGTAGCGCATGGCTTTTGGCCGGTTCGACCTGTCAACGCCTTGAACCCAATGTGGCATTGTTCTGGAAGATTGCCATGCTTGCCGTGGCGAGCGGCTTCCGGGTGCGCCGGAAGCCAAGGCGGTGTCGGCGCTGCGCTCTGCCACCGCAAGTCCAAAATCGTGCCGTCTCCTGACCCCGGCTGCCACCACCGGATTCACAACCCACTAAATTTCAATGGATGAGCCCCGTCATCACCAAGATCCGCGGTTTAAAGGTTCAGGTCGGCATCGCCGGCGGCGCGGGCACGCGCCGCGCCATTCGGGGGGAAACTTCGGATGCGCCCGAGGGGCCGTTTGGACTGCGGTGGCAGAACCCC
>CAZYWZ010000060.1:0-38863 GCA_964651705.1 uncultured Verrucomicrobiales bacterium
CCGGTTGCCCGTGGCGCGAAAGGGATTTCGCGCCCTACATTTTCACCCCCGGTGATGCCCCGCAGGCATGGCATGGGATCTGCCGATCCCGACGCCAGATCCCCTTTGACGCGGCAGCGATTCCGCGCATATTCCCCGCCACCATGAATCCGGACCACGACCCGTCCGCACCCCCCCCACCCGCCACGCCCCGTAGCCGACGCGAATTCGTGTCCCTTGCCTCCGGCTGCCTGCTCTGCGGCCTGGGCGCCCGCCGCGCCAGCGCCGCCACCTTCAAGCCGATCGATATCGGCGAACTCAAAGATTGGCCCAAGGACGAGATCTCGGAGAAGTTCATCCAGTACGACATCTTCGTGATCCGCCACAAGGGCAGGCTCTACGCCTCGACGGCGATCTGCCCCCACAAGAGCAATTTTCTGCTCCTGGATCCCCAGAATCCCAACCGGATCATCTGCTCGGGCCACGATTCCACCTTCACGCCCGAGGGAATCCCGACCGGCGGCCCGGCCCGTCGGGGGCTGGTGCGCTACGGCATCTCCGTCAATGCGGAGGGCCGGGTGACGGTGGACACCATGCGCGAATTCCCCCAGGCACAGTGGGACGACAAAGGGAGTTACGTCCCGGTGAAGTGACCCTCCAGATTCGAATTCACCGCGCTCAACCAACGCCCCATAGTGCCGCCATGCGTTGTCACGGCGCCGCCCTTCTCCTGTCGGTGCTGCCCGCCATCGCCCCCGCCGCCGAAATCCCCGCCGCCAGCGCGAAGGATATCGTCGCCGCCTGCGCGCGCGCACGCCCGGGCGACGCCATCGTGATGGCGGACGGGCCGTGGCGCGATGCCGACATCGTCTTCCGCGCGACGGGGGAACCCGGCGCGCCGATCACCCTGCGCCCCTCCACCCCCGGCGGGGCGACGCTCTCGGGCCAATCCCGCCTCCGCATCGCAGGGGAACACCTCATTGTCTCGGGGCTGAACTTCCGCGACGGGCGGGCCGAGGACCATGTCATCGCGTTCCGAGCGGACTCGAAAAATCCCGCCTCCCACTGCCGGGTGACCGACTGCGCCATCGTGGACTACGATGGCGGGCGCGGCAACTCGCACTGGCTATCGCTCTACGGCACATCCAACCGCGTGGACCATTGCGCGTTATCCGGGAAACGCGATGGGGGGACCACGGTGGTCGTCTGGGTCGGCGACGCGCCCAACGGCCACCGCATCGACCGGAACCTGTTCGGGCCCCGCCCACCGCTCGGGCGAAACGGCGGCGAGACCATCCGGGTCGGCACCAGCGATGTCTCCCTGCGCGAGTCCGGCACCGTCGTCGAGGAAAACTACTTCGGGAGCTGCGATGGCGAGGTCGAGATCATCTCCAACAAATCCTGCGGGAACACCTATCGCCACAACACCTTCGTCGCCTGCTCCGGGACGTTGACCCTCCGCCACGGGAACCGATGCGCGGTCTATGGCAACTGGTTCTTTGGCAACGGCCAGAAAGGGACCGGGGGCATCCGCCTCATCGGGGAGGGCCATCGCGTCTACAACAACTATCTCGCCAACCTCGAGGGCGATGACACCCGCTCCGCCATATCGTTCCAACTCGGCCTGCCCGACTCGCCCCCAAGCGGCTATTTCCAGGTCAAGGGGGCCATCGTCGCATTCAACACGATCATCGACTGCAAGTCCCCGCTCGCCATCGGCGTCGGCGATGAAGATGCGGGAGATCCCTCGCGCCTCCTCCCGCCCATCGACTGCGTGATCGCGAACAACCTGATCGCCTGTCGCGAGGGCCGACCGCCCCTCGCCCGGATGGACGCGCGAAGCCAGATCCGGCTCACCGGCAATCTCGTCGCGGGCGGCACCGACGCCGCGCCCCTGCCCGAAGGCATGCGGGGGACCGCGGCGCCAACGGAATCCTCGCCGGAAGGCATGCGACGACACGCCGCTGCCACCCCCGCCCCCGCGACGGCTACAGCCGACGCCCCTTTCGTTCACGACGATATCGACGGCCAGCCGCGCGGCACAACCCGCGATGTCGGCTGCGATCAGCTTTCGGATGCGCCCGTCACCCGCCGCCCCCTCTCGCCAAAAGACGTCGGGCCACGATGGCTCAAGCCTCCTGCGGGCGGGGCATAGCAAGAGATGTGGGGCGCGAAATCCATTTCGCATCGATCCGTTTCCGTTCTCAAGTCCCCGGTCGGCCATCATGCCCCGCACGCGGGGCACCACCGGGGGTGAAAATTTGTAGCGAAGCCGCTTCCGGCTTCGGCCTATCCCCCGCCGAAGGGCGAAGGCCCTTCGCTACCGCCGGCGCTCTCACCCGCAGCGAAGCCCCTTCGGGCTTCGGCGCGCCACCAGGCCCCCGCCGAAGGGCCCGCCATGGCGGGTAGACTCCGGCCCTTCGCTATTGGCGAGTTACGTCGAATTTTCGAGTCAGCCCGCGAGCTTTATCTCGAGATCCCGGATCCGGTCGCGCAGCGAGGCCGCCCCCTCGTAATCCTCCTTGGCGATGGCCTGCTTGAGCTCCGTCTCGAGCGAGTCGAGCCGGTTCCGCAGCTCCTTGGCGTCCCGGTGGCGTGCCGGGATCTTGCCCTTGTGATGGGTGCCCCGGTGCATGTTCCGCAGCAGGGGCTCTATCCCCTGGCGGAAGGTATCGTAGCACACCGGGCATCCCAGCCGACCCGATTTCTTAAAATCGTTCTGCGTGAACCCGCACCTCGGGCACGCCAGCTCGTCGGAATTGGCCTTCATCTCTTCCGCCGCACCCAATCCCAGCAACTGGTCGGCGAGCGAAAATCCCGTCGGGTCATCGATGTTCTTCGCATTCGGGCACTTCGCGCACAGGTCGATCTTGTGGACGACGCCATTGATGATCTGCGTGAGATGGATCGTCGCGGGTTCTTTGCAATTCTCGCAGCCTGGGGGACGATTCGCCATACCGCCTAAAATATAGGGGTGCCCTCGCTCCGGGTCAATTTGGCGTAGGCCTCCATCATGCGGCGGGTGACCGGCCCCGGCCTCCCGTCGCCGATCGGGCGCCCATCGATCTCCACCGCCGGGATGATCTCCGCCCCCGTGCCGGTCAGGAATACCTCGTCCGCGACGAAGAGGTCGTACCGCGTCAGCATCACCTCGCTCACAGGGATCGCCATCTCGGTCGCGAGATCCATCGCCACGCGACGCGTGATGCCGCCCAGCGCCCCCGAATAGATCGGGGGGGTGAAAAGCCGTCCCTTCTTGAGGACGAAGATGTTATCCCCCGAACCCTCGGCGACATAACCCTGCTCATTGAGCATGATCACCTCCTGGGCGCCCAAGAGCTTGCCCTCGATCTTGCCCATGACGTTGTTGAGGTAATTCAGCGACTTGACGGAGGGGTTCAGGGCGGCGGGGGCGGTCCGCCGCGTCGGGGCGGTGGCCACGCGCAGCCCCTTGGTGTAATACTCCCTCGGGAACAATTCGATCTCCGCGGCGATGATGATCACCGTCGCCCTGGGGCAACTGTCCGGGCTCAGGCCGAGGCTGCCCTTCCCCCGGGTCACCAGCAGGCGGATGTAGCCATCCTCGAGATTGTTGCGCCGGCAGGTCTCGACCGTGGCCTCGCGCAACTCGTCGAAGCTCAGGGGCACCTTGAGCAGGATCGCCTTCGTCGAGTCGAACAGGCGCTCGAGGTGCTCGTCGAGTTTGAAGATGCGGCGGCTGTAGACCCGGATCCCCTCGAACACGCCATCGCCATAGAGCAACCCGTGGTCGAAGACCGAGACCTTCGCGTTCGCCTCATCCAGATACTGGCCGTCGATATAAATCTGCATGGCATTTACTCCTCGCCGAGGCGGCCGTCGGCCAGCCTGAGCCTGCGGTGGCCCATCGACGCGATACCCGCGTCGTGTGTCACGATCACGGCAGTCAATCCGCGCCCCCTGAGCAAATCAAGCATCAATTCCAGCACGGCCCCCCCCATGGTGGAATCGAGGTTTCCGGTGGGCTCGTCCGCCAGGAGGATGTCCGGTTCGTTGATCATTGCGCGGGCGATGGCCACCCGCTGCTGCTCGCCGCCGGAGAGTTCCCCGGGGAGGTGCTCGGCGCGGTCGGCCAACCCCACGGCGCCGATCAATTCCCGCGCCCGGTCCATGGCGACGCGCCCCCCGATGAGGCTGGGGAGCGCGACGTTCTCGAGCGCGGTGAGGTCCGGCAGCAGGTGGTAGGCCTGGAAGACCATGCCCACGCGCCGGTTCCGGTACCGGGCGAGGCCGTCCCCCCCCAAGGCGTAGAGGTCCCGGCCATCGACGCGCACGGCGCCCTCGTCGGGCCTGTCCAACCCACCCAAGATATGCAGCAGCGTGCTCTTTCCCGAACCCGATGCCCCCTGGATCGTCGTGAGCCGCCCGACATCGAACCGGTGTGTCACGCCGCGGAGCACGTGCACCTCCCGCGGCCCGGCACGAAACACACGCTCCACGGCCTCCATCTCCAGCGAGCCGAGGCCCGCGCGCTTTGCCGCCTCGCTCATTCGTACCTCAGGGCCCTCGCCGGCGCCAGCCGCGCCGCCCGCCACGCCGGCAGCAGCGCCGCCACGCCGCAGATCATGACCGCCGAGATCGCGATGATGGCCACGCTGTCCCAATGGATATCCGCGGGGATCTCCGCAAAGTGATAGATCTCGTACGGGAAGATCTCGACGCCCAGCACCTTCGCCAGGAGGCTGGCGGCCTGATTGCGAAAGTGGGTCAATAGCAGTCCCGAGGCCAGCCCCAGCGCGGTCCCCACGACGCCGACCACGAGGCCATAGAGCACGAACACCCGGAGCACCTGCCCCTCGGTCGCGCCGAGGGCCTTGGCCAACCCGATCTCGCGAGACTTCTGAACCGTCAGGGTGATCAGGGTGCTGGTGAGCCCGAAGCCCGCCACGATGATGATGAACACCAGCAGGAAGAACATGACGTTGCGCTCGGTCGCGATCGCCCCGAAGAGTTGCCGGTTGAGGTCCATCCATGTCTGGGCCTGCGCCGGGCGCTCGAGGAACGCGTTGATCGCGTCGCGGGTGGCCTCGGCGCGCATCGGGTCGTCGAGCCGCACCGCGATGCCGTGCACCCCCTCCTCGATGTTGTACATGTGCTGGGCCATCTCCAGCGAGGTCAGGATGAAATTTTCGTCGTAGACCCCGTAGCCGGTGTTGAAGACGCCGGTGACGAGCAATTCGGTCGGCAGGAAGGCGACCTTCTGGCCCTGCTCGGCCGCCTTGCGCATCTCCTCGAAATGCCGCGGCGAAAAGACCATCAGCTTGTCACCGACGCGGACCCCGTTGCGGTCGGCGAAGCCCTGGCCAACCAGCACGGCCTCGCCCTCGAGCAGGAATTCGCCCTCGACGATGAAGCGCGCCAGACCCAGCGCCTTGTCCTCCCTGGCGGGGTCGATGCCGCGCACGAACGGCGTCGAGATCCTCTGCCGGAATTCCACCAGCACCGGCCCGCCAACGAATGGGCTCACCGCCCTCACGCCGGCCAGCGCCTCGATCTTCGGGTACAGGGCGTCCGCATCGTTCAGGATCCCGTAGTTCAGGACCGTCACGTGCGCCGTGAACCCGATGACCTTCTCGCGGATGTCGCGCTCGAAGCCCCGGAAGACCGATATCACCACCACCAGGACCCCCACCCCCAAGAGCACCCCCACCAGCGACAGCAGGGTGATCACCCAGACGAACTCCCGCTTCGGCTTCAGATACCGAAGGGCCAGGAAAAGTTCAAAGGGCAGTTTCACGGCGGGGCGGGAACCTTGTATCTAAGCCCATAAGCGGCAGCCCGCAACGATTTTGCGAAAGGCACACAAAATCTCCCCCCGGCGGCGTTATATTGGGTGAGAGGCAAAGCCGGCCCCCGCGGGCGGGCCCAGGCGCATGAGATTGGAACAGCCAGACTGGCAGGATTTCTTCAACGAGGTCGCCCCCCGGCTGCTGCTCTACGCGAGGCAGTGGGCGCCCAGCCGCGCCGATGCGGAAGACGTCATCCAGATGGCATTCGTCCGTTTCTGGCGGCGGTTCCCGGACGGCGACCGCAAGCATCTCCCGCTGCTGTACGCCGCGGTGCGGAGCATCGCCATGGACCTCCAGCGCTCCGGCAGGCGACGCGCCACGCGGGAACAGGCCGCGGGCGCCGAGGCCGACGCGCCCGAGGCTCCCTGCTTCGACACGACGATCGAGGACCGCGAGACGGCCCACATCGTGCAGGTTGCCCTCTCGGGGTTGCCCGACGAACAGCGGGAGGTCCTGGCGCTCCGGATCTGGGGCGGCCTGACCTTCGCCGAGATCGCCCGGATCACCGAGGATTCCATCAACACCGTGGCCTCGCGCTACCGATACGCGCTGGAGACCCTGGCGAAGCGCCTCGCCCCATTCCGCGAGGACCTCGCGTCCATCTCCATCAGAACCCCAACCCAACCACTGCGATGAAACCGGAAGAAATCGAAGAGTGCCTCACCCGGCTGGAGCCGGCGTCGCCATCCGCCGGGCTCCGGCGGCGCGTCGCCCACGAACTCGAGGCGCGCGCGCGCCTGGAACCCGCGCGGCAGGCCAACCCGTGGCGCTGGCTGGCGCCGCTGGCCTGGGCCGGCGCCGGCGCGGCGGTCGCCATCTTGACCGTCATCACCCTCGGTCGCCCGTCGCCGCCCGCGTCGCCAGCCACCGCCATGCAGGCGCCCGCCCACATGCGCGAGTGGATCGCGGCCGATCGCCCCGAGATCGCGTTCGGCGCCGACAGCCTCCCCGAGCGCCGCGTGCGCCTCATGGGCGTCGAGCGGCATGAATGGGTCGACCCGAAGACCGGCGCCCGAATGGCCGTCGAGGCGCCCCAGGAGCAGGTCATCGCCATACCCGTATCTTTCCAGTGAACCCGATCCCAACCCGCAGGCAAACAGACAGAGAAAGGAGATTCCACATGAACCCGATACTGACCAGCGCGCTCATCACCGCGTTCACCATCGCCATCGCGAACACCGGGTGCGCGGAGCAAAAGGACCAGGAGAAAAGACCGCCCCCGCAACCAGCCGAGGCGCAGCCGCCACCGGCCGCCGAGGAGAAGCCGAAGGATGCCGACAAGCCCGCCGAACGCCGCCGCGAGGCGAAGGCACCCGAAGATCGCCGCGAGGCGAGGCGGGCCGATGAGCCGGGGAGAAGGACCGCACGCCCGGCGGAGAACGCCGTGCCTTTCATCGGCGTCGTCACCCGCATCGTGCCGGCCGAACTGGCCATTCAGCTGGGCCTCGACGAGGGAAACGGCGTCCTAGTAGAAGAGGTCATGCCGGATAGCCCGTCCGCGAAGGCCGGGATACAGAAATTCGACGTCATCACGCAGCTCAACGGCGAGCGCATCCGCGAACCCGGGCACCTCGCCGACCTCGTCCGCAGCAAGAGCAAGGGCGACCAGGTCTCCCTCCAGGTCATCCGGCGATCGGCCAAGCAAGAGATGAAGGTGGCCATCGACGAGCGCCCGGTGCCACCGGGTTTCGGCCCGGGTTCTGGCCCTTGGGGCCGAGGGTCGCAGGAGCGGGGACCGTTTGGCCCGTGGGGCTACCGCTTCGAGCGCTGGGGGCAGGATGAGCCGTGGCGCGACCGCGGGCGGGATCGCGAGCCACCCGCGGGCCCCGAGGCGATCGACGAGATGTTCCGGCAGTCGGAGCGCTTCATCCGCGAGTTCCAGGATCAGCAGCGCCGGCTGGAGCAGCAACTGCGCGAGTACCAGGAGCGCTTCCAGCAGCAGATGCGCGAGTTCCAGGAACGCATGCGGGAGCGCGAGCGGGACGCGGACCGCAAGGAGGATCCCGCGCCTCCCCGGCCCGATGGCCCCGCGATGCGCCGCGACCGGGAACGGGATCCCGCGCAGGCCGAGCGCCGGCACGTGCACGTGAACGTCCAGGTTCCCGGGGGCGCGATGCGCGTCACCTCGGGAGGGGTCATCGAGCGAGACGACCCCAGCGGGCATTATCGGATCGAGCACCACCCGGAGGGCGAGGTCACATTCACGGCGCGGACCCCCGACGGCAAGGAGCAGACCTGGCCGGTCACCACCGAGGCGCAGCGCCAGGCCCTGCCCGGGCCCTTCCGCGAGAAGCTCAAGGAACTCGATGGCGTCCGCATCGATCTCGGCCCCCGCGAGAACGCCGCGCCAGATCCGGAAAAAACAAAGACCGAGGCCTGAGTCTCATTCCCCCTGGGCTGCCGGGCGTTGTCCGGCAGCCTCCCGCAGCACTCCGCGCCGGAGGAACCAATCGCGCATGAGGCGATTGACTTCCCCCGCGCGGTCGTTCGGCAGGTTGTGGCCGACGCCCTCGAACACGTGGCGATCGCACGGGACGCCATGGTCATCCAATTCGCGCTGGAGCCATGCGGAGCGCTCGGCGGGCACGGTGGTGTCCTCGGATCCATGCAGTATGAGAAATGGCACCCTCACGCGGGCGGCGACCTCCACCGTCGGCGCCGCGGCCGGGGGGGCATTCGCCGGGATGACGCCCCCGGCGGTGATCGCGGCGGCCGCGACCTTGTCCGGCGCCTCGGCGGCGAGGGCGATGGTGACGAAGGCCCCCATGCTGTGCCCGTAGGCCGCGATCCGGCGGGGATCGACAAATGCCCGCTGGCGCAAGATCTCCACGCACGCTAGCGCACGGCGGATGTTCTCCGGGCGCGCCCCCGCCTTCGAGAAATCGATCCCGCCCGGCCCGCCCCGTTTGCCCGCTTGCCCGCGCGTCCCCTGCCCGGCATGCGTATAGTCCGTGGCGATGCAGGCGAAACCCCATCGCACCATCTCCCTGCCGCGCGCCATGGCGATCGCCTGCGCGTTGCCACCCAGACCATGGCTCAACACGATGCCGGCAAAGGGTCCCTCGCCCTCGGGCTTCATGAGAATGCCCCCGAGCGGTTCGCCGTCGGCGGCGCAAGTCCACCGCTCGCCATCAAGCCGGAAATTCTCGATCTTGGGCACCGCGGTTGTCCCCCCGGAGGAGGATGACTTCCCCTGCCCCGCCCGCGGCTCCCCGGGCACCGCGCGCGCGCCGCCCGCGCCAACGGCCGCGTGATAGAATCGCCAGTTCTCCTCGCCCAGAGCATCGAGCACGGCGACGGGGTCGTGGCCGACGCCCGGGAGTTCGACATGGCCGTGCGGGATGCGGAGCGATGAGAGGCGGGAGGAGCAGTCGCGCACGTTGGCCAGCATCTCGTCGCGGTCGCCGATCACCACGCGGATCAGCGTCCGCTCGCGGAGCGCGTCGGCGTTCCCGCCCGCCAATACCCAGGGACTCTCCGACCTAAAGTATTCGGGATCGTCGCCAAAGATCTCCCCCATCACCCGCTCGCGCCCCCGAGGGCCAACCCGCGGCGCCTCGTCGAACTCGCGCTGCAGGGGTCCCCCGGACAGGATCGAGACGGAACCGAAGACCTCCGGGTATTTGAATCCCAGGTGCGCCGCGCCATAGCCGCCCATGCTGAAACCCTCGACGATCCGGCCCTCGCGCGACGCGATCGTCCGGAAGGTCGCATCGATGTGCGGCACCAGTTCCTTGATCAGGACGGTCTCCATCGGGATGCGCCCGTCCCTCGAATCCAGCCACAGGCTATGCATGCCATTCGGAAAGACCACGAGCATGGGCGCGATCTGTCCCCCGCGCATCGCCCCGCCGAAACGCGCCGCCATCGGGGCGACGCCGCCGACCGTCGCCTTGCCATCCGAGCCGCCGCCGCCATGCAGCCAGTACAGCACGGGAAACCTCAGCCCCTCCTCCGCGCCGTACGCCTCGGGCACGAGGATGTGGTAGCTCACCCTCGTCCCCGCCGCCGCGCTCTCAAAAGTCCGGCGCTCCAAACCCGGCGCGCGCACCGCCGGCGTCACCCACTCCAAGTCCGTCGCGACAGCGTTCACCCCTGACCCAGCGGGCGCGCCCAGCGCCAGCAAAAAAACGACGTCCGCCGCCCGGCGCCAGCGCCAAACGACACGGGGGGACTCTGGATTCGCCTTCACCCGATAAGAAACCCGCTTCGCCCCTCGGCGTTGCGGAAAACTTGGGGCCTCGAACCTCAGGTCAGCCGGACGACCAGATCCCCGCCAACGACGGCTGCCGGATACGTCCGGATCGCGCGGTTCGCCGGACCCGCCAGCCGGCTCCCATCCAGCGCAAACTTGCTGTGCCCCAGGCTCGCGCAGCGGAACCTCTCCTGCCCGGCCTGATATTCCAACTCCACACCCCGGTGCGGGCAACGGAGCGAGGCGACGACAAACCGGTCTCTACCCACGCGCGCGATGATCAGGGGCTCCGGTAACCCCGGATCGATGAGCTTCGCCGACCCCCCCTCGTCGGCCAAGGCACCCGCCACGCGCAGATGCACCGTGACCTTGTCCGGCGGCGCCACCGCATACGCGTTCCCCGGCAACGGCGGGGTCGCGCCGACTTTCGTGAACGTCGCGCATCCCGACAGCCCACACGCGCACGCCCCCGCCAGCGCCACCCCCTCCATGCCGCGCGCGATAAATTCCCTCCGATCCATCCGCTCCATCACGCCTCCTCTCGCATCCCGGCCATCAGGCCAGACAACAGATAATTCAAATTACCCGGCCGATCCCGGCCAGTAAACACCCGAGACACCAGATCTTGCCAGAAACATAAGACCGCGGATGACGGATGATCATTTATAATCGCGGCACTCGCGAATTCGGCGCTCGCCGCCGAAGCGAGGAGGCAGCCCCATTTTGGAGTGCGGCGTTGCAGCGCCGCAGTCCACATCGGCCCAACGACGGATCCGAAGTTTCCGCACCGCTATCGACTCGGGACCCGACGGGGGCTAGCCTTTCGCCATGCCACCGAAGCCCCACCCCACGCGCCGGGCATTCCTCGCGCAGACCTCGTCGGCCGCGCTCGCGGTCGCGGCACCGGCCATCCTGCGCGGCGCACCTCCCTCCATCACGATCCTCGACACGCGGATCATTTCGCGGCAGGGCCACCTCTACCATGGATGGCCGACGGTCGCGCGCCGGAAGAGTGGCGAGCTTTGGGTGACCTGGTCCGGGGGGCGCGAGTCGCACGTCTGCCCATTCGGGCAGGTGTGCGCGATGACCTCGCGGGACGGGGGCGAGAACTGGACCTACCCGCGCGTCCTGCTGGACAGCGCGACCGACGACCGGGACTCGGGCGTCCTCGAGACCGCGAAAGGCACCCTGCTGGTCACCACGTTCACCTCACTGGCCTACGTGCCCCACTACGAGAAGAAGGCGGCGTTCGCGGAACTCGGGAAGGGCGGATGGCGCACGGAGGGCATGGCGCCGGAACAATTCGCCAACTGGAAGGCCGCCCACGAGCGCCTGGATGACCAGGCGCGCCAGGCCGACCTGGGCGAATGGCTGATCCGCTCGACGGACGGTGGCAGGACGTGGTCTCCCCGCCTCCCCACCACCGTGAATAGCCCCCACGGCCCGATCCAGCTACGCGATGGGCGCCTGCTCTACGCCGGAAAACAGCTCTGGTCCGATGACAAGAAGACCGGCGTCTGCGAATCCACCGACGACGGCGCGACGTGGCGCTGGCTCGCGGAAATTCCGACGCGCGAGGGCGACTCGGTCGCGCGCGGCTATCACGAGCTGCACGCCGTCGAGGCCGACGACGGCACCCTGATCGCGCAGATCCGCAACCACAACGATGCCAACAGGCACGAGACGCTCCAGACCGAGTCCGCGGATGGCGGAAAGGCGTGGGGCGCGCCACACCCGATCGGGGTCTGGGGCCTCCCCTCGCATCTCGCGCGCCTCCGCGACGGCACCCTGCTGATGACCTACGGGCACCGCCGCCCTCCCTACGGCACTCAGGCGAGGATCAGCCGCGACCACGGAAAGACATGGGGAGAGCCGATGGCGATATCCGCCGATGGCATCGGCGGCGACCTCGGGTACCCGAGCACGGCCGAACTTGATGACGGCACGCTGCTGACGGTGTGGTATGAGACCCTGCGCGATAACCCGAAGGCCGTCCTCAGGCAGGCCAGGTGGCGGCTCGGGTAAAAGGCGCCACACCGTTGAGCCCGGAACGCATTGGCGATGATGCGGGCGGCCGGGAATGATTTAATGGGATTTTGGAACGTTCGGCCAAAGCTGCGCCGTTATGCCTCCAATCGGGAGGGACGCCGGCCCCGGCGTCCGCGCGCCACCAGCATGCGGAGAGCCTTGGCCGACCCGGCCCGCGACGCCACGGGCCCTGCGGCTACTTGATCTGGATCGCCCCGGCCTGCTCGAGCCGCCAATTCTCGGCGAGGGTCCCCTCCCAGCAGCGCCAGACCCCATCCTCGGCGCGGAAGACGCCGAGGTTGAAGGGGATCTTCTGGTCCGGAGCGGGCTTGAGCCCCACGGAATCCCAGGGGATGGCCCACTCGCCGCGCCAGCCGCCCCGGGTCTTGCCATAGGGTTTGGCCGCGAATCGGATCGCCTTGGCCACGCGCGCGGCGGCATCGGCCGGCGCGCCGGCGTCGGTGGCGCTCGCGGTCGCGCCCCCGGCGAAACCGCGGATCACGAAGGTCGCCGGCCCGCCGTCGGGACCCTTTCCCGCGATGCAGATCTCCGCGCCGTCGTCCTTGCCCCAGGCATCTCCGGCGCGCAGTTGCGCCACGTCGAACATCGACACGTTGACCGCGACGTAGAGGCAACGGTCGTCGTAGGCCAACTCGGCGAAGGCCGGCGCGCCGGCCGCGCCCCAGCGGGAGGGCGCGCGGTCCAGATTCACTAGGGCGCCGGGCCATTCCTCCGCGCCGATCTCGCCATCGGGCACGGGCGGCGTCGCGGCGCGCACCACGGGCGTCGCCCACGAGCGGCGGGCCGGGGGCGGGGCCGGCGGCATGGCCCCGTCGATCGTGAACGCCTGCGGCAGCCCGTTGGTGCCGAAGCCCTCGCGGAAGACCACGTTGTTGGTCCAGCATCGGATGGCCCCCGCTTCGCTGATCGCGATCTTGCCCGGCACGAAGAGCGTATTGCGCTCGAAGGTGCACCCAGCCGATCGCGGGAACGACAGGGTCATGTTGGTCTCGGCGATGAAAACGTTGTCGCGGATGACCAGGTCGCGCGTGATGTGATTGTGCGTCGGCCGCTCGACGCCGATGGAGACGTTGCGCTCCACGATGCAGTCGCGCGCGCCCTCGTCGAGGTAATAGGACGACACCCCGTAGCCCTCGCCGATCTTCACGACGTCGCGCACCACGTTGCCGCGCAGGATGCTGTCGCGCATGCCGCCGTAGATCGCGCCCCCGTCGTGCATCTCGAGCATCACGCGATAGATCAGGTTCTCCTCGATGACGTGGTCGCCGCCGCCCCCGACGATGCCGCTGTAGGGGGTGTCGTGGACCTCGTTCCGGTAGATGTGGAAACCCTTTTCCTTTTCGCCTTTCTGCGGGTGGGAGGCAGAGAGCGCGATCGCGCTCGGGTGGTACACGCCCGCGTCGTGGATGTGGTTGCGGGCGATCTGGCTGGCCCTCCCATCGGCCTTGATGGCGCACGCGCCGACATGATGGATGTGGCAATCGGCGATGCGGCAATCGTCCAACTGCTTTGCCAAGACGCCCTGCCCGCCGACGTTGCAGATCTCCAGACCCTCCAGGGCGCAGCCCCGCGCCCATTCCATGGCCACGGCACCGTCGAAGGCGTACGCGCCAAACCCCCCCGGCTTCAGCGGCGTCGTGGTCGCCTGGATCCCGAGGCCGCGGATGACGACGTTCCCCGCCGGGGCCTTCTGCGTCCCGACGATCCCGAGCACCCGCTCCAGCGTGGGCGCGACGACCTTGGCCTTCGCCATGTCTTCGCCGGGCAGCGGCCAGTACACGACCTTTCCCGCCGCACGGTCGAGATACCATTGCCCCGGTCGCGTCATCCCCTCCCGCGTGTTCCAGATCACATATTTCTTCACCCCGAAAGCCCCCGGCGGCGACTTCGACGGGGTGGAGAAAATCAGCGCGTGCCGCGAGGCGTCATTGGTGGCGACGCCCACCAGCGATTCATCCCACATGTGATACACGCGCACCTCGGCATTCCGCGCCTCGAGCGTCGCGGGGACGTCCCCGGGCTCGTAGAGCATCGTGGTCAGTTCCTCCGCGGTCGGCGGGCGCTCCCAACCGCCGGCGACCGACGAGAGCCACCGCACCTTGAACTCGCTCTGGTGCGTGAAGGTCCCCGACTCCGGCAGCCGCGCCCGCCCCGGCATCCGCCCATTGACCACCAGCGCGCGAAAATCCCACTTTCCCTCCTTCACCCCGGGCAGATCCGCGCACCAGAACTTCTCCCCATCGCGCCGCCACCCGGTCACGGGCCTCCCGCCAAAAAGCGTGGCTTGCCCCCCCTCGCCGGCCTCGACGGTCAGGCCGCTGTCGCGCGCATCCAGCACCAGCGTCTTCTCCAAAAAATACTCCCCCGGCATCACGACGATCCGGTGCGGCCCGGCACCCGCCTTGCGCGCCGCATCGCGCGCCGCCTCCAGTGTCGCCAGCGGCTGTCCCTTGGTTCCCGCGCCGCCATCCTCGCCGCCGCTCGCCACGAAAAATTCGGCGGCGGTTGCCCGGCCCGCCAAGCACGCGATCGCGACGATGGTAATGCCAAGGCGGCAGCTTCCCGCAAGATCCGTTCTGATTCTCATAGCATCCTCAACGGTAAAGACCGATCTCAATGGACCGAAACTGGCACGGCGACTTCCCCCCATCAAGATTCTTGATCTCCACCCGGTTCGCGCCAACCTCCAGCAGATGCAGGGGAACGTCGTAGAATTTCAGCGCCTCCCGCGCCGGGTATCCGGCGTTCTGCGCCAGCGGCGCGAAGAGCTCGGCGCCCTCGTGCGCGCAGGGCGCGAGCGCCTTGCCGTTGAGCGAGACGCCAATCTCCAGACCCGCGCAGCTCTGTCGTGTCTCCACCCGCAGCACGGCACGATCGAACGCGGCCCCAGCGGCATCGTCCGGGATGATCACGTCGAACGCCTTCTGATTCGTCGCGGGAAAAGTCCCGAAATTGGGATAGACGGCGTAGTTCTTCGGCCGGTTCTTCAAGAGATCTAAGTCCGCGATGCCCCGCAGCACCCCCGCCATCGGAAGCCGCTGTTTCTCGGGAACATAATCGAAGTTGAATAGGCTCAGGCCATCGGCGCCGCGATAGAGGAGATTCATGGCCGACGCACGATAGATCTCGGGCGTCGTGTAGCGGCGGGCGGATTTGTCCCTCGGGTTCTGCGCGGTCACGTAGTTCATCTCCCCGTAGATCTTCGCCCGCCTCGTCCTCGCGCGGAACCCCTCGATATCCAGCTCCATGGTGTGCATGTAGAATGACGAGATGTTGACCATCTCGACCAGGCCCGCCGCGGCCCAGCCCGGGACGTCCAGGCCCGCCGCCTCACATTTCGCCAGCGTCTCCGGCACGCGCACGCAAAGGCGCAACCTCTTGCCCCGTTCTCTGCCGATCCGGATCATCATGTCCTTGACCCTCCGGACGAACGCGGTCATCACCCCTCGGCCCTCGTCCACGTCGGCATCCCGAAAGAACTTCGGGAACCGCTGGAAATCCAGCTCCACGCCGTCGACGTCGTACCTCGAGCACAGCTCCTCGATGATCGCGAAGTAGTATTGCCTGACCTCGGGCAACATGTAGTTGAACAGCCGGACGTTGTCCTTCTTGGTGTACGGCGAGGTCTCCGAATCCCCGAGCCAGTACTCCGGGTGCTCGCGCCAGATGGCGTTGTGGCTCGGCCACTCCAGGTCCGTCACGTAGTGGTGGTCATTCATGCGGTAGGAGATGAAGAAGTCATTGCCGCACCTCCGGCAGGCCTCGAGCGTGTCCTTGACCGGATCACCCCCCGAATGGAGATAGCGCATGATGTAGTCGTACGAGCGGAACTTGGGCGACGGCCGCTCCGGCGACCAGCGCTTCCACGTGGGGTCCACCTCCGAGGGAAAGAGGTTCGCCCGCCACATCGTCGGGCAGCACATCACGGCATCGACATCCGTGTCCTTCAGCTTCTCGACGAAGGACGCGATGTATCCCGGGCTATTGGTCTTCTGCCCGCAGATGATCAGCAGCTCGTGATTGAAGAGGCACTTGTAGGCGACCTCGGCGGGAGCCTCCCGATGGGACCCCATCGCGCAAGATGACATCGCGCCCAGGGCCAAGAGCAGGATAGAGGCATCAGATTCTAGTCGCATGATGGAACCGAATGTGCCGGGTGAGGCGCGGGCTCTGGCCCGAATCGGCGAAGAAAGACTAACCGGCGCGGCAACCTTCCGCGAGACATTAAGGCCCCGGGCGACGGCGATGTGGCCGAGGGGCCTATTGGAATGCGGTGGCAGAACCCCGCGAGGGGTGGCGACACCGCTTTGGATCCGCAGGCGGATCGCCTCTGGCGATCGAAGCGCAGGCGTTGGCCCTGGCGCGCGGGTTCCGGCTCCGCCGGACGCCAAAGTGGTGTCGCCGCTGCGCTCTGCCGCCGCAGTCCATATATTGGATTGCCTCCTGACCCGCCACTCGGGCGGGCAATTTCCCGGCGGCTACCACCGGATCCACAAACAACTAAATTTCTCTGGATTATCCCCGTCATCCCCGCCGCCCGCGGTTTGAAGTTTCAGGTCAGCGCCCCGCGCCCGCGGCCTTCGACGTCCCGACCGCATCGCCGGCGAGAAAGCCCTGTGCCGCCAGCCAATCCAGGGCGCCCGCCTGCCACGCGTCCCACATCGGCCCCTGATATCGGTTGAGCCCATGGCCGCCGCTGGGCAGTTCCAGATATTCCACCGCCACCCCGCGCGCCTTGAGCGCCGAGGCGAACATCCGGCTGTTGTCTGGGGGCACGGGGACGTCATCCTTCGCGTGCGCGAGGAAAGCGGGCGGGGTCTTTTCGGTGACCTGTTTCTCGTTCGAGAAGAGGGCGACCATCTCCGCCTTCGGGTCGGGACCCAACAGATTCGTTCTCGATCCCCCGTGGGTCTTCAGATCCATGGTGATGACCGGGTAGACCAGGATCATGAAATCCGGGCGGCAGCTCAGCCGGTTTGCGGGATCCTCGGCCTTTGGATCACCGTCATCGAAATGCGTGCCGGCCGCGGAGGCGAGGTGGCCACCGGCCGAGAAACCCATGATGCCGACGCGACCCGGATCGATGCGCCATCCTGCCGCGTTGGCCCTGGCGGCCCGGATGGCCCGCTGCGCGTCGAGCAGCGGCACGAAGGGCCGCCCATGCGGCAACCGATACTCCAACACGATGCCCGCGATCCCGTGCCCGTTGAGCCAGCGGGCGATCTGATGGCCCTCGGGCTCGACCACTTGCCTCGCGTATCCGCCCCCCGGGCAGATCACGATCGCCGCGCCCGTCGCCATATCGGGCGCGGGCAGGTGGACCGTTATGGTGGCGTTGGTCGACTCGAAGGTCCCGTCGCCCACGGGCGCCGGACCCGGCCACAGCGGCATCCGCGCGGGAGGCGCCTCCCCGAGGGCGCCCGAACAGAGACAGGCCATCACCCAGAGCACCGGCATCGCGTTTCTTGTCATCATGGCGCCATTCCTCCTATCGGGCCGATGGTTCCCCCAACAATTTGCGCATTGCCGCCATCAGCACGCCCTCCACCTCGGGCGAGACGTCGGAGGCGCGCTCGCTGGCCTCGTAGCCGCCCTCCTCATAGGCCCGCGCGGTGCAGATATACCCCGGACCGTAATCCCCGTAGGCGGCCATCGCGACACCGAGGTCCGGCCGCATCGCCTTCGCGGCGAGCTGGTACTCCACGAACAGCTCCCCCGGCAGGTGCAGCACGCGCGCGTCGCCGACGGACAGCATCGAGATCGGAATCCGTTTCCCCTCGCGGCAGCGGAGCAGCCACGCGAGCTTGTCCGCCGCGGCCAGCTGCGCCTCGGGTTCGGACGCCTTCGCCATTTCGGCGCGCAGCGCCGCCTCGTCGAGATGGGCCGCGGGAGGCAGGGCCGCCGGCTCGACGCTCCACCCGACGCCCCGCTCATCGATCTCGAACTTGCGCGCGCCCTCCCACGCGCGCCTCATGCCGTCGGCCAACCGCAGCGCCAGGGCCATCCGATTCTCCTTCGCGCCATCGTTGTACTTGCCGGCGCCAACGTTCCCTCCCGCGCCGTTGAAATGGACGTGCAGGGCCTCCGGCACCGCCTGCCCGCGGACGAGGCGCGCGATCCCCGGGAAATCCGGGCTGGGGACGCCGGTGCGGTAATAGCTTTGCGGATGGCAGGCGTAGTAGCTCAGCACCGCGAGGGGTCTCTTGCCATTCCAAAAGGCCAGCAGCGAAACCCGCGGGTCGATCACCCCCTCCGGTTCCGCGCGCACCGCCGCGTCCTTGCACGTGGTATATCGCGTGACGCGCACCCGACCGTCCGGCCCCAGAATCCGCCGATTCGACGCGACCTCCCCCACCTCGGCCTCGCCCCAGCCGCAATGCGTCACCGGCAGGGCGCCGCCCACGGCCCCGCGCACCGCAGCCGACAACCGGCCCACGACCTCCCGCGCGAAAGCCCCCTCATAGCGGCCGAATTCCTTGGCTCCCGCCTCTTTCAAGAGCCGCTCCGAGGTGAAGTCGCACGTGGGCGCGTCGTGCTGGTGGACAGCGTGCACCACGACCCGATCCGGAACCGTGCCCGCGGCCTCCGCCAGGGCTCCGCGAAACACATCCTGGGATTCATTGCCGATGCCGATCCAGTCAAACGCGCACAACACGATCGGCTGGCCGGCGCCAATCAACACGACGCCGCGGCAGCGCAGGCCCAACTCGTCGACGCGCACGACCGTGTCGTAGGTCATCCGAGAACCCACCGGCGGCGTGACGTCCACGTCAAATGTGGCGAGGCCCAGGCCCGCGAATGCGGGACCGGCCAGCCACGACGCCATCGCGGCGGCAAGCAGCGCGGGCACCATCCCCGGGATATGACACCGTTGGCGTTTCGGCACAGGCATGTCGGACCTCCTGCAGGATACGGCGCGGGCGATCATCAAACCGCGCGCCAATCGTTTGGAAATAGTCTGCACCCGGCCCCGACCAAAGGTAAATCGCCAAAACGTCGCGCCAAGACGCCTATTGGCCGGATGCGCCCGAAGATTCGCCGCATCCGCCGGAAACGGGGCCCTGGCCACGATGGCCCCGTTCCCTCACCCCGCCCCCTCACTTGCCCGGCGACGGCTTCGGCGGCGGTTCGGCCGTCGGCCGGACGCCGTGGCTGACCGGCCAAGAGGCCCGATCCTCGCTGCGGTACAGGCCGATGCGCCCGATGGGAATCGGCCGAAAACCCAGCTTAAACGCCGGGGAGTCCTCCCGGAGGCGGAAGTCGAGCCCCTCGCGATCCACGAAAAGCGGGTCTTCATCCAATAGGTTGCTCTCCATCGTGACGAACGGCAGCGCCTTGCCCTCGATCTCGTCCCATTTCCCACCCGAGCACACGTTGCGCGCGACCAGCGTCCCGGTCGGCGAGGCGGGATCCTTCTCGAGAATGCCAACCAGTTTCGGGTAGCGGGTGCTATAGGGCGGTTCCCTGAAACGGATGCCCTTCAGCGTCCCCCTTTCGGTGCCCTCTTGGATCAGTCCCTCGGGCATCGCCCGGGCCCAACCCATCCCGCGCGCGTCCACGTGCACCGCCGGCTTGCAGTCCACGAAGACATTATTCTCGATGCCGTTGTCGTGGCCGCCGCCGATGAACGCGGCGCGGGTCACCCGATAGAAGACGTTGCTGGCGATGACCGTGCCGCAATACATGTCATCGAGGTAGACGCCGACGCAGCCGCGTCCCTCGAAACCGCTGATGTGGTGCAGGTAGTTACAGCGGATCACGGTGCCGCGCATCGTCCAATTTCGGCCCGCGTAGATCGCCCCCGCATCGTTGCTCTCAAAACAGACGCTGTGGATCTCATTGAACTCGATAACGTGGTCGTTCCCGCTGAACCCGACGGCCATGTGCGGCGCGTTCTCAAGCAGGTTGTGCGCGGCGCGATTGCCGACGCCGCCCAGTGATATCGCGGGGCGATACATGCGATTCCAGCGACTCCAGTGATGGACGTGATTGTTCTCGGCGTAGAGGCCCGCCGGCTCGAGGGTCTTGGCGTCGCCGGAGTTCAGGGCGATGCCGCCATCGCCCGTCGCGTAGATGTCGCAACCGACGACACCGCAATCCTTGCCTCCCTTGACGCGGACGGCCGAGCCACCGACGTTCCGGATCGTGCACCCAGCCACCCGGCTATTCGTGCAGCCGTCCAGCAGGATCGCGGTGCCGCGCGCCGCCTCGAGGGTCAGCCCGCACAACTCGACATGGCTCACGCCGGCCATCGTGACGAGATTCGAGATCACCGACACCGCGGCCGATCCCCGGCCCATCTCGGCCGGCGGCCAGAAGTAGAGCGTTCCGCCGTCACGATCCAGATACCACTCCCCGGGCGAATCCAACTCACGGAGGAGATTGAACCCATAGAACCACTGCCCCTTGCGGTACCCATACCCGTGGTGAGGCTTCGCGAGGGTCATCGCATTCTGTGCCGGATCGATGGACTCGATGCGCTGCCGCTGTTCCGCCCAATCGTGGAACCAGTAACCGAGCACCCACGGATCCTTTTCCTCGACCCAGCGCGCCGGGCGATCTCCCTCGTACGCGAAGTGGCCCTCGGTGCAACCCTTCCTGCCGCGCACGTCGCGAACCGTCGGGCCGAGGGTCGCCGCGATGCGGATGCACCCTTCGTTGGGATACCGCGCCAGCGTCATCGGCTCGTCCCGAAAGAACAGCTCCAGCCCCGGCCCGCCACCGAGCCCAAAACCCCCGCCCATCTGGCCGAAGTCGGTCACGCCGAGCGCCCGGAGATCGGCCTGAAGCACCCTGCCCCGCGCGGCCGGATCCAATTTGTCCAACACCGCCGCGTCGCTAACCGCCTGCCATCCCGCCACGACCCTCCCGCCCATCAGCCGCACATCCTCCCGACCCCGGGCGCGATACTGGATCGGCGCATCCCCCGTCCCAGAATCCCGGGCCACCAGCTCAAAGGGGCGGGCCAATTCGTATCGACCGCCGCGGAGGAAAACCGTCACCGGAAGCCGGGCCTCCGCGGCAGCATCCCCGAAGCGCATCGCGCGGATCTCATCGCGGGCGCGCTCAAGAGTCCGGAATGGTCTAGCGGCCGTGCCCGGATTCGCATCGTCGCCATCCGGCGCGATGAACAGCGAGATCCCCCCGCCACCGCCACAGCCGGCGATCAGCACCAGCACAAGGGGGCAGACGCGCGCGATACCTTTCCAGAAACGGGCCGACCGCATGGCGGTCCTTCTACCCTCCCCCCGAGCACGTTGCGACCCAAATCATCCCTCGATCCGGCCTAATCGCTCTGGCTGAGCCGCTGCTGCTGCTCGCCCTTGAGCATCTCGTGGGCCTCGCGGAGGATGCCCGGGATGCGGTCCCGGAACGGGCTATCGGCCACCGCCCCAAGCACGGCGCGCTCATCGAACTCGGCGGCGTTGGTTCCCGGGAACCAGTGCTCGGCGTTGCCCATGAGGTTGTATCGCATCTTGGCGAACTCGACGAGGTCCAGGCCCTTGGCGAAGGTCCAGAGGCGCAGAATTTCCAACAGGTTGATCTGGCCGGGCGTCTCGGTGTACTCGGGGATCCCGCGCCACCAGCCGCGGCACCAGTCGGCACCGAGCGCGCGCTCCATCTCGGCGCGGAGGCGCGCGGCGATCGGCGCGGTCACCTCCGCCGCCCGATCAAGGTGTTCCAGAGCCGCGGCGTGCCCGCCGAAATCCGAGGGCCGCGCGGCACCGATGCTCAGGGTGTGGACCTGCGGGCGGGCCAAACAGTATAGCAGGTTGAACGCCATGGGGGAGAGCGGCTCGCACAGGCGGCGCATCTTCTCCGGCGCCTCGTAGAGCTTCCCGCCCTTGTCGTTGGGGCTGATGATGAACACCCCCATGTCGCGCCCCGACGCCGCCTCGACCGCCGGCCAGTTGAAATCATTGACGAAATACCAGTGCAGGTTGACGTAGTCGAACGCCCCGGTCTCGATCGCCCGCAGGATGATCCCCACCGGCGCGTGCGTCGAAAAACCGATGGACCGCACCCGTCCCTCGCGCCGCAAGCGGCGCGCGGCGTCCAGGCAGCCACCGGGCCGGACCGTCTGCGCCAACAGCTCTTCGTTGTTGATCCCGTGGATGGAAAACAGGTCGACGTGATCCAGCCGGAGGTTGGCCATCGACAGCTCGAAGGTCTCGACGAACTTCTTCGGGTCCTCGCAGGGGAACACCTTGGTCTGGACGATGATCTCGTCACGCGGGAGCGATGGCAGGATCCGCCCGAGCTGTATCTCGGATGTCCCGTAGCCGCGCGCGGTCTCGATGTGGTTGATGCCCAGATCCAGCGCCCGACGCACCGTGTCCTCCAGGTTCCGCTGGTTATCCGCGGGGATCGTCTCGGGTGGGTCGTCCTTCCACGAGTGCTGGTAGCGCATGCCCCCGCAGGTCAGGACCGGCATCCTCAGCCCCGTGCGCCCGAATCGGCGATAACGCATGGCCATATCAAATCCTCCGGCGGTGCTTTACGGGAAGGCGCGCGCCCCGGTCAAGCACCTCCGCGCGGGCGGAGATAGCCCGGCGCGACCCCGAACACCCGCGTGAATGCGCGCGAGAAGTTGCAGGGTTCGCTGAACCCCAGCTCCATGGCCACGGCCTTCACCGTCGCCCCCTCCTGCAGCATCTCCGCGGCACGATTCATGCGCAGGTGCTGGAGATATTGGAAGGGGCTCTCGCGGCCAAACCGCTGAAAAAGCCGGCACATGTAGGCCAGGTCCACGTGGCAGGCGGCGGCCACCTCGCGCAAGGTCCGCACCCTCAGGTGATGCGCCTCGATATAGCCGCGGCAGCGCTCATAGGTCAGCCGCGCCGGCGCCTCGGGCGATCCCGGGGGGACCGAATCCCGAGACAATTTGAGAATGAGATATTGCGCCGCCACCGCACACAGCCTCGCGCGGCGCGCGTGATCCCCCCGCCCCAGGCGGATCAGCTCCTCGAAAATATCCTGCGCCTGCTCGGCATGCGCCGCGCGCAGCACCGAGCCGGGGAGCAAACCGGCCTCGTCCAACAGCACGCTCGCACCCTCGCCCGCCAGACCGACGAAATACTTCACCGGTGGCGATCGCGGATCGGCGACGATCCTGTGCGACACCTGCGGCCCGTAGATGAAGACCATACCCGGCGACAGGTCGTAAGCCCTCCCCCCCAACTCCAGGCGCCCGGCCCCGCGCGCCACGAACTCGATCACCGGGCACGAAAATCCCGACCGGTCGATCACGTAGTCGGGCCGGCAGTGCTCCACCCCCCCGCTCACCACGAAAAAACCCCGCCCCCCCGTGCGCCGCAGGCCCAGAAAAAACCGCCTCGCCTGCGAGATCTGCGAGCTGAAATACCTCGGTTCTCGGCCGACGCGCTTTCGGGCGATGTTCCCCAAGATGGCCTCCAGAAACTGCGGGCAGCCTCCCCGAACCCCCGCCGAAGTCAATTCCTGATACGCGCCCATTGCCTCCGCCGCCCCGCGCGGATACGATGTTCCGCCAGATGAAACCGACTCTCTTCGGACTCGGGGTGCTGGGATTCCTTCAGGGCCTCGCCGCTGGCGCGTTGCCGGACGGATCCCGCCCCAACATCATCCTCATCCTGTCCGACGACGTGGGCCTCTCGCGGGTGGGCTGCTACGGCGGCGCGCCTTTCGAGACCCCGAACCTGGATCGGTTGGCCGCGACAGGGCTGCGCTTCGACCGCTGCTACTCGATGCCGCTGTGCGGCCCGTCGCGCGCGGCCCTGCTCACGGGGAAGTACCCGTTCCGCACCGGGGCCACGGGCAACGGCAATTCCGAGATCGACCCCGACAAACACCCTACCATCGCCAACGTCTTGCAGCGGGCGGGATACGCCACCTGCGCCATCGGCAAGCTCGGCCAAAGCGCGCCGGCGGAGGACGCCGCCGCCCCGCGCCGCCTCGGCTTCGACGAATCCATGCTCTGGATGGGGCGAGGGACCCCAGACCGTTACTGGAACCCCCGCTACTATCGCAACGGCGAAATCGTCCAGGGAGAGCCGGAGCAATACGGCCCCGACCTGACCCACGATTTCCTCGCGGATTTCATGAGGCGCCACCGGGACCGTCCCTTCTTCGTGTACTACTCCGCGGTGCTGACCCACGGACCGTTCGTCCGCACCCCCGACAGCAAGGACGAGACCAACGTCATCCCCGATATGG
Source organism: uncultured Verrucomicrobiales bacterium (assembly GCA_964651705.1). Taxonomy (GTDB): domain Bacteria; phylum Verrucomicrobiota; class Verrucomicrobiia; order JADLBR01; family JADLBR01; genus JADLBR01. The sequence goes on from CAZYWZ010000060.1 coordinate 24,247, forward strand.
TGGCCTACCTCGACAAGCAGATGGGCCTCCTCGCGACCGACCTGGACAATCTCCAACTCCGCGACAAGACCATCCTCCTCTTCACGTCGGACAATGGCCCGATCGGGAATCCCCTGGGGACCATCGATGGCCGACCCATGCTCGGCGGAAAGGGCGACACCACCGAAGGCGGCGTCCGGGAACCTCTGATCGTGAACTGCCCCGGCCTCGTTCCCGCGGGGCGCACCTGCGGCGACCTGACCGATTTCACCGATCTCTTCCCGACCGTGCTGGAATTGGCCGGCGCCGGGGCGCCGGAGGAGCTGGGGCTCGACGGCCGGAGCATCGCCCCACAGATCCTCGGGAGGGCCGGAAGGCCGAGGGATTGGGTGTACGCACAGGTGGGGCGGGAATATTTCATCGCGGACAGGCGCCACAAGCTGTACGGCGATGGCAGGCTCGTGGATATCACCGATTCCCCCATCGCCGAAAAGGCCATCGATGAATCGGATCCCGAGGTCGCGGCCGCGAGGGCGCGCCTGAAGGCCGCGCTGGAGCGCCTGCGGGAAGGGTTCCCGCCCGACGCCGGGGCACGCGCGCCCCTCCGGCCCGAAGCCTCCCCCGACCTGGCCGCGGACCTGAAACTCCTGCAAGAGGCGGGGATCATCGCAGAAACAGAATACTGGTTCGCCCACGCGGTCGCGGGCGCCTATGCCGATGGCGCGCGGGCGGGGGCGCTGGTGATGGCGTCCGCGGGAAAGTTCCGCGAGGTGAAGACCCTCGACGACGCGCTTCAGGTCTTGAACCAACAGGGCGTCCTCAGCAGCAAATCCTATTGGAGGGAGCACGCGCGGGCGGGCGAGACCTGCAGCGGCGCCAACATGGCCCGGTTGATCAACAAGATCGCGCAGAGGGTGAGGATGAAGTGAGCGCCGCCCCCCCCGCGGGCCGCCGCCAGGGAGCCCGGACCCAGGGCGGGCATCCCAGACGATCCCGGGCCCGCTATTCCTCCACGATCTCGATCGGGCTGAACTCCGTGACGCCGTTCATCACATAATAGCCGACGCTGGTGATCTGCTTCAATGGTGCGGTCATGGGCACCTCGACCGTCTTGCCCGGAAGCACCATCTTCACTTTGCGGGCGAGGAGATCCACGGTCACCTCCACCCGGACGGGACCGGCGGGATCGCAGATGAAATCTTCCGAGGTCGTTCCCGCCTTGGCGGCGCCTTGCATGATGAGGCATTTCTTGGTTCGCGCCCGAACACCGCATCGGATGAGCTGGTCCGGCGACTCGCCATCGCCGAATGCGAAAAAGCCGGTCTGCAATGGCCCCTCGGCGGTCGGCCGGATCCGCAGCCTAAAGGTTGCCGCACCGGCGACCGGCGACGGGAGTCGCTTGAGCGCCAGGCCGTTCTCGCCGTCATCGGTGGCGAGTCGATAACCGAGGCTGGAACTCGTGATCGTGACGGCGGAGACGGTCTGAAAGTCGGGATGCGCGCGGGCCCCGGGTGTGGCGCCCGCCGCAACCTTTGGCGCAGCCTTCTTCTTCCCCCGCGAGGGCGTCGCGGGGGGCATGGCATCGTCGGGCTTATCGGCATCGGGACCGCGGGTTTTCGCGACCGGCCCGTCGGCCGGGCACAGCGGTTCGCCGGCGCCGGCGCCAAAGCAGAGGACCTGGCCGTCCAGGGTCGCCATGAAGAGGCGCCCGCTGGCCGCGGCCAGGCCATCGAAGACCGGCGCCGAGTCGAGCCGATAGGCCGCCAGTTCCTTGCCGTCCTGGGCAGAGACCGCGGCCAGCAATGCGCCGCGCCCACCCTCGAACGCCGCCCCCTGTTCGGCAAGCCTGCGCCTCATCTCGGGATCGTCGAGCTTCTTGACGGCATCCTCCTCGTCCACGACATCGGGCAGACCGGCGACAAACAGCGTCTTGTCCGCCAGCGCCATCGCCGTCGCCTGCACCTCGACTTCGTCCGACCAGATGTGGCTGAAGCGCGTCAGCGGCGTCCCGCCCATGTTGCCCTTGGCCTTGCCATCCTTCTTCAATCGCTTCGGCGGCTCCAGGGCCATCCGGACCTGCCCGGGATCTTTCGCGGTGGCGAAAAGATGGAACTCCATCGGCGTGGTCCAGCGGTAGTACTGCCAGCGGCGCCCGTAGCCATAAACATTCTGATCATCAAAGACCAGGATGCGGCCCGAGGGCGTGAGGCGCCCCGCCTGATAGTAGCCGCCGGCGCCCGAGGCGAACGCGCGCCCGTATTCCCAGTAGGTGCGATGCCAGAGCGTGTCGTCGAGAAAACCGGTGGGGCTGAAGAGGTGACGGTCCTCGCCCTGCTGCTCCTTGACCTCGGTATACCCGACCATCTTGCGATTGCCCACGAGATCGAAGGCCTGGGTTCTCATGTAGACGGACACGCCGTCGCTGGAGAGCACGTCGGCCAACGCGACCGGCATGTTCAGGCCACGGACATGGGATTGCAGGTTGCTCTTCGTGGCGGGATCGTTTTCGTCCATGACGGTCTCGGAGAGTTTCTTGCCCGTCGCGGGATCGAGGCGGAGCATGCGCAAGCCGCCATCCAGGAACATCGAGCGCCCGGCGACGCAATAGAGCGCCCCGTCTTGCACGAGGACGCTGCCGCTGACCGGCCACACGCTCTCGATTTGCTCAAACGCGAAGTGCCGCCGGTCCTCGGGCGCGGCACGGAACCGCCAGGCCAGCGCGCCGTCGGTCGCCCGCAGGCAATAGACATGGCCGTCGGCGCACCCGAACAGCACCCGTCCCCTCCAGATCGTCGGCGGAGAATCCACGCGCCCGCCGGCGGTGTATCCCCAGAGCCTCGCGCCGGACCCCGAATCCAGCGCGACGATCTCGTGCCGGTCCACCGCCGCGACGAACACCCGCCCACCGGCGATCACCGGCGGACTGAGCTTGCCGCCAAGTTCCGCCCGCCAGGTTCGCTTGAGGCCCGCGGCGGGGACTGCGGCCTTCACGAACCCGCTCCGCGCGGCACTTCCGCGATAGGTCGGCCAATCGGAGTCCGCGGCTTCGGGCCCGGATTCGGGAATGGCATGCTGCGGGTTCTGCAGCAGCCTGCCTTCGTCGGGCGCGTCGTGCCTCGGCCGCCAGGCGCCCGAGGCGGGCGCGAGCGCGTTGAAGCCGGAGAGCTTCGCGTCCAGATAGCATGCGCACGGGTGCGGCGGGTTGTAGATCATGCCGTTGGCGGGCATGATTCCGTAGAGGCAGGCGCCCCGAACCCAGTGGTGGCAGGTCCAATGGGCGTTGGCCACGTCCACGAACTCGATGCCGGTCCGCGAGTACAGCAGGTACTTTTCGGTGGCTTTCTGGCGGTAGCACCTCTGGTGGAACCAGTGGGTCTCCACGTCGGGCGGGAACTCCTTCAGGACCTTGCCGGTGTGAAGATCGCGCCCCGTCGAGATGCCGGAGTCCGAGCCGCTGGCCGTCGCGCCACACCAGACGACCCCATTGATCACGAGTATGTCCTTGGAACTGCCGGCATGGCCCGCCGCGGGGTGATCGGCATCCCAGAGGCGCTTCCCGTCCCGCGCGGAGAGCGCATACATCGTCGTGGAGCCGACCTCCCGGGCCTTCGCGCCGCCACTGTAGCCCGAGAACAACACCACGTCGCCGCACGCGACCAGGGTGGGCGCGGACGAACTCTTGAGGGTCCGCTGGTTCGGCGTCTCGCTCGCCCACAGCGATTCGCCATTCTCTCGGTTCAGGCAGACGACATTGGCGCCATCGTGGAAGTAGACGGATCGCCCATCCGCCGCGAGTGTCATCGGCATCATGCTCGTCGGCTTCTTCCACAGCGTCTTGCCGCTGTCCGCCGCGATCGCCATGACCGCGCGCGGCGCCTCGCCCCACAGGCCGCCCGTCGCGTCGGCGCGGATGTCCGCCAGCGTGGCAAAACGCTTTTTCGGGTCACTGCGCAACGCGCCGGCATCCGCCACGACGAGGAATAGCACCCCGTCGGAAAAGAGGATCTCCTCCGTCGCGGCGGTCCCCCCGAAGGTGCGGCGCGTCGCGCCGGTGGCGGCGTCCAGCTCGCTCAGCGGCCCATCGATGCCCAGCGTCGCGTAGACGCGATCGCCGGCGGCGACGAGGCGCCGCGCCAGAATCTGCGGGCCACTCTTGAGGGGGTACATGTGCTCGTGCCACTGCGCGATCGGCCTCTTCCACAGCAGCGTGCCATTGAACGCGTCTCGCGCATAAAGATACCATTCCGGCGGGATCAGGATCGAGGCCCGTGGCGCCTCCTCAAAGATGTAGAAATTCCTCCCTCCGGCCGACACCATGGCGCTGGCGCCCGACATGTGGTCGTGGTGCCGCGAGTATCTTGGCCCCGCCAGCCACTGCATCCGCGCCGGGAAATCGATGACCGAGTCGTGCGCGACGGCATTGTTGCTCGGATCGTGCAAATAGTGCGTCCACTCGTCGATCTCCGCGGGCCACGGCTTCACGATTTTCCTCGACCCGATCATCGCCACGCCCTTTGGCGCCAAGACCCGCATCATCTCCCCCTCGTCCACGCCGCATCCCTCGCCCGCGACAATCAGGTTGACGAAGTTCTCGACGTACGGCAGCCGCCCGCCGCCCCACTCCGCGACAGCCACCTTCCCATAGAGGCCCATCGACTGGATGTGCCTCCTCGCCAAGTCCACATTCCCGGCGTCGGCGTCAAGACCGTGGACCAGGAAACTATCGTTGGCCCGCAGCGCCGCCGTCAGCCGCCCGTCGCCGCAGCCAACGTGAACGACCACGCCCCCCCGTATGCCGGCCGCATCCAGGATTTCCGCGCCGGCCTCTTGCGCCCCAGCATCGGCGGCGATCGACAGCGCCGCCATCGACAGAATCAACTTGGTCATCCGAGATCTAATAGCCTCCGGAGAGCGCTTTGGGACCACAAAAGCGCAAGATCCGGTTGTGCCGCATTGCTCCGTCTCGCCGCGGGTGATACGATGTGCGTCGACATGAGAACTCCACTATGCTCGCTGTCCGCGGTCGCCCTGCTCTGCGGCGGCCCGATCGCCCCAAGCCCAGGCGCGCCGCATTCCCGCCCCAATATCCTCCTGATCTTCGCCGATGATTTTGGCTACGGCGACGCCGGATGCTACGGCGGCACGCTCGTGCCGACGCCGAACATCGACCGCCTGGCGGCCGGCGGCGTGCGCTGCACCGATGGCTATGTGACCTCCCCGGTCTGCGCGCCGAGCCGCTGCGGCATCATGACCGGCGCCTACAACCAGCGCTTCGGCATGCAGTGGAACGAGGACCGGAGCAAGTACGCCATCCAACCGGAGCACAAGATCCTGCCCGAGGCCCTCAGGGCGGCGGGCTACCGCACCGGCCAGATCGGAAAATGGAACATTCCCCGGGATGAGAAGGCCATGTTCGACGAGACCTACGCGGTCATGGATTGGGAGGGCGATTACTTCCCCGGCCCGGACGGAAAGTACTTCGGCGTGGACGATCCGGTCAACCGCGCGTCCGCCAAGGTCCAGGGCGTTTGGGGGCCAGAGCGCCCCGGCGAGGAATACCTGACCGACCGCCTCGGCCGGCACGCGGTGGAGTTCATCGAGAAGAACAGGGGCGCGCCCTTCTTCCTCTATCTGGCATTCAATGCGGTGCACACCCCACTCCACGCCAAGAAATCCGACGCCGCCCGTTTCGCACACATCAAGGAGGAGCCCTTGCGGATGTACGCGGCGATGGTCGCCTCGATGGACGAAAACATCGGCCGCGTCCTCGATGCGCTCAAGGCCAATGGCCTCGAGGAGAACACGCTCGTGGCGTTCACGAGCGACAACGGCCCCGCCCTCGGCGGCACGCGCATCAAGGTGTGGCGCGAGGGTTGGCCCGAGGAGATCCTCCTCGGCTCCGCGGGCCCGCTCAACGGCCACAAGGCGCAGTTCCTCGAGGGGGGGATCCGGGAACCCTACATCCTTTGCTGGCCGGCGAAACTGAAGCCCGGGATGACGTATTCGCGCCCCGTGAGCACGATGGACCTCTACCCCACCTTCTGCGCCGCCGCGGGGACGCCGGTCCCCGATGGCACAAAACTCGATGGCGTGAACCTCCTGCCCTTCCTGGCGGGCGAGGACCCCGCCGATCCCCACAAGATACTCTTCTGGAAGAACGGCGACAGCGGCGCCGTCCGCGAGGGGGACTGGAAACTGCTCCTGAGCCCATGGGCGCCCTCGGTCCAGCTTTTCAACCTCAGGGACGATATCGGCGAATCGCGCGACCTCGCGTCCGAGAGGTCGGACGTGGCCGGGCGCATGCGCAAGGCGTGGGACGAGTGGTCGGCCTCGTTGCCACCGCGCGCCAATCCGCCCAAGCCAAAGATCGTTGCCCCCGAGCCGGCGACCATCACCGGAACGCTGTCATTCCGACAGCCGCTGAATCAGGAGGGCAAACCCTACAAGGCCTACGACGTCACGACGGAGAAAGGCCAAGTCTACACCTTCACCGGCATGATCGCAAAACAGGGCGTCCCGGCGGTCGATGTCGCCTCGCTCATCGGCCACAAGGTCCGCGTCGCGGGCAAATGCAAAAAGGGCCAGACCGGGCACGCCCTCGTGGAGATCACCGCCATCGAGGATCTTGGACCCTGAATCACAACCAAACAGAAAGGCCCAACCCATGCGCAACCTCATCATCGCCGCCCTCGTCCTGGGGATCTTGTACTTCGCCAACCCCGACAAGGCCGACCACGTCAAGGCCATCAACACCCGCGCCTCCGAGAAGTCCGGGGAACTGATCGGGGCGATCCAGTCGATCGCCAACGCCATCGATCCCGAACTGGAATATCACAACTACTACCTCTTCTCGGCCATGACCCGCCGCGACAAGGTCGTGAGCGTCGGGCTGCTGAAGATCGTGTTCCCGGCGAAGGAGTGAGGGGAGGGCTGGCCGGGCGCCTCCTGACGTAGCCCATCTGGTCACAGATGGGCCCGGGTACCACCGGGGCAGAAGCTGGTCGCGAAGCCGCTTCCGGCTTCGGCCTATCCCCCGCCGAAGGGCGAAGGCCCTTCGCTACCAGAGAGCAACGCAGTATTCCCGATCTACGCCTTCCCCGCATCCATGCCGACGAGCCGCACGCCGCGGCGCCGCAGATAGGCGTTCCAGGAATCCAGCGTCGCGCGATCGGGCGGCTTGACGGACGACGGGAGGCGGTCGCCGAAGCCGAACCGCTTGAGCTTGCCCCGCCACAGGTCGAAATAGGGGAGCAGCTCGACGCCGATGAGGCCCGGCAGTTCGGACGCGAGCGCGGCGATGCCATCGAGATGTTCCTCGCGGGCATTATGCCCCGGGATCATGGGGCACCGCATCACGATCTTGGCCCCTGCCGCGTGGAGCTTGCGCAGGTTCTCGATGATGAGGGTGTTGCCCACCCCCATGTAATCGTAATGCCTCTTGGGATCCGTCTCCTTGTAGTCGTAGAGCCACAGGTCCGCGACAGGCATCATGCGCGCGACGACGTCCCACTCCGCGTAGCCCGAGGTCTCGATGCAGGTGTGGATGCCCCGCGCCCGCGCCTCGCACAGGAGCGCGTGGCAGAAGTCGGGGTTGAACAGGGGATCGCCGCCCGAGAGCGTCATGCCGCCGCCGGACGCCTCGTAGTAATCCATGTCCCGAAGGACGACCTCCATGACCTCCTCGGTGGTGGCCTCGCGGCCGACGGTCTCCAGCGCCTTCGGGTCGCACGCCGCCACGCAGGTCTGCCCCTGGTCGCAGCGCGACCACCCCATCGCGGCCCTGCCATCCGGGCCGGGCTTCAGCGCGCCGGGCTTGCAGACCGGAAAGCAGGCGCCGCACGCGATGCACCGCTGCTCCGTGTAGGATAACTGCGGCTCCGGGCTGATGCTCTCGGGGTTGCTGCACCACAGGCAACGCAGCGGGCAACCCTTGAGAAACACGGTGGTCCGGATGCCGGGCCCGTCGTGGATCGAGAACCTCTGGATGTCGAAGATGCGCTGCTTCATGCGACCTCGCGCCTCTGGCCTAGCGCCACGCACCCCGGATCACATGTGCTCCATGCGGGCGATGATCTCCTCCTGCATCTCCGGGGTCAGCCGGACGAAGAATTCGGAGAACCCCGCGACGCGCACGACGAGGTCGGAATACGCGGCGGGATCCTTCTGCGCCGCCCGCAGCATCGCGGTGTCCACGACGTTGATCTGCAATTCCTGCGCGCCACGCTCGAAGTACACGTTGAGCATCGCCCGCAGCTTCTGGCGCTGCGCGTCATCGGCGACCATGCCCTTGTGGAAGCGGATGTTGACCTGGTACCCGCACTGCCAGCTCTTGGCGGAGTCGGTCTTGCACACCGAATTCAGCACCGCGGTCGGCCCGCTGTGCTCCTGTCCCGAGGAGGCGGCCATCGAGCTCGCCAGCGGCGTTCCCGCGAGCCTGCCGTCCGGCGTCGCGGGGGTGACCAGCCCCTGCTTCACGGCGCCGCTGCGCACCACGTGGCTGTTGCCGAACTGGCTCCCGTCGCGCGGGTCGCGGCAGATCTCCTTCACCGGTTTATCGCGCATCTCCTCGACCAGCCGGATGATGCCGTCGAGCCTCGGGTCATCGTTGCCGTGCTTCGGCGCGGCCAGGAGTTTCGCGCGCAGGCGCTCGTGGCCCTCGAAATTCGCGGCGCAGGCGGCGGCGACCTGATCCAGGGTGGCCTCCTTTTTCTCGTAGACGACCTCGCGGACCGCCCCGAGGCAATCGACCGCGTTGGCGAAGGCGATGCCGCCGCAGGAGAGGTAGTTGTATTTCGTGCCGAGCGCCATGTCCTTGCCGCGCTCGATGCAGCCGTCGAAGAAGCAGGATGTCAGCGGCGTCACGCCCCAGCGCATCTGGGCCTCGAGGACCTGCATGCTATTGTGATAGCTCTGCTCGAGCGACTTGCGCAGGTACGCGGCAACGGCGCCGGAAAACTTCTCGAAGGTATCGAGCTCGGCGACGGGCGGCGCGATATCCTTCCATTTCCACTGCCCTTTCAGTCCCTTGCCCGAGGTGATCGCGGCCTCGATGGCACCGAGATAGCCGGCGTTTGCGCCGGGGTTGTAGTACCATTGCCCGGGCACGGCCAGCTCGTTGCATCCCACGGGGACGTAATCGAACGCGTCCTCTCGCGAGATGCCCAGCTCCATCAGCGCGGCCGGGATCGCCTTGTCGCTCCAGATCATCGGGAAGCAGGTGCTCCGCAGCAGCCGGGTCAGGCAGAAATCGAAGAACTCCTGATCGATGTTCGGGTGCCAGCGGATCCAGATGAGCGGCTCTGGCAGGGAGAGGTTCGTGGAGCCCTCTACGAACAGCCAGCTGAGCCGATTGGTCTGGTCGCGCCCATCGGGGGTGGATCCGCCCATCACGAGGCCCTGGGTCAGGTGGTGCTCGGGACCCCAGAAGCTGTTGTCGTACATCTTCAGCGTGAGGTTTTCCGCCAGCCGGAGCACCCCCGCGTCATCGATCCGCCCGGCCTTCAGGTCGGCCTCGTAGTACGGCAGCAACAACTGGTCGAGCCGGTCCGGGGTGCAGGAATAGCCATGGCCCTCGATGTGGATGGCCTGGTGCACGAACCACACGAGCTGCAAGGCCTCGCGGAATGTCCCCGGCGCGTCGGTCGCCACCCTCGAGGCGATCCGGGCCATCTCGCGCAACTCCGCGGCCCGGGCCGCATCGGCGCAGCGCCCGGCCTCCGCGGCCAAAAACTCCCCGTAGCGCGCCGCCCAGGTGGACACCCCGGCCAGCGCATGGCCCGCGGCGGTGAGGAACGCCTGCTTCTCGGGGTCGCTCTCTGCCCCCAGCGTCTTCGCGACCTTCTGCATCAGGCCCTTGAGGCCAACACGCAGCAACTCCCGATAACTTGGACACAGGTGCCCCTGGTTGGAGACAAATTTGTACTGCAGCGTCTGCGGCACCTGGTCGGGCTTCTCATAGGGGCGCTGCTTCAGGATCTCGGTTCGGTAGAGGCCCCACGCGTTCCGGTTCATCCAGTACTCCCGGATGTCCTCCGGGACCCGCCCCTCCAGGTGGCCGACGCGGTCCGGCCGCTCGCTGGTGTAGATGCCGTTCTCGCCGATGCCGAGTTCCACCATCACCGGCATCGCGCCTGGCGCCTCGCTGATGGCCCCCGCGATGCCATCCCCCTCGCGCACGTACAACGGCACGGTCTTCAGGTATTCCTGCAGGGCGAGGGCCTTCCGCACGATCCAGGGCTTCGCCTCGTGGCGGCGGAAGACGTCGGTGAACACCCTGGCCCGGTGGAGCCCGATGGTCAGCGGGGTATCGACGATGGCCTTGCGCAAGACCGCCATCGATGGCGCCGATGGCGCCGGCGGCTGCTTCGCCAGGAGCCGCGCCGCGGGCGACGCGCCCACCATCGCCAGAAACGCGCGCCGGGTCATGCCCCATCGCGCGGGCGAAAAACCGGCCCCACTCTCCATGTCATCGCGGCCTCTCATGGCGTTTCTCCTTTTTTACGCTAGCCCGGCTTGCACCTTCCACAAGACGCGGCCCGGCGCCATTTCGCATTCCGAGACAAGTGCCGTTCAGCGACGTCCCGCAACCCTCGCGTTGGGATCTCCGATCGGGGGCATGTAGGGCGCGAAATCCCTTTCGCGCCACGGGCAACCGGGAGGACCGCGCACGGCGCGGATGGGAATCCGCGCCCTACATGGCAATTCAAATCCGTCATGGCATGGCCCCTAATACCCCCCGGCCGCCAGATCCCTGGAAACCGTCTCGAGTTTCACCGGCACATCCCCGATGCCGCGGCGCCTGGCCTCCTCGACGATGGCCTCGGTGGCGGTGGCCCCGATGCGGCTCACGCCGAGCGAGCGAACGAGCAGCAGGTCGTCGAGCGTCCGGACGCCACCCGCGGCCTTGATCTGGACCGAGGGGGCGGAATGCCGTCGCATCAGTTTGAGGTGCGGGATGGTCGCGCCCTTATAGTTATAGGAGCCATCGGCCTGCTTTACGAAGCCGTAGCCCGTCGATGTCTTGACGAAGGCGACCCCCGCCCCCGAGCAGATCTCGCACAGGCGGATGATGTGCTCGTCCTTCAGGTAGTCATTTTCGAAGATCACCTTGAGGATGGCCCCTTCGGCCCGGACGGCGTCGTTGATGGCGCGCACCTCGGCGGCCACGTAATCCCAGTCCCCGCCGAGCGCCTTGCCGATGTTGATGACCATGTCGATCTCGCTGCCGCCCGCCCGCGCGGCCTCCTCGGCCTCGATCACCTTGACGCGGGTCGTGCTGTTCCCGTGCGGGAAGCCGATCACCGGGCAGACCCCGACGCCCGAGCCGTCCAGCACCTCGCGCGCCAGGGGAATCGAATACGGCTTCACGCACGCCGTGGCGGTGTCGTACTTGCGCGCCAGATCGCAGCCCTTGCGGATGTCCGCATCCGTCATCGTCGGATGCAGCAGCGAGTGGTCGATCATCTTTGCAATATCTCGGAGGGTGATGGCGTCGTTCATGGGGTTATGGGTTCTGCGTTCTGGGTTCTGGGTTCTGGGTTTTCGGGCGTTGAATGCTGGCTATTGAATGTTGTTTCCCGCGCTCGCTCACCTCCCGCAGTATCCTTCTAGGAATCGCCGCGATTGCCTGAGCGCGCGCTTCCGGTCCTCGATGCTCCGCTCGTAGGCGCGATCCTCGACCTCGATGTTCACGTCGCCCGAGTAACCGATACTGGTTAGCGCGGCGAAGAACTCGCCCCAAGGGACGTCGCCGAGGCCGGGGAGCTTGGGCTCGTGGAATTCCAATGGCGTCGCGAGGATGCCAACCTCGTCGATCTTCTCCCGCAGGACTCGTGCGTCCTTGGCGTGGACGTGGAAGATCCTATCCGCGAAGTCGCGGACGTGCGAGGGCGAGCGCATGAATTGCCAGACGGCGTGCGACGGGTCGTAGTTCAGGCCGAAGTTTTGGCTGGGGATGCGGCGAAACATCTCGCGCCAGTGCTTCGGGCAGCTGGCGAGATTCTTCCCCCCGGGCCACTCGTCCGCCGTGAAGGACATCGGGCAATTCTCGATCCCGACCCTCACCCCGCATCTCTCGGCATGGGCGATGATACCGGGCCATCGCCTATCGAACACCGGCCAGTTCTCTTCGACGCTCTTGGCGTGATCGCGGCCGAGGAAGGTGTTGGCGTTCGAGAGCCCGAGGCGTTGGGCGGCGGAGATCATCTTCTTGATGTGTTCGATGTAGACGCCCGCCTCCCTCTCGTCGGCGCACAGCGGGTTCGGGTAGTACCCGAGCGCGGAGATGGCGACGCCGCGTTTCTCGCAGAGGGCCCTGACCTTGGCCGCATCGGCATCGGTGAAATCGCCCACGTCGATGTGCGTGATGCCCGCGTAGCGGCGGTCGGCCTTCATCTTGGGCCAGCAGGCGACCTCGAGGCACTCGAAGCCCTCGGCGGCGGCAAAGGCGACGATCTCCTCGAACGACAGCTCGGGGAGGATGGCGGTGAAGAACCCCAGTCTCATCGTCGTTCCCTCCCCATGTCAGTATTTCACCTCGACCCACCGGTTCTCGCGGTGGCTCATGAGGATGGCCTCACAGAGGACGATCTCGCGGTGGCCCTCGGCGAATGTGGGAAACGGCGGCGGGGCCGCGAAGTCGCCCTTGGCGATGTAACCGTAGAACGCCCGGAAGCACTGCTTGAAGGTATCGGGGAAGCCCTCGGCGTGGCCACCGGGGTAATTTATAAACTGCCGCGCCGCATCCGAGACCAGCGCCGGATCGCGGATGAGGCTGAGGTTTGGCTCGCCGCGCCGCCCGATCCACATGGTGTTGGGCTCCTCGCTGTTCCAGGCCATCGCCGCCCTCGCGCCGCCGATCTCGAAGCGCAGGCAGTTCTTCCGCCCGGCCGTCACCTGCGACACCCAGAGCACGCCGCGCGCCCCGCCCTTGAAGCGCAGCAACACGCTGCCGAAATCCTCGGTGTCGATCGGCACCGGCTCGGTCGCGACGACCTTTTCCTCCTTGCCCTTGAAGGTCTGGACTTCGCCCTTGGGCCGGTGCCGCGTCGGGTGCACGGTCTTCAGGTCGGCGCACACCGCCTCGACATCGAGGCCGGTGACCGCGTGCATCAGGTCCAGCCAGTGGGTCCCGATATCGGCCACCGCGCGCAATTCCCCGCCCTCCTTGGCCAGTACCCTCCAGTTGTAATCGGTGGGCAGCAGCAGCCAGTCCTGGACGTAGTTGCCGCAGACCGAAAACACGTCGCCCAGATCGCCGCGCCGCACCATCTCGCGCGCCTCGAGGCAGAGGGGATAGAAGCGGATGTTGTAATTGACGCCGGCGGCCAGGCCCGTCTTCTTGGCCAGCGCCACCAGCTCGGCCGACTCCCTCGAATTCATCGCGAGGGGCTTCTCGCACAGGACGTGTTTTCCCGCCTCCAGGGCCCGCTTGGCCATCGCGTAGTGCAGCCGATTCGGCGTGGTGATGTGCACGGCCCCCACCCGCTTGTCGGACAAGACCTCGTCGATGTCTCGGTAGGCCTTCGGCAGCCCCAGCGCCTCCGCCGCGCGCCGGGATTCCGCATCATCCACCCCGAGGATCCCCGCGATCCCGATCCCCGCGCGCTTGAGCCCCTCCACATGCACCGGGCCGATGAACCCCGCGCCGATTACCGCCACCTCGATCTGCTTCATGCCGTCAGTCCCTCGTCAGTTTGATTTCCGTGCTGTTCTGCCGGCGATTGAGCCGGACCGAATTCTCCAGATGGTACCTGTCCCCCCGATAGAGCAGGACCTGGTACCAGACCGCCCTGTCATCCTCCGCCAGGCCGGGCCCCTCCACCACCAGCGCCGCCGCCCCGGGCCCGACACCCAGCTTCTTCGCCTCGTCGGCCTCCAGGGGCCGCGCCCCGATCTTCTGCCGTTCCCCCACCAGCCTCACCCCGTACCGCCCCTCCAACAAGGCGTAGCACGAACCCGCCAAATCCCCCCGCCGCAACCCCGGCACCAACGCCTCACGGATCCACCGGTGCTCCAAAATCACCGGCACCCCATCCGCCAATCGCAGCCGCTCCGCGTAAATCACTTCCTCCCCATCCGCCAATCCCATCCCCTCCGCCACCTCCCCAGCCACCGCATCCCGCCCCAGCCGCCGAAACGCCAACACCCGCGTCTCCGGCTCCAGACCCAGCGCCAGCGCGTGCCCCGTGAAGCTCTCCATCTCCCGCAACGACGCGTGCAGCGTCTTGTTCTCCGCCACGAACATCCCGATACCGGGCCGTTGCTCCAGCAACCCCTCCGCCACCAGATTCGACAGCACCTTGTTCGCCGTCGCCCGACTCACCCCAAAATCCCGCGCCAAGTCCCGCTCCGACGGAAACCGATCCCCCGGACGCACCCCGCCACCCATCAGACGATCCCGGCACACCCGCGCCAACTGCCGATGCACCGGCTCGCTCACCACCACCCCGCCCTCCAGCGAGAGCTTCCCGCCCATAACCTCCGCCTGTGCCTGCGTCACCATAGGTGGCTAGTCCACTAGCCACAATAAGCACTTTGGGTGGGATGTCAAGCCCTGCGGGCGGGGTTCAGACCGGGGCAGAGAATGGTAGGCTGCGCCTTGGCGCACGCTGCCGAATCGAACGCCCGCGTGCGCCAA
>CAZYWZ010000061.1:0-38675 GCA_964651705.1 uncultured Verrucomicrobiales bacterium
CGCGCCACGAGGGCCCTGCCGGTTGCCCGTGGCGCGAAAGGGATTTCGCGCCCTGCATTTTCACCCCCGGTGGTGCCCCGCGCGCGGGACCCCTCCGTTACCGGAGGGGCTACATTTTCGGACAGACATCGATGGGCCTAGCGCGATCCGACTGGGGCCCCAACCCGCATCCGGCGCACGCCGCCGAACCACAGGATGAGCCAGGCGACCGGGTGGAGCACCGCCATCAAGGCGAACCACGCGGCATAGCCCTTGCCCTCCACCGCATCGAGGAGGCCGCCCGCGACGAAGCGGGCCGCAACGTCGAGGAATCCCGCCGCCTTGGCCGAGGGGCCGGAGACCATCGCCGCCACGAGCATGTTCATGAAGATGCCGCCGATCGTGCTGCCCGTCGCCACCACGCCGAATACCGTGCCCAGCGAATGTCCCGGCACGAGGTCGACCACCAGCGAGCCGAGGTTGATCAGCCACGCCAGCGAGGCGAAAACGACGACCACCGTCAGCGCCATGGCGGCGCCGGTGCCCTCGACCCGCGTGATGAGCGGCGACAGGGGCAGGAGGCAGGCGCAGCCGAGCATGACCCATAGGCGCGCGGCGGGCGGCGCGGCCCCGCGCTGCACCAGCCTCCCCGATAGCCAGCCGCCCATCAGGCTCCCCGCCCCCGCCGCCGCGTAGACGATCCACGTGATCGTCAGCGCCTCTTGCGACAGGCCGCGCTCGGAATTCAAATACTTCGGGAACCAGAACTGGTAGAAATACCACACCGGATCGGTGATCAGTCGCCCGATCAGCAGCAGCCACACGACGCGGCTCGTCAACACGCGCCCCCAGGACCACGGGGCCCCCGCATCCGCGCTGGCCTCGGCGGCCTCGTCGATCAGCCGCCGCTCCTCGTCGCGCAAGAAACGATTCTCGCGCGGCGCCCGATAAAGGGCCAGCCACGGAAGGAGCCAGGCCACGCCCATGGCCCCCGTCAGCAGGAACGCCATGCGCCAACCGGTCCCGCCCCCGAACCACGAATCCAGCAGCGGCAGCCTCTCCGCGTAGGGGAACGAGGCCAGCGGGATGACGATGTAGGGCGCCACGGTCGCGCCGACGGTCGCGCCCATCGTGTACAGCCCGATCGCGAAGGCCCGCTCCCGCGGCGGAAACCACTCGCCCACCGCCTTCGACGCCGCCGGCCACACGCCCGCCTCGCCGAGACCCAGCAGGAAACGGCACGCCCCCAGCGAGCGCAACCCCACCACCGCCGCCGTCAGCATGTTCGCCGCCGACCACCACGCCACGAAAAGCACCATGCTCGCGCGCGTGCCCATCCGGTCCGCCACCTTGCCCGACAGAAGGTAGGCGATCGTGTACGCCACCAGGAAGATGTTCACGATGTTCGCGTAATCCCGGTCGTCCATGCCGAGGTCGGCCTGGATCGTCGGGGCCAGCGCCGAGAGCGTCTGCCGATCCACGTAGTTCAGCACCGCCGCCAGAAACAGCAGCACCACGATCCACCACCGCAGGCCAGGGATTTTCATGCGTCGATGGGCCCCATGGTACGCATGGCGGCGCGGCGCTGGCTCGAAAATTCGACGTATCTCGCTCGTAGCGAAGCCGCTCCCGGCTTCGGGGCGCGGGCGAAACGTGGCGACAATACCAACGCGGCTTGTCCGTGCCCCGAAGGGCGAAGGCCCTTCGCTACGACCTTCCTACCCGGCGGTGCCCGGCGTGGCGGGCATGACATCTGACTCGAAAATTCGTAGCCAAGGTCGCCAGACCGTGGTCCGGCCGACAGGTTGCGATCCGGCGCCGGATCAGGCCAACTCCAGCCCCGTGATCCTCCGGTACGCCTCGACGTAGCGGGCCGACATCGCATCGACGACCTCCTTGGGCAGGGGCGGGGGCGGGGGCTTCTTGTCCCAGTCGAGGCCATCGAGGTAGTCGCGCAGCGGCTGCTTGTCGAAGCTGGGCTGCGAGCGACCCGGCCGATAGGAATCCGCGGGCCAGAATCGCGACGAGTCGGGGGTGAGCACCTCGTCGATGATGATGAGCGAGCCATCGGGCAGGAGGCCGAACTCGAATTTGGTGTCGGCCAAGATGATGCCGCGCCCGCGCGCGTAATCCCTGGCGAACCCGTAGAGGCGGAGGCTCAGGTCGCGCGCCCGCCGGAAGACGTCCTCGCCGACGATGCGGGCGGCATCCTCGCAGGTGATGTTGATATCGTGGCCCTCGACCTCCTTGGTCGCCGGCGTGAAACGGGGCTCCGGGAGCTCCGAGCTCTCGACGAGGCCCGCGGGCAACGTCTCGCCCGCGAGGGTGCCGAGCACCTGATACTCCTTCCACCCGGAGCCCGACAGGTAGCCGCGCACCACGCACTCGATGGGCAGGGGCTTCGCCTTGCGCACGACCATGGTGCGCCCGCGCAGGAGATCGACGGGCAATCCCTCGGGCACGTCACAGGTGATCAGGTGGTTGGGCAACCAGTCGGCGGTCTTGTCGAACCAGAACTTGGAGATCTGGGTGAGGACCTTGCCCTTGTGCGGCACGCCCTCCCGCATGACGACATCGAAGGCCGACACCCGGTCGGAGGCCACCATCAGGAGGCGGTCGCCGAGGTCGAACATCTCGCGCACCTTGCCGGAGGAGATCCGGGGGACGCCCGGCAGATCGATCGAGGTCAGGGCATTCATGGTGGCGGGAGCCTATCACACCGCCCGCTCGCCGCAAAAGGCAGATTCCGGATCAGTACTTCACCCCGCAGCCATAAGATTGGGTGTTGGGCGTCGAGACGGGCTTTCCGGCCAGGATCTCGTCGAGCGCGGCGACGACGTAATTCTTGGCGTCGGGGTTATACTTGGCGCCGCGGTCGTCGTCGATGGCGCCGGCGTAGGCCAGCTTGCCGTCCTTATCGATGACGAACATGTGGGGCGTGGTCTTGGCGCCATAGGCCTTGCCGACGGCACCGCCGTCGTCCATCAGCATCTTGGTGGCCTTGACCCCCTTGTCCGAGGTGTACTTCATCGCCTCGTCCATGCCGGGGAAGGGCGACTTGCCCGCGCCGTAGCTCACGACCTGGAGCCATGCGACCCCCTTGCCGGTGTAGGTCTCCTGGAGTTTCTGCATCTGGCCGACGTCGTAGAATTTCTTCACGTAGGGGCAGTTCGGGTTGAACCACTCCAGCACCACGATCTTGCCCTTGAAATCCGACAGCTTCACGTCGGCGCCACAGCAATCCTTCGTGGCGAATTGCGGCGCGGGTTGACCGACCTCGGCCGCCCGGGCCATCGTCGCCGCGGCGCAGAGCGCCGCCACCATTGCAACCATCCTCTTCATGTGGGGTTCTCCTTTCGGGTTGATTTCGATGATGGCCCCAATCTAGGTCCGGTTAACCGAATCGCAAGTGGGGTGAACCGGCCCAAATCCTCGCGTAAGGGTTGGTGTTGTGTCGCCCGGCGCAGGAGGCGGCGGGTGCACGCAGGGCGGCGCGCGGCAATCCAAATCGGCGCGCCGACGCCGCAAGGCGCCGGGCGGTGAGGCCGGGAACGGCGTCTCAATCCCCGGCGATCGCCTTGCGCACGATGCCCGGGGTGATGACCTCGGGGAGGACGACGGGCGCGTCGCGTTTTTCCGGCGGGTAGTAGACGTACAAGGGCACGCCGGATCGGCCGAAGGACTCCAGGGCGCGGGTGATCTCGGGGTGGCGCGCGGTCCAGTCGCCCTTGAGGGCGATGACCCCGCGCTCGCGGAACAGCTCGCGCGTCGAGGGCGTCTCGAGGGCCACGCGCTCGTTGACCTTGCAGGAGAGGCACCACTCCGCGGTGAAATCGACAAAGACGGGCCTATCCGTGGCGAGTGCCTCCTGGAGTGCGGCGGCGGAGTAGGGCTTCCACGGGATGCCGCCGACGGAGCCGGGGGAGACCTCGCCGACGTGGGCGCCGGACGCGGCGGGGGTCACGAGCCAGAGCCAGCCTCCGGCGGCCAGGGACAATGCCGCGGCCCAGGCGATGGCCTTCGAGGTATTGCCTCGGGCCGGGGAAGCGAATTGGCCCACGAGCCAGCAGCCCAGGCCCAGGAGCAGGAGGTAGGCCACGAGCATGACAACGGCCTCCGGGGAACGCGTCGCGCCGAAGACCCACAGCAGCCAGACGGCCGTGCCCAACATGAGGAAGCCGGTGAACTGCTTGAATGTCTCCATCCAGGCCCCGGGTTTGGGCAAGAGCTTCAGAAAGGCCGGATGCGCCGCGAGGGCGAGATACGGCGCGGCCATGCCGGCGCCGAGAGCGGCAAATACCGCCAGGGTCACCACCGCGGGCTGCGCGAGGGCGAATCCCAGCGCGGCGCCCATGAATGGCGCGGTGCACGGCGTCGCCAGCGTCGTGGCGAGCACCCCGCTGAAGAAGCTGCCGCCCATGCCCTCCTTGGCGGCCAGGCCGGCGCCCGCCCCCATCAGCGAGCCCCCGATCACGAACACCCCGAACAGCGATAGGCTCAGCACGAAAACCAGCGCGCACATCGCCGCCACGAACGCCGGCGACTGGAACTGAAATCCCCAGCCGATCGCCTGCCCCGCCGCCCGAAGCCCAAGCAACAGCCCCGCCAGCGCCAAGAACGACAGCACCACGCCCGCGGAGAACACCAGCGAGTGCGCCATGACGACGCCCGGATGCTCGCCCCCCTGCTTCATGAAACTGAACACCTTCAGGGATATGACCGGCAAGACGCAGGGCATGATGTTCAGCACGAGCCCGCCGACGAAGGCGAAGAGCAGCGCCAGGCCCAAGGGAATGTCCTCGCCGCGGGGCTTGGCCCCGGTGGCGGGCGCGCCGGGAGGTGGCGCGTTCCCGAGCGGCACATCGATCTCGATCGCCGCGGCGCCGGCGCCCCGCGCGACGAGGACGCCCCGCAGCCTTTCGGGCAAGCCCTCGGCCGCCGGCGAGAGCGGCAGGGTCAACTCCCGCGCGTCGCCCCGCGCAACCGGTCCTTGGGCCACCGCATGGTCCACCAATGGCGTGTCGGCGGGGAAGAAATACAGGTTATCGGGGACGCGGCCGCCGGCCTTTGCGGCGACCTGAAGCACGATGGCCTTGGCGCCCTCCGGGGCGTGGGCCGCCACCTCCCAGGGCGCGCCCGCCGCATCCCCCGGCATCGCCGCCCGAGCCGCCGCGAATGCCCCGGCGCGTGACGCCGCCGCGGCCCCATCGCCGCGGGGCAAGCGGACCTCCAGTCCCACCTCCCCGGGGATGCATTCCTCCTTGCACATCAGCCAGCTCACCCTCGCGACGATCGTCGCCTCGGGCCCTGCCCACCCCGCGGGCACCGAGATCTCCGACAAGAGCCACACCTCGCCGTGGTACCCGTACGAGATGATGCCGGCCACATCGATGCGCTCCGGCACCGGCCAGCGCAGCTCCCCCGCCGCAAAACCCTCCGGCAATTCCCACTCCACCGACGTCGGCATCCCCGAATCCCCGGGGTTCTTCCAATAGGTGTGCCATCCCTCATCCATCCGCAACCGCACCGCCAGCGTGAATGCCTTGCCCGGCGCCACGCCCGACACCTCCGGCACCAGCGCCGCCTCCACGTGCTTGTCCCGCGCCTCCGGCCCCGCCGCGGAAACCCCCAGGACCCAGGCCATCAAAAGAAAAAAACCCAACACTCGCATCCATCGACCGTAGCAGCACCGGGGACTTTCGAAAGCCCCGAACCCAAAGCCTCATTTAAATTCCAGATGTAGCCACGGTCGTGAGACCGTGGAGCGCTGGCCGAGCGCCCGGGCCCATCGGTGACCCGATGGGCTACATTCTGTGCGGCGGCGGCGGGGGCATTATTTTAGCAGGGCGACGCCGTAGCCGACGCCGAAGGGGGCATCGTAGGAGAGGAGGGTGTGGCGGGGGTCGTGTCCGCAAGCGGTGATGGCGGCGAGGGTGGCATCGAAGGCATCCTCGCCGGCGAGTTCGCGGAGATCGGGATCGATGGCGCGGAGCGCGAGGGCATCGTCTTCCCCGAGGCACCGGATGAAGGCTTCATCGAACTCGTGGGCCCTGGGGTGGTGACCGCAGGGGGATGAGGGTTTGAGGCGGTGGCTCATGTCGCCGCTGGCGACCAGGGCGGCGGGGCGCCGGGTGGCGCGCGCGGCCTTGGCGATGGCGGAGCCGAGGGATTCCAGCGTTTCCATCGGCGCGGGGGTGAGGCCGATGACCGTCGTGGGCCCGTGCCATCCGGCCTCGGCCAAGAAGACCAGCGGCACGACAGAGCCATGATCGAGGGGATGGCCGTCGATCCACCAGATCCGGAGGCCTTGCGCGAGGGCGGCGCGCTCGAGCGCCTGTCCCATCTTGGGATCTGCCGGGAGATCGATGGTAGCCTCCGGCATGCCAAAATCGGCGAGGGAGCCGCGCAGTTCCCCCCGGTAGAGGCCGAAGGCACCCGTGCGCCATGGGGCGTGTGGGGAGAGGAGAATCAGATGCGCGGGGTCGGCCGCGACGAGGTGGCGGGCGGCCTGGCGCATCGCGGCGGTCGTTCGTGCGGCGGCGGCGGCGCGGTCGGGGTCGATGCCGGGGACTAGGATCGGGGCGTGCGGCAGGAGGGCCGCCGCCACGAGAGTCGGCTTGCCGTCGGGCGCCCTTGGGGTTTTCATGGGCCGATGAAATCTGACACCGATTTCACGGCTGGGGCAAGGCGGGCGCAAGAGAATATATCGCCCGCGCGTAACGTGCGGCGGATGGCCGGCGCCGCGGTCGCGCTACTGCTGTTGGCGGCCCCGGGAATGGCGCAACCGGCGGCGGCGGACACCGTGGATCCCGCGGCCCTGCGCGAGGCGATCCGGCTGGCGGGGGAATACCTGGTCCGCGTCTGCGACTCCAACGGGCGATTCGAATACATCAGGCACCCGAGCCCCTTCGTGAAGGTCAAGCCCTCGTACAACATGCTGCGGCACGCGGGCACCATGTACGCGCTGGCGGATTACCATCGCTGGTCCGGCGACGCCCAGGCGCTGGCGGCGATCGAGCGGGCGGCGGTCTTCATGCGCACCCGTTGCCTCAAGCCCGTCGAGGGAGCCGACGGCGCGCTGGCCATCTGGTCCGGGCGCGAGATCGACGGGGATAGCGGCCCCGCGCGGGCCAAGCTCGGCGGCGCGGGACTCGGGCTCGTGGCGTTCACCCACCTCGAGCGCCTCAAGCCCGGGAGCGTTCCCCGCGAAGAGATGGCGGGAATCGGCCGATTCATCCTCTTCCTGCAGCGCGAGGACGGCTCTTTCGCGATGGGATTCACGCCCTCGGAGGGCGGCAGGGATGAGGACTGGCAGTCGCTCTTTTATCCGGGCGAGGCGGCCCTGGGCCTCTGCCTCCTTTCCGATCTCGATGGCGAGAGCCGCTGGCGCGAGGCGGCCCTCCGGGCGATGAAATATCTCGCGCTGACGCGCAAAGGTTCGACCGACGTGCCCGCGGACCACTGGGCCCTGATCGCCACGGCCCAATTGCTCCAGGGGGGCAAGGGTGCCGTCACGCCCGAGGACCGCGCCCTGCTGCTGGCCCACGCCCGCCAGATCTGCCTCGGGATGCTCCAGAACAAGGATGACACCTCCGCCGATCCCGTGATCCGCGGCGCGTGGGACACGGACGGGCGAACCACGCCGACCGCCATCCGCGTCGAGGGGCTGGTGGCCATCCTCGACCTCGTCTCCCAGGGCGACGACCCCCTGCGCCAAGAGATCCTCAAGGCCATCGAGGCGGCCGTCGCGTTCCTGATCCGCTCGCAAGTCCGCGACGGCCTTCTGGCCGGCGGCATCCCAAAGACCCCAAAGCAGGCCGATCTCGCCAAGGACCCCACCGCGGCGGAGATCCGCATCGACTACGTCCAGCACGCCCTCAGTGCCTTCCTCGGGTACGGGAGGCGGCTGGGGCTCGATGCCGACGGGCGGCGCTGACTCGAAAATACGACGTAACTTGCTAGTAGCGAAGGGCCTTCGCCCTTCGGCGGGGGCCCGGTGGGGCGCCGAAGCCCGAAGGGGCTTCGCTACACTTTTCCGTGCCGGTGGTGGCCCGCATGCGGGGCATGGCGTCTGACTCGAAAATCGGCCACGGGATCGGCCTGTAGGGCGCGGATTCCCATCCGCGCCACGAGGGCCCTGCCGGTTGCCCGTGGCGCGAAAGGGATTTCGCGCCCTACATTTTCACCCCCGGTGGTGCCCCGCCTGCGGGGCATGGGATCTGGGACCCGAGAATTTGTTTTAAGAAATCCGTTCCCAGTCCGTTATGCGGTATGGGAGGCTGAAGCACGAGGGTCTCCCGATATGGAAGCGCAGAGCCATGAGGACTGGATCGCAAATGCGGTGGAACGCTACGGGCGCCCGCTCACGCAATATGCCCGCGGGCTGCTGGGTGACGCGGATCGCGCCCGGGACGTGGTCCAGGACACCTTCATCCGGCTCTGTGGCCAGAGGCGGGAGAGAGTGGAATCGCGGCTGGCGCCGTGGCTCTTCACCGTCTGCCGCAATCGAGCCATGGACGTGCTCAGGAAGGAGCGACGCATGACACCCCTCACCGAATCCCTCGACGCCACGCTGGCGGCCGACCCGCCCGGCGCGCCGCCCGAGGCGGCAGCCGGCACAGTCGCCGAGGCGCTCGGCCGCCTGCCGGCGAATCAGCGCGAGGTCATCCGGCTGAAATTCCTCCACGAGATGAGCTACCGGGAGATCAGCAAGCTGACCGGCCTGAGCGAGAGCCACGTCGGCGTGCTGATCCACAATGGCATCAAGGCCCTCCGCCGCCAGATGGCGGCCGCCTCCCCCGAAAGGAGCCTCACATGAACCGCAACACCCATACGATCGATGAACCGAAATTGACGGCCTACGCGCTCGGCGAGCTCGGCGCCCAGGAGCGCGCCGCGATCGAGCGCCGCCTCGCCGACGACCCCAAGGCCCGGCAGCAGGTGGAAGAGACGATCGCCTTCGCCGTGCGGCTCGGCTCGGCCCTGCGTGCCGAGGAGGCGCCAGAGTTGCGCGCGGAGCAATTGCGCGCGATCCGCGAGGCCGCCCAAAAGCAGCGGAAGGTCATCGCCTTCCCGATCAGGCTGACGCGCGCCGCCGTGCCGCTGGCCGCCGCGGCCGGGGTCGCCCTGGCCGGTTGGTTTGCCATTCCCGCATTCCGGGCGGGGCAGCAACCGGCGGACGGGCAAGTCGCCCAAGCGGAGGGTAAGCCGGAGAGCCGCGAGGCCTGGCTTGAGCGCGCCACGGAGTTGGCGGCGGAGCGTCTGGATCAGAGCGCCAAGGTCGCCGCCGGGGACTCCCTGGCGGCGATACCGGCGCCTCCCCCGGCACCCGCCATGCGCCTCAACGAGCGCACCGACGGCGCGACGATGGATAGGGTGACGAGGCGCCAGACGTTAACCCCGACGCCCCCGGTCGTGGCCGGTCAAGAGATCACATTGACCCCGACCGCCCGGCCCGTGGAGAGCGGTCAACGCGGGCGGCAGCTGGCCGAGGTGGAAGCGATGCTCGACAGCGCGGGTAGCTATGTTGGGAAGGGCAAAGAGGGCATGGTGTTGAGCGGCCATGCCGACACCAGCCACACCTCCGCCCTTAACGCCGACAAGACGGACAGCGACTTCAGCCGCAATCGGGGCGAGTTGCGCGCGGCCGAAGCCAAGTCGGCCCCCGTCCAACGGACCGATATCGCGGCGGGCGCGGCCGAGGTGCCCGCGCCCGCACCTCCCCCGGCGGATGGTGGCGGCGTGCACCGCGGCGCGGTGACGCTCGGGCTGGCGCCGCAGAGCGCAGCGGGTGGCGCATTGGGGTTGCCGGCGGCCGTTCCGGCGCAGGCCCGGGCCGGCGGGGCGATGGTACCGAGCGCGCCGATGGCCCGCATGGGTGGTTTCATGGTGGCGGCGGAGACTGCCCCGGCCGCGGGCGGGGGTGTCGCCGGAGTCGATTCCTACGGCGCCACCGCCGGAGGAGCCCTGGCCAAAGGCCAGCAGCCGGTCGCTCGCGAGGGGGGCCAACTGGCGCGGCGGCTCATGGTCGAGGTCATGCCGCACCCAGCGCCCCCCGCGCCCGAGCCGCCGATGGTCGTCGGCAAGCCCATGGGGCCATTCGACACCGAGACCTACGACAAGATCGAGGACAACCCCTTCCTCGATGTCACGCAGACTCCCCTGTCCACGTTCTCGATCGACGTCGATACGGGCTCCTACGCGAACGTGCGGCGCTTCCTGCGCGCCGGGCAACTCCCGCCCGCGGGCGCGGTGCGCATCGAGGAGATGCTGAATTATTTCGAATACGACTACCCGCCCGCGCCGGAGGGCAAGCCGTTCTCGGTCAGCGTGGACGTGGTCGAGGCGCCGTGGAACGCCAAGCACCAGCTGGCGCGCATCGGGCTCAAGGGCCGCGAGATCGATCCCGCCAATCGCCCGCCCTGCAACCTCGTGTTCCTGCTGGATGTCTCGGGCTCGATGAACCAGCCCAACAAGCTGCCCCTGGTGAAACAGGCGATGAAGATCCTGCTGGAGCAACTGGGCGCGAAGGACCGCGTGGCCATCGTGACCTACGCGGGCGCATCGGGGCTGGCGCTGCCCTCGACTCCAGCCGACCGCAAGCGCGACATCCGCGAGGCCATCGACGAATTGCGCCCCGGCGGCTCGACCAACGGCGCGGCCGGCATCCAGCTCGCCTACGACATCGCCAAGGCGAACCTCATCCCCGGCGGCGCCAACCGCGTCATCCTCGCCACCGATGGCGATTTCAACATCGGGGTCACCAGCCGCGACGAATTGCTCCGGCTGATCGAGGAGAAGGCGAAATCCAACGTCTTCCTGACGGTGCTGGGTTTTGGGATGGGCAACCTCAAGGACGCCACCTTGGAGCAGCTCGCCGACAGGGGCAACGGGACCTACGGCTACATCGATGACGAGCGCGAGGCCAAGCGCCTCTTCGCCCGCCACGCCACCGGCAGCCTCGTCACCATCGCAAAAGACGTCAAAATCCAGGTGGAATTCAACCCCGCCCGCGTCGGCGCCTATCGACTCATCGGCTACGAGAACCGCGCGCTCCGCGCCGAGGATTTCAACGATGACAAGAAAGACGCCGGCGAGATCGGCTCCGGGCACACGGTCACCGCACTGTACGAGTTGGTCCCCCCGGGCGAGGCCGTGGACCTGCCCACGGTCGATGCGCTGAAATACCAGCAGGCCGCGAAGCCGGCGCCCGCCGCCAAGAGCGACGAGATCATGACCGTGAAACTGCGGTACAAGAAGCCCGACGGCGATACCAGCGACAAGATCGAGATCCCGGTCCGCGGCGACCCCGGCGCCATCGCCTCGGCGGGCGCCGACCTGAAATTCGCCTCGGCCGTGGCGGAGTTCGGCATGCTGCTGCGCCACTCGCCGCACAAGGGCTCCGCCGACTGGAAGGGCGTGTTGGAACGGGCCGCGGCGGGCCGCGGCGCCGATGGCCATGGCGACCGCGCCGAGTTCATCGACCTCGTCCGCACCGCCGAAAAACTCAGCGACCAGAGATGAGAATGTTGACCTGGAGCCTGCCCTCGCCTACGAGGATTCTCGCGCAGGGACGCGGGGACGCAGGGGATGACGGAGAACGATATTGGGACGGTTGTTGTCGAGGTGGCGACCCAGATCCACAGGGAACTCGGGCCGGGACTTCTGGAGTCCGTTTACGAAGTCATCTTGGCGCGAGAACTCTCCGAAAGAGGGCTTGAGGTGAGACGGCAGGTGCCCATTCCAATCCGTTTCAAGGATCTTCACTTCGACGAAGGATTTCGCGCCGATCTTATCGTTGGCACCAAGGTTGTTTTGGAATTGAAATCGGTGGAAACCATCTCGCGGGCACACCTAAAACAGCTCCAGACCTACCTCAAACTGACCGGCTGTAAGCTCGGGTACCTCTTGAACTTCTCCGCCGCCTTGATGAAGCAGGGAATTGTCCGTATCGTTAACGGGTTGGGAGAATCCAACGAATCCCTGCGTCCCCGCGTCCCTGCGCGAGAATAAAAAGGAGCATGACCATGAGACCGCTATCGACCCTCATCCTGGCCGCCCTGCTGGCCTGCGGCGCGTCCGCCGCGGAGCAACAGGTGCTGAAATATCACGACGGCAACGCCGACGGGCGCAAGAGCCTCGGCGGCAGCGGCGAGGTCATCGCGTTCGAGGCCCCGGACGACGGCTGGGCGCTGCGCGCCATCCGCATCCACGGTTCCCGCTATGGCCTGGCTAAGGCCCCCGACGTCGATTTCTATATCTTTCTGACCGACGCCGGTGGCGAGAACATCCTCCACACCGAGACAGCGGCGTATGAGAAATTCGATCGCGGCGAGGCAAAGTGGGTCGAGGTGAAGTTCAAGAAGCCCCCGGCGGTGCCAAAGGCGTTCTGCGCGATCCTGGATTTCAAGGCGCAGCAGACCATGGGGGTCTACGTGAGCTACGACACGAGCACCGGCGGCAAGCACTCCAAGGTCGGCCTGCCCGGGAAAGAGGGCGCGGCCGTGGACTTCGGCGGCGACTGGATGATCGAGGCGGTGATCCAGAAGCGGTGAGATCTGTCAGGTGGCGGCGAGCGTGAGCGAGCCGTGCGGGGCCCGCGGTTACGCTCGCTCACGCTCGCGGCTACGCCGGCGCGGGCACGACGTTCGAACTGGCGAGGGGCGCGAATTTCCCCTACCAAACTCCCGTGGCAAAACCCGATCGGTCCGGGCCGGGTGCGGGCGAGCGTCTCCTGAAGAGGCTGCGCGGGATCCTGTTTTTTGGTGCCCTGGCGGTGGCGTGGCCCTTGGTCGCGGGCTGGGATGGGGCGATGCCGCTGGCGACCGCGAGCCCGATGGTGGCGCTGGCGTCGGTGATCGCATCGCCGGCGGCGCGGTGGACGATTGCGATCGGCCTGGGCGTCCTGATATGGGCGCTGTGGCGGCGGCGGGCGTTCTGTCGCCACGTCTGTCCGGTGGGGGTGTTGCAGGGAGCGTGCCGCGGGCGATGGACGCACCGGCGCGGCGCGGTCGCCCGGCTCGCCCTGCGCTGGCCCATCGGGTCGTGGCTGTTCCTTCTGACGCTCGGCGGCGCGCTGGTCGGCTACCCGCTCTTTCTCTGGCTGGACCCGCTGTCGCTCTTCGGCGCGGCGCTCAACGCGTGGCGGGGGCCGGTGACCCTCTGCGCGTTCGTGGCCGGCATCGCCCTCCCCGCGATCCTGCTCCTGGAGATGTTTGAGCCGCGGCTCTGGTGCATGCGCTTCTGCCCGCTGGGAGCCATGCAGGATTGGGTGTTTTCGATCGCCCGGCGGATCGCCCGCCCCTTCGTTGCGCGGGGTGCCGCGATGCCGCCGGCGAGTGCCGTCCTCAACGATGGCCTCGCGCGGCGGACCTTCCTGGCCGTCGGCGCGGGGGCGGCGTGGGGGATGCTGGCCCGCTCGACGCGCGCCCATGCCACCGGCGCCATCCGCCCGCCGGGGGCGGTGCGGGAGGATCAATTCACGGGGCTTTGCACGCGTTGCGGCAACTGCATCCGCGCCTGCCCGCCACAGATCTTGCGCCAGGACGTGCTGCAACACGGGATCTCCGGGCTATTGGCGCCCGTCGCCTCGTTCGATTCGGGCTATTGCCGCGAGGATTGCCACCGCTGCACCGAGGTCTGCCCCAGCGGCGCCATCGCGAGGCTCGCCCTCCCCGAAAAGCGGCGTGTCGTGATGGGCCTCGCCGCGATCGACGAATCGATCTGCCTGTTGGCCACGGGCGGCGAATGCACCGCCTGCATCACCCAGTGTCCCTACGAGGCGCTGGCCGTCGCGGAATCCCCCGACGGCTTCTCGGCGCGGCCAAAGCTGTACGTGGAAAAATGCACCGGCTGCGGCGCGTGCGAGGCCGCCTGCCCCGTGCGTCCGGTCCGCGCCATCCGGATCGTCGCGCCGGAGGACGGTGCGCAGGGGCGGTTGCGGGGCTTTGGGAACGCGGATCTTCGCTGAAAAACCGGTGACACCGCATCCCGCCGCCGGCAAGATCGCCGGCATGTTGGCGGGATACCTCATGGCGCTGCGGCTCGCCTTTCCCGCCGAGGTGACGACCGTTCCCCCCGGCTATGCCCTCGCCTGGGCCGACGAGTTCGACGCCCCCGCGGTCAACACGAACGAGTGGGCCTATCGCACCGGCAAGATCCGGCCGTTCTGTTTCGGCAAGCCCGAGTACGTGAGTCTCGTCGATGGCGCGATGCGGGTGCTCTGCGCGAGGGATGGGGAATTCCCCACCGGCGGCGGGCTGATCACCAGGAGGCGGCACCGCTACGGCTATTTCGAGACGCGCGCCAAGATGGATGGCGGCCCCGGTTTCCACGAGTCCATGTGGACCACGTGGCTCGGGAGCATGGAGGCCTTCTCCGATCCCGTGCAGTCCGGCGCGTGGCGCGAGCGCCCGCGGATCGAGATCGACTGTTTCGAGCACTACGCCAAGCACGGGCCGCGCGAATTCAGCTACGGCATCATCGAGTGGTTCCCCGCCAAGGGCAGCGTCAGCCGCGACCTCCACCAGATCACCGGCGACCTCGCCCGCGATTTCCACGTCTATGGGTTCGAATTCCAGCCGGACTACTGCAATTTCTTCTTCGACGGGAAATGGATCCGCACCGTGGATGTGCGCGGCCTGCCGCAGAATGACTTTCACATCTGGCTGACCTGCATCGCGACCGAGAAGGACGCGCGCCCGGGCAATGGCGGCTGCCTGTTCGACTACCTCCGATGCTACACCATCGACGAGGCCGGCTACGCCAGTCGGAGGGAGACGTTCCTCCGCGAGATCGAGGGGCGCCAGGGCCCGGTCCCGAAGTCCCGCGGCACCGACATCTGGATCGAGGCGGAAGATTTCGAGACCCTCGGCAGCTGGGAGGCCGCGTGGGACGACGGGGTGCGCGCCATCCGCGGCCTCGCCCCGGGCAAGGCCCGCGCCAGACCCGCCCCCGCGACGAAGACGATCCAGATCCCCGCGGGCGGCACCTATCGCCTCTGGGTGCGGGGCCGCGATTTTGCCGAGGACCACCCCGGCGCGCGGTTCTTTTCCGTGGCGGTCGGCGGGAAACGCAGCGCGGCGCGGTTCGGCACCCACCGCACGGAAGGTTTCGCCTGGCAGGATGGCGGGAAGTTCGCGTTGGAAAAGGGGCCCGTCGCGATCGAGATCCTCGACGCCTCCCGCTTCTATGCCCGGTGCGACAAGCTGCTGCTGACCAGCGATCCGGGATTTCGGCCCTAGCAGCCTGTCGGACTTTGCCAAGTCCGACAGGCTGACTCGAAAATTGGGTCGCGACGTAGGCTGCGCCTTGGCGCACGCGGACGGTCGACTCGGCAGCGTGCGCCAAGGCGCAGCCTACCATTTTCCGCCCCGGTGGTGCGCCGCGTGCGGGGCACGGGATCTAGCTAGAAAATTCCTGACGTAGCCACGGCCGTGCGGCCGTGGATCCCCACCGCGCGGCCCCTCCGTGACCGGAGGGGCTACATTTTCACCCAGGGCGGCGCCCCATCGCGCGGCGTCCGGCTACGTGAAGAGCCCGACGCGGAGGTCGCCCGCCTCGTAGATGACCTCGCCATCGCATTCCATCTCGGCATCGCCGATGCCCATGAACAGCTTGCGCATCAGGACGCGCTTGAGGTCGACGCGATAGGTCACCTTTTTTGCGGCGGGAAGGACCTGGCCCCGGAACTTGATCTCCCCGGCGCCGAGGGCGCGCCCGCGTCCCGGGCCGCCGAGCCAGCCCAGGTAGAAACCGATCATCTGCCAGAGGGCGTCGAGCCCCAGGCAGCCGGGCATCACCGGATCCCCCTCGAAATGGCACGCGAAAAACCAGAGGTCGGGGCGGATATCCAGCTCGGCGACGATGTGGCCCTTGCCGTGCCTGCCGCCCTCCTCGCTGATCCGCGTGATGCGGTCGAACATCAGCATCGGGGGCAACGGGAGCTGCGCGTTGCCGGGGCCGAACAGCTCGCCGCGCCCGCATTGGATCAGTTCGTCGCGGCTGTAAGTGGATTGTCTCTGATGCATCGGTGGCTCCGCAGGATATCTGCCACCGTAGTGGCAACCGGGCCCGACGGCAAGCACGCACGGTGGCCCAGAAGGCCCCGGGGGACATTGCGCCATCGACACCGCCGGTGTTTCGAATATCCTGCCGCGACACGCAGGAGACCGCCGATGCCCATCACGTGCCGCGAGATCATGGACCCGTCCCCGTCGGCGCTCGGGCCGGAGGACACCGTCGCGCGCGCGCTGGATCTCCTGCTGGAGCGGCGGCAGCTCGCGTTGCCCGTCGTGGATGCCTCGGGCAAATACCTCGGGATGTTTGCCAAGAGCCGGCTTTTCGGGCTGATGCTTCCCGGGGTGGTGGCGATCGAGGAGCAGCTCCCCAGCGCGGCGCGCATCTCGGACCTGGCTTTCCTGGCCGAGGAGTTCCGGGTGCTGCGGGAGCGCTACGCCGGGCTCAGCGATCACCGGGTGGGCGAGTTCGTGGACGCGGGCGCGCCCATCGTGCGGCCGGACACCCCCGTGGCGGAAGCGGTGCTGCTCATCTTCCGGACCCGGAATTTCCTCCCGGTGGTGGAGTCATCGGACGGGCGCCTGATGGGGATGGTGTCCACGTGGGACATCCTCGAGCGGCTCAAGGGGAATGACTGATGTCCGCCGGCGGGGGACAGATGTGGCTGGCGGCCGGCATCCTCGTGGCGACCTACGCGGCGGTCATCTCGGAGCGGATCAACCGCGCGGTGGCCGCCCTGCTGGGCGCGTGCCTGATGGTCAGCCTCGGCATCCTGAATCAGGAGCAGGCGGTCGAGGGCGTGGACTTCAACACGATCGGCCTGCTGATCGGGATGATGGTGATCGTCTCGGTCGTGCGCCGCTCGGGTCTCTTCGAGTTCCTGGCGATCTGGTCGGCGAAGCGCGTGGCGGCGCACCCGGCCGGGATCATGCTCATGCTCCAGGCCGTCACCGCGGTCGTGTCGGCGCTGCTGGATAACGTGACCACGGTGCTGCTCGTGGTCCCCGTGACGCTGGTGATCTGCGAGCGCCTGCGCGTCGCGCCCTACCCGTTCCTGGTGTCGCAGATCTTCGCCGCGAACATCGGGGGCACCGCGACGCTGGTCGGCGACCCGCCCAACATCCTCATCGGCTCGATGGTCGGGCTGAGCTTCAATGACTTCCTCGTGAACCTCGCGCCCGCGGCCATCGTCATCCAGGTGATGGCGCTGGCGGTCTTCCACCTGATCTGGGCGCGCAAACTGCGCGCGGCCCCGGAGGCCCGCGCCGCGGTCATGGCATTTCGCGAGAGGGACGCGATCCGCGACCCGAGGCTGCTGGTGCAGTCGCTGGCGGTGATCGCCTGCGTGCTGGTGGCATTCCTGTGCGCGCGGGCGCTGCGGCTCGAGCCGGCGACCATCGCGCTGTTCGGCGCGGCGGGCCTGATGCTGCTCTATTGCCTGGGCAGGTCGCACGACGAGCAGGCGAAATTCGTGGCGCGGAGCTTCGAGGAGGCGGAGTGGACCACGATCTTCTTTTTCGTGGGGCTCTTTGTCGTGATCCATGGCGTCGCGGTGACCGGCCTCCTGGGGTTGTGCGCCGATCGCCTCCTGGCCGCCACGGGTGGGAATGTGGAGGCCACCGCGGTCGCGATCCTGTGGGGTTCGGCGTTGTTTTCGGCCGTCGTGGACAACATCCCGTTCGTGGCGACCATGGTCCCGCTGATCCAGAGCATGGCGCCGGCGTTCGGCGGCCCCGAGGGCCTGATGCCGCTGTGGTGGGCGCTGTCGCTTGGCGCGTGCCTCGGCGGCAACGGCACCCTCGTCGGCGCCTCGGCGAACCTGACGGTCGCCGGCATCGCCAACCGCGCCGGCGTGCGATTCAGCTTCTTGGAATTTGCGAAGATCGCCTTCCCGCTGATGCTCGGGACGGTGGCGCTGGGGCACCTCTATCTGGCGCTGCGGTACCTGTGAAAGCGCGCCTGAAACTTTGAAATTTGGACTGCGGTGGCAGAACCCCGCCAGGGGTGGCGACACCGCTTTATAATCGCGCCGGATCGCCTCGGGCGATCGGAGCGCGGGCGTTGGCCCTGGGCGCGCGGGTCCCGGTCCCGGCTCCGCCGGAAGGAAAAGCGGTGTCGCCGCTTCGCTCTGCCACGGCAGTCCAAAAAACGGGCCGCCGCCTCAGCGCGGCGGCTACCACCGTGGTTGAAAATGTGGCCCCTCCGGTCACGGAGGGGTCGCGTGGTGGGGGTCCACGGCCTCTCGGCCGTGGGTACATCTGGAATTTTCGAGCTATATCCCATGCCCAGCGTGCGGGGCACCACCGGAGCGGAGAATGGTAGGCTGCACCTTGGCGCACGCGGGCGGTCGGTTCGGCAGCGTGCGCCAAGGCGCAGCCTACATCGCGACCCAATTTTCGAGTCAGCGCGAGGCCGCGCCGTCTTGGGCCAGGAGGACGGGGGAGTCCTCGAGCCCCCGGACATCGGCGAGTTCCGTCGAGACCGTCGAGGGCGAATAGCTCACCCGGAGCGCCCGTGCCCCCGTGACGGTGACCAGGCTTCGGCCCTGTGGGGTGACGGTTTGGGTCGCCGAAAAACCCCGGCCCCGAAGCTCGCCCACCAGTTCCGCCACGATGGTCCGCAGCGATGTGCCCTTGGCAAAATCCCGCAGCACGAGGATCGGTTCCCCGGAGGAGCGCTCCACGATCAGCCGCATCCGGGTCTTTTCGGCGATGCCCACCTCGGTCGCCGCGGACCACACATACAGCCCGATGCCCCCCATTTCGGCCGCCTCGGCCCCAAAGCCGGTCGCCAGCAGCATCACCAACACGGCCAAGGACTTGCTTTTCATCGTCACGCGAACGTAACACAAAAGCCATTGGGCTGCCACTTTTTTCGCGCCATCGGCGTGGGCGGTGGGGGGCTTTGCCATCCCGCGCGCGTGGAGACCCGGCCAAAAGTCACGGAGCTGTCGCATGGGGGTCGCGATCCCGTCACACGGGGCGCGTAGCTGGGTCGGTGAGGTTGGGCCAAATGTTTTTTAGGGCGCGCCGCATCATTCTCATGGGGAGACGTCGGATTCGGCCGAGGGGCGCCCTCGAATTTTCTCT
Source organism: uncultured Verrucomicrobiales bacterium (assembly GCA_964651705.1). GTDB lineage: Bacteria > Verrucomicrobiota > Verrucomicrobiia > JADLBR01 > JADLBR01 > JADLBR01. The sequence goes on from CAZYWZ010000061.1 coordinate 19,086, forward strand.
TGGCCTCTGCCGACCCGCGATCGCGCTGTGCCTGCTGGGCGGGGCGGTGGCGTTGGGCGCCGGGCCACCGGGGGCCTCTGGCGACGGCGATCCGGTCGCGGGGTGGCTCTCGCTGCCCGAACAGGAGCTGGAGTCGGCGATCGGCGGGGAGGCGCTGGGCCAGATCCTCGCGCGGGCGGAGGCGGGTGACCCGAGGGCGCAGGCCCTCGCCGGGCGTTGCAAGCTGGTGGGCGTCGGCGGCAGCAGCGATCCCGAGGCGGCCGTGGCATGGTTCCGGAAGTCGGCGGACGCGGGCCAGGCCGATGGCGAGGTCCTCCTCGGGCAGTGCTACTACTATGGGACATGGGTGACGCAGGATCTCGGGGTGGCGACGCACTGGTTTCTCCGCGCCGCCGAGGATGGCCAACCGCAGGCGCACGAATACCTCGGGCTCCTGGCGCTCCGCGGCGCGATCTCCGGGAAGCCGGACCCCGGGGCCGCCGCCAATCGGTTCGCGCTCGCCGCGGCGCAGGGCCTGCCCCAGAGCCTGCACAATCTCGCGCGACTCCACGCGCTGGGGCTCGGCGTTCCCAAGGATCTGCCAGAGGCCGTCCGGCTCTATCGCCAGGCCGCGGAGAAGGGATATCCCCCCTCCCAATTCAATCTGGGCCGCATGTATGCCGAAGGACTCGGTTGCCCGAAAGACCTCCGGCAGACGTTCCGCTGGTACCGGGAGGCCGCGCGGCAGCACTTCGCGCCGGCACAGTATAACCTCGGTGTCATGTACGAGAATGGCGTCGGCGTGCCCGCCAACCCGCGCGAGGCGGCGCGATATTACCGCGCCGCCGCGGAACTCGGGGACCCGAAGGCCCAGTACAACCTCGCCGCGCTCCTGCTCCGCGACGACGCCCCCCAGAAGGACATCGATGAGGCGACCCGCTGGCTGAAACTCTCCGCCGCCCAGGGCGACGCCTACGCCAAACGCGCCCTCGAAAACATGGGCGCCGACGGCACCCACGACGCGGCATCCGGACCCGCGCCGTAGCCGGCGCTCTCACCCGTAGCGAAGCCCCTTCGGGCTTCGGCGTGGGCCCGGGCCGCCGGCCGAAGGGCCGAAGGCCCTTCGCTACTAGCGAGATCCCATGCCCCGCAGGGGGGCACCACTGCGGGAGAACATCTAGCCCCTCCGGTCACGGAGGGGCCCACGGCCTCACGGCCGTGGCTACACCTGGAAGTCTTTCACCCCCATCCCCGCGCCCGCGGCGTCACACAAACGACATATGGCCGACGCGCGCCAGACACGATCCGGGTGCGGAATTGTTACACTTAAGACCTTGTCCGCGACTTACCTCGCGGGCACGTTGCCCGTGATTTCGGAGGATAACTATGCCATTGAAACTCGTGAAGCTATCGCTCGGGGTCTGCCTGTCCGTGCTGGCCGCAGGGTCGCAGGGATCGGTCTCCTCGAAGCACACCCCCGGCGGCACCGCCGCCAAGCCCGCCCCCGAGACCTCCGTCACCGTCGCCGCGGCGGCCCCCGCCGCCCCGGCGCAGAATCAAGTCGCCGCCCCCGCCAACGCGCCGGCCCCGGCGAGTAACGGCCAACCCGCCGCCGCCCAGGGCGACGACTGGATGAATTTCGGGATCGATGAGAGCATCATCGAGGAGGCGCCGAAGAAGAAGGCCCACGCGCTCAAGGGGCAGTATTTCCGGCTCGACGTCGGGTTTGGGGAAACGATGCCGATCGAGTTTCGCCCCTCGGAGGGCATCTACGTGCCCGACACGAAGAAGGATGGCGATGGGCCGCCCACGGTGGCCTTCGTGCCGAATTCGTCCATGGGCCGCACCCGCCCCGAGTTGAATACGGAATCGGGCGTCCGCGTCAGCGCCGTCGCGGGTTACAATTTCGTCGAATACGCCGGGATCGAGATCGAGATCGCGGCGCACTACGCCCGCCTGGGGACGGTCGACCTCCCCGGCTCCGGCGAGGTCGGCGGCAGCGGGACCTACGGCGGAAACCAATCGTACGAGGTCGGCGGCAGCCTCTGGCAGATCCCGGTCTTCGCCAACTTCGTGCTCCAGTACCCCAATAGCTGGAACCTGACGCCGTTCGTCGGCGCCGGCGCCGGCCTCGTCTTCATGTACACCTCCATCGAGATCGACTCCACCCCGCTCTTCGGCCTCACCGATGGCGGGAGCAGCGATGACCCCGAGCTCCTCCGCGATCGCGCCAGCGGCACCGTCGTCATCCCGGGATGGCAATGCTTCGGCGGCCTCCGCTGGGAGATCACCAAGGACATCGGCATCCACGGCATGTACCGCTACATGGCCACCAGCGACTTCTCCTACAACGGCGAACTCGAGGGCATCGAGTTCGATGGCGCCCAGTCCACCAGCTACAGCGGCGGCATCACCTTCCGCTACTAGGGGTTATCGGCGCCCGACACGCAAATGACGAAAATCGAGATTCACAGAATCGTTGCACGGGCGAAGCCGGACGGTCACCGCGGCATGCTGTAATAGGCATCGCGATCAGAGAAGTGTCGCAACGCGGATTCGATCGGATTGATCCAAAAGACAAGAGACCAACCAAGGGAAAGAAAGGAAGAAGGACGATGAAGAAGATAGTATTGACAGGGGCCATCCTCGCGGCGGCGTGCCTCGGCACCCCCCACGCGTCACAGACGGCGAGGGATAATGGGTTCATCAGCGTCACGATCACGAACGGGACGCAAAGGCTATTCTCTGTCCCGTTTGTTCGGCCGGTCCAGCACGAAGGGGTCGTAAGCGCTGTCGGCGCCAGCAACATCACCGATAATGCGGCCGCAATGACGGCGGGAGAATTCGACAGCGCGTCCGGAGATAGCAAATACGAGTTGGAGGTGACTTCCGGGCGATACATTGGATTCATTCTCCCCGTGGCAAGCAACTCCTCGACGACAGTGTATCTATCAGGGCCGGTTCCGCAGCAGATTAAACAAGGTTCGACATTTGTGGTCCGGAAACAATGGACATTGGGCGGTCTCTTCGGAACCAACGCAGCACAAGTTGCGTCGGCCGGGATTGTCGGGGGAGCAAACTCGGGCGCCGCCGGCACAATTTTGCGTCTGTTCGACCCGATCACTCAACAGATAGGCTTGGAGTACTTCTTCAATACTTCCGCCGGCCAGTGGCGCAGGACCGGCTTGGATGGGACGAATCGCTCGGGGGAGCCGATCGGCACGAAGAATGCATTCATCATCCAACAGCGTGTCACGGCAAGCACCACGGTGGTTCGTGTGGCTGGTGAGGTGCGCAAGACACGCACACTCTTCCCCGGCGGATACGCCGCGGCGAATCGCCAGAACCTGATTGGCAATCCGAGTCCGTTTCCGATGACGTTGAAGGCATCAGGGATGTGGAATGAATTTGGAGAGAGCTCGTCAGAACACAGCGTCCTCGACGCTGCGATCAGCGCCAACGCGGATAAGGTCCGTCGGTATGCGCCTTTGACCGGACAACTGACGGACCATTTCCATAATGGGACAACGTGGCGTCAGGGCCTGAGCAATGCCGACGGCATCGTCATAGGTGCTGGTGAAGGGATCCTCGTGCAGCGCCTCAATGCGAACGACTTCACGCTGGCGGTTAATCCGGCCTTTTGATGGGAAGGTTTGACCAAGGCATTTTAAGGGAAAATGAGAAGAGAGGATTGAGATAATATGAAACGGACAGACGATATGAAGAAAATAGCATCGACAGTGATCGGTGCCGTGATGGCGATAGGCGTGTTGGCGGCCCCGGTGCCATACTACTACATCGCCTCCGGAGCTAATGGATATACGACCGTATTAAATGCATCCGGATCGAACCTTGCGGTCGGCAGCGTGGTGCGCGTCGGGAATTTCTCGAACGCGATCGACCTCGCCACCCTTGCCGTCGGCGGAATCACTCCTGCCGAATTGGCTCAGATCAATGGCGCGTGGGAAGACTTTCTCACATTCCAGATCGGCGATGACGATTACAGCGCGGGTCTGGGGGCCGGAGAGTTTGGGGTGACGGGTAGTGCCGAGGGCGCGGCCCACGACGAAGAGCAGGCGTTCATGCTGGTATACAACGTGAGTGCGCTTGGGAGCGTGGACCTGGCCACGGAGTTTGGGCTATTGCAGTTCAACCTGAACTTCCCGAACGACGACGACGCATTTCCTGCAACGCACGACACCGGCGTGGCGGCTGGGTTGGATACGCTGATCGCGGGGTACGGCAGTTTTGTGGATGGTGGCTTCCAGATGGTCTCCGTCATCCCCGAGCCCGGGACGTGGGCGGCGATGGCGGCGACGGTGCTGGGGCTGGCGTTCTGGCGGGCGCGGCGGAAGCGGTCCTAATTTGAGGTACGAATCAGACAAACCCTGAGGGATAGGAGAAGGAAGAATGAGAAAGATGTATAAGAATCTGGCCGCGGGGGCGATGGCGCTCGCGGGCGCGGGCGCGGCGCAGGCGGCGTTCGATGTGGGGCAGTACGCCAGCGGCGTGCCGCAGACGGAGGGCGGCGTGACCTTCGTCCTGGTGACGACGCCAGGGCAGCCGGTGACGCGGATCACGAATGACACGCGGTGGACGGCGAACAACGTGTACGTGTTGGACCGGCTGACCTTCGTGGAGGATGGCGCGACATTGAGCATCGAGCCGGGGACGATCATTCGCGGCGAGCAGTCGACCAAGGCGGGGACGTCGGTGAGCGATCCGGCGGATCCGGGGACCCTGCTGATCACGCGCGGCGCGAAGATCGTGGCGAACGGGACGAAGGAGTCGCCGATCGTGTTCACGTCGATCGACGACAGCAATGTCCCTGGCGGGGCGGCGACGATCCCGCCGGTGATGAACGGCTCCAACCTGGCGGTGTACGGCATGCCGCGGAGCTACGGCCCGGTGTACACGGACATCGCGGGTGCGACGAACACCGGCAACAACGGGTTTGCGTACGACGCGCAGTGGGGCGGCGTGATCATCATGGGCAAGACCCGGATCGCCCAGAACAACATCACCGGCACGGACGCGGTCGTGGATCCGACGACGGCGGGCGGCCGCAACAGCGGCACGGCGGCGGACTTCATCGAGGGGTTCCAGACCTTCCCGACGAACGGCGTGTACGGGGGGACGAACGATGACGACGACAGCGGCGTCCTGCGTTTCGCGTCGATCCGATATGCCGGGTTCGTGCTGAACCCCGGCAACGAGATCAACGGCCTGACGATGGGCGGCGTGGGTCGCGGGACCTGCCTGGAGTTCATCGAGATCTTCAACAACCAGGACGACGGTTTCGAGTGGTTCGGCGGCACCGTGAACATGAAATATCTCGCCGCGCTGTTCAACGGCGACGACAATTTCGACTGGGACGAGGGCTTCCGCGGCAAGGGGCAGTTCTGGTTCGGCATCCAGGACAACACCGGCAACTACGGCACGAGCGCGGACGACTTCTTCTTCGAGGGCGACACGCGGACGGGCCGCGACGAGGGTGACGGCCAGGGCGACAAGCTCATGGAGATGGACGGCGGCGAGAACAACGCCGGCGCCAACGAGGACGAGGGCGATGTCTCGCGTCCGTTCTCGATCCCGAAGATCTACAACTTCACGGCGATCGGTCGGGGCATCGATTCGTACGCGACCGGGGACAATTATGTCCGCTTCCGCGGGAACACCGGCGGCAAGTGGTACAATGGGCTGATCCTGGACTGCGACACGAATTCGGTGGCCATCCGGGTGAACGGCGTGGGGACCAACGGCGTGGCGAACGCGGCTCCCGCGGCGACGGCGGCGGCGGCGGCGTTCACCTTCCAGACCATCGACCGGATGGCGTGGGCGCGTCCTGGCGATGGTTCCGGTGGCGACGAGTTCGGGTTTCTGCCCGCGGTCGGGAGCAACCCGACCGAGCCGGACCTGATCCTCGCCGGGGTGAGTTTCTACCGCGCGTATGCGGAGACCACGAACACCCTGATCAACAGCAACAATCGTCCCGCGATCGAGAGCAACCTGTTTCAGGTCGTGTCGCGCACCAACACGTATCTGGTGAATCCGGGGATTGGCGGCATCGGCCGGATCAGCCTCGATGGAAACAACGGGAATCTGGACCCGCGGCTGCAGGCGGGGGCCTACGGGCGCGGCAGCGGCGTGACGCCTCCCTCGGACGGGTTCTACGTGCCGGCGACGTTCCGGGGCGCGTTCCAGGACAACAACTGGCTGCGGGGCTGGTCGGTGCTCGAGTGGCTGAAGGTCTTCACCAACAGCGCCAATGCCGATGACGGCCCGGCGGTATCGATCGGTTTCACGGCCGGCGGCGACCCGATCGTGAGCTTCGCGGCGATGAGCGGCGTGCAGTACTCGATCGAGGGCTCGCAGGACATGAAACACTATCGGCCCCTGTCCCTGGTGACGGGGACCGGCTCCTCGGTGTCGTATACGAACGCGGGTGCCGGTTCGACGACGAACTTCTTCCGCGTCATCCCGCTGTAAGGGTGGCGCATGTCTCGGGCACCTCGGAGTGCCCGCGAGAAGCGAATCGGGGGGCGGCTCGCGGGAGCCGCCCCTCCTCGTTTTGGCCCGCGCGGCATTGGGAGCATGATATGAGACAGATCGGACTTTGGCTGTGGCTGGGATGCTGCCCGGTCGCGTCGTTGGCGGGGGTGCCCGAGGGCCTGGCGCTGGCGATGCGCCTGGTGCCGCATGCCGACGCCGAACAGGACACCGGCGCGCGGGTGCGCGAGGCGCTGGCGGACGCGCTGGGGCGTGCCGGGTGTTATGCCGAGGCGCGGGAGATGGCGATGGGCATCACGAACTATCGCCGGGGACTGGCACTGGGGCGGGTGGCGCTGCACGCGACTGAGGCGGCGGACCGCGGGACGGCCGAGGCGCTGGTGGCGGATGTGGGAGTCGCGGCGTCCGCGGAGGGCGAGTGGCGGCGGAGCCGGATCGAGGCATACCGCGCCGCCGTGCTCGCATCGCTCGGGCGGCACGCGGAGGCCAAGGGGATCTTGGGCGGGAGTTTGGATCCCGAGGACCTCGTGCTGGCGAGAACGCTGGTGGCGCTGGCGCTCGCTCGCGCCGGGAGATTTGGGGAGGCGGAGCCGATGCTGCGCGATTGCGAGGGCGGACGGATGGCCGCGGGCGCCGCCTGGCAGGCCGACGCGCGGCTGGCGATGGCGGGCGTGGTCGATGGCACGGGGGCGGCCGACGCGGCGCAGGCGTTGCGCGAGTCGGCCGCGGAGCTCGCGATCGCCAGCCCGCACTGGATCCACCCTTGGGAGTTGGATCGGGCCGGACAGATCCTGCGCGGGGCGATGCCGCTCAAGTTGGACGTTGTCCGGGAATGGTTGGAAACCGCCGAGGCTGAGGGCAAGGCGACCTATCCCGTCCTGGAGGAGCGCCCGCGGACGCTGACGCGGGTCGCGCTGTGCTGGGCGGCGGTCGGCCAGCCCGATCGCGCCGCGGCCGCCCTCCGGCTCGCCCGGGAGGCCGCGGGCGTCATCCCCCCGAATGAGCGCCCGACGGCGATGGCCGGCATCGCCATCGCGCTGGAGCGCCTCGGGGACGCCGAAGGGGCCGCGCGCGCCTGGTCCGACGCGTTCCGCGCCGCCGCCGGACATCACAATGCCCGCATCCGGGCGCGGGAACTCGCCTTTGTCCTCATCGCCCGATCTGGCTTCCAGCCCAACCTCGGAGAAGACATCTGCGAACTCGTGGCGTCCGCGATCCGGACCCTGGAAGGGGACGCAGCCAAGGCGAGAGCCGCGGGGTGAAAGCGACCGACGGCGCGCTTCCGCCGATGCGGCGAGCCGCCCGTCGCGCCGCGGTCACCCAAGTGTCGGCAAGCTTTCGCCAACTCGTCACGGGGACGTAACAATCGGCGCCTAATGCTGTTCCCATCCAATGCGCACTCGCCGGATAGCGTCTCGACGACAGTGGGTTACGCGCCTGGCAGTCTGCATTTCCTGCGCGTGCTGCCTCGCCGTGGCGCGTCGGGCCGAGGGGCAGGAAGACGGCGGTGCGGTCGGTGGGATCCGCGGCGTCATTCTGGACGCGGATGCGGGCGATCCGATCGGCAACGCGCGCGTGACGATCGGCGAGCTGGGTCAGACCCTGTCGTCGGACGCGCAGGGCCGGTTCGTCTTCGACGCGGTGAGGCCCGGGATATACGAGATAACCGTTTCCAAGGCGGGTTACGCGCGCGAGCGCAAGGGGGACATCGCCGTCACCGCGGGCGTCTTCCGCGAGGTGCGCGTGACGATGACCTCCGAGGTCTACGAGATGGAAGAATTGGTCGTCTCGGGCGAGCTGGTCGGGGAAGGCGAGACGGCGCTGCTCATCGAGAGGCAGGATGCCAGCGGCATCTTGGAGTCGATCGGGGCGGAGGCGTTCTCCCAGCAGGGCGTGTCCACGGCGGCCGACGCGCTGAAGAAGCTGGTGGGCACCTCCGTGCAAGACGACCGATACGTCGTGGTCCGCGGCATGAGCGACCGATATCTCAGCACGCTGTTGAACGGGGGTCCCGTCCCCAGCTCCGACCCGGAGCGCCGCGCGGTCAACCTAGATATCTTTCCCACCGAGGTCATCGATAGCATCACCTCCTCGAAAACCTTCACCCCGGACCTGCCGGGCGAATCCTCGGGGGGCAACATCAACATCCGGACGCTGTCGTTCCCGGAGGAGTTCACCTTCAAGGTCGGGGGGAGCATCTCCTACAACAGCCAGGCGACCCTCAACGACCGCTGGCGGACCTACGATGGCGGGGGAGTGCCGACCTTCGGGTTCGACTCGAAGCGGAAGTTGCCGGACGAATACAAGCAGGTGGCGCCGGGGAATCCGCCCCAGGTCGCGCCCTCCAAGGAGGTTGGGCTGCAATGGGGGGAGGCGACCAAGGCGTTCTCCCCCGTCATGGGCACCACGGAAGAGACACCCGGCCTATCGCACTCCTGGTCGGCGGTGCTCGGGGAAACCGTCCAGATGATGGGGCGGCCGCTCGGCATCCTGCTGGCGGCCACTTATGACCGGGATTACTCCTATCAGCCGGATGGCCAGTACGGGCGATACAATTACGTCGACGGGCGCCCGATACCGGAGCCGCTCAGCGGCAATTTCGATGGCGTGAAAGTCTTCGAGACCGACAAGGGGGAGGACGAGGTCTTGGCCAGCGGGCTATTCAATCTATCGTTCGAGCCGTCGGAAGACAACCGGATATCGCTGACCCTCCTATATAATCAGACCGCGAAAGACGAGGCGCTGCGCAAGCGGAATGACGATGCCGAGGAGCATATCCTGCAGTACACCGAGCGCTCCCTCAACGCCCTCCAGCTCGCGGGTGAGCACATCTTCGAGGATCTCAACCGGACGCGGGTGAATTGGCTGGCCGCCCGCGGGAATTCCTCCGAGAAACAGCCGGACGGACGGCGTTTCTTCTCCCGTTTCAGCCCCTCGCCCGGCGGCAACCAGTACACGGTCGAGGGCATCGGGCTAACATCCGAGCAACCCCTGCTAAGGACCTGGAAGGAGTTTGCCGACGAGAGCTATTCCGCCCGCATGGACATCGCGATCCCCATCACCCCCGAAGGAGAGGATGGGAGCGAAATCAAGCTTGGCATCTACTGGGACAAGCAGTCGCGCGACTATGACCAGCTGGACTTCGCGTATCAGGCGAGCGCGTTCGCGCAGACATCCTATACTGCCGATGGCGACGAGTCGTGGCAGGAGGTTTTCGGGGAGCTGGAGGATAATATCGGCAGCGTGCCGTTCGAGGCCAGGTACGATTATTACTACAACCTCCTGATCGGGCGCGGCATCCCTCCCGCGACGGCCGATGCGGTCGCCAGGGCCCGGGCGAACGCCGAGGCCGACCGCAACCTGTATTGGTTCCTATACGACACGGACGACCCGTTCGGCGAGTACGAGGCCGACCAGCTCATCACCGCCGGGTACGCGATGATGGACCTGGTGGCGACCGATCGGCTCACGGTGACGTTCGGGGTCAGGCTGGAGGCAACGGACCTGCGGGCGGCGAGCCCGCTGCCGGATGACCGTTTTGGTGAGGGCAGCCTGTTCCCGGTTGGAGAAGCCCACATCCTGCGGCTGGACGCCCTGCCCGCCCTGCTGCTCGCCTACGAGGCCGCGGAGAACATGAACTTCCGCGCGGCATATGGCAGGACGATCGCGCGGCCGACGTTCCGGGAGATCGCGCCCGTGGTGACGCGCGACCTGATCGAGGGGGAGTTCTTTATCGGGAACCCCCTGCTGGAGATGTCGGTGGTGGACAACCTCGACGTGCGCTGGGAGTGGTTCCCGAAGCCGGGCGACGTCGTGTCGCTGGGCGCGTTTTACAAGCTGATCGACGATCCGATCGAGTTCGCGTCGAACGTGGATTTCGATTTTTACGAGAACGCGCCACTGGGGCGGGTGTGGGGTTTGGAGCTGGAGGCGCGGAAACGCTTCGACGATCTAGCCGGGGCGTTCGCGGGCTTCGGGTGGCTGGAGAATATCGAGGTCGGCGTGAACGCGGCGTACATCGCGTCCAAGGTGCGTAAGTCGGACACGCTGATCGACCAGCTCGATCAGGCGGGGAGCGATCTCCCGAGGACGCGGCCCCTCCAGGGACAGCCCACTTACACCGCGAACGCGAGCATCGCGTACGACAATGCGGATTCGGGAACCTTCATGGGGTTATTCTACAACATAACCGGGCCGTTCCTTTATAAGGCGGGCGCAGATCCGCTGACGCCGGACGTGTACACGCAGCCGGCGCCCCAGGTGGATTTCACATTCAGCCAGGTGTTCTACGACCATTGGAAGGTAACGCTTCGGGCAAAGAACCTATTAGATCCCGAATATCAGTGGACTTATAACACGAAGTCCATCGAGCGGACGTACGAGTCGTACCGGAAGGGTCGCGAGTACTCGATGGGCGTGAGTTTTGATTGGTGAGAAGGCGCGGAACTGGAGCGATGACATGAATGATGAAACTCGGGTTGGCGGCGGCAGCGGGCGAGCAAGGGGCCGGGTCGCGGCGATGGTGTGGGTGTCCCTGGTGTGCGCGGCGGGCGCCGCGGAGGATGGGGCGCCGGTGTCGCCGCTGAAGGACGCGCGCCTGAAGCTGGAGAAGTGGGTGGAGGCGGAGCAGCTGATCTCGAAGGAGCGGCTGGACTGGGAGCTGGGGAAGCAGATCCTCGAGGACCGGGTCGGGCTGGTGGAGCGGGAGATCCAGGAATTGGGGGGCAAGACGGCCGAGGCGCGGAAGAAGGCGGAGGGGGCGGGATCGGAGATCGGGAAATTGCGCGCGGAGCGGGACACGCTGGAGCAGGCGGCGGCATTTCTGGCGGAGAAGGTGCCGACCCTGGAGCGGCGGGTGCAGGGGGAGGTGCTGCCGCTGCTGCCGGACACGGTGCGGCAGAAGGTGGACCCGCTGGTGCGGCGGCTGCCGGAGAATCCCGCGGAGTCGAAGCTGACTCTGCTGGAGCGGTACCAGAACGTGGTGGGGATATTGAACGAGGTGGACAAGTTCAACCGGGAGGTGGTGGTGGCCCGGGAGATCCGGGCGGTGGGCGACGGCAAGACCGCGGAGGTGCGGACGATGTACCTCGGGCTGGGGCAGGCCTTTTACGCGAACCCGGAGAAGGGCGTGGCGGGGCGCGGGGTGCCCACGGAGGGCGGCTGGAAATGGGAGGAGCTGCCCGCGGCGGTCGGGCAGATCTCGGAGGCGATAGGCATTTCGGAGAACGAGAAGGTGGCGGACTTCGTGCCGCTACCGGTGAAGGTGCAATGATTTTAACCGCGGATGGACACGGATGAACACGGATGGGATTGTGCGTATGAGGATTCTTGGCGTGGCGTTCTTTGGTTTGGCCCTTTGCCTTGCGGTGCCGGCGGGCGCGCAGGAGACGCTGCAGGCGGTGGCCAACCAGGCCGGGGCGGAGCTGGAGGAGTCGCTGCAGCAGTTGTCCGAGGTGCGCGAAGAGATCGGCAAGGAGAAGATCCCCCTGTCGAAGAAGCTGAGCGGCCTGGAGGACAAGGTATTGGCGGCGCGACGGGAGTACGACGACGCGGCGCGGGAATTGGACAACCGGAGCCTCGAGACGGCGAACCTGAAGAACGAGATCAAGGCCAAGAGCCAGGAGTCGTCGTACATCTCCAACCTGCTGGACGAGTACGTGCGGAATTTCGAGGCGCGGGTGCACATCGGCGAGCTGCAGCGATACAAGGCGGCGGTCGAGGGCGCGCGGGGCGCTTCGGCGAGCGGCGACGCGACGACGCTATCGAAGCTGACGGCGCAGATGAAGGTGCTGGAGGGTGCGGTCGACCGGATCCAGAAGGTGGCCGGGGGCGAGGTGTTCGGGGGCACGGCGGTGGCGGCCAATGGCGAGGTCAAGAAGGGGACCTTCGCGCTGGTGGGGCCGGTGGCGGTGTTCGCCTCGGAGGATGGCGGGTCCACGGGCCTGGTCGAGCAGCGGCTCGGCTCGACGGAGCCCCACGTGGTGGACGTCGGCGCGGGGGCCTTCGTGAAACCGATCCGGGATCTCGTCACCTCGGGCCAGGGCGATATGCCGATGGACCCGACGCTGGGCAGCGCGTTCAAACTGGCCGAGACCAAGGAGACGCTCTTCGAGCACATCGCGGCGGGCGGCCCGACGATGTTCCCGATCCTGGGGCTGGCGGCGTGCGCGCTGGTGGTGGCGCTGATCAAGTGGCTCCAGATGGCGCGGATCCGCGAGGTCAGCCCGCTGCAGTTGGAGAGGCTCTTCAAGGAGGTCAACGACCATGGCGTGCAGGCCGGCGCGGCGTACGCGAAGCGGCTGGGCGGCTACGTGGGCGACATGCTGCACTCGGCGCTGAGCCACATCGGCGAGCCGAAGGAGCTGATCGAGGAGGTCATGTTCGAGAAGGTCCTCACCGCGAGGCTGAAGCTGCAGAGCCTGCTGCCGTTCATCGCGCTGTGCGCGTCGGCCGCCCCGCTCCTGGGCCTGCTGGGCACGGTCACCGGCATGATCAACACCTTCAAGATGATCACGGTCTTCGGGACGGGCGACGCGAAGACGCTCTCGGGCGGCATCTCGGAGGCGCTGGTGACGACGGAGTACGGCCTGATCGTGGCCATCCCGTCGCTGCTGCTGCACGCCTTCATGTCGCGGAGGGCGACGGGCCTGATCCAGAACATGGAGAAGGTGGCGATCGCGTTCCTGAACCGGTTGCCGGGGGCGGGCGACCAGAAGGCCGCGTAGGAAACGCATCGATGGGCGAACTCCTCCAACAGGCGCTGGACATCTGGCGGAAGGGCGGGTGGGCGATGGTGCCCCTCGGCATCGTCAGCTTCATGCTTTTCTACAAGGGCATGCAGGTGCGCCTCGGGCTGAAGGCCAAGGCGTACCGTAAGGTGCCGGAGTCCGAGTGGCGCGAGTGGATCCCGGAGGCGGGAAAGCGGCGGGGCCCCATCGGCCGGATGATCCAGTTCGCCATGCAGAGCCACGACCTCGCCGAGATCGTGTCGCGGTTCGCGGAACTGCGCATGGGGGAATTGAAGCCTTTCGCGCGGGACCTGAAGTTCATGAAGGTCTGCGTGGCGGCGGCGCCGCTGCTCGGGTTGCTGGGGACCGTGACGGGGATGCTGGCCACGTTCCAGGCGCTGTCGATGGGCGGCGGCGGCGACAAGACCATGGACATGGTCTCCGGCGGCATCTCCGAGGCGCTGATCACGACCCAGACGGGCCTGGTGATCGCGCTGCCGGGATTCTTCTGGCACTACCAGCTCGCGAGGGAAAGGGACCGGTACGCGGCGTTCCTCGCGCACATGGAGACGCTCTGCGCGCAGTTCGTGTACCGGATGAGCAAGAAAGGGGCCGGGAATGGGTAGGTTCCGCCAGGAGGGCATGCCCTCCCCTGAAAGGATTTATGAAGCGATTCCAGGCATTTGACGAGGGCGACAGCGGGGAGGGCGGGATCGACATGTCGCCGCTGATCGACTGCGTGTTCATCCTGCTGATTTTCTTCATCGTGACGACGACGTTCGTCGAGGAGACGGGGATCGAGGTGGACAAGCCGCAGGCGGCGTCGGCGTCGAATCTGGAGAAGAACAGCATCCTGCTGGCGGTGACCTTGGAAGGCGCGGTGGTGTACGGGGGCCGGGACATCGGGGTGAGCGGGGTGCAGCCGCTGGTGAAGCGGATGATCGCGCAGGAGGATCTGCCGGTGATCATCCAGGTGGATAAGAGCGCCCAGGCGGGGCTTTTCGTGCGGGTGATCGACGAGGCGAAGTTGGCCGGGGCGACGAAGGTGAGCGTGGCGACGGCGCGGGTCGTGCAGTGAGCGGGTGAGGGCGTGACGCGCGGGGATGTGATCCGATGAGCTGGCAGGGCGAGGGGCTGGGATTCTGGCGTGCGCTGCGCACCGCGTTCTGGGCGGTGGTGATGAGCGCGGCCGTGTTCCTTGTCCTGCCGTTGCTCCAGGTCATCGGCGGGGGCGGCGGCAAGGACGACCTGCTGCGGCTGGTGGACGTGGCGCAGTTGCCGCCGCCGGTCGCCCCGCCGGAGCCGCCGCCCGAGGAGAAGGAGGAGGAGCCGGAGCCGCCGCCGGACCAGCCGCCGCCGCCGCTGGACCTCTCGCAGTTGGAGTTGGCCCTGAATCCCGGCGCGGTGGGCGGCGAGGGGTCGGGCATGATGGCGGACCTGACGCGCGCGGCGTTCAACCGGGCCTCGCAGGGGATGGATGTGGACGAGGTATTTTCCGCATCGGATCTGGACCAGCCGCCGAAGGTGGTCAACCAGGTGAAGCCGAATTATCCGCCGGAGTTGCGCAAGCAGGAGATCACGGGGCGGGTGCTGGTGGCGTTCACGGTGCTGGCCGATGGCCGCGTCACGAATGTGCGCGTCGAGCAATCGACCAATCCGGCGTTCGACCCGGCGGCGCTGGCGGCGGTGCGGCAGTGGCGCTTCGAGCCGGGGCAGAAGGGCGGCAAGGCCGTCTCGTTTCGGATGAGGATACCGATCAGTTTCAAGCCATGATGGAGGAGATATGAGATCAAGTGGAGACATGTGCCTGAGGATGCCTTGTGAGACGCGGCCCGCGAGGCCGCGGGCCCTCCCTTCGGGCGGGGCGTGGTGGTGCGTCATCTCCTTGGGCTTTGCCCTGGCCTCCGGGGTGTCGGCCCAAGAGCCAACGCCCTCGTGGCCGGTGGATTACTTCCGCTCGGAGGAGTTCAAGAGGGACTTCCTCGGCAGCTATGGGATGCGGACCGACATCGAGCCCTACCTTTCCACCGAGGAGGAGAAGACGCGGATGCAGGAACTCAGCGACCGGATCGCCACCAACCCGCGGCAGGTGGTCCGCGACCTGATGGAATACATCACCGACGACACCAACGCGCAGTTCGATTTCATGCTGGCCAACCTCTATTTTCAGGGCAACGACATCGACCGCGCGGCCGCGCGATACCATCAGGCGATCAAGAAGTTCCCGAGTTTTTTGAGGGCCCATAAGAATCTGGGCATGATCCACTTCCGGAAGGGGCGGCACGCGGAGGCGATCAAGTCCCTGACGCGGGCGGTGGAATTGGGCGGGGCGGACGGGACGGTGCTGGGGATCCTGGGGCTCGCCTACCTGAATACCGAGCGGTGGCTCTCGGCGGAATCGGCGTATCGCAGCGCGCTGCTGTTGCAGCCGGACGTGGCGGACTGGAAGCTGGGGCTCGCGCGGGCGCTGTTCTCGCAGCAGAAGTTCGGCGAGGTGGGCGCGTTGATCGACGAGCTGATCGCGCAGTCGCCGGACCGGGCCGATTACTGGCTCTTGCAGGCCAACGCGTTCATCGGGATGAACCAGCCGATGAAGGCCGCGCAGAATTACGAGATGCTCATCCGGATGAACAAGGCGACCCCCGAGGCGCTCAACCTGCTGGGGGATATCTACGTCAACGAGAAGCTCTACGGCCTGGCGGCCCGGGCCTACGTGATGGCCATGGATGTGGCGCCCGACAAGGGCCTCCCCGCCGGCGTCCGCGCGGCCGAGATCCTCGCCCAGCGCGGGGCGACCGCGGCGGCCAAGGAGGTCGCCCAGGGCCTGCGCGACGCGGGCCTGGACCAGCTCGCGGCGGAGGACAAGCGGCGGCTGCTGAAGACCGAGGCGCGGGTGGCCGCGGCGGAGGGCGCGGCGGACGAGGCCGCCAAGGTGCTCCACGAGATCGTGGACCTCGACCCGCTCGACGGCGAGGCATTGCTGCTGCTCGGCCAGCACTACGGGCGCAAGGGCGAGCCCGAGAAGGCGATCTTCATGTACGAGCGCGCCGAGGGCATCGAGGCCTTCGAGGCCGACGCCAAGGTCCGCCACGCGCAATTGCTGGTCGAGCAGGGAAAGCTCGAGCAGGCCGTTCCCCTGCTGAAACGGGCGCAGGAGGTCAAACCGCGCGACAGCGTCGGCCAGTTCCTCGACCAGGTCGAGCGCATCGTCCGGCGGCGGCGGTAGGGTTCTTCACCACGGAGGGCGCGAGGGTCGAGGCCGGGAGGGCATGCATCCCTGCATGCCGCGCGCGCGAATCTGGCCGGGTGTCTTGCCAGCAGCGGTCCAAGCCCTTAAACTACTCCCATGAGCGAAATCATTTTCGAGGTGCGGGAGGACGAGGCCGATGGTGGCTACAATGCGACGGCGCTGGGCTACGGCATCCACACCCAGGGCGACACCCTCGAGGAACTGCGCTCGATGGTGAAGGACGCCGTCGATTGCTATTTCGATGAGACGATGGAAGCGCCGCGGGTGATCCGCCTTCACTTCGTGCGCGACGAGGTTATGGCGCGATGAAGATTCCGCGCGGCGTCAACGGGCTCCAACTCGTGAAGGCGCTCCGCGTGCTCGGCTACGAGGTGGACCGGCAAAGGGGCTCCCACATCCGCATCATCACCCTGCGGGATGGTGAAAGCCACGAGGTAGTTCCCCATCATCACCCAATCAAGACCGGAACTCTCTCGGGAATCCTCAAACGCATCGCTATCCATCACGGTTTAACCCTCGATGAGTTGCTGGAAAGACTCGATCTGTAGCTCCAGACGGGGCGCGACAAGGACCGCCAACGCTTTTCTGCCTTCTTGCGCGAGGCGACGATGGATGCAGGATATTGCGACACGGTGCTCGCCCGCCACGGGCTTGTGGAGAGGTGGAAGTTATGGCAGTCAGCGCAATGACGAGGCTGGTCGCGGCCAAGGAGGCCCGCCGCCTTCGGCTTGCCCATCTCCCGGTCGAGGAGAAGATCCGCAATCTGGTCCACCTTCAGGCGATGGCCGCGCCGATCCTGCGACAGCGGGGACGGAACGTGCGGGTTTGGCGGATCGAGTCTCCGCCGCCCGTCCGACGAGAAGACGACCGGGCTGGCACAGGGATCGGGAACGCAGATCCCCGCTGATGGTTGGCGGACCGGATGCAGGGAGGCGCGTCCTCCGGCGAACCAAGAACGAACTGTAAGGCGATTCCCTCGACTGAGCGACCCGTGCCATGGCCCTGTTACGGAGCGTTCCAGGGCGAACGGTGCGGGACTTGCGGGGCGCCGGGGATTCGCCAAACTATCGTCCTATGCAACTGGAAGAGGGCGGCAGAATCCCGGCATTGTCGCGCCGGGGATTCATCGGTTCGGCGGCGGCGTTCGCGGGATACAGCCTGATCGTGCGGGCGCCGGCCGCGCGGGCGGAGGACGCGGGTGGCCCGCGCACGCACGAGGAGATCCGGGCGGCGCTGGCGGCGATCGAGCCCAAGCCCGAACCCTCGGAGCCCTACGCGCCGGAGCCGGGGATGTCGGTGGTCGCGCTGGATTGCGACCTGATGGTCGCGGGCGGGGGCATGTCGGGGATCTGCGCGGCGCTCGCCGCCGCGCGCAACGGCGCGAAGGTCGTGTTCGTCCAAGACCGGTCGCGGCTCGGCGGCAACGCGAGCAGCGAGATCCGCATGCACATCGTCGGCGCCGACAAGCACGGGGGCCGCAAGGGCTGGCGCGAGGGCGGGATCATCGAGGAGCTGCGGCTCGAGGACGCCGCGCGCAACCCGCACCGCGCCTATGAGCTGTGGGACCTCATGCTCTATGACAAGGTCATCTCCGAGCGAAATATCACCCTGCTGCTGGATACGGCGGTCTTCCGCGCCGAGACCAAGGACGGGCGCATCCAGACCGCCTGGGCCCGCTGCGACAAGACCGAGACACTGTACAAGATAACCTCCCCCCTCTACGCCGATTGCACCGGCGATAGCCGCCTCGGCTTCGAGGCCGGCGCCGAATTCCACTGGGGCCGCGAGGGAAAATTGGATTTCGCCGAGGAGCTGGCGCCCGCCGAAGGGGACGCGCGCACGCAGGGATCGAGCATCCTGTTCACCGCCCGCCAACACGACCGCCCCATGCCGTTCACCCCGCCGCCCTGGGCCAAGAAGATCACCGCCGAGGACCTCGTGTTCCGCAAACCCACCGAGCTGGATTACGGCTATTGGTGGATCGAGCTCGGCGGGATGGGCAATACCATAAAAGACAATGAGCGTTTACGTTTTGAATTGCTCGCGATCGTGCTGGGGGTGTGGGATTACCTCAAGAACAGCGGGTCGCGGCCCGACGCGGCGAACTGGGCGCTGGAGTTCGTGGGGATGGTGCCGGGCAAGCGCGAGAGCCGGCGGCTGCTCGGCCCACACGTCTTCGTGCAGCCGGAGGTCGAGGGCGCATGGAAGCAGTTCCCCGACGGGGTGGCCATCGGCGGCTGGGCGCTGGACGAACACCCGCCGGAGGGATTCTACGGCAAGGACATCAAGCCCTTCACCCCGAGCCCCGTGCCCGAGGTCTACAACATCCCCTTCCGCAGCCTCTATTCGCGCAACATCGCCAACCTCCTCATGGCCGGCCGCAACATCAGCGCCAGCCACGTCGCCTTCACCTCGACCCGCGTCATGGCCACCTGCGCCGTCATGGGCCAGGCCGTCGGCACCGCCGCCGCGCTCTGCGCGAAAGGGAAATTCCTCCCCAAGGACCTCTCCGCCGACCCCGCCCGCGTCGCCGCCCTCCAGCAGCGCCTCCTCCGCGACGACCAGTCCATCCGCAACTGCCGCAACGAGGACCCCGACGACCTCGCCCGCCACGCCACCGCACGCGCCTCCGCCGAAACCCTCGGCCCCGCGGCCAACGTCCTCTCCGGCGAGGTCCGCGACCTGCCCGACGAGTGGAAACACCGCTGGGGCACGACATTGACCCCCGACACTTGGATCGAATTGGCCTGGCCAAAGCCCCAGCGCATCGCCGAAATCCAGCTCACCTTCGATTCCGGCTTCGAGCGCGAACTCACCCTCACCGCCAGCAGCGCCAAGACCGCCAAGATGATCCGCGGCCCACAGCCCGAAACCCTCCGCGACTATACGCTAGAATTGCTCAAGGGTGATCAGGTCGTCGCGTCCGAAAAGATCGAGGGCAACGTCCAGCGCCTCCGCCGCCACCGCCTCGCGCCCACCTCCGCCGACCGCCTCCGCCTCCGCGTCCACGCCACCCACGGCGCCGAACGCGCCGCCCTCTTCGAGATCCGCGCCTACGCCTGACTCGGAAATCGGCCACGGGATCGGCCTGTAGGGCGCGGATTCCCATCCGCGCCACGAGGG